>JAZKFO010000053.1:0-26950 GCA_040386395.1 Pseudomonadota bacterium | reverse complement strand
AGCGGCGCGACCAGGATGGTGGCGATGCGGTCGCGCGGGTCTTGAATCGTGCGCGCCGCCATGATGCCGGGGATGGCGCAGGCGAAGCTCGACAACAGCGGGATGAACGAACGACCCGTGAGCCCTGCCCCCACCATGAAGCGATCCAGCAGAAAGGCAGCACGCGGCAGATAGCCGCTTTCTTCCAAGGCGAGGATGAACAAAAACAGGATGAGAATCTGCGGCAGGAACACGATCACGCCGCCGACGCCAGCGATCACACCATCCACCAAGAGGCTTTGCAGCAGACCCGCAGGCAGCGTGGCGCTGATGGCCTCACCCAGCAGCGCGGTGAGCGACTCAATGCCGCCCATCATCGGCTCGGCCCACGAGAACACGGCCTGGAAGATGAGGAACATCACCACCGCCAGAATGGCGAGGCCGGCGACGGGGTGCAGCAGCACGCGGTCGAGCTGGTCGTCGATCACGGCCGTGCGGCGCGGCATGGTGACGGCCTCATCCAGGATGCCATTCACGACGGCATGCAGATCGCTGCCTTCCGCCAGCGCCTTCGGCACCGGCGGCAATGCCGCACTGAGTTTCTGCACCAGCGCCTGCGTGCCGCCGGACTGCACCGCGACGGTCTGCACCACCGGCAGGCCGAGGGCCGCTTCGAGCTTGGCGATGTCGATGGTGATGCCGCGTTTCTCGGCAAGGTCGGCACAGTTGAGTGCCAGCACCATCGGCAGGCCGAGCTGGCGCACTTCGAGCACGAAGCGCAGGTGCAGGCGCAGATTGGTGGCATCGGCCACGCACAGCAGCAGGTCGGGTGTCGCCTCGCCTTTCATACGGCCCAGGCAGACATCGCGGGTGATGGCCTCGTCCGGGCTGGTGGCAGCAAGGCTGTAGGTGCCGGGCAGGTCGAGCACGCGCACGAGGCGGCCCTGGGCGTCGGTGAAGTGGCCTTCCTTGCGCTCCACCGTCACACCCGCGTAGTTGGCGACCTTCTGGCGCGAGCCGGTCAAGCGATTGAACAGTGCGGTCTTGCCGCAGTTGGGGTTGCCGACGAGGGCGATGTGCAGGGCGCTCATTGCTGTTGCGCCCCTTGCTGTGCGAGCAGTTGCACGCGCACCCGCTCCGCTTCGGCACGGCGCAGCGCAAAGCGCGTGTAACCCACCTGGATCAGCACCGGATCAGCGCCCACCGGCCCGGTGGCGACGAGGCTGACGGTCTCGCCCGGCACAAAGCCCAGCTCGCGCAGGCGGCGTGTCACCCGGTCGTTGGGCATGCGCTCGTCCACCTGCACGACGCGGGCAAATTGGTGGCGAGGCAGCGCGAGCAGACTCACGGTGGTGGCTGTGGGTGGCGGGTTAATTGACATTGATTCTCATTATGGTGCTTTGCTTGCCCACCCGCCACTGAAGCGCCGCGCGCCGCTCATGCAACGCGCAAGCTCCGTCAGTCGAACATCAGGCGCACGGCCTGGGCATCGGCGCAACACTGCAATCCCCGCCACAGAGTCCTCAAGGAGTACTGCCATGTTGATCGCCGCCGCCTATTCACGCGCCCTGCGCGCTGCTGCCCGCAAGCCCGACCAAAGCGCCCAACACAACACGACACCGCTGGCGAGCACGGCTGCAAAACAGCCGTCGCGCAACACCCAGTCCGCATCGAAATCGCAGCACTGAATACTTCGTAGAACCAAAAAGGCCGACTGCCAGCAGTCGGCCTTTTTTTGGTCGAAAGGTTTTAGAAGGTATCGCCCGGCACGCGCACAAAGCCTTCCATCAGCACGCGCGAGCTGCGGCTCATGATGGCTTTCTTCACCACCCACTGGCCGCACTCCAGCGTGGCCTCGGCACCCACGCGCAGGGTGCCGCTGGGGTGGCCAAAGCGCACCGCCTCACGCGCGCCACCGCCCGCTGCGGTGTTGACCAGGGTGCCGGGGATGGCCGCTGCCGTGCCGATCGCCACCGCGCAGGTGCCCATCATGGCGTGGTGCAGCTTGCCCATGCTGAGCGCGCGCACGCAGAGATCAATCTCACCGGCCGCAATCTGCTTGCCGCTGGAGGCCACGTAATACGTCGCGGGAGCGACGAAGGCAACCTTGGGCGTGTGCTGCCGCGTCAGCGCCTCTTCGGGTTTCTGGATCAGGCCCATGCGCAGGGCACCGGCCACACGGATGGCCTCGAAGCGCGCCAGCGCCGCAGGCTGGGTGTTGATGGCCTCGCGCAGCTCGGTGCCGATATAGCCAATGTCTGCCGCGTTGACGAACACCGTGGGGATGCCCGCCGTGATCATCGTCGCCTTCAAGCTGCCAATGCCCGGCACCTCAAGCTCATCCACCAGATTGCCGGTGGGGAACATGCTGCCGCCCTCGTCACCATCATCCGAAGGGTCGATGAACTCCAGCACGATCTCGGCGGAAGGAAATGTCACCCCATCCAGCTCGAAGTCGCCCAGCTCCTGCACCTCGCCATTCGCGATGGGCACATGGCAGATGATGGTCTTGCCGATATTGGCCTGCCAGACCTTGACCGCGAACACGCCATCCCTGGGCAGGCGCGCGGCGTCGATGAAGCCATTGGCGATGGCGAACGGCCCGACCGCCGTGGAGAGATTGCCGCAGTTGCCGCTCCAGTCCACAAAGGCCTTGTCGATGGAGACCTGGCCGTAGAGATAGTCCACGTCGTGGTCAGCTTGCGAGCTCTTGCTGATGATCACGCACTTGCTGGTGCTCGAAGTCGCCCCGCCCATGCCGTCGATGTGCGCGCCGTAGGGGTCGGGGCTGCCGATGACACGCATCAGAAACTGGTCGCGCGCCGCACCCGGCACCTGCACTGCGGCGGGCAGATCGGCGAGGCGAAAGAACACGCCCTTGCTGGTGCCGCCACGCAGATAGGTGGCGGGCACTTTGATCTGGGGTTTGTGGGTCATGGTGCGGTTTCGATGGTGGCGTCCAGCACAAAATCCAGCCTCGGAAAACTGGCGTTGAGATAGCGATTGCCCTCGCTCTGGATGCGTGACTGGCTGGGGCTCTCGCCGTAGTCGTCGTAGAAAAGGTCAACCACGTCCATGCCCGTGATCACGCGGCCGATGGGCGCAAAGCCCTGGCTGTCCAGCCTGGAGTTGTCGACGAAATTGATGAACAACTGCGTCGTCCGCGTGTTGGCACCGCCGGTGGCGAAGGTGAGCGTGCCGCGCAGATTGCTCTGCGTCACCGGGTCGTCATTGATGCGCTGATTGCGCCAGGCCGTGTTCACCGACGGGCTGCCGTGCAGGCCGAATTGCGCCACGAAGCCGGCGATCACCCTGAAAAAGCGCACCTCGTTGTAATAGCCGTTGCGCACCAGGTTGTAGAAGCGATCTGCCCCCAAAGGCGCCCAGGCGCGGGTCACCTCGATACGCACCAAGCCCTGCGAGGTATTGAAGCGCGCGACAAACGTCGCTGGTGCGGTCTCGTTGAAAGCCGCCGGGTTGAGCAGGATGGCCGGCGGGTTGTCCACCACCGCGTCGCCGCCGCCCCCACCACCGCAGCCCAAAAGGCAGAGCGCCAACAGGGTGGCGGCACCACGAGAACCAATACGCATCGGCAATTTCAAGATTTGGGAAGTGTTCATGGGCTATCAGGGATTTGCGGTTCAACCACGTTCGCCAGCAGGGTCAGTGACTCCTGCCAGCCTAAGTAACAAAACTCCAAGGGAATCATCTCAGGAATACCTTCCTGCACGATGCTGATTTCCGTGCCGGTCATCACCGCCTTCAAGCTCACCGTCACCAGCATCTGCCCCGGCAGATTGGGGTCGTCGAACTGGTCGTTGTAGCGGATACGCTCGTTCGGCACGAGTTCGAGATAAGTGCCGCCAAAGCTATGGCTGCTGCCGGTGCCGAAGTTGGTGAAGCTCATCTTGTGGCCGCCGCCGACGCACGCATCCATCGAATGCACCTTACCGGTGAAGCCATGCGGCGGCAGCCATTTCACCATCGCATCGGGGTCGAGAAAGGCGCGGTAGATGCGCTCAGCTGGCGCGCGCAGAACGCGGTGCAATGTGACAGTGCCAGTCATCTTTTTAGCCTCAGCTTGCCTCAAGGAGATGCGATGGTAGCCCGGATGAAATGCGGGATTGCAGCCCTCAAGCCACAAAGCCTCCAATGGCCCACGCGCGCCTTTCGCTAGGGCGAAGCCGCACCATACAGCGCCTGCACCAGCCTCGGCGGGCTGCCCGGCAGCAGCACGAACAGCTGGTTGAAGCTCTCTTCCGGCAACTCAGCCAGCACCGGCCCGCCGAGTGCCGCAATGATGCCCGGCACCGTGTTGGAGTGACCCACCACCAGCACCACCCCCTCACCGGCGCTGGCCTTGAGTGCCGACACCACCGCAGGCACGGCAGCATCCACCACCTGCGGCGTGATGCCCATCGCACTGGCCAGCGGCTGTGCCGTGCGCTGGGTGCGTTGATAAGGGCTGGTGAAGATGGTGGTGACGCTCGCCCCCGCCAATGCCGCCGCCAGCGCCTGTGCGCGGGCCTCACCCGCTGGGGACAGCGCCGGGTCTTTGCCACCAGCGGGGGCTTTTTCGGCGTGGCGGACCAGGATGATGGTGCGGGTCATGGGTGATGTGTTGGTGTCAGCGGCATGGGCCGTCTGTAGTGCCAGCAACAAGGCGCAGGCGATTGCGATGAAGCGAGGGCGCATGGCTTGAGTTCTTTTTGCAGGCAGCTGGGGCGGTAGGTTGGGGAAAGCCCCGGATTGCATCCGGGCTACGCTGGCTAGGCCGATTTTTCCTCTGCTTTCTTGACGCGAACTCGGCTGTCGTCAACGAGCGTGTTGTTGAGCAGCTTGATGGCCGCCTTGGCATCGCCTGGCTTGGGCATTTCGACGAACGCAAAGCCCTTTGATTCACCAGTGATCTTGTCCATCACCAGGTCGCAAGACTGCACCGCGCCAACGTTCGAGAACAGCGTGCGCACCTGCGCTTCAGTGGTGCTGCGGGCGAGGTTGCGAATGATCAATTTCATAAAAGCAGTGGGTCACGGTTGGACGAGTTCAATGGGCACCTTGTGCCCGTGATGGCTGACCGAGCGTCATCGCATCGGCAATCGGTTCAAGGGCCAGCATCCTACGGTGCTGGCGAGCCTGTGGCGATGACGCGCCGCAGAAGCCGAAGCCACAACATGAGCGCTGCGCGCTCACCTGGATTCCCGCTTTCGCGGGAATGACAACACGGTTGTCGCCTCTTTTCTTCTCACCAATCGCATTGCACTCAAAAACCAAAAAACCAACGTCATTGCTTTAGTCGCAATGACTCCCGCGAAAGCGGGAATCCAGAATGAGCAAAGCGAATGCCGTGGTTGTTGCTGTGGCTTGTGACGTGGCTTGTGACGTGGCTTTTGACGTGGCTTTTGACGTCGGGCCCCGTGGGAGGTGCCGAGAAGCGCAGGCTCAAAGGGGGCTGTGCGCGAGGACTGTCTGAGCGAAGCGAGTTCCGCAGCGCCCCTTTGAGCCGAGCATCGCAGGGTAGTGCGAAGCACCACCGTATCGGGTCGCCTTTCTTTTGCTTACTTTTCTTTGGCGAAGCAAAGAGCAAGTAAGTCGCCGCAGGCGAAACCGCGCTCACCCCGAATACACAGCAAGCCAGAGCGCATCAGCGCGACGCGCAATCGGCGGGTCACGACCCGCCCTACCTTGCTCACCGACAATTCGTTTGAACAGTGCTTCCCAAAGAATAAGACGAACAGCTCACTGCATTGCTGGATTTCTGATTCGTGTCGAATAACTGAATCAATGCGGCAGCAGCTGCATCTTTTGCAGCCTGAGCCTGCTGTTGTTGCGCCTGCACGAGCTGCAACTGCATCGCAAATTGCAAGTCCTTTTCAAGATTCGGCTCGGAAGAGTCTCTGCTTGCTGTGATGTTGTAAACACCATAAAGCTTGCCGCAAAGGCGAATTGGATCAGTTGTGGATGTCCGGGCACCGCTGACCCATTGAGCAACGACACCTTTAACCAGAAAACATCCGTTTGAGTCCTTAAATGCTCTCAGGGGTTCTGACTCATAGAATGAACTAACTGGAGCAACACCGATTGAGCGTCCTGATCCCAACTCGCTGATATATGCGCCAGGTGGTTCTGAACTGATTTGCAACTCAGTCGAAGTTGCGCAGCCACATGCCAATAGTGCCGATAAAACGATTGCGAGATATCTCATTTTTTTGCCCCCTGAGTTTCGACATTTTTACGAACGTTATGCCCGATAACAGTATCTACCCATGACGTAATAGCGCCAGAGCTTACATAGCGCCGTAAAACCCCTTCCTGCGGATACGTGACATAGCACGTGAAACTTGGATATTGCGACGGGCCACCCCTGCGGTCGTTTAGCCTTGAGCGCAAGATGAAGACGCCGTTCCAACCCGCGCAGTGACTGACAAGATTTCGTAGAACCTCCATCTCAGCATCAAGACTTATTCGGTGGGCGGGAACGTGTTCGTGAATGACGTCGAGCACCTTTCCCTCTTCATACCGCTGGACACAAAAGCACTTCTCTTTTGCTGTCAATTCTTGGCAAATCTTGTATCTCTCGTACATGCTGCCCGGCCCGGTTCATGTGCCTTTCGATGACTCAAGAAAGTCCATCGCAAACCGCTGCAACACCCCCCCCGCCTCATACACCGACACTTCTTCGTCAGAGTCGAGCCGGCAAGTCATCGGCACCTCAACCTTCTCGCCCGAGCGGCGCGTGACCACCAGCGTCAGCGTCGTGCGCGGCTTGCGCTCGCCGACCACATCGAACTCTTCAGTCCCATCAATCCCCAAGGTCAGCCGCGTGGTGCCGGGCTTGAACTCCAGCGGCAGCACGCCCATGCCGATGAGGTTGGTGCGGTGGATGCGCTCGAAGTTCAAGTAGGTCGGATTAGCGAAGCGTAATCCGACTGTCGAGTTTCGGCGGACGCGCCCGCCCACGCCGATCCCATCAGGCATGGGCCTGAAACACACGCTCAGCCACATTGGCTGGTAGGGCAATACGGTCAAAAGAGGCCGCTGGGTAGAGGTAATCCTCACCCGATTCATCCACCACACGCAGTTGCGCATGTTGGGCGGCGGTGGCGTCGGGCAGCACCTCATAGAGCTTGCGAAGTTCCAGCGAAGCCTCGAAGCCCGTGTTGTCGATACAGATGGCGAACTCGTGTGGGGTCATGGCGGGGTATCCAGATAGCGTTTGATCTTGAACTCGAACTTGCCGAGGCCCGTGGCTTCATACCAGTGCAGTTCGGCTTGCAACAGGCTGCCGTCAGGCAGACGCACTGTGGCAAAGCCCTTGCGTTTTCGCCAGTTGCCCAGCCCATGAATCTTGCGCAGGCGCGCCAGCTCCCGAATACCGTTGCCACGGGCAAAGGTTTCGGGAGCGCTGATGTCGCCAACGATCTCGAAGTGCATGGTGCGCCTCAAATGCGGTGGTCAAGCCGCCTTCGACGACTCAAGAAAATCCATCGCAAACCGCTGCAACACCCCTCCCGCCTCATACACCGACACCTCTTCGTCGGAGTCGAGCCGGCAAGTCATCGGCACCTCAACCTTCTCGCCAGAGCGACGAGTAATGATCAGCGTCAACGTCGTGCGCGGCTTGCGCTCGCCCACCACATCGAACTCTTCAGTCCCATCAATCCCCAAAGTCAGCCGCGTGGTGCCGGGCTTGAACTCCAGCGGCAGCACGCCCATGCCGATGAGGTTGGTGCGGTGGATGCGCTCGAAGCCCTCAGCCGCAATCGCCTCCACACCCGCCAGCCGCACGCCCTTCGCCGCCCAGTCGCGTGACGAGCCCTGCCCGTAGTCGGCACCGGCAACGATGATCAGCGGCTGCTTGCGCGCCATGTAGGTTTCGATGGCCTCCCACATGCGCGTGACCTTGCCCTCGGGCTCGATGCGCGCGAGCGAACCCTTTTTCACCTTGCCGTCGACCACCACCATCTCGTTGACGAGCTGCGGGTTGGCGAAGGTGGCGCGCTGCGCCGTCAGATGGTCGCCGCGGTGGGTGGCGTAGCTGTTGAAGTCCTCTTCCGGCACGCCCATCTGGTGCAGGTATTCGCCGGCGGCGCTGTCCATCATGATCGCGTTGGAAGGGCTCAGGTGATCGGTGGTGATGTTGTCGGGCAGCACCGCGAGTGGCCTCATACCTTTCAGCGTGCGAGGCGCGGACAGCGCGCCCTCCCAATACGGCGGGCGGCGGATGTAGGTGCTCATCTCGCGCCAGGCGTAGTTGGGGCTGATCTGCTCACCACTCGCCACGCTGGGCTTGAACATCTCGTCGTAGACGGCGCGGAACTGCGTGGGGTTGACGCTGGCTTTCACCACCGCGTCGATCTCGGCATCGGTGGGCCAGAGGTCCTTGAGTGTGACCGGCTTGCCGCTCTTGTCGAGCCCAAGCACGTCCTTCTCGATATCAAAGCGCACAGTGCCGGCGATGGCGTAGGCGACCACCAGCGGCGGGCTGGCGAGAAAGGCCTGCTTCGCATACGGATGGATGCGGCCATCGAAGTTGCGGTTGCCGCTCAGCACGGCGGTGGCGTAGAGGTCGCGGTCGATGATCTCCTTCTGGATCGCCGGGTCGAGCGCGCCGCTCATGCCATTACACGTCGTGCAGGCGAAGGCGACGATGCCGAAGCCGAGGGCTTCGAGATGACCCAGCAGGTTCGCTTCCTTGAGGTAGGTCTCGACCACCTTGGAGCCGGGGGCGAGCGAGGACTTGACCCAGGGCTTGCGCGTGAGGCCCGCACGATTGGCGTTGCGCGCCAGCAGGCCGGCGGCGATGACGTTGCGCGGGTTGCTGGTGTTGGTGCAGCTGGTGATGGCGGCGATGATCACCGCGCCATCGGGCATCGTGCCATCCGCCGGCTGCTGCCACGGAGCGGCGATGCCTCGCTCGGCGAGAGCAGATGTGGGCAGGCGCTTGTGCGGGTTGCTGGGGCCGGCCATGTTGCGCACGACGGTGCCGAGATCGAACTTCAAGACGCGCTCGTATTCGGCGGTCTCAAGTGCTGTGGCCCACAGGCCGGTGTGCTTCGCATACAGCTCGACCAGCTTCACCTGCTCGTCGCTGCGGCCGGTGAGCTTCAAGTAGTCGATGGTGTTCTGGTCGATGAAGAACATCGCCGCCGTCGCACCGTATTCCGGCGCCATGTTGCTGATGGTGGCGCGGTCGCCGAGCGTGAGCGCGCTCGCACCTTCGCCGTAGAACTCCAGGTAAGCGCCGACCACTTTCGAGTTCCGCAGAAACTCAGTCATGGCGAGCACTACGTCGGTGGCGGTGATGCCTTCTGCAGGCCGGCCGCTCAGCTCCACGCCAACGATGTCCGGCAGACGCATCCAGCTCGCGCGGCCGAGCATCACGTTCTCGGCTTCGAGCCCGCCCACGCCCACGGCGATGACGCCGAGTGCATCCACATGCGGCGTGTGGCTGTCGGTGCCGACGCAGGTGTCGGGGAAGGCGACGCCATCGAGCGTGTAGATCACCGGGCTCATTCGCTCCAGATTGATCTGATGCATGATCCCGTTGCCCGGCGGAATGACCTCCATGTTCTTGAAGGCCTTCTTGGTCCAGTTGATGAAGTGGAAGCGGTCGTCGTTGCGGCGATCCTCCACCGCACGGTTCTTCGCGAACGCGTCCTTCTCGAAACCGCCGTGCTCCACCGCCAGTGAGTGATCGACGATCAGCTGCACCGGCACCACCGGGTTCACCTTGGCCGGATCGCCGCCCATGTCGGCGATGGCATCGCGCAGGCCGGCGAGATCGACCAGTGCAGTCTGGCCCAGGATGTCGTGGCAGACCACGCGCGCCGGGAACCAGGGGAAGTCGAGATCGCGTTTGCGCTCGATGAGCTGGCCGAGATAGGCGTTGACCATCTTCGGGTCGGCCTTGCGCACGATGTTTTCGGCGTGGACGCGGGCGGTGTAGGGCAGCTTGGCCCAGGCACCGGGTTTAATGCTGTTGACGGCCTCAGTGGCATCGAAGTAGTCGAGCTGGGTGCCGGGGAGGTTCTTGCGGTTGGCGGTGTTGGTCATGGCTTGCTTGTTCGACGGGCTGGCACGAAGGCTTGATAAGTGAAAAGCCCCACCTAGGGGTGGGGCTGTGGGTGCTGCTTACTTGCGGTCTTTGATCGGCACGAACTTCAAATCTTCCGGCCCCACGTAGTTCGCAGTGGGCCGGATGATCTTGCCGTCAATGCGCTGCTCGATGATGTGCGCGCTCCAGCCGCTGGTGCGGGCGATGACGAACAGCGGCGTGAACATGGCCGTTGGCACGCCCATGACGTGATAGCTCACGGCCGAGAACCAGTCGAGGTTGGGGAACATCTTCTTGATGTCCCACATCACCGTCTCCAGACGCTCGGCAATGTCGAACATCTTGGTGCTGCCAGCCTCTTTCGACAGATCAAGTGCGACCTGCTTGATCACCTTGTTTCGCGGATCGCTGATCGTGTAGACCGGGTGACCGAAGCCGATGACGACTTCCTTCTTCTCGACGCGGGCGCGGATGTCGGCCTCGGCCTCGTCGGGGGTGTCGTAGCGCTTCTGGATCTCGAAGGCGACTTCATTCGCACCGCCGTGCTTCGGCCCGCGCAGCGCGCCGATGCCGCCGCAGATGGCGCTGTGCATGTCCGACCCCGTGCCGGCCACCACGCGGCTGGTGAAGGTCGAGGCATTGAACTCGTGCTCGGCATACAGCACCAGCGAGGTGTGCATGGCCTTCACCCAAGAGGCCTTGGGCTTCTCCTGATGCAGCAGGTGCAGAAAGTGGCCGCCGATGGAGTCTTCGTCGCTCTCCACCTCGATCATGTTGCCGTTGTGGGCGAAGTGGTACCAGTAGAGCAGCATGGAGCCCAGGCAGGCCATGAGCTTGTCGGCGATGTCGCGCGCGCCGGCGTGGTTGTGGTCGTCCTTCTCCGGCAGCACGCAGCCCAGCACACTGACGCCCGTGCGCATCACGTCCATCGGGTGGGCAGACGGCGGCAGCTGTTCGAGTGCGGTCTTCACGGCGGCGGGCAGGCCGCGCAGACTCTTGAGCTTGACCTTGTAGGCCGCAAGCTCCGACACGGTAGGCAGCTTGCCGTGGACGAGCAGGTGGGCGATTTCCTCGAACTCGCACTGGGCAGCGACATCCAGGATGTCGTAACCGCGGTAGTGCAGATCGTTGCCGGTCTTGCCGACGGTACAGAGCGCGGTATTACCGGCGGTGACACCACTCAGGGCGACGGATTTCTTCGGCTTGAACGGGGTTGCTGCGGGTGTGGCTTCGCTCATGAAACGCTCCTCCAGATTGTGTTTTTAAGTCTGCTGCTTTGGTTTATTTCTTCGACGCGAACAGCGCATCGAGCTTCTGTTCGTAGGCGTGGTAGCCCAGGTAGTCATACAGCTCCATGCGGGTCTGCATGGTAGGCACCACGTTTTTCTGCGTGCCCTCCTTTCGGAGGGTCTCGTAGAAATTGAGCGCGGCCTTGTTCATGGCGCGGTAGGCACCGCAGCAATACAAAACCATGTCCACATCCGCACCCGCAAGCTCCTCCTTGGTGTAGAGCGGTGTGGCGCCGAACTCGGTGATGTTGGCGAGGATGGGCACCTTCACCGCCGCCTTGAACTTCTTGTAGTCCTCCAAGGTGCGCATGGCCTCCGGGAAGATCATGTCGGCCCCGGCTTCAACGTAAGCCACGGCGCGCTCGATGGCCTTGTCGATGCCCTCTACCGCCGCTGCATCGGTGCGGGCCATGATCACAAAGTGCTCGTCGCTGCGGGCATCGACGGCGGCCTTGACGCGATCGACCATCTCGTCCTGCGTCACCACCTCTTTGCCCGGGCGATGGCCGCAGCGCTTCTGCCCCACCTGATCCTCGATGTGGACCGCACCCGCACCGGCCTTGATGAAGTGGCGGATGGTGCGCGCGATGTTGAACGCCCCGCCCCAGCCGGTGTCGATGTCCACCAGCACCGGCAAGGTCGTCACTTCGGTGATGCGGCGCAGGTCGGTGAGCACATCCTCCATCGTCGAGATGCCCAGGTCCGGCATGCCCAGCGAGTTGGCCGCCACGCCGCCGCCAGAGATATAGAGCGCCTTGAAGCCGGTGGCTTCAGCCATGCGGGCGGCATAAGCGGTAATCGCACCGGGAATCTGCAAGGGGCTTTCAGCAGCAAGAGCTTGGCGAAACTTGAGGCCGGCGGAGGTCGTCATCGGTCGGGGGAGTCTTCTCGGTTGAAGTGCGGCGGCAGGCGCCAGACCCTGTGGTATGACGGGCCGGAATTGTGTCACGCGGGCAGGGTCATTCCCAAATAGATTGCACCGTTGCGGCATCTCCCCTATCCTTCGCGCCCCGCGAATGTCCCAAGCTGGAAACAGCATTTGCGGGCTTAGTTTTGTCGGACGCTCATCGGGTCGTTAGCTCAGTCGGTAGAGCAGTTCGCTTTTAACGAATTGGTCGATGGTTCGAATCCATCACGACCCACCATCGTTCGACATCATTTAAGTTATGCCCAGTCGGGGCGTAGCGCAGTTTGGTAGCGCGCTTGTTTTGGGTACAAGAGGTCGGGGGTTCGAATCCCTCCGCCCCGACCACTTCATAAAGTCCTTCAAGATCATTATCTTGCAAGGCATTTCAGCAGGGCCTTCCCAGCAACCTTCCCGTTATCTGCGGAGAAGCTGCTTTGCAACTCATTGGCAGGAAGTCTTGACTCCTGGAGACGAGAATGAAGTTTTGCAGCGCCTGCGGTAGCACAGTGGAAGTGCGCATCCCCGACGATGGCGATCATCTGCCGCGTCACGTCTGCACGGCGTGCAAAACCATTCACTACATCAACCCCAAGATCATTGTCGGGGTGATCCCCGAAGCACCCGATGGCCGCATCCTGATGTGCCGTCGCAATATCGAGCCGCGCAAGGGAAAATGGACGTTTCCGGCGGGCTTCATGGAACTGGGCGAGACCAGCGCGCAGGGTGCGGCACGCGAGGGGCTGGAGGAATCGGCGGCGGTCATCGCCGTGCAGGACCTGCTGACGGTGATCAGCGTCACCTACGTTTCGCAGGTCTACATGATCCATCGCGGCAGCCTGGCCGAGGGCGCGCCGTTCGGCCCCACCAGCGAGAGCAGCGAGGTGGTGCTGATGCGCGAGGACGAGATCCCCTGGAGCGAGATCGCCTTCCCCACCATCTACCAGAGCCTCAAGTATTTCTTTGCTGACCGTGCGGCTGGCCTGCGCGGCTTTCACGCGCTGGACCTGACCCATCGCCCCAGCCGCGAGGCGCAGGCGGAAATCACCAGCTGGCTGGCGGGCGTGAAGGGCTGAAGCGCGTCCGGCGCAGGGTATCCTTGCCAAGTACCGCTTAAAGAGATCACATCGACATGCAGCTGTTCAACACGCTCGCCGGCAAGAAGGAAGTCTTCACCCCCACCGATCCCAACCGGGTGACGATGTATGTCTGCGGCCCCACGGTCTACAGCTATGCGCACATCGGCAACGCACGGCCTGCGGTGGTGTTCGATGTGCTCGCGCGCGTGCTCAAGCGGCGCTATCCGCAGGTGATCTACGCCCGCAACATCACGGATGTCGAGGACAAGATCAACGCCGCCGCCGCCAAAGAGGGCGTGCCGATCAGCGTCATCACCGACCGCTACACGGCGGCCTATCACGAAGACTTAGCCTCGCTCGGCGTGACGCGGCCAGACCTGGAACCGCGCGTGACCGCGCATATCCCCCAGATCATCTCGATGATCGAGCGCCTCATCGCCAGCGAGCACGCCTACGTGGCGCAGGGCAATGTGCTGTTTCACACCCTGAGCTATGCCGACTACGGCAAGCTCAGCAAGCGTGACGAGCAATCACTGATGGCCGGTGCGCGCGTCGAAGTCGCACCCTACAAAAGGCACGCGGGCGACTTCGTGCTGTGGAAACCCTCGACGCCCGAACAGCCGGGCTGGGACTCGCCCTGGGGCCGTGGCCGCCCCGGCTGGCACATCGAGTGTTCGGCCATGGCCGAGGCGGTGCTGGGCGAGACCATCGACATCCATGGCGGCGGCCTGGACCTGATCTTCCCCCATCACGAAAACGAGATCGCCCAGAGCGTCTGCGCCCATGGCGGCAAGACCTTTGCCCGCTACTGGCTGCACAACGGCTTCGTGAACATGCAGGGCGAGAAGATGAGCAAGTCGCTCGGCAACGTCACGCTGGTGCATGACCTGGTCAAGCTGATCCCCGGCGAGGTGATGCGCCTGGTGCTGCTCACCGGCCACTACCGCCAGCCGCTGGACTGGAACGAGGATGTGGTCAATGACGCCAAGAAGAAACTCGACCGCCTCTACGGTGCGCTGCGCGAGCTGGGCGACATCGCGCCCGCCAGCGGTGTGGGCGCACCGGCTGGCTTCGTGGCCGCACTGGAGGATGACCTCAACACGCCGATGGCGCTGGCCGAATTGTTCGATCTGGCCCGCCAGGCCAACAAGGCGACCGATGACGCCGACAAGGCCCGCATCAAGGCGCAGCTGCTCGACGCCGGCCTGCTGCTGGGTCTCTTGCAGCAGGGCTTTGAAGCCTGGTTTTCAGCGGCGCCGCCGGAAGCCGAAGGCAGCCTGGATACCGTCGCCATCGAGGCCCTGGTGGCCGAACGCATCGCGGCCAGGGCGGCAAGGAACTGGGCGGAATCCGACCGTATCCGCGACCTGCTGAAGGACAAGGGCGTGACCATCGAGGACTCCAAGGACGGCATGCGCTGGCGGCTGAGCTGAACGTCGCGTTCAGGCTGCCCGCTCGGTGCGCTGTTAAGGTGTGGGTCACAGCGCACCACTCCACAGGCCGTTCCGATGATCGACACCAAGCAGACGGAACTGGCCATCCAGAAGATTCGCGACCAGCTGGTCTCCACCCAGGACGACTCCGCCAGCTTCTGGCGCTACATGCAGTTCTTCTCGCTGGTGGTGGTGGTCCTGATGATCGGCATCGGCACGGTCATCTACGTGCTCAACACGCAGGTGGCCGTTCAGCGTGACCGTATTGCCGCCGACAATCGCCTGCTGGCCGACATCAACGAGCTGGGACAGCTGGCATCCGATCTGGAAACCGGTCAGCGCGGCTATTTGATCACCGGCCAGAAAAGCTATCTCGAACCGCACCAGCAGGCGCTCAGGCAGATCAAGGTGGTGCTGGGACGCATTGCCGGCCAGCTCAACAGCACCGAGAACAAGCTGCTGTTCGTGCGTATCCAGCAAAGCCTCGAAAATAAGCTGATCGAGTTGGAAAGAAGCTTCGAGATCGATCGCAGCCAGGGGCGCGAGGCCGCCATCGACTTCATCCGGACCGATGTCGGCAGGGCACTGATGGATGATTTCCGAACCGACCAGCAGGCGCTGCGCGACAGCATCGGCAACGGTGCGTTCGCACGCATGGATGGTGTCACCGAGCTCTCGAAGACCCGCGATGGCATTCTGCTGTCGCTGATCCTGATTGCGGCGCTGGTGAGCCTGGCCAGCCTGTTCCTGCTGCGCTCGCAGGCGCGTGCGCAGCGCGTGCTGGAGGTCGAGCGCGCCCGCGCCGATGCCGCCAACAATGCCAACCGCGAGAAGAGCACCTTCCTGGCCAACATGAGCCATGAAATCCGCACGCCGATGAATGCCATCTTCGGCTTTGCCCAGCTGCTCAAGGACACCGTGAAAGGCGAGCGCGAGAAGTTCTACGTGCAGGCCATCACCCAGAGCGGCCAGGTGCTGCTGGGGCTGATCAACGACATTCTCGACATGAGCAAGATCGAGGCCGGCAAGCTGGAGCTGCACGACCAGCCCACCGACCTGCGCGAGGTGTTCCGCAGCTGCGAGACGCTGTTCTCGCACATGGGTGCCGAGAAGGGCCTGCTGATGGAGCTGATGCTGCCCGACAACCTGCCGCCGAAGGTGATGATCGACACCCTGCGACTCCGGCAGGTGGTCATCAACCTGATCGGCAATGGCCTCAAGTACACCGAAGCCGGCGGCGTGCGCACGGTGGTGCGCATCGAGGCGGAAGACGCGGAACGTGTCGCGCTCATCATTGCCATCAGCGATACCGGCGTGGGTATTCCCGCATCGAAGCTGAAGAGCATCTTCGACCCTTTCATCCAGCTCAATGCCAGCGCCGTCTCGGCCCCCGGTGCCGGCTTGGGACTGTCGATCGTCAAGCGCATCATCGAGCTGATGCGGGGCACCATCCATGTCGAGTCCACACTCGGCAAGGGTTCGACGTTCACCGTGCGCATACCGCACCTGCCCATCGACACCAGCCCGGCCCTGCCGGGTGCCGCGAGCCATGTGATGTCTACCGCCCCCCTGCGGCCCCTGAAGATCGTGGTGGTCGACGATGTCGAGCTGAACCGTCGCCTGATCGAAGGGCTGTTTCTCGACAGCCCGCATCGCGTGCTGCTGGCCGACAGCGGCATCGGCGGTGTAGCGCTCACGGCCAAGGAGATGCCGGACGTGGTGCTGATGGACATTCGCATGCCGGATATCGACGGCGTGGAGGCGCTGCGCCGCATCCGCGCCATCCCCGCGCTCGACGGCACCCGCGTGATCGCCGCCACGGCATCGAGCATGCTGGGGGAGGAAGGCAGCCTGCGAAAGCTGTTCGACGGTTATCTGCGCAAGCCCATCACCCGCGAGATGCTCGACAACGAGCTGCGCCGGTTCTTCATCGCCGAAGCCCTGCAACCCGTCGACGAGCTGAGCAGCACCGTGGCGGAGCAGCAGATGGATGCCGCCACCCTCGCGCAATGGCGCATCGAGTTGCCACAGCTCTGCGAGTTCGTCACCCGCGCGGCGCGCACACTGAGCAGTGATGACATCAACGCGCTGGTCGTACACATGCGCAAGCTGGCGAACGATCTGGCCTTCGAGACCCTGCTGGCCAGGGCCGAGCAGATCAGCAATGCCGCCGCAGTATTCGACATCGTCACCCTCGAAGCACAAGTGAAGCAGCTGCAACAGTTCTGCGATCAGCTGCTCGCTCAATAATATCGAAAGCACCGCTGGCCGATGCCAGCCACAGCGGAACGGGAGTCAGCATGTCGATCACCGCAGACCATTCAACACCACACCCCGCCGATGCCGAGCACAAGGCGCTGGTGCTGGTGGTCGATGACCAGCCCACCAACATCCAGGCCGTCGGCGCGCTGCTGTTCCAGGCCGGGCACGACGTGATGCCGGCCCTGAGCGGCGAGCAGGCACTGGCCCGCTGCGAGCAGCGCACGCCCGACATCGTGCTGCTGGACATGCGCATGCCGGGCATGGATGGCTTCGAGGTCTGCGAGAAGCTGAAGGAGAATCCGCGCACCCGCGATGTGCCGGTGATTTTCCTCACCGCCGCACACGAACGCGAGGTGCTGGTGAAGGCGTTCGCATCCGGCGCGGTGGACTATGTCACCAAGCCCTTCGTCTCCGAGGAGCTGCTGGCGCGGGTGAAGACCCACCTTGAATTGAAGAGCACCCGCGACCGTCTGGCCCAGCTGGCGCAGGAGCGTGCAGAGCTCACGCAAGTGGTCGCGCACGATCTGAAGAATCCGCTCGCAGGCATCCTGATGGCGACCGAAACCCTCGCCAAGGCCAGCCACGCTGCACCACAGCAGACCGCCCTCGACGGCATCCGCGACAGTGCCAGCCGCTGCCTGAGCTTCATCGACGAGTACCTGGGCCGCTGGGCGCAGAGCGAGCAACCGAGGCAGCTGGAACTGAGCAGCATGGTGGTCAAGCCCATTCTTCAGGATGCGCTGGCGGGCTTGAGACCGGTGGCCGAGGCCGAGCGCATCGCCCTGCATCTTTCGATGCAGGACGACCCGGCGGTGATGGCCAATGCCCGCTCGCTGCGCCACATCATCGACAACCTGGTCTCCAACGCCATCAAGTACGGCGCGAAGGATTCCACCATCGAGGTCGAGGCCAATGTGGGCCGCAGCGGCATGCTGCGCATCACCGTCGGCGACCGCGGCCCCGGCGTGCCGGCCGACCAGCACGGCAATCTGTTCAAGCGTTACGTGCGACTGCCGGGTGCCGAAGCCGCACACAGCAGCGGTCTGGGCCTGGCCATCTCCAAGCAGGAGGCCGAGCGCATGGGCGGCCACCTCTGGTACGAAGACCGCGATGGCGGCGGTGCGCTGTTCTCGCTGGTGCTGCCTCTGGCTGAGGGCGAGGACCCCTAAGCGGCCAGGCTATTGGTTTTGCGGGCGCCAGTCACAGCTGCTGAGGTGATCGTTCACCACACCCGTCGCCTGTAGATAGGCGTAGATGATGGTGCTGCCGACGAAGGTGAAGCCGCGCTTCTTCAGGTCCCTGCTGATCGCATCGGAGAGCGGCGTGGTGGCCGGTACCGCCTGCTGCGTGCCCCATTGATTGCGCACCGGCACCCCGCCGACCTGGCGCCATAGCCAGGCATCGAGACCACCCTCGGTCTCGCAGAGCTTGAGGTAGGCCTGCGCGTTGCGGCGAAAGCCGAACACCTTGAGCCGGTTGCGGACGATACGCGGATCTTTCAGTTTTTCTTCCAGCGCCTCATCGCTGTAACGCGCGATGCGCTGGGCGTCGAAGCCATCGAACAAGAGGCGATAGCCCTCGCGCTTTTCGAGGATGGTGCGCCAGCTCAGGCCTGCCTGCGCGCCTTCGAGCAGCAGCATCTCGAACAGCCGCTGCTCGTCATGGCAGGGGCGGCCCCACTCTTCGTCGTGATAGTCGCGGTACTGCTTTGTCGACAGCGACCAGGGGCAGCGCGATGGCTCCGCACTCACTTGCAGATCAGGCGCTCGCCGCGAGGCACCGGCAGCACCTCGCGGCCATCGTAGGCGAGCGCGCCATTGACCCAGGTGGCGGCGATGGAGGCCGGAAAGCTCATGCCATCGAAAGGCGTCCAGCCGCACAGCGAGCGCACGTCGGCATTGCGGGCATGGGTGGGCGTATCGAGATCGACCAGCGTGAGGTCGGCGTGATAACCCTCGCGCAGGAAGCCGCGCTCGACCACACCAAAGCGCAGCGCGGGCGCGTGGCAGACTTTCTGCACCACCTGTTCCAGCGTCAGCTCGCCGCGTTGCACCAGCGCGAACAGCACTGGCAGCGCGTACTGCACCAGCGGCAGACCGGAGGGACATTTCCAGAAGCCCTGCGCCTTCTCGGCGATGGTGTGCGGCGCGTGGTCGGTGGCGATGATGTCGATCACGCCGTCGCGCACGGCCTTCACCAGCGCCACGCGATCGCTCTCGTTCTTCACCGCCGGATTGCATTTGATCTGCGGCCCGCGCTCCGCATAGAAACTGTCGTTGAGAAACAGGTGATGCACGCAGGCTTCCACCGTGATCAGCTTGCCTTCGATCGGCCCGGCGCTGAAGAACTCCAGCTCGCGCGCGGTAGTGAGGTGCAGCACATGCAGGCGCGCCTTGTGCTTTTTGGCGAGCCCGACCGCGAGTTGCGTCGAGAGGTAGCAGGCCTCGTGGCTGCGGATCTGCCAGTGCTCGCTGAAAGGCACGTCCTCACCGTATTTCTCGCGTGCCGCCACCTCGTTGGCCTTGATGGTGGGCGTGTCCTCGCAGTGCGTGAGGATGGGGAGGGCGCTGTGCTCGAAGATGCCATTGAGCGTGGTGGGGTCATCCACCAGCATGTTGCCGGTCGAAGCCCCCATGAATACCTTCACCGCCGGCGCCTCACCGGGCCTGAGCCGCTTGATCTCTTCGAGGTTGTCGTTGGCACCCCCGAAGTAGAAGGCGTAGTTGCCAAAGCACTTGCCGGCCGCCAGCGCGTACTTGTCGGCCAGCACGGCGCGGGTGGTGGTGTTGGGAATGGTGTTGGGCATCTCCATGAAGCTGGTGATGCCACCTGCCACCGCGGCCGCGCTCTCGCTCGCCAGATGGCCCTTGTGGGTCATGCCGGGTTCGCGGAAGTGAACCTGGTCGTCGATCATGCCCGGCATCAAGAGCTTGCCCTTGGCGTCGTGGACCACCACGCCTGCCGGTGCCGTGATGGAGCCTGCGATCTTCTCGATGCGGCCGTGCTTGATCAGCAAGTCGCCTTGCGTGATCTGGCCTTCGTTGATGAGGCGGGCATTGGTAATCAGCATGGTGGTCTCTCTTTGAAAAAGGACGGCAGCAGGCTCACCAGCGGCGCGCCGGGGCGTAGGGGTCGCGGCAGAGCTGCTGCAATTCGACAAAGGCATTCAGCAGCGGCGGCAGGTCGGCCGAGTCCATCACCAGCAGGCGCGAGCGCGCCACGCGCTGCTCGTCGACCTCTTGCAGGTTCTTGATGCGGTAGTCGATGCAGGCCGCCGCCTCGCGGCAGTCAAACACGATCTCGTTGCCCTGGGTGCCCACCGCAGTGGCCAGCGTCAGCGGGATGCGCTGCTGGAACAGATCACCAAACCCCGACTCGCGCTGCACGCTGAGCTGGCAGCCCGTGGCATCGAAGCGATAGTCCCAGATCAGGAAGCGACCGGTGCGCTCCCAGCCATCGCCCTCCTGCTTGCGCAGGGTCTCGACGATGAAGTTGCCGGCCTCGCGGCGCGCCGCCGTGCCCTCCCCGGCCACTGCGCAGAGCGGGAGCAGCAACAGCAGGCAGAGCTTACTTAGGCGTTGCATCGGCTTGGGCCTGGAGGGATTTCAGTTGTTGACCGCGTTCGCTGGCATCGAGTTTGGCAAGGGTTCTGACGGCGGCATGGAAGCGGGGCCAGTCCGAACCCTGCTGCCGGAACAACACGCCAAATGCACCTTGCCACTGATGATAAAGACCAAACGGTAGCAGCTTGGCGTTGTTCATTGGTGTGGCAAAAAAACGCTGGTAAGCGGGGCCGGCCTCTGCGGCCGTGGCGAGGCGCTGCACTTCGGCCTGCAGGCGCTCTAACACTTCGGCCTTGCCGGCCCGCTTGGCGTCATCATGCACCGGGCTGGCGTAGAGCCGCTCCAGTTCGCTGCGGGCCTGCAACAGACGCTCGATGAAGACCGCCTCAAAGGCCAGATCGGGCGGCAAGGCGGCAGGCAGGCCGCGCGCGAGACGCCAGGCCTGAAGGCCTTCCATCTCCACGAACTGGGCAAAGGACTCGTTGAAGGCGGTGTCGTCCTGCACATAGACGATCTGGTGCGCCAGCTCGTGGAACAGGGTGCCGGCCAGTCGCTCGTCGTCCCAGCGCAACATGCTGGACAGCACCGGGTCGTCGAACCAGCCGAGCGTCGAATAGGCGCTGACGCCACCGACGAAAGTCTCGCTGCCTTCGGCCCGCAGGCGCTCGGCTTCGGAGGTCGCCAGTTTCTGGTCGTAGTAGCCGCGATAGCCGACGCAGCCTGCAATCGGGAAACAATGGGTGATGGCCGTGAGCGAGAGTTCGGGTGCTGCAAACACATTCCACACCACGAAGGGCCGGTGCAGCTCGCTGTATTCGGTGTAGCTGTCGTTGTCGGGCAGCGCCAGCGCCTTCACGGCGAACTGGCGTGCCGCCTGCACGCCCTTGAGTCTTGCTCTCAGCGTCGCGTCGCGGCGGGGGTCGGCGATGATGCGGTCAATCGGTTCGCGCGCCTGCAACACGCTCAGGCCGCCGCGCAGCACATGCGAGTAGTAGGAAACCGTCGAACAGCTGCTGAGCAACAACAGCACCGCCAGCCAGCTAACCCGCATCACATCCCACGCGCGTGCGCTGCTTTTCGATCTTCACCAGATTGTCCTGCGGGTTCTCGCCCGGCGGGGCGGCGGCACTGCCACCAATCTGCGCCAGGGCATCGGCCTTCTCGGTATTGAGCAGATTGCAGATCACGCCCTTGTTGCGTTGCAGGCCGACTTCGATGGGCGTCTTGCTCGCAGGCCTCGCCGCGGCTTCGGTGGGGCGGCTGGCAACGACGCCACGGCGGGGCGAATCCGGCACATGCGACTTGGTGCGAAAACCCTTGCCGCAGGGCTTGTCCTGGATGCTCTGGCGGTCGTTCTCGCCCAGGCACAGCCAGATGTCGGCCTGCGCTGTGGTGGCGAGCAGGCCGAGGCAGAGAATGGCAGCGAGTGATTTCATGGGCAGCAGATTAATCCTGCGTCCAGCGGAAGCCCAGCGCCCCCAGGGCGGTGAATGCCGCCGAACAGCCCACCAGCACCAGCAGCGGGGTGCTCACACTCGCCTGGGCGAGGCTGGCACCGTCGAGCATGATGGCGCGGGCGGCGGCGAGCAGGTGGGTCAGCGGGAACAGCTGCGAGGCCCAGATCACCGCTTTCGGCGCACCATCGAGCGAGAAGAACACGCCGCTCAACACCATCATCGGCCAGGACAGGAGGTTCAGCAGGCCGCCTGCCAGCTCTTCGGAGGTCACTCGCGCGCTGATCACCAGACCCATCGCAATCATCGAATAGATGCCGACGACAGTGACCAGTGCCAGCAGCCAGTAACTTCCCTCCATGCGGAAGTGCAGGAAGAAATTGCAGCCGACGAACACCACCGTCGTCACCGTGAAAGTGAGTATCAGGCGCGAGAGCAGCTGGGCGACGATGAACTCGGCAGCGGTCAGCGGCGTGGCGTTGAGACGCTTGAGGTAGCCGCTCTTGCGATAGCGGACGATGACGTAGCCGATGCCGAACAGGCAGGAGAACATGAGGTTCATGCCCAGCACGCCGGGTGCCGCCCAGTCGACGTAGCGGATGCCCTCGCCCGCCTCTTCGATGCGCGCTGCGGGTGCATCGCCACCACCCAGGTTGCCGCTGCCTTTCAGCAGCGCCTCGACAGCCAGGCCTTTCTGCGAGCTGGGGTTGACGAAGTAGCGTACCGGTTGCTGGCTGAAGTCGATGGCGAGATCGATGCGATGGCGCGCCACTTTCTGCCGCGCAGTGGTCTCGTCGGTCTCGGTGTAGAACTGCACGCCGGGTGCTATCGACGCCGGCTGGCTGGCGGCGAGGGCGGGCGGCGGCAGCACCGCCACCTTGAAGATCGGCTGCGAAGGACCGGAGAAAATCCAGGCGAAGCCCGCGACCATCAGCAGCGGGAAAGCAAAATTCCAGCCGAGAGCCGCGCGGTCGCGCAGAAACTCTAGGCTGCGCGCCCAGGTCATGGCGCCGAGTCGTTTGATGTTCATCGATCAGGCTCTGAGATCTTGGCCAGTGAGTTTCAGGAACAGATCCTCCAGCGTCGGTGGCCGGATGCGCAGCTGCGCCAGCGGCACGCCCGCCGCGCGCAGGGCATCAACGCTGGCGGGGATGTCGGCGGTGGAAAGCTCCGAGAACTCACCGCGATCCACGAACGGCATGGTGGCCAGCAGCGGCATTGCGAGCGGTGTGGGCAGCTCGATCACCGAATGCTGGAAGTGTTCCGCCAGCAGCGACTGCGGCGAACCCTGGGCGATGATCCTGCCGTGATCCATGATCGCGATCTCGTCGCAGAGCTCATAGGCCTCTTCCATGTAGTGGGTGGTCAGCAGCACAGTCTTGCCCTCGGCCTTGATGCCGCGCACCAGCTCCCAGAAATTGCGCCGCGCCTGCGGGTCGAGGCCGGTGGTGGGCTCGTCGAGAAAGACGATCTCCGGATCGTTGATGAGCGCGATGGCCAGCAGCACGCGCTGGCGCTGGCCACCGCTGAGCTTCTTGGTATCGCGGTCGAGAAAATCCTCCAGCCTGCACACACGGATGAGTTCCGCCTCGCTGCGGGTCTTGGGATACAGGGCGGCGAAGAAGCGCAGGTTCTCCCGCACGGTGAGGAACTCCTGCAGCGCCGTGCTCTGGAACTGGATGCCGACACGATCGCGATATTGCTTCGCACTGGCACCGAAGTGGATGGTCTCGCCCTGGAACAGGACCTCACCGGCGCTGGGCTGGGCAATGCCTTCCAGCATTTCCACCGTGGTGGACTTGCCCGCGCCGTTCGGCCCCAGCAGGCCAAAACAGGTGCCGGCCCGGACACTGAAACTCACCCCCGCCACGGCCTGCACCTTGGCCTTGGGATAGGTTTTCTGCAAACCGCGTGCTTCGATGATGACTGCCACGGAAAATCCTGGGTAATGCCTATTCGGGTGGTTGCAGCGGCAGAGGGCGATCAGACCTTGGCGGCAGCCTTCTTGCTCACGGCCTTGACCTTCGGCTTGGGCGGTGTGAGCGCGGTGACGCCGGGGGCACGGATCAGCTCCACCAGCTCCTCGCGGCGGAAGATGCCGAGCTTTCGGTAGATGCGCGTCGCATGGTTGGCGACGGTGGAGATGGAAATCTCGCACTGCTTCGCCACACTCTTGAAGGTCTTGCCCGCACCGAGCGCGCGTGCAATCTGCTGCTCGCGCGGCGAGAGGATGTCCAGCGGCAGCGGCTCGCGCAGGTGAACGAGATAGAGGCCGTCCATGAACTCGATGCGCACGTGCAGGCCCTCATGTACCAGCGCCGTGTGGGTGTTGTTACCCAGATCGGGCAGCGTGAAAGGCAGCTGGCTGGGCGAGTAGCGCCGCGTCTCCAGCACCTTGCGAAAGCGCTCGGTACCGGCATGCACAGTGCCGCGCGCATCCACGAGTGCCGCCGCACCCCGGTTGGAGCGGCTCATCGACAGCAGCCACTCGTCGCGCTGCACGAACAGCTTCTGCGCCAGGGCCGAGGCCTCGGCCAGATGCCCCACCGAACTGCCGAGCAGTACCGCATCCGGCTGTGGCACCGACGCGCCCCAGCGCAGTACCAGTACGCTGACCAGGTGGCGGCTGGCGTGGTTGTAGCGCACGGCCCGCACCGCACCACCCGGCAGGTCCAGCGTCTGCACGGGCTCGGCGGCAGTGAACTTCAAACCCCGCAGCTGCACCTTGGTGAAGCCGGAATGCACCGACTCGGTGAACGGCCCCGCCCCGCCCTCGCTGGTGGTGATCCACGCCGCCGACTGTGCGTGGAAGTGGATTCGCAACAGCTCTAGTGAGCGCTCGCGTGCTGCGCGCCAGTCGGGTTCCGCCGCCATGCCGTAAAGGCCGAGGATGAGCGTGTCGAGTGCGGTCATGGGCGCTGCCAGAAATAATTAGTAAGCCAGCATAACGGCTCGCCTTGCCGCAAAGTAGCGTCATGTCCAACACGCCCTTGTCGGAGCTGACCAGTCGCATCCGCGCCTGCACCCTTTGCGCCGCCCATCTGCCGCTGGGTCCACGGCCGGTGATCCGCGTCGACGAGCGTCTGCGCGTGTTGCTCACCGGCCAGGCACCCGGCACGCGCGTGCATGCCAGTGGCCTGCCCTGGGATGACCCCAGCGGCGTGCGACTGCGGCAGTGGATGTCTCTCAGCAGTCAAGCCTTCTATGACCAGAGCCGTTTCGGCGTGATGGCCATGGGCTTCTGCTATCCCGGCAAGGGCAAAGGCGGAGATCTGCCGCCCCGGCCGGAATGCGCGCCGCTGTGGCATGCGCAGGTGCGGCCGTTGCTGCCAAATCTCAAACTCACCCTGCTGATTGGTCGCTACGCCCACCTGCACTACCTCGATGCCCGCGGTGGGACGCTGGAGCAGACCGTGCGCCGCTGGCGTGAGCATTTGCCACGCGGTTACTTCCCGCTGCCCCATCCCAGCCCGCGCAACACCCGCTGGCTGCAGCAGCGGCCTTGGTTCGAGATAGAGATCATCCCTGCGCTGCGAGAGGCCTTGCAGACTGCCTTGCGAGTATGAGTTTTAGGCGGCAAGGCCATTCCGGGGCCTGATTGATGGTTTTGGTGGTTTTGGCGGGATATCGATTTGATATAGGCGTCCAATAAAAAACCCCGATTCATTACGAATCGGGGTTTTGTATTTGGAGCTTGGCAGTGTCCTACTCTCACATGGCTAATGCCACACTATCATCGGCGCTAAGTCGTTTCACTTCTGTGTTCGGGATGGGAACAGGTGGTTCCAACTCGCTATTGCCGCCAAGCAAACTGTTGTCTCACTGGCACCAGTTGGTCGTCAGTAAGCGGAATAAATAGATCTGTAGTTGAACAAGTAATCGTTTGCATTTTCTCAATACTTAAAGGTTTGGCTTAACGGCTAAACAATCATTGAAGAATGTTTGAGCGTTATATGGTTAAGCCGCACGAGCAATTAGTACGCATTAGCTGAAGGTGTTACCACCCTTACACACTGCGCCTATCAACCATGTGGTCTACATGGGCTCTTTAGAGGGATTAAATCCCTGTGAAGTCTCATCTTGAGGTGGGCTTCCCGCTTAGATGCTTTCAGCGGTTATCCCGTCCATATTTAGCTACCCAGCGATGCCACTGGCGTGACAACTGGAACACCAGAGATATGTTCAACCCGGTCCTCTCGTACTAAGGTCAACTCCTCTCAAACTTCAAACGCCCACGGCAGATAGGGACCGAACTGTCTCACGACGTTCTGAACCCAGCTCGCGTACCACTTTAATTGGCGAACAGCCAAACCCTTGGGACCTGCTCCAGCCCCAGGATGTGATGAGCCGACATCGAGGTGCCAAACACTGCCGTCGATATGGACTCTTGGGCAGTATCAGCCTGTTATCCCCGGAGTACCTTTTATCCGTTGAGCGATGGCCCTTCCATACAGAACCACCGGATCACTTACACCTACTTTCGTACCTGCTCGACTTGTTTGTCTCGCAGTCAAGCTACCTTATGCGTATGCACTCAAAAGCGCGATTTCCGACCGCGCTGAGGTAACCTTCGCACTCCTCCGTTACTCTTTGGGAGGAGACCGCCCCAGTCAAACTACCCACCATACAATGTCCCTGTCTGCGATAAGCAAACGAGGTTAGAACTTCAAGTTTATCAGGGTGGTATTTCAAGGTTGGCTCCACCCCAGCTAGCGCCAGGGTTTCAAAGCCTCCCACCTATCCTACACAAACAAAATCGAAGTCCAGTGTAAAGTTATAGTGAAGGTTCACGGGGTCTTTCCGTCTTGCCGCGGGAACACTGCATCGTCACAGCAATTTCAATTTCACTGAGTCTCGGATGGAGACAGTGGGGCCATCATTACACCATTCGTGCAGGTCGGAACTTACCCGACAAGGAATTTCGCTACCT
>JAZKFO010000052.1:0-3971 GCA_040386395.1 Pseudomonadota bacterium | reverse complement strand
AGGGGATCGTGGAATCGGGCGTCAAATACATCAAGGGCAGCTTCCTGCCGCTGCGCGAGTTCCGCGACCTGGCAGACGCCAACCGACAACTGCACGAATGGGTGATGGGACAGGCGGGCAATCGCATCCACGGTACGACCCGCGTGGCACCGCTGAAGCGCTTCGCCGACGTTGAGAGGAGCTTGCTAAAACCCTTGCCCGATGTGTCGCCCCAGCTGGCCACCTGGCTCAAGGTCAAGGTCCACCGCGATACCCATGTGCAGTTCGAGCACAACTACTACTCCGTGCCGTTCCGGCTGGTCGGCCAGGCACTATGGCTCAAAGCCAGCGACGCCGTGGTGACGATGTACCTGGAGCATGAACCGGTTGCCACCCATGTGCGATTAAAGCACCGGGGCGAGCGCAAGACCGTGCCCGACCACATGCCGCCGGAGGCACAGGCCTGGCTCCTGAAGGACACCAAATGGTGCATGGCGGAGGCAGAACGGGTGGGCCCGGCATGCGCGGCCATGGTCCGCGCCATGTTCGGCGACAAGGTGCTGATCCGCATGCGCGCCGTGCAGGGCGTGCTTGGGCTGCAGAAAAAATACGGCGCCGTCAGGTTGGAGGCGGCCTGCTCGCGCGCCAACCACTACGGCACGCCTGGACTCAACGTCGTCAGGCGCATCCTCGAGAAAGGACTCGACCAGCAAGACTTGCTAGCGGCGTTCGACGCCCTGGCCAGCACCTACACCGAGGGCGGTCGCTTCTACCGCGCCACCAACACCATCCTTCAATGAGAACGACCGTAAGCGGTCCATGAACCCCAACCTTTTCAGGTGATTCAAACAGCGGCATCCTTGCCATATCGTTTTCATGAGGGTGGATATGGCAGGCGGAATGGATTTTTGGCGTGATCATGTAATGGCAATCGAGCGCGACGGCTGGGTGAGTAGCGAGTACGCCCGGGCCCACGATTTGTCGGTGACGTCGCTGTATTACTGGCGGGCCAAGTTTAGGTCGATGGCAGCGGCGGCCAACACACAGAGCAAGTTCGTCACCCTTAATGTCACCCCGATGCAGGGCACGGCACCGTCTTGCGTGCTGATGATTGGCGCTGTGCGTGTGGAGCTTGGCGTGCTGCCCACCCCGGAATGGCTAGCGGCGCTGGCGACAGCAGCCCAGCGAGCGCGCTGATGCATCCTGGCTACTCCATCGCACAGGTGCACCTGTGCCGGGCTCCGGTGGACTTTCGCAAGTCAATCAACGGTTTGTCAGTGCTGGTCGAGCAGGAACTGGGTCTTAATCCATTTGCCCAGGCGCTCTACGTGTTCGTCAACCGGCAGCGCACCAAGCTCAAAGTGCTGTACTGGCATCGCAACGGCTTCTGCCTGTGGCTCAAGCGGCTCGAGGCCGAACGCTTCGCCTGGCCGGACGAGCGATCGGGCGTGGAGCCGATCAGCGCGCAACAACTGCAGTGGCTACTCGAAGGCTTCGACCTGTGGCGCCACGCCCCGCATAAAACTCTCGCGTACTCTTCTGTTTCTTGATGGGGGCTGTTAACATGCTGAATGCCTGCAGTTTCCGACATTCCCGCCCTCGCGCTGCCGCCGATCGAGCTCCCCAAGCCCGACGTGGCCGCGTTCGGGTTGCCGGCCTCACTACCCCAGGACGCCGCCAGCTTGGCCGTCCTGCTGCACGCGCAACAGAAGGCGTTCGTCGCGACGGTCGAGACCCTTCATGCACAGGCCACGCAAGCGGCTCAACATGCCTTAGAGCAGGCAGTACAGCGTGCCGCTGCCCAGGCGGTCAACGAGTACGTGGTGCGCATGGTCGAGCAGGCCAAGCTGGCGCGCCATCGTCTCTATGGTGCAAGCTCGGAGCAGATGGCGGCGCTCCAGCATGGACTGTTCGACGAGGCCGAAGTGCTGGTGCAGGGCAGCAGCGCGGCGCAGGACGAGGCGCCACAGCCACCGGCAGATGCCGGCGGCAAGACGCCTTCACGCAAAGCGCGCGGCAAGCGCACTGCCTTGCCGAGCGGCCTGCCGCGGGTGGACGTGGTGCACGATGTGCCCGAATCGGAGCGTACATGCCCTTGCGGCAGCGCGATGGTGGTGATCGGCGAGGATGTGAGCGAGCAGCTCGACATCGTGCCAATGCAAGTGCGCGTGCTACGCCATGTTCGCAAGCGCTACGGTTGCCCCGGCAGCGCCCATTCGCCATTGACGGCACCACTACCACCGCAGCCTCTGCCAAAGAGCAATGCCAGCGTCAATTTCCTGGCCCTGCTACTGGTCGCCAAGTTCCTCGACGGGCTGCCGCTGGCCCGCTTCGAGCACGTCCTTGCGCGTCACGGCGCGGTGGTGCCGCGTCAGACGCTGGCACGCTGGGTGATCAGCGCCGCCGGCGTCCTGCAGCCGTTGCACAATCTGCTACGCGATGTATTGCTCGACGGCGTCCTGATCCACATGGACGAGACCGTGGTTCAGGTGCTCAAGGAGCCGGGCAAGTCACCCACCAGCAACAGCTACATGTGGGTGCAGACGGGTGGACCTCCTGCTCGGCCAGTGGTTCTGTACGACTACGATCCGGGCCGCAGCGCTCAGGTGCCGTCACGCCTCTTGGAAGGCTTCCGCGGCTACCTGATGACCGACGGCTACGAAGGCTACAACGCCGTGGCGCGCACCGAACACGTCGAGCATCTCGTCTGCTGGGCGCACGTGCGCCGGCGTTTCGTGGAGGCGGCACGGGTTCAGCCCAAGGGCAAGCGCGGCAAGGCGGACGAGGCGATCGATCTGATCGGCAAGCTGTATGGTATCGAACGCACCTGGCGCGACGGCGACGATGCGCAACGTTGGCAGGCGCGACAGCAGCACAGCCTGCCGCTGCTGGCCAAGCTGCGGTCTTGGCTCGACGCAACCCTGCCCGGCGTTCCCGGCAAGAACAAGCTGGGCGAAGCGTTAAGCTACATGCACAAGTACTGGCCCAAGCTGGTACGGTACGTCGAGCGCGGCGATCTGCCGATCGACAACAACCGCTGCGAGAATGCGATCCGACCGTTTGTGGTCGGGCGCAAAGGCTGGTTGTTCGCCGACACGCCGGCTGGCGCCCATGCCAGTGCCGTGATTTACTCGCTGATGCAGACTGCCAAGGCGAATGGCGTCGAGCCCTACGAGTGGCTGTGCCACGTACTGCGCGAACTGCCCGCAGCCAAAACGGTGGAGCAAGTCGAGGCACTGCTGCCGTGGCACTACCGCGGTGGCCGTCAACCGAATACAGCTGTAACCTGAAAGCCTCCGATGCCACGCATTACAGCAAAACACCTAGCCCGGGCCATCGAAGCGCTACGCACCATGACCATGGAGCGCAAAACGGCATTGGCAGACGAAGTGTTTCAACAGCAGCCCACGCTGTTTGGCTCCTTCCTCGTCCTGACGAGATTCGGCGTCTCCTTCGAGAAAATGGAGTTCTTGCTGGAACGCCTGTTCGTCTGCTTCCTGGCGATGCGAGAATCCGGCATCCAATGGCCGCGCATCACAGAAGACGAACTGGATAAGCAAGCCGCGCGCTTCAGCGGGACAGTCAACTTCGTCAACGGTCTGGGACCGGCACTCGCCAGTCAGTCGCAGGCCAAATACATCACCGGCCACCCAGAGCCACATCTGCTCGCTTATGTGACAGCCGAGCTGACGCAGTGGCTAGCCAAGGTGCGGCCCGAGGAGAGCGACAAATACGTGATGCTAGCTGCCATGAATATCGTCAACTGCATCGCGCATGTGCCCCTGCATCAGGCATCGCGCTAGCGGACTGCGCAACTGGGGTTAGTGGATCGCTTACGATGCTTTGGTTGCCAAAGTTAGCGTTGCAAAGCTAACAAATCCTGGTATCAATGTGCGGCTTTGTTTCCATGTCACCTCGACGTTTTCAAGATCGTGCTCATTTTGGCCATCAAATATATGCCATTTTCCTGCAACCTTGTAGATCGCTAGCAT
>JAZKFO010000051.1:0-24853 GCA_040386395.1 Pseudomonadota bacterium | reverse complement strand
TTTTAGGCTTCACCCCATAAAAAAAGCCCGCTCGAAGAGCGGGCCTGGATACACATTTATCTAGTGGCGATGTCGGCCACATTGCGCTCCGGCGAGCCGGTGTAGACCTGACGCGGACGACCGATTTTGAGGCCACCCGGTTCGCTCACCATCTCACTCCAGTGCGCGACCCAGCCGACGGTGCGGGCCACCGCGAACATCGGTGTGAACATGTTCACCGGGATGCCGAGCGCCTTGTAGATGATGCCGCTGTAGAAATCGACGTTGGGGTAGAGCTTGCGGCTCTTGAAGTACTCGTCGTTGAGCGCGATCTCTTCGAGCTTCATCGCCAGTTCCAGCTTGGGATCGTTGACGTTGAGTGCCTTCAGCACCTTGTGGCATTCCTCGCGGATGATCTGCGCACGCGGGTCGAAGTTCTTGTAGACGCGATGGCCGAAGCCCATCAGGCGCACATTGCTGTTCTTGTCCTTCACCTTTTCCATGAAGGCCGGCACGTTCTTCACGTCACCGATCTCGTCGAGCATGGTCAGCACCGCCTCGTTGGCGCCGCCGTGTGAGGGGCCCCAGAGGGCGGCAATGCCGGCAGCAACGGCGGCGTAGGGGTTGCAGCCGGTGGAACCTGCGAGGCGCACGGTCGAGGTCGATGCGTTCTGCTCATGGTCGGCGTGCAGGATGAACAGCACGTTGAGCGCGCGGGCAGCGACCGGATTGACCACATAGGTCTCGGCCGGCACGGCGAACATCATGTGCAGCAGGTTCGAGCAGTAGTCGAGGTTGTTCTGCGGATACATGAAGGGCTGGCCGTAGAACTTCTTGTAGGCCGCCGCTGCAATTGTCGGGATCTTCGCGATCATCCGGTGCGCAAAGATCTCGCGGTGACGCGGGTCCTTGTTGTTGGTGGTGTCGTGATAGAAGCCCGACAGCGAGCCAACCACGCCGGTGAGCATCGCCATCGGATGCGCGTCGTAGTGAAAGCCGTTGAAGAAGCTCTTCAGGCCCTCGTTGATCATCGTGTGCTTGCGAATGGACTGGTCAAAGTTCTCAAGCTGCGTCTTGTTGGGCAGCTCGCCGTTCAAGATGAGGTAGGCCACTTCGATGAACGAGCACTTGTCGGCCAGCTGGCTGACCGGATAGCCGCGATAGAGCAGCACGCCGGCATCGCCGTCGATGTAGGTGATGGCCGACTTGGTCGAGCAGGTGCTGGTGAAGCCGGGGTCGTAGGTGAAGGAGCCCGTCTTGTCATAGACCTTGCCGACGTCGAGGCCGACCGGGCCCAGGGTGCCCTTGATGCCGGGCAGATCGACTTTCTCGCCCGTGGCGTTGTTGACCAGGCTGTAACTGACCTCGCTCATCTCACTGCTCCTGAAGGCTTAAGTAGGTGACTCAAAACTGGGGGTAATGCGCCGGGTAGGGCAGGCGCGCCACACCGGATGAAATCGCTGCGCGGGCAACCGCTGCTGACACGCAAGCATTGAGCCGAGGATCAAGCGGTTTAGGGATGATGTAATCGGCACCGAAGGATAGCGAGGTTTTGCCGTATGCCGCCAGCACTTCCGCTGGCACCGGCTCGCGCGTGAGGGCGGCGAGCGCGTGGACGGCGGCGACCTTCATCGGTTCGTTGATGCGCCGGGCGCGCACATCGAGCGCGCCCCGGAACAGGAAGGGGAAGCACAGCACATTGTTGACCTGGTTCGGGTAATCGCTGCGGCCGGTGCCGACGATGGCATCACTGCGAACCTTGAGTGCCACCTCCGGCATGATCTCCGGCACCGGATTGCTGAGCGCGAAGATGATCGGCTTCTCCGACATCAGGCCCAGCCACTCCTCGCGCAGCAGACCGGGGCCGCTGAGGCCAATGAACACATCTGCCCCGGCCAGCGCGCCCGCCAGCGTCTTGCGCTCGCTGGGGGGCTGGGCGAACTCGGCCTTCTCCCTGGTGAGGTCGGCGCGGTCGCTGGCGATCACGCCCTTGCGATCGACCAGCAGCAAGTGCTCGCGCTTCGCACCCAGCGAGAGGGCGAGCTTCATCGAGGCGATGCCGGCCGCGCCGGCGCCGACGCAGACGATGCGGGCGTCCTCGATGCGCTTACCCTGCAGCTCCAGCGCGTTCATCAGTGCGGCGCAGAGCACGATGGCGGTGCCGTGCTGGTCGTCATGGAACACCGGGATGTCGCAGCGCGCCTGCAAGGCTTCTTCGATCTCGAAGCAGGCCGGGGCGGCAATGTCTTCCAGGTTGATGCCGCCGAAGGTGCAGGCGATGCGCGCCACGGTCTCGATGAAGGCCTTGGGTTCCTTCTCGTCCACCTCGATGTCGAAGCAGTCGAGATTGGCGAAGCGCTTGAACAGCACGGCCTTGCCCTCCATCACCGGCTTGCCGGCCAGCGCGCCGCAGTCGCCCAGGCCCAGCACCGCCGTGCCGTTGCTGATCACGGCCACCAGATTGCCCTTGCCGGTGTAGCGGTAGGCATCGTCGATGTTGGCCTGTATCGCCAGCACCGGTTCGGCCACGCCCGGCGAGTAGGCGAGGGCCAGATCTTCAGGTCCGTTGCAGGGCTTGGTGATGTGGGTCGCGAGTTTTCCGGGGATGGGGAACTCGTGGTAGTCGAGGGCGGCTTGCTGGAATGGGGCGGTCATGTGGGTTAGCGCGTTGCCATCTGCCTGGTCGCGCAAGTGAGGGGAAAAGGTTCAGGACAATAAAAAGGCCGCTGTATGAGAGCGGCCTTGAGTTCTACAAACAGCTTTCGGCTTACTTGGAGCCGTAGCGCTTCTTGAACTTGTCGATGCGACCGCCGGTTTCCGCAACCTTGGTCTTGCCCGTGTAGAAGGGGTGCGACAGGTGCGAGGTATCGAGGTTGATGATGGGCATCTTGACGCCATCACGTTCGACGGTGTCCTTGGTCTTGGCAGTCGAGCGAATCACGAAGCTCTGGCCGGAACCTGCGTCGCGGAACACGACGGGGCGATATTCGGGGTGGATGTTTTCTTTCATGGCACAGGGCTCAGCGGGATCAGCGGAATACTGAAAAGTCCGCGATTCTAATTGCCGACCCCCGTCCCGACAAGTGCCGACCGTCATCCCAAACCCCGGCGGGCAATTGAAGCCACCCGCCATTGCATCTGTCCCAGCCTGCGCACCCTTCAGCGTATGCCTGGACGCAGGACGAAATCCGGCCGTGGTGGTTTCTACGATGGAAGGACAGCGGATGGTACTGCTCGAATGCGCCATGGCTGGAAAAAGCTACCGAAGGTGGGTTTCAGGGGGATATCCGGCCTTGCCATCCAGCTCGAAATGCGCTGGCTTGCAAACCACCCCCGGCCTCGGTTACTAAACAAACCTAGATAAAACCAACTAGAGCCGATCGGGTAGGGCCCCAGGCCCCTATAGTCCCGCCACTTTCAGTGGGTAGCGCGCTGTATCAAGGGCGATTTTGAGGAGAGTTCACTTGATGATCGAGTTGATCGGATCAGACCGGCGCGTGTTGCGCGCGCTGCTGCTCGCAGCCCTGGTGTCTGGATCGACCCTGGCGCAGGCCGAGGTGGCCAGCCGCATGGAGGCCTTCCGCATCACCACCGACGCCAAGGGCAAGGAGCAGGCCCAGCCTGCGACCACGACCAATCCGGGTGACGTCATCGAGTACCGCATCCGCTACGAGAACACCGATCCCAAGCCGGTGACGCAACTCGCCGTGAGCGGCCCGGTGCCCAAGGGCACCGCCCTGGTGGCTGACAGCGTCAAAAGCCCGGTCAAGCACGCCAAGGTCTACAGCACCGACGGCGGCAAGAGCTATCAGGCGGCTCCGGTCCGGCGCAAGAATGCCAGCGGCGAGCTGGAAACCGTGCCCGCCAGTGAATACACCGCAGTGCAGTGGCAGGTGCAGGAACCGCTGAAGCAGGGAGCGCCACAGCAGTTCAGCTATCGGGTGCGGGTCAATGCGGTCGCGGTGCCTGAAAAGAAGTAGCGGTTCGAGCAAGTCATTCAATCTAAAGTCATGCCGTCCGGTCTCCAGCCGGACGCAATAACAACATCAGGGTTTCGGAGACATCACCATGAGTAACCATCGCAATTGGAAACAGTGCTTCTCGGCGATTGCGCCCAGCGCGCGCAGCGCGGCAGCGCTGGTCGCATTGGCCTTCACGGCGGCGATGGGCTCGGTGCATGCGGCCCCCCCGCCTGCCGGTGCCGTGATCGGCAACCAGGCGACGGCGACCTATGTCGATGCCACCAACGTCACCCGCACGACGACTTCCAACCTGGTTGAAACCCTGGTGGCGCAGGTCTATGCGGTGGACATCGAAACCACCCAGACCCAGACGGCGACGCCCGGCTCGACGGTGTATTTCCCGCACATCATCACCAACCCCGGCAACGGCAGTGACAGCTACACGCTGACCGCACCGAACCCCGCCGGCGGCACCTTCGACTTCAGCTCAGTGGTGATCTACCCCGACGCGAACCAGGACGGCCAGCCGGACAGCTTCACCCCCATCGCCGTTACCCCCAGCATCGCGGCGGGTGGCACCTACGGCATCGTCATTGCCGCCGTCGTGCCCGGCACGGCGCTGTCCGGCAACACCGACAGCATCACCGTGACCAGCACCAGCAATGGTGACGGCACCAAGGTGGACGCCAACACCGACACCGTGACCATCACCAACAATGCGGTGATCAGCGTCACCAAGTCGGAATCGGTTTCCAGCGGCGTGCCCGGCAGCCCCGGCACCGCCACCACCTACACGCTCACCTACACCAACACCGGCAATGCCACGGCGACTGCCGTGACGCTGACCGACAACCTCAATGCCGCCTTTGCCTATACGGCGACCAGCGGCCGCTGGAGCGTCACCGGTGCCACGGCACTGACCGACGCCGTGGGCGGTGACCCGGCAGGCATCGACTACTCGCGCACCGGCCAGACCGTGACCGCGATCATCGCCAGCGTGGCGGCGGGCCAGTCCGGCACTGTCAGCTTCACGGTGACCATCGCCCCCGGCACTGCGCCCGGTGTCGTGCCCAACTTCGCGGCCTTGAGCTACAACGACGGCGGCGCCGGCGGCGGTGCGACCGTGACCGACAACTCCAACACGGTGAACTTCACCGTGGCGGCCTCGGCCAGCCTGGTGCTGACCGATGACAACGGCGGCGAAGGCTCCGGCACCGATGACGGTGCGGACGCCAACGATGTGGTGCTCGAAAACACCGCCAGCCAGGGTTCGGCCGTGCTGTTCGACAACGTGCTGCGCAACACCGGCACCGGCACCGATACCTACGAATTGACGCTGGAAGGCAGCACCTTCCCGGCCGGCACCACCTTCCAGCTGCTGCGCGGCGACGGCGTCACGCCGCTCACCGACTCCACCGGCAACGGTGTGCCCGACAGCGGCCCGCTGGCGGCTGGCGCACCCTTCCACGTCATCGTCCGCGCCACGCTGCCGGGCGGCGCCACCGGCGGCCCCTTCAGCGTCACTCTGCGTGCGCGCTCGACGCTGGACCCTACCCAGACCGATATCGTCACCGACACCCTGACCCTCATCGCCACCAGCAGCGTCGATATCCGCAACGACTCGGCCACCGGCGGCGGTGCCGGTGCAGGCCCTGAGGCTGCCCCGGTGACCACGGTGACGACCAATCCGGGTTCGACGGCGGTGTTCTCGCTGTTCATCAACAACACCTCGACGGTGGCCGACAGCTACAACCTGCTGGCCAGCACCGATTCCACCTTTGCGACCGTGGCCCTGCCGGCTGGCTGGACAGTGACCTTCCGCACCGGCTCGGCGACTGGCCCAACGATCAGCAACACCGGCACGATTGCTCCGGCCGCAAGCCTGAACGTGTTTGCCGTGGTGTCGGTGCCTGCGGGCAGCGCGCCGGTGGCGGCACCGGGCACCAGCATCTTCTTCCGCGCGGCCTCGCCGGTTTCCGGCGCGCTGGACGTGAAGAACGATGCCGTGGTCGTCAGCACCCTGCGCGATCTGGCCATCACGCCGAACAATGCCAACCAGGCCTTCCCCGGCGGTTCGGTGGACTACGTTCACACGTTGCGCAACAACAGCAACGTCACCGAAACCGTGGCGACGCTGACCTCGGTGAACAGCGATGCCAACTGGACCTCGGTGATCTACTTTGATGCCAACAACAACGGCACGGTCGATCCGACCGATCCGGTCGTGGACAACCTCAACGACGTGGCGGGCGGCCTGGCACCGGGTGCAAGCCTGACGCTGATCCAGCGCGTGTTCGTGCCGCTGGGCTCCACCCCCGGTTCGGCCAACACCACCACGATCCAGATCGACAACCCGAACGTCATCACCGAAACCGACGAGACCAACAACATCTCGCAGGACGTGACGACGGTGGTGACCGGGGACCTGACGCTGACCAAGCGCCAGGCGCTGGACACCAACTGCGACGGCACGCCGGATACCGCCTTCACCGGCGCGACCATCAACAGCGCGCTGGCCATTCCGGGCGCCTGCGTGGTCTACCAGATCACCGCCAACAACACCGGCTCCACCCCGGTGACGAACGTCACGATCTCGGATGCCACGCCGAGCCTCACCACGCTGGAAACCTGCGCCGGTGCCTGCGCCGCGGCAGCGACGGCCAGCACGGTGAGCAGCCCTGCCGACGAGGCGACGGGCCTGGTCACCACCGGTGCCATCACCCTGGCGCCGGCCGCGACCAACGTGCTGACCTTCACGGTGCAGATCAACACGCAGTAAGCGTTTGAAGTCTGGAATGCGGCATCCGCGCTCAAGCGGGTGCCGCATTCCCTTTCAGAAGCCCGCCTGCGGCCGGGCGGGTTTCTGAAAGGGAAGTCCATCCACCCCACAAAACAAGACGCCAACGGTGAACATCGAATCCACAAGTGTGACCAGCCCCGGCATCCGTCAGCGGATGTCTGGCTGGCTGCTGTGGGGCGCGAGTCTCTTGTTGGGGGCGGCAGCGCTGGCGCAGGCGGCACCACCGGCAGCGGGTGAAATCATCCGCAACCAGGCGACGGCGAGCTATTTCAACCCGCGCATCAATGCCTTCGAGACCATCAGCTCCAACACCACGCAGCTGACCGTCGCCCCGGTGGAGGCGCTGACGCTGGTGCCCAACCTCACCCGCACCGCGTTGCCGGGTCAGACGGTGGTGTATCCGCATGTGCTCACCAACACCGGCAATGTGGCCTGGACCGCCAGCCTCACCTCGGCCAACACCGCCGGTGATGACTACGACCTGGTGGCCCTGCGCGTCGTGCTCGACGTCAACGGCAATGGCCTGCCGGATGCCGGCGAGCCGACCATCACCGCGCTCAGCCTCGCACCCGGCGAGCAGGCCAACATCCTGTTCGTGGCGCAGGTGCCGGGCGTCATCACACTCGGCCAGAGCGCCGTCGCCACGCTCACCGCCACCACCGGTGCGGGTGCCACCGCCAGCGTCAGCGACGTGGCCATCACCCAGCCCGGTGCCGAGCTGGTGCTGAGCAAGAGTGTCGATCGCAGCACCGCTGCCCCCGGCGACACCGTGCGCTACACGCTCGACGCCTTCAATCCCGGCAGCATCGCGGTCTCGCCGCTGACGGTGCGCATCGACGGCACCACCACCCAGCGCGTGATCCTGCGCGACGTGATCCCGGCCAACACCCGCTTCGGGGCCATCGTGGCCGAGGCCGGTTCGCAGGTGCTCTACCACGCCGCCGGTGCGGCCCTGCACGACTACACCACGGTGCCGCCCGCAGCGGCGGCATTGGATGCGGTGGCGTTCTCGTACAGCACCTTCAACTCCAATTTCCGCGTCAGCCCTAGCTTCACGGTGGTGATGGGCGCGCTCGCCGGTGGCCGCATCGTCAACACCGCCGAGGGTTACGAGTCGACGCCGGATGGCCCGCGCCTGACCCGCTCCAACGAGGTGCTGGTGCAGTTGCCGGCGGCTGCGGCCAGCATCAACTACTACCGCAACGGCCAATTCGTCGATGTCATTCCCGTCACTCGCGCTGGCCTGCCGCTGTTCCTCGAAGCCCAGGCCGCGGCCTGCAACCTCGACCCCACGGTGGCGGAGTCATACCCGCTGACCATCGAGTCGATTCTGGCGGCCGACCGCGAGACCGGTTTCGTGTTCACCGAAACCGCGCCGAACAGCGGCATCTTCGAAGTCAGCGAAATCCCCACCCAGGCCTTCCCGCAGTCGCCCACCGTGCTCAACGACGGCAACGTGCAGGCAGCCGTCAACGACACCATCAATGCCACGCTGGTCTGCGGCGGCCAGACCCTGCGCACGGCGATCCTGGTCGACCCCTCCGGCGTGGTGTTCGACTCGCGCACCAACCAGCCCCTCGCCGGCGCCACGGTGACGCTGATCCGCATCAATGCCGACGGCACCGAGACCGTCGCCACGGTGCTCGACACCAATGGCCAGCCGATCTCGGCGACGGTGGTCACCGGGGCCGATGGTTTCTTCCGCTATCCGCTGGTGGCACCCGGCAACTACCGTCTGCGCATCGAGCCGCCACCGGGCTATGCCTTCCCGTCCACCCTGCCGCGTCCCAACCTGCCGCCGGGCCGCCGCATCATCGACGGCTCCTACGGCGCGCCGTTCAGTGTCTCGCCGGTGACCGGGCCGGTGGTGCTGGATGTGCCGCTCGATGCCGCCACCGCCCCACTTGGCGGCACCCTGACCGGCTTCACGCTCGAAAAGCGCGTCAACACCACCGGTGCGCGCATCGGTGAATCGCTGCGCTACACGGTGCGCGTGCGGAACGGCAGCGCCACGCCGATTGCCAATGCCCGCGTCGAAGACCAGCTGCCGATCGGCTTCGAGTACCTCGCAGGCAGCGTGCGCGCCAACAATGCGCTGACGCTCGAACCGGTGGGTGCGCCCGGCCCGCGCCTGAGCTTCCCGCTCGGCACGCTGTCGGTCGGGCAGGCTGTGGAGCTGACGTATCTGGTGCGCGTCGGTGCCACCTCACCCGACGGCATGGCCACCAACACCGCGCGGGCGCTGAGCGACCAGGGTGGCAGCAACAGCGGTGCCGCCAGCGTGCAGGTCGACAAGGGCGTGTTCCACGACGAGGCCTTCGTGCTCGGCAAGATCTTCGTCGACTGCAACCTCAACCGCATCCAGGACCCGGAAGAACTCGGCATCCCCGGCGTGCGGCTGTACCTGAACAACGGCAACTTCGCGATCTCCGATGCCGAGGGTAAGTACAGCTTCTACGGCCTGAAGCCGCGCACCCATGTGCTGAAGGTCGATCCGATCTCGCTGCCCACCGGCTCCGAGATGCGCACCAGCGGCAACCGCAATGCCGGCGACCCGCACAGCCTGTTCATCGACTTGAAGCGCGGCGAGCTGCACCGCGCCGACTTCATCGAAGGCTCCTGCGCCAAGCCGCTGCTGGATGAAGTGAAGCTGCGCCGCAAGAAGGGCGAGATCTTCGCCAGCGAAATCTCGCGCCGCCTCGACACCCAGATCAACACCGAGAACCTGCAACTCGACCCCAAGACCCGCCCCGCCAGCGGCGTGCTCGACCAGGATGGCTTCATCAGCGCCTACAAGCCGCTGCTGTTCGACCGCCCGGAACGCAAGCTCAGCAACAGCCTGGCCTCGCCGCCGGCACGCCTGCCCACCACCGTCAGCCTCGACACCCTGCTGCCCAAGCTGGAACAGGGCACGGCGTTCGGGTTCATGGACTTGAAGGATGGCGACCGCCTGCTGTCACGCGACGTGACGGTGCGACTGGTCGGCCGCGAAGGTGCGGAGTTCAAGCTGCGCATCAACGGGGTGGAAGCCGCCAAGGACCGCATCGGCCAGAAGGCTGTTATGCCCACCCGCCAGCTGCAGGCCTGGGAGTTCGTCGCGGTGCGGCTCAAGCCGGGCGAGAACCGTCTGGAGGCCGAGGCGGTCGATGGCTTCGGCAATGTCCGTGGCAAGGCGGCCATCACCCTGATCGCCCCCGGCGAGCTGGGCCGCATCCAGCTGATCCTGCCGCCCGATGGCGCGGTGGCCGATGGCCAGACGCCGGCCCGCGTGATCGTGCGCATCAGCGACGACGCCGGCAACCGCCTGGGCGTGCGCACGCCGGTGAGCCTTGAAACCACGCTGGGCCGCATCGAGGCGGAAGACCTCAACCCGCGCGAGCCGGGTCTGCAAACCTTTGTCGAAGGCGGCGAAGCCGTGTTCGACATCACCCCGCCGCAGACGCCGGGCGAAGCCCGCCTGCGCGCCAGCAGCGGTGTGCTGAAGGACGAGCAGCCGCTGGCCTTCCTGCCGCATCTCCGTCCGCTGGTGGTGGCGGGCCTGATCGAAGGCGCGCTGAATCTCTCCAACCTCAAGCCGGAGCAGCTGGCGCAGGCCTCGCCGCAGGATGGCTTCGAGCAGGACATCAAGAACATCAACTTCAGTGACGGCGATTTGAGCGGCGGCGTGCGCGGCTCGCTGTTCCTCAAGGGCAAGGTCAAGGGCGACAACCTGCTGACGGTCTCCTACGACAGCGACAAAGACACCCGCGACCGTCTGTTCCGCGACATCGACCCCGACACCTTCTACCCGGTGTATGGCGACTCGGCGGTGAAGGGCTTCGATGCCCAGTCCACCGGCAAGCTCTACGTGCGCGTTGATCGCGGCCGCTCGTACCTCATGTATGGCGACTACAACACCGGCGGCGGCTATCTGGTGGATGGCGGCTCGACCGCCAGCGCCGGCATCGGCGGTGCGGCCTCGCTGGAGCGCCGCCTGAGCAACTACACCCGCAGCCTCACCGGCGTGCGCGGCCACTACGAGGCCGGGCGCGGCAACATCAATGTGTTCGCCAGCTACGACCACCGCCGCAATCAAGTGGTGGAAATCCGTGGCCAGGGCACCTCCGGCCCCTACAACCTCAACACGCTCGATTTCGTCCGCAACAGCGAGAAGATCGAGCTGGTGACGCGCGACCGCAGCCAGCCCTCGCTGGTGCTGCAAACCGTCGCCCTGACCCGCTTCGCCGACTACTCGGTGGACGATCTCGACGGCAGCATCCTGTTCAACCGGCCGGTGCCCAGCCTCGACGCCAACCTCAACCCGGTCTTCATCCGCGTCAGCTACGAGGTCGATTCCGGCGGCGAGAGCTTCTGGGTCTACGGTGCCGACGGCCAGTACAAGCTCACCGACAAAGTCGAGATCGGTGCCAGCTATGCCCACGACGACGACCCCACGGGTGAGTCCTCGCTCTACGGCGCCAACCTGGTGGTGCGCTTCGGCGAGGACAGCTACGCCGTCGCCGAAACCGCCCGTTCCGAGAATGCCGATGGCACGGCCGGTTCGGCGCATCGCCTTGAATATGTGCAGCGCGACGAGAAGGTCGATGCCCGCGTGTTTGCCGGCCAGACCGAGACCGGTTTCAACAACCCCAACTCCGGCCAGGCCGGTGGCCGTCTCGAAGGCGGCTGGAAGGCCACCTACCGCCTCAACGACCGCGTCCGCCTGGGCACCGAGGGCATCTATACCGACGACCAGCAGGCCAGCAATGCGCTCTCCGCCCGCAAGGGTGCGCTGGCGACGGTCGAATACGCGCTGACCTCCTCCGTCTCGCTGGAAACCGGCGTGCGCCGCGTGGTCGGCGGCCAGAGTGCCGGCCTCAACACCGGCCCGGTGGCGGCGATTGGCGAGACGACTTCTGCCCGCCTGAAGGCCACCTACAAGCCGGGCCTGTTCAGCGGCAAGGGCAGTGTCTTCGGCGAATACGAGCAGGACGTGACCAACTCCGACCTGCAGGTGGCGGCGCTCGGCGGCGACTACCAGCTCGGCTCGCGCGGCCGCCTTTATGCGCGCCACGAGTTCATCAGCAGCCTCAACGGCATCTACGACCTCTCTGAAGTCGGCCGCGAGCAGAACAGCACCGTCGTCGGCATCGACTACGACTACCTGCAGAACGCCAGCGTGTTCAGCGAATACCGCGTGCGCGATGCGCTCTCCGCACGCGAGGCCGAGGCCGCCGTCGGCCTGCGCAACACCTGGCAGGTGGCCCCGCGCCTGAAGCTGATCACCAGCATCGAGCGCGTGCAGCCGATGAATGCCACCGGCCGCGACAGCCTCGCCATCGCCCTCGGTGCCGAGAGCCTGATCAACCCGCTCACCAAGGCGGCTGGCCGGGTCGAATGGCGCACCAGCGATGCCGACCGCAGCTTCCTCAACACCCTGGGCCTCGCCCGCAAGCTCAGCCTCGACTGGACGGTGCTGGCGAAGAACTCGATCAGCTGGAACAAGCGCAACGCCTCCGGCACCCGCCTGATCCGCGACCGCTTCCGCATCGGTGTGGCCTATCGCGATACCGACACCAACCGCTGGATGTGGCTGACCCGCTACGAGACCCGCTACGACGATGACGAGGATGCCGGCCTGCGTCGCCAGGCGCATGTGCTCTCCACCCACGTCAACTACCACCCCTGGCGCGCGCTCACCCTGTCGGGCCGCTATGCCTACAAGTGGGTGGACGAGGACTTCGGCACCTTCACCACGCAGTCCAACGCCCAGCTGGTTTCCACCCGCGTGATCTACGACATCACCGAGCGCGTCGATCTGGGCCTTGCCGCCAGTGCCCTCGGCGATGCCAGCTTTGGCAGCGTGCAATATGGCGTCGGTGCCGAGGCCGGCTACCTGGTGACCAGCAATGTCTGGTTCTCCGGCGGCTACAACTTCGTCGGCTATTCCGACGAAGACCTCAACGACGCCGACTACACCCGCGATGGCCCGTTCATGCGCCTGCGCTTCAAGTTCGACGAAGACCTGTTCACATGGCTGGAATGACGCGCAAGCCAGTACTCAAAGGCGAAATGACCATGCAAACCAGCACGCAACTCAAACACACCCTGGCAGCCCTCGCGCTGCTGGCCCTGGCTGGCTGCGTCAGCCCCACGCTGGTGGGCGAGCCGGATGCGCCGAAGGGCTTCAAGCCGGTGGGTGATCGCATCAGCGACCAGGCTATCGCCAGCGATCTGGCCTACATCCAGTCTTTGCGCCTGCGCCTGAAAGCCATCAATGAGAAGGGCCGTGCCATCGACGACTACTTCGTCTGCAAGGCCGACGAGTGGCTGAACATGGCCTACGACGAATACACCGACAACGACCGTGGCCCGATCATCGAAGCCGCTGCGGCCGAAGCCGCCAAGCTGATCGTCGAGATGGAAGCTGGCGGTGCGAATCTCAACACCGATACCGCCTTGGTCGATGGTGCCAGCCGCGTGCGCGAAGACCTGTGGAAATACGCCGCTGATCTCAAGGCTGGTGGATTCATCAAGAACACCCCCTGTGCGGCCTGCGAACTGGCACGCATGGAGGTCGATACCGTCTGGATCGGCCACGAATACCAGTCGCTGGGCTGGCGTCACGCCGAGCCGGAAATCCTCGCGGCCGAACGCCACAAGCGCAACATCGTCGAGCAGGGTGGACAGTGCGCTGGCCCCGCCAAGCCGCTGGCCCCGACGCTGCTCGCACCGCCTGCCGCCTGCATGGCCATCGCCCCGCTGGCGCTGCCCAACACGGTTCACTTCGCCTACGACCGCTACGAGCTCTCCAAGCCGACCAAGGCCGTGCTCGACCAGATTGCCAACAGCATGCTGGCGCGCCCTGAAATCGCCGCCAGCCTGCTGGGCCGTGCCGACGAACACCAGAAGCGCGGCCTGGCCTACCAGGTGGAGCTGTCCCGCAAGCGCGCCGAGGCCGTGCGCAACTACCTGGCCGCAGCGGGTGTGAGCCCGGACCGCGTCAGCCTCACCGCGCTCGGCGTCACGCCCAGCGAGCCGGGCCTGGCGGATCGCGATGCCCGTTCCCGCGCCCGCCGGGTGGAAGTGATCTACACCTGCTCGGCCATCACCCCCAAGCCGCAGACCACCGATCTACAACCCTGATATGCGCATGTCCAACATCCCTGCTGCCATGAAGCTCGCCCGTCGCGGCCTCGTGGCCCTGCTGCTGGCCGCACCGCTGGCCGCGCAGGCGATTGTGGATGTGAACAAGAACTTCGTCCCCATCAACATCACTCCGGGGCAGAACAGCACGCTGACGGTCAACCTCGCCAACTCGGCGCTGACGCCCGCGACCGGCATCGCCTTCACCGACAACCTGCCTGACAACAATGGCGGTGCCGATGAAGTGACGGTGGTGGGGCTGGTGTCCAACAGCTGCGGCGGCACGCCGGTGGTGACGCCGGGTGCTGCCCTGTTCAGCCTGAGCGGCGGCACCATCCCGGCCGGCAATGGCACCGATCCCGGCACCTGCTCGCTGGTGATCACGGTGACCAGCGCGGCGCAGGGCACGCACATCAACACCATCCCGGTCGGTGGTGTCACCTCGACCAACGAGGGCAGCAATCCGCAGCTGGCGAGCGCGACGCTGTTCGTCTCCAGCTTCCAGCCGGTCACGGTTGCCAAGACCTTCAGCAATGCCGCAGGCAACAACATCCTGCATGCCGGTGCGGTGGGCAGTTACAGCATCGTCATCACCAATCCCAACGTCAGCGCGCTGACCTCGGCAGCCTTCACCGACACTTTCGATGCCTTCGTGGTCGGTGCCGGTGCGGCCACCACCAATACCTGCGGCGGTACCATCCAGAACGCGGGTGCGGCCATCTTCGGTGACGGCGACACCACGCTGCGTCTGGTGGGCGGCACCATCCCCGGCGGCAGTCCGTCCGGCAGCTGCACCATCACCTTCCCGGTGCGGGCGCTCAACACCACCGTGGCGCGCAACAACGATGCGGTCAACACCATCCCTGCCGGCGCCATCAGCAACGATCAGGTGGTGACCAACACCTTGTCAGCGCAGGTGACGATCAACGTCGAGATCGGCGGCGTGGTGAGCAAGTCGTTCAACCCCACCAGCGTGCGCTCGGACAGCAACCAGACATCCCAGCTGACCATCAATCTTCAGAACCGCAACGCCACGGCGATCACCGGTGCGGCGCTCACCGACACCCTGCCCGCAGGGCTGGAGGTGGCAGCCACACCCGGCATCACCACCACGCCCAGCAACTGCGCCACCGTCAATGCGGCTGCCGGTGCGACCAGCGTGGCGATTACCAATGCCAACATTGCGGCAGCCGGCACCGGCAACGATGCGATCGGCCAGTGCAGCGTGCAGGTCAATGTGGTGCCCTCGGCCGCCCAGCAGGGCGTGGTCACCACCTACAACAACACCATCGCGGCGGGCTCCTACGGTGCCGGCCTGCCCAGCTACAACGAGGCAACCGCCAGCCTGACGACGACCAGCCCGATCAGCGGCACGAAGACCTTCAATCCTGTCACGCGCCAGCGCGGGCAGGTCACCCAGGCGACGCTGACGCTGATCAACGACAGCCCGGTGGACGCCACCATCACCAATTTCCTGGACAACCTCAACACGCTGGAAAACGGCTACGTGGTCGCCAATCCGGCCGGGGCCAGCACCACTTGCGGTGGCACGCTCGGCGCCACACCGGGGAGCAACAACGTCACCCTCACCGGCGGCACCATTCCCGGCAACGACAGCTGCACCATCCTCTTCAACGTGCAGGTGCCGGCCGGGGCCACCATCGGCGACGCCTTCAACACCATCATCGCCGCTGATCTGGCCACCAACCTGGGCTCGGCGAGGACCAACTTCTCGGCCAAGCTGACGGTGATCGACGGGACCATCGGCGGCAGCAAGGCTTTCAACGTCACCACCAAGCCGGTCTCCAGCGACGTCGGCCTGACGGTGACGCTCAACAACAACAACGGTGTGGACACCACGGCGGTGAACTTCACCGACGACCTGACGACCATGGATCCGGGCGGCAAGGTGTTCGTCTCGCCCTCCGGCGTCACCGCCAACACCTGCGGCGGCACCGTCACGGCAGTGCCCTATACCCAGACCTTCTCGCTGGCTGGCGGCACGGTGCCGGCCAACGGCAGCTGCTCGCTGACCGTGCAGGTGTTCGGCCTCAAGGGCGTGCCACTCGACAGTACCCGCACCAACACCATCCCGCCCGGCGCCATCACCTCCTCGGCGGGCAGCAACGCCGGTACCCTGGCGGCCAACATCGTGTTCACCTCGCCGCACAGCGTGAGCAAAGTCTTCAACCCCAGCACCGTGCCGCGCGGCGGCAGCACGACGGCCACCATCACGCTGAACAACACCAGCGACTCCACGGCCACCATCACGACCTTCACCGACGATCTCGGTGCGACCATGGGGGCCAACACCGTCGCCATTGCGGCGGCGCCGACCAGCAGCTGCACCGGCACCAGCATCACGACCGGCGCAGGGCCGACCCTGACCCTCACCGGCGGCACCATTCCCGCCAATGGCAGTTGCACCATCACCGTGCCGCTGACCGTGCTGAATGCGGCGACCCTGGCTGAGCACATCAATACCGTCGCCATCAATGGTCTCGACACCGACCTCGGCAACAACCAGGTCGCAGCCAGCGCCACGCTCACGGTGATCGCACCGGTGGCGATCAGCAAGTCCTTCAGCCCCAGCTCCTTCGCAGTCAATCTGGCGGCGGTGACACGCCTGACCGTCAACATCAGCACACCCGCGAACAGCGTGGCACTGACCAACCTGAGCCTGAGCGACGACCTGAGCGGCACCATGGGCGCCGGCCATGTGATTGCCAACCCGCCGAACATCCTGAACACCTGTGGTGGCACGCTCACAGCACCTGCCGGTGCGACGGGCTGGAGCCTGAGCGGCGGCACGCTGCCCTCGGGCGCCAATACCTGCTCGATCATGCTCGATGTGCAGACGCCTGCCGGGGTGAACAACACCCGCACCAACACCATCCCGGCCGGTACGCTCGGCAATGCCCAGAACCTGAGCAACGTCGCGGCGGCCACCGCCACCGTGGCACGTGCGAGCGCACCCGACCTGACGGTGCTGAACAAGACCTTCATCCCCGACATCATCAACGGCGGTGCCGACTCCCAGCTGCAATTGCTGTTCGTCAACAACGAGCCGGGCGCGCAGACGCTGACCAATGTCAGCATCACCGACAACTATCCGCTCGGCATGGTGGTCAACAGCAACCCCAACCCCACCTTCACCGGCGCGGGCTGCTCCAACGCCCAGTTCATCGCCAATCCGGGTGCGGGCAGTTTCACCATGTCGGGCGCCACCATCGCCGCGGGTGCCACCTGCACGCTCACACTGGAGACCACCTCGTTCCAGGACGGCAACCTCACCAACACCATCCCGATTGGTGCGATGACTTCCGACCAGGGTGCGAGCAATCCCAATCTGGTATCGAAGACGCTGACCGTGACCCGCAACGTCAACGTGCAGAAGTACTTCACGCCCGACGTGGTCGAACAGGGCGGCACCTCGACGCTGCACCTCTTGATCTTCAACACCAACAACGTGGCGCGAACCGGCTGCGCGCCGGGTGTGCCAGCCTGCGGTGCCCAGGGTTTCTACGTGCAGGACACCCTGCCCGCCGGCATCACCGTGGCACCGGGTGCCACCACCAATACCTGCGGTGGCGGTGCCTTCCTGGCCGATCAAACGCTGGTCAACGGCTCGCTCGGTGCCAACGACAGCATCATCAGCGTGGTGGGCGGCAGCTATCCGGGTCGCTCGTTCTGCGAAGTCACCATCCCGGTCACCGGAACCGCCAGCGGCAACTACGACAACACCATCCCCGCCAACACCATGCTGGCGCAGGAAGGCTCCCAGAACCCGGATGCCACCACCGACCGCCTGACCATCATCGCGCGACCGACCATTGCCAAGGCTTTCAGCCCGGCTGCCATCGGCATCGGCGGCAGCAGCACCGTCACCTTCACGCTCAGCAATCCCAACGGCGTGGCGCTGCTGGCGGGCGGGCTCACCAATGCCCGCTTCACCGACACGCTCGTCAACATGTCGATTGCCGCACCCGGTGCCGCCGGTGGCAGCTGCGCCGGTGTGGGCAGCAACCAGTTCGCAGCGGGCGCGACCAGCCTCAGCTTCACCGGCCTCAGCATCCCTGCCGCCAGCAGCTGCACGGTGACGGTGGTCGTCACCAGCAGCACGGTGGGTGTGCAGCCCAACCAGACCAGCGGTGTCATCAGCAACCAGACGCAGACGGCGGGCGACCCCAGCAACATCGCCAACCTGACCGTGAACAACGGGCCGACCATCACCAAGGCCTTCGGCACGCCGAGCATCGGTGCGGGCAGCACCACGGCGCTGGTGTTCACGCTGAGCAACCCCAATGCGACCCCGATCACCGGTGCGAACCCCGCCTTCAGCGATGTGTTCCCGACCACACCGGGTGCGATGACGCTGGCCAACACCACCACGGGCGGCACCTGCGTGGGGGCTGCCGTCACCGACAACTTAGGCGGCGCGCTCAATGCCGGTGATGTCGGCATCCAGGTCAGTGGTGGCACCATCCCGGCGGGGGGCAGCTGCACGGTGATCGTGCAGATCACCGCCTCGACCACCGGCACCTACACCAACACCAGCACGGTGCTCAGCACCGTCGAGGCCGGTGCCAGCGCGGCACCGGCCACCGCCGATCTCACTGTCGGCAACGGCCAGCCACTGTCGGGCTTCGTCTACTACGACGCCAACAACAACGGCAGCCGCGATGCCGGTGAAGACTGGACTGCCGGCGCGCCGGTGTTCGTCAATCTGGTGCAGGGCGGCGTGGTGGTGCAGACCCAGACCGTGCCGGCTGGCGCGGGCGGCTATACCTTTGCCGCCGTGCCGAGCGGCAGCTACCAGGTGATCGTCACCGATGCGGCCGGCAACATCGTGCCGGCAGCCCCCGTGGGCTTCCTGTTCGTGGCACCCGGCGATGGCCAGCAGCCCGCCACCGTCAGCAACAGCCCGGCGCTGCTCTACAACTTTGGCTTGCTCAATGGCGGGCGCATCAGCGGCCGGGTGTTCCGCGACACCGGCCCCACCGCCAACAACGGCGTGCAGGAAAGCCCCAGCGCCGAGCCCGGCATTGCCGGCGTCACCCTGCAACTGACGGACTGCGCGGCGACGGTGTTTGCCACGACGGTCACCAATGGCAGCGGCGACTACCAGTTCGGCGTGCCGGTGGGCGTTGCCGATGGCGCGACCCTGTGCGTGGTCGAAACCCAGCCCGCCAACTTCATCAGCACCGGCGCCAGCCTGGGTGCCACACCGCTGCCCAGCGGTGTCGCCACCAGCGTCGGTGGCACCAGCTACACCTACAACCGGGCGACGCCGGAGCGCATCCAGTTCACCTACGCCGCCGCCACGCCGGTGTATGCGCAGCTGAACTTTGCCGAGGTGCCGCCCAACAGCTTCACCACCGACAACGTCACCACCACCGCGCCGGGCACCACGGTCTACCATCCGCATCGATTCCGCGCCGGTTCGGCAGGCTCGGTGGTGTTCAGCACCACGGCCTCGGCCAATCCGGCGCTGCCGGGCTGGCAGGAGGTGCTGTTCACCGATACCAACTGCAACGGCCTGTTCGACTCCGGCGAGCCGCAGATCACGGGCGCCATCACGCTCGCGGCGAATCAGGAAATCTGCATCCTCAACCGCGAGTTCGTGCCGCTGGGTGCGCCCACCAATGCCCAAAACGTGGTGCAGGTGACGGCGACCTTCACCTATGCCAATGCCAACCCGGCGCTGGTGGATGTGCAGCGCCGCACCGACACCACCACGGTGGGTGATGCCGGCGGTGCTGCGCTCAAGCTGATCAAGACCGTCGACACGCCCACCGCCTCACCGGGCACGCAGCTGACCTACACGCTCACCTACCGCAACGACAGCGCGCAGCCGCTCAACAGCATCGTGGTCAACGATGCCACGCCGCCGTACACCAGCTATGTCGGTGGCAGCGCGGTCTGCGTCGGCGCGCCGCCGGCGGTGATCACGGCCTGCAATGTCACCGTCCAGCCCGGCAACGGTGCGACGGGTGCGCTGGCCTGGACACTCACCGGTGCGCTCAACCCCGGTGCACAGGGCCAGGTGCAGTACCGGGTCACGGTCGACGCCAACTAGTCGAACGCACCCAGCCAACGACTGAGGCCCGCCTGCGGGCCTCAGTCGTTTTCGGCGTCTGCCGATACCTCGAAGCGCCCGGTGTCCTCATCCACCGTCAGATGCACGAGGATGGGCTGGCAGCAGACGTGGCAGTCCTCGGTATAGCTCTGCGAGCCGGCCGAGAGATCGAGCTGCAACTCGATTTCCTCCCAGCAATAGGGGCACTGCACTTTTTCCAGTTCCAGTTCCATGCGGGGCATCAGAGCAACTCCGTCAGTAGCGTGTTGAGATGATCGCGGCCCAGCGGTGTGGGCCAGACGCGGGTGCCGTCCATGTCGATCAGACCCTTCAGACGCTGCTTTTCCAGACGAGGTTCCAGCAGGCTGAAAGGCAGGCCGGTGCGGGCCTCGAAGTCGGCCCGCGCAAAGCCCTCGTGCAGGCGCAGCGCATTCAGGCAGTACTCGAAGGCCAGTTCCTCACCGGCCACGGTGCGAAGCTCTTGCAGGCTCTCTGCGCTGCCAGCGGTTTCCATGAAGGTCTTCGGGTGCTTGTGGCGCGCGCGGCGCTCGACGCGATCCGCAAACGTGCGCTTGCCGTGCGCGCCCGCGCCAATGCCCAGGTAATCGCCGAAGCGCCAGTAGTTGAGGTTGTGTTGCGCGCTGCGGCCCGGCTGCGCATAGGCCGAGGTCTCGTACTGGGCATAGCCCGCAGCAGCCAGCTGCTGCTGTCCGGCTTCGAGCATTTCGTAGGCGCTGTCGCTATCGGGCAGGGGCGGCGGGCGCGCTGCGAAGGCAGTGTTGGGTTCGAGCGTGAGGTGGTAGTAGCTGATGTGCTGCGGTGCCAGTGCGATCAGCGCGCAGAGATCCTGCGCGGCTTCGGCAACGGTCTGCGAGGGCAGCGCGAACATCAGGTCGAGATTGAGATTGTCGAAGCCCGCCGCGCGCGCCATCGCCACCGCCGCGCGCGCCTCGTCGGCGCCGTGGATGCGGCCCAGCGCCCTGAGCTGGCGGTCGTCCAGCGACTGCACGCCCATCGACAGCCGATTGACGCCCGCGTCGCGATAGCCCTTGAAGTGCCCGGCCTCGGCAGTGCCGGGATTGGCCTCCAGGGTGATCTCGATATCGGCTGCGAAGGCGAGACGTGCGGCGACGCCATCGAGAATCCGCCCGATCGCCGCGCCCGAAAACAGGCTGGGCGTGCCGCCGCCGAAGAAGATGCTGGTGAGCCTGCGCTGCTCCGGCGCATCGCGCAGCTCGTGGTCGAGATCGCGCAGCAGGGCGGCCACGTATTCGGCTTCGGGGATGGGTGCCTTCACCGCGTGCGAGTTGAAGTCGCAATACGGGCACTTCTTCGCGCACCACGGAATGTGGATGTAGAGGGCGAGCGGAATGCTCACGCGCGCAACTGCTGCAGCAGCATGGCCAGCGCCTGTGCGCGATGGCTGATGCGGTTCTTCACCTCGGCGGTCAGCTCGGCGGACGAGCACTGGTGGCTGTCCACCCAGAACAGCGGGTCATAGCCGAAGCCATTGCTGCCACGCGGCGCTTCGAGAATGCGACCGGCCCAGGTGCCCACCGCAATCAGCGGCACCGGGTCATCGGCATGGCGCAGCCACACCAGGGCGCTGACGAAGCGCGCACTGCGCTGCGTGGCGGGCAGGCCCGCGAGTGCGGTGAGCAGCTTGGCGTTGTTGGCGGCGTCGTCCGAAGGCTCACCGGCGTAGCGTGCGGAGTACACCCCCGGTGCGCCTAGCAGTGCCGCCACTTCCAGCCCGGAGTCATCGGCTATGGCCGGCAGGCCGGAAACGCGCGCGGCATGACGGGCCTTGAGCAGGGCGTTCTCGACGAAGGTGGGCGCGGTTTCGGCCACTTCCTCGTCGCTGAACTCGCTGACCAGTCGCAGCGTGTGGCCCTGGGGGGCGAGCAGGGCGGCCAGCTCCTTGAGCTTCTTGTGGTTGCGACTGGCGAGGACGATTTCAGACATGGGGGCTAGCCGAGATAACCCGCCCGCCGGAACCAGCCCAGCGCCCGCTCCAGCGCCTCGCGCAGTGGCACCGTGCTGAAAAAGCCCAGCTCTTCCCGCGCCTTGCGGCCTGACAGATGCTGACCGGCGGACATCACTGCAATCGCGGTGGCATCGACGCTGGGCAGCGCCCCGCCCAGCCGCCAGCGCAGGGTCTGCACGGTATTGACGAGCTTCACCATCGGCAGCGGCACCGCCTTGGGCTCAGGCTTGTCCGCCACCTTCGCCATCAGTGCCACCACCGAATCCATATCGGTGTTCTCGCCCGTGAGCAGGTAGCGCTCGCCGATCCGCCCGCGCTCGCAGACCGCCAGCAGTCCACGCCCGGCGTCGCCGCCGTAGATCACATTGCGCTGGCCGCGCACATAGCCAGGCAGGGTGCCCAGCGCAAGCTGCAGCAGCAGCCGGCCCGTGGTGGGGCCGTAGTCGTATTCGCCGAAAGTCATGCTGGGAATGCCGATGCAGACCGGCAGGCCGCCGCGCGCCTGCTCGCGCGCCTGCGCATCCAGCGCCCACTTGAGCTGCACATAGGGGTTGCGGTTGGGTGGCGTGCCGGCGTACTCGCAGGTCTCGTCACCGGGCAGGCCATCGTCGCGGCGCTGCAAGGCAATCGCAGCACCGAGATAGACGATGCGATGCAGCTTGCGGCCCTCGCAGGCGCGGTAGAAGGTCTGCATGCGCGCCAGCCCCGCCGCCACTTCCGCCTGCCAGTGGCGCGGCCGGGTGGGGTACGGTGCGGCGGCATGCAACACGCAGTCGATGCCATCGAGGGCCGCGTGCAGGCTGGCGACATCGTCCAGATCGACCCGCACCGCGCGATGCGCCATGCCCTCGAAGCGCGCCAGCATCTGCGGGTCGCGATAGGCCAGCGTCAGCTCGTGGCCCGCCGCAGCCGCGGCGCGCGCCGTCTGCTGACCCAGCATGCCGGTGGCACCCAGAACGAGCAGGTTCATGCGGTGGCTGCCAGCGCCTCGCGCTGCTTGGTGGCCAGCTCGGCGATGCCGGCCTGCGCGAGGTCGAGCAGGGCATTCAACTCGTCGCGGCGGAAGGCATGGCCCTCGGCCGTGCCCTGCACCTCGATGAACTGGCCGGCCTCGTTCATCACCACGTTGACGTCGCACTCGCAGCCGGAGTCCTCGGTGTAATCGAGATCAAGCAGCGGCGTGCCGTTGACGATGCCGACGCTGACGGCGGCGATCTGGCCGAGGACGGGGTTTTTCTTGAGCTTGCCGCTTTTCATCAGCCCGGCGATGGCATCGCAGAGCGCCACATAGCTGCCGGTGATGGCGGCGGTGCGGGTGCCGCCATCGGCTTGCAACACGTCGCAATCCAGCGTGATGGTCAGCCCGCTGATGGCTTCCAGATTCACGCAGGCGCGCAGGCTGCGGCCGATGAGGCGTTGAATCTCCTGCGTGCGGCCGCTCTGCTTGCCCTGTGCGGCTTCGCGCTTGCTGCGGGTGTGGGTGGCGCGCGGCAGCATGCCGTATTCGGCGGTGATCCAGCCGCCATCCTTCTTCCAGGCCGGGCCGCGTTCCTCGACGCTGGCGGTGCAGAGCACCTGCGTCTCGCCGAAGCAGACCAGCACGGAGCCCTCGGCGTGCTTGGTGAAGCGGCGGGTGATGCTGATGGGGCGAAGCTGGTTGGGGGCGCGGTCGTTGAAGCGGGGCATGGCAGGGCTCTGATCTTGAGGGCCGCGAAGGGTAACGCCGAATGCCGGGGAGGGCACTGCGAAGGCCCTAAAATGCGCCCATGAATATTGAAGACCTCGCGGAAACCTTTGACCTGCTCGGCGACTGGGAAGAGCGCTATTCGTATCTCATCGAACTGGGCCGCAAGCTGCCGCCACTCGCTGAGGCCGAGCGCAGCGAAGAGACGAAAGTGCGCGGCTGCATGTCACAGGTCTGGCTGGTGGGCGGGCAGCAGGCGGATGGGGCAATGCACTTCAACGGCGACAGCGACTCCACCTTGGTGAAGGGCCTGATCGCCCTGCTGATGGTGATGGTCAACGACAAGCCGCCTTCACAGATACTCGCCACCGACATCGCCCAGACCTTCAAGGACCTGGGGCTGGAGAGCCACATCACGGTCAACCGCCGCAACGGGTTTTATTCGATGGTGGAGCGCATCCGCGCGCTCTCCACGGCAGCGGCATAGCGAGCTGCGCGTGCAGGATTGAAACGTTACGATCCGATCATTGAAGTCGGCACTCATCAGGGAGAACCCGCATGTCCATTTTCGCCATCGCCATCCTCGTCTTTGCACTCGTCACGCTCTACAAGGGCGTGGTGACGGTGCCGCAGGGTATGGAATACACCATCGAACGCTTCGGCAAGTTCCGCGCAACCTTCGGCCCCGGCCTGCACTGGCTGCTGCCCTATGTCGATCGCATCGGCCGTCGCCTGTCGATGATGGAGCAGGTGCTCGACGTGCCCAGCCAGGAAGTCATCACCAAGGACAACGCCATGGTCGGTGTCGACGGCGTGGTGTTCTATCAGGTACTCGATGCGCCCAAGGCCGCGTATGAGGTGCAGCAGCTCGAATACGCCATCCTGAATCTCACCCAGACCAACCTGCGCACGGTGATGGGCAGCATGGACCTGGACGAATTGCTGAGCCAGCGCGACATCATCAACACCCGCCTGCTGTCGGTGGTGGATCAGGCGACTTCCCCCTGGGGCATCAAGGTCACGCGCATCGAGGTGAAGGACATCCGCCCGCCGGCTGACTTGGTGGACTCGATGGCGCGCCAGATGAAGGCCGAGCGTGACAAGCGCGCGAACATCCTCGAAGCCGAGGGCTTCCGTCAGGCCGCCATCCTCAAGGCCGAGGGCGAAAAGCTCTCGCAGATCCTGCGCGCCGAAGGCGAGCAGCAGCAGGCCATCCTCGATGCCGAAGGCCGCAAGG
>JAZKFO010000050.1:0-21203 GCA_040386395.1 Pseudomonadota bacterium | reverse complement strand
TCATCATCGACGAGGCGCAGAACCTCACCGCCAAGCAGATGAAGACACTGATCACACGCTGTGGCCCCGGCAGCAAGATGATCTGCCTCGGCAACCTGACGCAAATCGACACGCCATACCTTTCAGAGACCACCAGCGGCCTCACCTATGTGGTGGATCGCTTCCAGGGCTGGGCGCATGGTGGCCATGTGACGCTGGCGCGTGGCGAGCGTTCACGTCTTGCGGCGCACGCTTCAGACGTGCTTTAAAAATCAAGGAGAACCCATGCTCGGAGCACTCGCACGCGGCGCCAAGGACAGCGTCATCGCCATGTCGCTGAAGGCGCTCGTCAACGACAAGTTTGGTCAGTACGGCGACATCACCGATTGCAGCATCGACACCAAGACCAACAAGGTCGTGGTGCAGGCGCTGCTCAAGGGTGAGCGCGAGCGCGTCACCATCAATCTCGACAAGTACGAAATCGAGCGTGAGGGTGAGGTGAGCTACATCGTGCTCAAGCGTTTTTCCGCCTCACGCGAATGGGTGGCGCTGCTCCTCAACCGCTTCCTCATGGACAAGCGCTACAAGCTGCCGCAGGCCGTCAGCAAGCTGCTCTGACGCTGTACGTGGACTGGACACTGCTGGCGCTGATCGGCTTCGCCTTCGTCGCCGGTTTCGTCGATGCGGTGGTGGGCGGTGGCGGCTTGATCCAGGTGCCAGCGCTGTTCGTGCTCAAGCCCGAACTCTCGCCGGCCACGCTGTTCGGCACCAACAAGCTCGCCAGCATCGTCGGCACCGCCAATGCCACTTGGCAGTACGCCAGAAGGGTGCAACTGCCCTGGCGAATCCTGGCGCTGACTGCAGGCACGGCCTTCGTGTTTTCGTTTGTGGGCGCGCGTGCCGTGAGCTATCTGAACCCCAATGCGCTGCGGCCACTCATCATCGCACTGCTGGTCGTGGTGTTCGTCTACACCCTCATCAAGAAAGATTTCGGCAAGCTGCACGCGCCCAAGCTAAGTGATGTGCAGCAGCGCTACTGCGGTGTCGCCATCGGCGTGGTGATCGGCTTCTACGATGGCTTCTTCGGCCCCGGCACCGGCAGCTTTCTGGTGTTTGCCTTCGTGGGTCTGTTCGGCTTTTCCTTTCTGCTGGCCTCGGCAGCGGCGAAGATCATCAACCTCGCCACCAATGCCGCTGCACTGGCCTGGTTCATCCCCACCGGTCAGGTGCTGTATCAGGCTGCGATACCCATGGCCGCTGCCAACCTCGCAGGCTCATGGTGCGGCGCGCATCTGGCGATGAAGCGCGGTAGCGGCTTTGTGCGGCTGTTCTTCATCGGCGTGGTGGCACTGCTGTTGGCGAGAATGATCTGGGACACCCTGCGAGTTTGAGTTAGGCGCGCTGCCAATCAAACGCGAACATCGAGGCCAAGTCTGGCGCGTCCAGCAGCAACATCAGCAGGCGATCGACACCGAGTGCCACGCCTGCGCAATCCGGCAGTCCTGACTGCAAGGCAGCAATCAGATTGGCATCTGCAGGCGGCATGATCTTTCCGTTTTCGCGTCGCCATTTCAGCTCGGCTGCGAATCGCCGCGCCTGCTCTTCGGCATCTGCCAGTTCGTGAAAACCGTTGGCCAGTTCCACCCCGCGCCAGACCAGCTCGAAGCGTTCTGCCACCTCACCCCGCACCCGCGAGAGTGCCGCCTGCGAGGCAGGAAAATCGTAGATAAAGCAGGGCAGCTGCATGCCCAGCAGGGGCGAGACGACGCTGCCATAGAAATGATCAAGCCAGGCATCACGCGCCTCGCCAAGGCCCTCCGCTGGTGGCGGTGAAAATCGCTCTGCTGCCAAGCTCATCTCGGTGCAGCTCGCGCGCAGCGGATCGAACCCGACATGCATCAGAAAAGCCTCGCGATAGCTCAAGCGCTCGAATGGCTGCGAGGCCTGCACGCCGCAATGCCGCAGCAGCAATTCCATTTCATCCATCAGTGCGTGATGGTCGAAGCCGGGGCGATACCACTCCAGCATCGTGAACTCCGGGTTGTGATGCCGACCCGCCTCCTCCAGACGAAACACCTTGCACAGTTGCCAGATCGGCCCTGCGCCTGCGCAGAGCAAACGCTTCATCGCGAACTCCGGTGAGGTCTGCAACCACATCTCGCCCTGTGTGCGAAAACTGTCGATGTGTTTATCAACCGTCGCATGGTGCGAGAGGATCGGCGTGTCGACTTCGAGCACCCCGCGTGCATCAAAAAAATGGCGCATTGCATGCAGCAATTTCGCCCTCGCGTGAAGGCTCTCGATGCTTGCCGAAGACGCCCATCGAGCAGTGGAAAAATCGTGATGTGAATGCGAAGTGGATTTCATTGACGGTGCGCAAAATCGAGTGCTATAACGCCATGCAGATGCAGCGGCACTGGTGCGCTGCACGATACGAGTATCAAGCCATTTTTCATTGATAGGGAGACGCAGGTGAAAGCAAAGAAAGCAAAACCCGCCGCGAAAAAAGCGGCAGCGAAAAAGCCGGTAGCGAAGAAGGCACCCGCCAAAAAAATTGCTGCAAAGGCTGCACCGAAGAAGGCCGCTCCTAAAAAAGCTGCTGCGAAGAAAGCTGCTCCCAAGAAGGCCGTGAAAAAAGCGGTTGCCAAGAAGCCTGTTGCCAAGGCCGCTGCAAAGAAGAAAGTAGTGAAGGCACCCGTCAAGAAGGTGGTCGCCAAAAAAGCAGCCATGAAAAAAGCAGTCGCCAAGCCGGCTGCCAAGAAGCCGGTCGCCAAGGTCGTCGCCAAGAAGCCCGCTGCCAAGGCACCTGTTAAAGCAGTTGCCAAGAAAGCCGTCGTGAAGAAGGCCGCTGTCGTCAAACCTGCGATCGCTGCGGCTGCCGCCGCCGTGCCGCTGGCCGTTGCAGCAAAAGACAAAGAAGAAGAGGAAGAACAAAAAAAAAACTTAAGCGTCCCGCTTTAGTCATTCCCAAACCGGCTCGTGCTGCGCCTAGCCCACCGATTCGGATTACCCCCGTTCAACGTCCGAGAGGCGCAGTGCTCACCGAAGAAGAAATCCGGCGCATGCCGGAGAGCGAATACATGAACGATGCGCAGCTGGAGTTCTTCCGTCAGCTGCTCATCAGTTCAAAGAAGGATGTGCTGGACCGCGAAGTGGACGCCAAGGAGCGTCTGCACGAGCGTGAAACCTTCGCAGATCCTGCCGATCGTGCCACCGCGGAAGAAGAGCACTGGCTCGATCTGCGTCTTCGCGAACGTGAGGCGCTGTTCCTGCGCAAGGTTGACGATGCTCTGCGTCGCATCAAGGAAAAAGAGTATGGCTACTGTGAAAAGACTGGCGAGCCGATCGGCATTCCGCGTCTTCTCGCACGGCCAACCGCCACTGTCATGGTGGATGTGAAGGGTTTGCACGAGAAGGTCGAGACGCATTTCCGCGACCGCTAGTCACTTCTGCACCGCCCATCAAAAAAGCCCTGCTCGTGCAGGGCTTTTGTTTTTGCGCCGCCTGAAGATCAATCCTTGAGCGCTTCGACCTGAATGGCGAGCCTGGCCGCCGTCGGGCCATATTTGGCACCGTAATCCATGCCGAAATCGACGCGGTCAAACGATCCGCTCACATCAGCACCGCAGACCTCCTTCTTTAGCATCGGATGCTCGATGCACTTGAAGCTGTTGATCTTGAGATCAACTGGCTTGGTCACACCGAGCAGTGTCAGCTCGCCTTTCACGGCGCTGGGCGTCTTGCCTTTGAAGATGATCTTGCCCTTGTAGCTGATCTCCGGAAACTTCTCGGCGTTGAAGAAATCCTCGCCACGCGCGTGCTCATTCATCTTGTCGTGACCGAAGTCCAAGGACTTGGCGTCGATGGCAATCTCGACAGAGCCCGTCTTGGCGGCACGGTCGAGCGTGACCTTGCCTGAGGTGCTGTTGAACTTGCCGCGCCACATGGAGATGCCCATGTGGGAAGCCTCAAAACTCGGATAGGTGTGACCCGGCTCGATGCTGTAGTTCTCGACCGCAGCAAGGCTGCTGAAGGATGTGAGCACGAGTGCGGCGGCAATTAGGCTGCGTTTCATGGGACTCCATTGGGTTGACGTGTGCGAGGCTTTGCTCATGGCGCTTTCAAGGCCGCGATTGCATAGCGAAGAGTTTGATTATGGACGCGCACAGCAGCATCGAAATCGGAATGTTTTGAGCCGACGCTTCAAGGCCCTTGAAGCACTGCTGGTGCCCGAACTCGGACTTGAACCGAGATACCTGTGAAGGTGAGGGATTTTAAGTCCCTTGCGTCTACCGATTTCGCCATTCGGGCGCTTGCAGTGCTGTGTCGCGGAGCGAGCCAACAAAAAACCCGCTTGCGCGGGTTAAGTGTAGATGCAATGGAGGCTGGGGTCGGAATTGAACCGGCGTACGCGGATTTGCAGTCCGCTGCATGACCACTCTGCCACCCAGCCTAAAGCATCAAAAACTGCTGAAACTAAAAGCCCCGCAACGCGGGGCTGTCAGCAAAATCGTTGGAGCGGGAAACGAGATTCGAACTCGCGACCTATACCTTGGCAAGGTATCGCTCTACCAACTGAGCTATTCCCGCAACGAGGGCGAATTATAGATGCAGACCTTTTGGTGTCAAGGCGTTTTGATGCATTGCTGCGCATAGACCAAAAACAAATCCGATCCTGCTGACTGTTTCAGCAAATTGCGCATCGCTGCGATCACATGCTGCCTTTCAGCAAAGGCCAGGCAGCACGCAAGTAGACCGCCATTGACCACATGGTGAGGGCGGCGGCGATGAACAGGCAGATGAAGCCGAGGTCGTAGATCGGCAGGCCCAGGAAGTTCTGCTGCCAGATCAGCATGCCGATGGCGGTCATCTGGAAGCCGGTCTTGATCTTGCCCAGCGAGCTGACGGCCACGGTGGTGCGCTGGCCGAGTTCAGCCAGCCATTCGCGCAGGGCCGAGATGGTGATCTCGCGGCCGATGATGATGGCGACCAGCACGGCCATCACATCACCCTGCCCCTGCTGCTCGCGGTCCCGCAGCAGCATCACCAGGCTGACGGCGACCAGCAGCTTGTCCGCCACCGGGTCGAGGAAGGCGCCGAACTTGCTGGTCTGGTTCCATCTGCGGGCCAGGTAGCCATCGAGCCAGTCAGTGAAACAGGCGAGTGCGAACAGCACGCAGGCCCACTGCCGCGCATGCGGCCAGCCGACATAGAACAGGGCAAGCACGACGGGGATGGCGGCAACACGGGCCAGTGTGAGGGCGAGCGGGATGTTCAATTGCATAGGCTGAGCATAGCGAATGCTTGCGCGCTGCGGTCAGTGAAAGCGCGCGTAAATTCGTTCGGCCAGTGCGGTGTTGATGCCTTCCACTTTCGCCAGTGCATCGATACCTGCGCGCTTGACCTCGCTTAAGCCCCCGAAGGTATTGAGGAGGGCGCGCCGGCGCGCCGGGCCCAGCCCTTCGATGTCTTCGAGCGATGAGGTGACCCTGGCCTTGTCGCGTGCTGCGCGGTGGCCGGTGATGGCAAAGCGATGCGCCTCGTCGCGGATGCGCTGGATGAGATGCAGCGCCGGCGAGTCGGGAGCCAGCCGCAGTGGCAGCTCACGGTCGGGCAGGATGAGTTCTTCCAGCCCTGGCTTGCGGGTGGGCCCTTTTGCGATGGCCACGACCTTGAGATCGCTGATCTCCAGCTCGTCGAGGGCCTCGAGCGCGGCGTTCAGCTGGCCGAGGCCACCGTCGATGAAAAGCACATCGGGAGCAGCGACTTCGCCGCTCTTGATGCGTGCGTAGCGACGCTTCACGGCCTGGTGGATGGCGGCATAGTCATCGCCGCCCGTGATCTGTTCATGACCCTCGCGGCGCTCACCGCCGGGCACGTCGGTGTCGATGTTGAACTTGCGGTAGGCGCTCTTCAGCGGCCCGTCCTCATTGAACACGACGCAGCTCGCCACGGTTTTTTCGCCGCGCGTATGGCTAATGTCGAAGCACTCCATGCGCTTGGGTGGGTGCTCCAAGTCGAGTGCGCGCTGCAGTTCCAGCAAGCGGTCATCCATGCTCGCGGCTTCGACCAAGCGGGTGGAGAGCGCCTGCGTGGCGGTGGCCTGCGCCATCTCCAGCAACCTCACTTTCGCCCCACGCTGCGGCACCCCGATGCTGACCTTGCGCCCTGCGCGGCTGGCGAGCGCGCCCTCCAACATGGTTTCGTCTCCGAGCGCGTGGCTGAGCAGAATCTCCGATGGAGCGGGTTGATCGAGATAGTGCTGGCTCAGGAAACTCTCGATCAATTCCTCCGGCCCTGCATGGGCTGCATGGCGCGGAAAGTGGCTGCGATGACCGAGGTTCATGCCATCGCGCACACTCATCACCACCACGCAGCTGGTGGACTGGTGGGTTGCCACACACACCACGTCGAGGTCTTCAGCCCCGCCCGTGAGCGCACGGCTTTCGCGCACGCGCTTGAGTGCCGCGATCTGGTCGCGCAGCGCGGCCGCCTTCTCGAATGCCAGCGCCTCGGCTGCCTGCTCCATTTCCACGGTGAGATCAGCGGCGAGTGCGTCGGCCTTGCCTTCGAGCAGGCGCGTGGCCTTCTTGATGTCGGCGGCGTAGTCGGCTTGCGAGATGAGATTGACGCAGGGCGCGGAGCAGCGCTTGATCTGGTACTGCAAGCAGGCGCGCTGACGGTGTGCGAAGAAATTGTCGCGGCAGGGCCTGAGCTTGAAGAGCTTCTGCAGGGTGTAGAGCGTCTCCTTCACCGCACCCGCGCTGGGGAACGGCCCGAAGTAACGATGCTCGCCGGTCTTTGCACCCCGGTAGTAACCGATGCGCGGAAAGGCATGGGCACTGATACGCACGTAGGGGTAACTCTTGTCGTCACGGTAGACGATGTTGTATTTCGGGTTCAGCTCCTTGATCAGGTTGCTTTCAAGGATCAGCGCCTCGTCTTCGGTATGGACGAGGGTGACTTCGACCTTGGCGATCTGGCTCACCATCGCCTCGATGCGCGCGTCACCGGAGGCGCGCAGAAAGTAGGTACTGACCCGCTTCTTGAGGTTCTTGGCCTTGCCCACGTACAGCAATTCGCCCTGCGCACCGATCATGCGGTAGACGCCGGGCGCGCTGCTGAGTTGCTGTAGAAAGCTGCGGCTGTCGAACACGGTTTCGCTCATGCGCGCATTGTCCCCTGCAATGCAAAACGCCGCGAGTGTTCGCGGCGTTCTTTGTCCGTACCCGCAGTGTTCAGGGCTGTGGCGGGATTGGCTGCGGGGCATCGGTGGTGGCTGCCGCACCTGCGGCCGGCATCGGTGCCGGTTCAGCCTTGGGCAGGGCTTCGATCAGCGGCTTCATCTTGGCAAGACCCTTCTCGTAGTCGGGGCCGATGAACTTCTCCAGCAGCAGGCCGAACCAGCGGTTGAGCGGGCTCAGGCCCATGTCCGCATCCATCGCCCACACCACCTTGGTGCCCTCGCCTTCCGGCGCCAGGGTCTGGCTGACGATGGAGGGCTCCATGTTCGGCAGCATCAGCTTGATGGTGATGGACTTGTCGGTCTCCACCGCCGTGATTTCCTGGCTGCCATTGCCGACATTCGGGTCTTCGCTGAACCAGCTCTGCTTGGCGCCCACGCCTGTTTCAGGGCCCTCGTAGGTGTACTTTGTATTGGGGTCGAGTGCTGCCCATGGCGACCAGGCATTGAAATTCTTCCAGCTGTTGAGATAGGTGAAGACGGTGCTGGGTTGAGCCGCGATCACCACCGAACGCTCGATGTGAACATTGCGCGGCAAGGCCAGGCCGATGACAGCGAGTGCGACGACCAGGCCGATCAGGCCCAGCACCAGAACTTTCAGTATTTTCATTCTAGGTCTCCATTTTGAGTGGTGTGACACTAACGAGCAGTCCTTGAGCACGCAACAAAAAAGCCCGCTTTCGCGGGCTTTTTTGCAGCATTCAAAACTTAATGGAACTGCTCTTCTTCGGTCGAGCCGGTGAGGGCCTTCACCGAGGACGAACCACCCTGGATCACGGTGGTGACGTCGTCGAAGTAACCGGTGCCCACTTCCTGCTGGTGGCTGACGAAGGTGTAGCCCTGCTCGCGCGCGGCGAACTCCGGCTCCTGCACCATGTTCACGTAGTGCTTCATGCCTTCGCCGTTGGCGTAGGCGTGGGCGAACTGGAAGGTGTTGAACCAGTTGATGTGAATGCCGGCCAGCGTGATGAACTGGTACTTGTAGCCGAGGTCGGACAAGTCCTGCTGGAACTTGGCGATCTGGGTGTCGTTGAGGTTCTTCTTCCAGTTGAAGCTGGGCGAGCAGTTGTAGCTCAACAGCTTGCCGGGGCAAGCGGCCTGCACGGCCTGTGCGAACTCGCGGGCGAAGCCGATGTCCGGCACGCCCGTCTCGCACCAGACGAGGTCGGCGTAGGGGGCGTACGCCACACCACGCGAGATCGCCTGCTCAAGGCCGTTCTTGACGCGGTAGAAGCCTTCCTGCGTGCGCTCACCAGTGAGGAACGACTTGTCGCGGGCGTCGTGGTCGCTGGTAATGAGGTTGGCGGCCTCGGCATCGGTACGCGCCAGGATCAGCGTGGGCACGCCCAGCACGTCGGCAGCAAAGCGGGCGGCGATCAGCTTCTCGCAGGCTTCCTGCGTCGGCACCAGCACCTTGCCGCCCATGTGGCCGCATTTCTTGGCCGCGGCGAGCTGATCTTCAAAGTGAACGCCGGCAGCGCCGGAGACGATCATGTTCTTCATCAGCTCGAAGGCGTTCAGCACGCCGCCGAAACCGGCTTCGGCATCCGCCACGATCGGCAGGAAGTAGTCGATGAAGCCCTTGTCGCCCTGGCCGATGCCACGGCTCCACTGGATTTCGTCGGCGCGGGTGAAGGTGTTGTTGATGCGGCGAACCATGGTCGGCACCGAGTCGTAGGCGTACAACGACTGGTCGGGATACATGGTCTCGCTGGTGTTGCCGTCGGCGGCAACCTGCCAGCCGGACAGATACACGGCTTCGAGGCCTGCCTTGGCCTGCTGCATGGCCTGGCCGGCGGTGATGGCACCGAAGGCATTGACGTAGCCCTTCTTGGCTTCGCCATTGACGAGCTTCCAGAGCTTTTCCGCACCGCGCTTGGCGAGGGTGTGGTCGATTGCGACGCTGCCGCGCAGGCGGACCACGTCGGCGGCGGAATAACCGCGCTTGACCAGTTTCCAGCGGGGGTTGGTGGCCCAATCATGTTCCAGGGCTTTGATTTGCTCTTCGCGGGTTGCCATCGGGGAGTAATCCTTCTACGGGGGGAGGAACGGTGAACGCCGACAGTGCCTGCTGACACGCGGCTGAAACGGAGCCAGATTATACAGATGCTGTTTTTGCAGTGCAGCAAATAACTGCTGCGACCGTCTGCCGGGCTGCTGCCCGCTGTTGCCAGTAGCTGACGCAGCGCTGGCATTTTTCAGACAAGCTGCGGTCTTAACATTCCCGATATGGCTTGCCAAACACCCCGTGTTAGGCGAGCCGGCAAAGATTTCTTTCCATTGCTTGAGCCATTCCATGAACCGCTACCTATTGCCACGTCGCATCCGTCAGATTCCACCAGGCTGGAGTCGCCGCAGCTTTCTGCGTTCCATGTTTTTCTCGGCCGGGGCGGTCGGCTCCAGCACCTGGCTTGCCAGCTGTGGGATCAGCAAATTGCCTGACTCGGCTGGCATCGGCGAGCCGCCGACCCCACCCGGCACCCCACCCTCCACACCGGTCGCCACGCCGCGCTTCGCCAACCTCGGCCCGCTGCGCGCGGCCGATGCCAACGGCGTGCGCACGCCGGAAGGCTTCAGCACCCGCGTCGTCGCCATCAACAACGAACTGCCCCAGCCCAATGGCATGGATGTGGCAGGCCCCTCGTCACCGACGACTGCCGTCGGCACCCGGCCCTGGCACATCCTCAACGACGGCGGCGCCGTCATCGCCCGGCCCAACGGCGGCTGGATCTACGTCAGCAACTCCGAAGTGCCCGGCAGCGGCAACCTCTCGCAGGCGGGTGTCGAGGCTTCCACGCTCGGCAATCTGCTGGAAGAACTCACTCCCGGCCTGGGCGGCGTCGGCACGCTGGTGTTCGATCCGGATGGCACCATCGTCGACAGCTATTCGATCTTGACCGGCACCACCTTCAACTGTGCCGGCGTCATCACGCCCTGGAACACCTGGCTCAGCTGCGAAGAGTTTGCCAACGGCCAGGTCTGGGAATGTGACCCCTTCGCCGCTGGCAGCGAGGGCGTGGCCCTGCCCGCGCTCGGCTTCTTCGATCACGAAGCCATCACCATCGACGCACCGAACAAGATTCTCTATTTGACCGAAGACAGCCCGGAGAGCCGCTTCTATCGCTTCATCCCCAGCGCCACTGATTGGCCCGCCGGTGCGGCCCGCCCGGCGCTGCAAGCCGGCAGGTTGCAGACGATGGTGGTCGGCGGCCTGGGCACGGTCGGCGCGCTCGACGCGCCGCAGCCCGTGACCTGGGTCGATACGCTCGCAGTCGGCTCGCCCCAGCTGGAAAACCGTGACCCCGCCACCGCCGCCTTCGATGGTGGCGAGGGTGTGTGGCTGCACAACGGCATCGTCTATTTCTCGACCAAGGGCGACGAAACCATCTGGGCCTACGACACCATCGACCAGACGCTCGAAGTGATCTATCGCCACGATGCCGCACTCGGCGCCGATGCGCCCAACAACATCCTCAGCGGCGTCGACAATCTCATCGTCACCCCGCAGGGCGACGTGCTGGTGGCGGAGGACGGTGGCGACCTGCAGGTGGTGGTGATCCTGCCCGATGGCACCCAGAAGGCCCTGCTGCAAGTGACGGGGCAGGACGCCTCGGAAGTCGCCGGCATCTCCTTCACGCCCGATGGCAAGCGCATGTATTTCACCAGCGACCGCGGCGGGCGCGGTGCGGGTGGTTATGGCAATGGCGCCGGCATGCTGTACGAGCTGATGCTGCCCGACACCATTTAGGCGGCGAGCACCTGCACCGGCACACCGTTCAAGGCGGCGTTGCCGGTCAGCCCGTCGAGAAACAGCTCATCGGTGAGATCGTTGTTGCTCGCACCCGCATGGGCCTCGGCGATGCCCAGGCGGGTGCCGCTGCGGTCATGGCCCCAGCCATGCGGCAGGCTGACCACGCCCGGCATCATCTCGGCGCTCGACTGCACTTCGACGCGAATCTCGCCCACGCGGGAGCGCACCCTCACCATGCTGCCATCGTGCAAGCCGCGCGAGGCCGCATCGTCGGGGTGCATCAGCAGCTGGTGACGCGGGTTGCCTTTCACCAGGCGATGCGAGTTGTGCATCCAGGAATTGTTGCTGCGCACATGGCGGCGGCCAATCAGCTTCAGCTCGGTTCCGGCCGGCATGGCCTGGCCCAAGGCCTCGGCGAAGCGCGCCAGCTCGATGAAGATCGCCGCTGGTGCGGCATTGACGCGTTTGCTTGCGTGGACCAGGCGCTCCGGCAAGGTGGGCCTGAGCGCACCCAGGTCAATGCCATGCGGATGCGCTGCAAGCGCCTTCACCGACAGCTTGCGCGCACTCGCTTGCAGGCCCATATCCACCACTTGCTGCGGGCGCGGCATCGCGCGCGCAGGCTGGCCCAGCTTTTCGGCAAGGCGTCGGCCTACGGCCTGAAAAATCTCCCAGTCGTGCATGCTGCCTTCGGCCTTGTCGAACAGCGGCGCGTTGAAGCGCGCGGTGTTGCGCACGGCAAAATGCTGGAAGATCAGGTCGTAGTGATCGTGTTCCAGCGTGCAGGTGGGCGGCAGGATGACGTGGGCGTGCCGCGTCGTTTCGTTGAGGTAGAAGTCCACGCTCACCATGAAGTCGAGCGAGGCCAGTGCGGCATCGAGCTTGCGGCCGTTGGGTGTGGAGAGCACCGGGTTGCCGGCGATGGTCACCAGCGCGCGCACCTGCCCTGCCCCTGGGGTTTCGATCTCTTCGGCGAGTGCCACCACCGGCAGCTCGCCGCCGAACTCCGGCAGGCCGCGCACGCGGGTCTTGGTCTTGCCGAAGCTGCCGGGCTTCGATGCCGCTGCCCCTTGAATCAAGTCCAGCGCCGGCTCGGTGAACAGCATGCCGCCTTCGCGGTCGAGGTTGCCGGTGGCCAGATTGATGAGCTGGATCAGCCACTGGCAGAGCGAGCCATAGGCCTGCACCGACACGCCCATGCGGCCGTAGCAGGCGGCACCGTCTGCCCTGGCGAAGTCGCGGGCGATGATCTGGATGTGCTCAAACCCGATGCCGCAATGTGCCGCGAGTGTCGCGAGGTCAAAGGGACGGATGGCGTCGAGTGCCTCGCTCAAGCCATCAGTGAACCCGGCGACCCGACCGGGCCTGAGCAGGTCTTCGTCCAGCATCACTTTCAGCAGGCCGAGCAGAAAGGCCGCATCGGTGCCGGGCCGGATGAAGTGGTGGCTGTCGGCGACTTCGGCGGTCTCGCTCTTGCGCGGGTCGATCACCACCATCTTGCCGCCACGGGCGTGCAGGGCTTTCAGGCGATGGCGAAAGTCCGGCACCGTCATCAGGCTGCCATTGCTCGCCATCGGGTTGGCGCCGAGCACGAGGAAGTACTGGGTGCGGTCGATGTCCGAGATCGGTACCAGCAGCTGGTGGCCGTACATCCAGTACGCCATCAGCTGGTGCGGCAGCTGGTCGACCGAGGTCGCCGAATAGCGGTTCCTGGTGCGGATGGGCGAGAGCATCTGGCCCGAAGTGGTCAGCACGCCGTAGTTGTGGACGCTGGGATTGCCGAGGTAGGCCGCGACGCTGTCGGGATCGCGCTGATGCGCCCTGGCCAGTTCGGTGGCGACGAGATCGAAGGCGGCATCCCACTCGATTTCCTGCCACTCGTCGCCGATGCGCTGCATGGGCTTCTTCAGACGATCTGGGTCTTCAAAGATATCCTTGAGCGCCACCGCCTTGGGGCAGATATGGCCTCGCGAAAGCGGGTCGGCAACATCGCCCTTGATCTGCAGGATCTCGGTGCCGCGCACCTTGAACTCCAGGCCGCAGATGGCCTCGCAAAGGTTGCAGGCGCCGTAGTGGATACGTTCGGCTGGCGTGGTCGCTGGCTCGCTCATGGGTTTCTCCTCGGTTACCACGAGCCTAAGCGAAAACCGCTTTTCGCTGGGTGGGCGCTGCACCTGCCCACCACAGGCAATGTTCGTTTACATCATTGCCGAGGCCACAGCTGGCTGTTCCTTCAAGGCATCGGCAATCAGCTCCAGCGAGTGCCGGCAATCGTTGAGCGTCGCACTGCCGCCCAGGCAGACCCGCACCGCTTCAGGCGGTGTGCCGCTCACCACGAAACTGTCGCTGCCCACCACGCCCACACCCCGCGAGCGCAGGTGGGTGGCGAAGTCAATACGGCTCCAGGGCGGCGGCAGCGTCAGCCAGAGGTGGAAGGCATCGGCCTGCGAGACATAGCTCTTGTGCGGCAAGAGATCAGCCGCAAGCCGCTGCCGCGCCTGCGACTCGCGGCGAATGGCATGCAGCATTACATCCGCCGAGCCATCGTTGATCCAGCGCGTGGCGAGTGCCACGGTGAGCGGTGCGGCCATGATGGTGGTCGCGCGCAGCGTCGACACCATGCGCTGGCTGGCGCGCGCATCCGGGGCCACGACATAGGCAATGCGCAGGCCCGCGCCGAGGTGCTTGGCGAGGCCCGTCACGTAGTACGTCAGCTCGGGTGCGAAGGTGGCAAGGGGTGCGATGGGCGTGGTGGGCAGCAGGCCGTAGGCATCGTCTTCGATGATCGCAATGCCGTACTGGATGGCGATGCTGGCAATGGTCTCGCGCCGGCGCAGCGACATGGTCTGCGTGGTCGGGTTCTGCAGTGTCGGGTTGCAGTACAGCGCCTTGGGTCGATGTACGCGGCAGGCGGTCTCGAACTCGTGCGGGATGATGCCTTCCGCATCCACCGGCAGGCCGTGCAGCTTGATGCCGAACTGCGCGCTGAGCGCCTTCACGCCGGGATAGGTGATGGCCTCGCAACACATCACCTCGCCTGGGCGCACCAATGTGCTGAACAACGCGACCAGCGCGCTCTGGATACCGGGGCAGACCAGCACACGGTTGCGGCTGAGCCTCGGCAGCAGAGGCGAAAGCCAGCGCGCGCCAGCATCGCGTTCCGCGTCGCTGCCACCGAACTCCTGGTAGCGCAGCAGCATCGGCAGATCACTTTGTTCGATCACTTCAGCCACGCCGCGTTTGAGGCGCGCCTGCAGGCCGGAGTCCTGCGGCTCCGGCGGCAGGTTCATGGTCATCTCTACCAGGCCGACGCTGCGCGCGCTGCGGTTGCTGAGTGCGGCCGCCGTCGCGCGGATGAAGCTGCCCTGCCCCGCGCGGCTGTCGATCAGCCCGCGTGTCTGTGCCTCGGCGTAGCCGCGCGCGGCCGTGGTGTAGTTGAGGCCCAGCTCCAGCGCCAACGTGCGCAGCGGCGGCAGGCGGTCTTGTGCGGTGAGGCGGCCGCTGCGGATGTCTTCGGCGATGGCATCGGCCAGCGCCTGATAGGCCGGCTTGTCGCTGGCTTCCAGGTTCAATTTCCATCGGCGGGCTTTTTCGGGCATCAGCATTCACCTCGTCTGGTAGCGGTGATTGATTGCAGGGGATGCGATCAATGAGAGGCAGCTCGCAGCAATACCCGCCAGAACAGGCCATGCAATCACCAGGCCATGCGTACTGCGCTCCAGAGTGGTGCGTGGCCTGCTGCCAAGGACTGTGCAAAGCCTGCAGCGAGCACGGCGACATACCGAACTGATTGCACTGATGCAGCGAAAAAATGCAATCACGCCCACTGGACTGGAGAAAAACTCCAGCAAAACCATTCACTCAGAACATTGATTGCCACTTGATCGGATGCGCCTTGCGGCGCGCGGTACATCGGTTGCGGTGCGCCAGGGGCAGCCGCTGTTCCCGCCCCGCCCCCGCCGCCACTCAGGAGTGACACCGATGCCCACACCGACCATGCCCGCCACCAAGAAAGGCGATTTCTTCGTCGATTACGAGCAGAAATTGTTTGAGGACGTGAAAGCCAAGCCGGGCGAAAAGGCCTTGGTCACTTTTCACACCGTTGCGTTTGAAGGCTCGATAGGACTGGTCAACATCCTGCAAGCCAAGCGGCTTCAGCGCAAAGGCTTCGAGACCGCAATCCTGCTCTACGGGCCGGGCGTGACGCTGGGTATCCAGCGCGGCTTCCCCACGATTGGTGATGAGGCCTTCCCCGGTGCGCAGAACTTTTCCGGCCAGCTGAATGCCTTCATGGGCGAGGGCGGCAAGGTGTATTGCTGCCGCTTTGCCCTGCAGATGCTCTACGGCCACGGCGAGCACTCGCTGCTGCCCGGCATCATCCCCATCAGCCCGCTCGACGTGCTGGACCTCATCCTCATCAATCGCAACGACAACGCTTTCATGATCCACACCTGGACCGTGTGAGCCGCCTCGCGCCATGACGAACCGCATCGTCCGCGCCGCTGCTGTCCAGCTCAATCCGGTGCTGGACAGCGCCGACGGCACCATCGCCAAGGTGCTGCAAGCCATCAGCGATGGCGCACGGCAGGGCGTGCAGCTGATGGTGTTCCCGGAAACGGTGGTGCCTTACTACCCCTACTTCAGCTACGTCACGCCCGCCGTGTCGATGGGTGCCGCGCACCTCAAGCTGTATGAGCATGCGCCCACCATTCCGGGGCCGATGAGCGAGGCGATTGGTGCAGCCGCGAAGCTGCACAACATGGTCGTCGTGCTGGGCGTGAACGAGCGCGACCACGGCACGCTCTACAACGCGCAAGTGGTGTTCGATGTCGATGGCCGCATCGCGCTCAAGCGCCGCAAGATCACGCCGACCTATCACGAGCGCATGGTCTGGGGCATGGGCGATGGCTCTGGCCTGCGCACGGTGCAGACCGCAGTGGGCAATATCGGCGCGCTGGCCTGCTGGGAGCACTACAACCCGCTCGCCCGCTATGCGCTGATGACCCAGCACGAGGAGATTCACTGCTCGCAGTTCCCCGGCTCGCTGGTCGGGCCGATCTTTGCCGAGCAGATGGAAGTCACCATGCGCCATCACGCGCTCGAATCAGGCTGCTTCGTGGTGAATGCCACGGCCTGGCTCACCGATGAGCAGAAGGCCTCGCAGGCACCCACACCGGAGCTTCTGAAAGCCTTCAATGGCGGCTGCTACACGGCGATCATCTCGCCCGAAGGCAAGCATCTGGCCGAGCCGCTACGCGAGGGTGAGGGCATGGTGATTGCCGATCTCGACTTTGCGCTCATCACCAAGCGCAAGCGGATGATGGACAGCGTTGGCCACTACGCGCGGCCTGAGTTGCTGAGCCTCAATGTCGACACTCGCGTGGCCGCGCCCGTTTCCGCTGTCGCTCCTTTAATCGGAGCGACTCCCGCGCAAGAGGGAACCCAGGACGCGCCCACCGGACACCTGGATTCCCGCCTGCGCGGGAATGACAAGCCAGTGGCCGACCCACGCGATCTCGAAGACATGCAGCAGATCGCCGCGCTCCTGCGCCAGCCGCAGTCCGCTGATAGCGCGCAAGGGGCCTACCTCAACGCCATTGCCCAGATGCTGGAGAAAGCACCGTGAGTCAGCAGATCGCCGCCGTCTCTTTGCAAGACCTTCGTCAACACCTGCGCGCCAAGGCTGCACCCATGGCGAGTGCTGAGATCATCACCGAGCTGCAAGCCAACGGCGTCCGTCTCGAAGACCCCAGCGCCGGTGCCTCAGCACGCCAAGGCGGCGCAGGCCCCACCGATCACAAGGCCGTCACCGTCGAGGGCCGCACGGTGATGGTGCCGGTCCACAGCGACTCGGCAAAAGCCTCGCCCTTCTTCGCCCGCGCGCCGGATGCCCAGGGCATGAGCCTGCTCGAACGCGATGGCGAGGTCATTGCCCGCATCGAGTTCCCGATGCAGCCGCGCTTCTATGCGCTGCAAACCTTCGATGGCGTCGCCTACAACAAGATCGCGCAGCTGCATGGCAAAGACGTGCTCGCCACCACCGTGCTGCAAACCTGCATCCGTTATGGCCGCCGCAGCACCAGCTGCCAGTTCTGCGCCATCGGCGAATCGCTGAAAGCGGGCCGCACCATCAATCGCAAGACGCCGGAGCAACTGGGCGAAGTCGCCCGCGCCGCCGTGCTGCTCGACGGCGTGAAGCACATGGTGATGACCACCGGCACGCCCAACTTCACCGATCGGGGCGCGGACCTTCTTTGCGAGAGCGCCTTCGGCGTGAAGGCCGCGACGGTGGATCACTTCACGACCGCCGGTGGGCGGCGCGGCCTGCCCGTGCAAGCGCAGTGCGAGCCACCCGACGACGCGCGCTGGTATCAACGCCTGAAAGACGCCGGTGTCGATTCGCTTGGTATGCACCTCGAAGCCGTCACGCCCGCCGTGCGTCATCGCATCATGCCCGGCAAGGCCACGGTCTCGATTGACGACTACCTGCAAGCCTTCGCCGATGCCGTCGCCGTGTTCGGGCGCGGCCAAGTCAGCACCTACATTCTGGCGGGCCTGGGCGACAGCGACGAGGCCATTCTTGAGATGAGTGCCGACCTCATCCAGCTCGGCGTCTACCCCTTCGTGGTGCCCTTCGTGCCAGTGGGAGGCACGCCGCTTAGCACAAAGCCTTCGCCGAGTGCCGCCGCGATGCGCGGCCTGTTGGCACCGCTGGGCAAGATGCTGGTCGAGGGCGGTCTGAAGAGTGCGGACATCAAGGCCGGCTGTGGCAAGTGCGGTGCCTGCTCCTCGCTCGCCTCGTTCGAGACCGACAGCCCGAAGATGCAGACCCATGCGCTGTGAACACACGGTGCTGGAGCGCCTGCCGGGGGCAAATGTCGGCAGCAATGCGCCCTATGTGCCGAGCGAGTACCTCATCAAGCATGCGACCGAACGCTGGGAGCGACGCGAGGCGGCTCGCCTGCGCCGCAGCGTGTTCTGCACCGAGCAGGGCCTGTTCGAGGGCAGCGATGCCGATGCCATCGACCGCATCGCCACGCTCATCGTCGCGGTCTCCTGCGTCTCCGGCATGCCGGAGCAGGTGGTCGGCACCGTGCGCATCCACGAAACGCAGCCGGGCGTCTGGCATGGCTCGCGGCTGGCGGTGCAGCTGGACTATCGCGGCATGGCGCTGTTGGGCAGCGAGCTGATCCGCATGGCGGTGAGCACCGCGCACGGCCGTGGCGCGCACCGTTTTGTCGCGCAGGTGCAGGCGCAAAATGTGCCGCTGTTTCGCCGTCTGCACTGGCAGTCGCTGGGCGAGATCAGCCTGCACGGTCGTCCGCACCACACCATGCAGGCCAGCCTCTATCACTACCCACCCTGCTTCATCGGCGAGGCGGGCATCGTCAGTACGCTTCGCGCAGCGGCCTGACGCCCATGGATCTGCACGCCGTCGCGCAAGGGCTGCACAGCAGTCGCGGTGTGGCGCACAAGCGCGACATTGCCGCCGTGGTCGCCACACTCGGCATTGCCGAACCCGGTGCCGCCATCGCGGTCGGCGATGACTGCGCGGCCATTCCCGACGGCGAGGGATTCCTGTTGTTCGCCATCGAAGGCTTCCTCAATGAGTTCCTCGCCGCCGAGCCCTGGTTCGCCGGCTGGTGCGGCGTGATGGTGAATGTCAGCGACATCTACGCCATGGGCGGGCGGCCCATTGCCGTGGTCGATGCGCTGTGGAGTGCAGGCAGCGAGAAGGCAAGGCCCGTGCTCGATGGCCTCGCCAGCGCCGCGCGCACCTACGGCGTGCCGGTGGTCGGCGGCCATAGCAATGCCCGCTGCGACCGTGAGCAGTTCTCGGTCGCCATCCTTGGCCGTGCCACAAAACTGCTGAGCAGCTTCGATGCCCGGCCCGGCGACGTGCTGCTGTCGGTGACCGACCTGCGCGGCACCTATCGCCCGCACTTCTCCAACTGGGATGCCAGCTCCGGTGTGGATGGGCTGCGCCTGCGCGGCGACCTTGAATTACTGCCGCGTCTGGCCGAAGACGGCCTGTGCAAGGCCGCCAAGGACATCTCGCAAGCCGGCCTGCTGGGCACGCTGCTGATGCTGCTCGAATGCTCCGGCGTGGGCGCCACGGTGAATCTGCGCGCCGTGCCCATGCCACCCGGCAGCGATGCGCCGCGATGGCTGCTGCACACCTTTCCCAGCTATGGCTTTCTGCTGTCGGTGAAGCCTCAGCATGTGGCTGCCGTGATGAGCCGCTTCGCCGCAAGAGACCTGGCCTGCGCGGCCATCGGCGTGATCGAGCTGCACCGCCAGCTGCGCCTGCGCGATGGCAGCGACGAGGTGACCGCTTGGGATTTCGCCGAGCAAGCGCTGATCGGCTGCGGGCCTGCCGCTGACAAAACCACCTCGCAACTGAGTTCCGGAAAGTCCACCCAACATGCCTGAAATCACTTTCAAGGTCCGCTGGCCCGATGCCAGCTTGAGCCGCTGCTATTCGCCCTCCAGCACGGTGCGCGAGGTCTTCACCATCGGCAGGCCCTACCCGCTGCAGACGTTCGTGACGATGAGCCGCAAGGCACTCGAACACGCCAGCGAGCGGGTGGCGCAGAAATACGGCTATGGCTGCGGCCACGCGGTGCAGCAGATCCGCGAGATCGAGCAGACCGCAGCGCGCTTTGCCGACCAGCCGCAGGCGATGGTGGTGGTCGAAGGCTACGAATGAACCTGCCAGCGAACACGCAGGTCGCCATCGTCGGCGGTGGCCAGGCCGGCCTCGCCATGAGCTGGCTCCTGAAGGAGCGCAGCATCGACCATGTGGTGCTGGAGCGCCACGGCATCGCCCACGAATGGCGGCATGCGCGCTGGGATTCCTTCTGCCTCGTCACCCCCAACTGGCAGTGCCGCCTGCCCGGCCACCCGTACGACGGTACTGACCCGCATGGCTTCATGCTCAAGGACGAGATCGTTGCCTATCTCGAAAGCTATGTGGTGAGCTTTCAGCCGCCGCTGTTTACGCAGACGGCAGTGCAGCAGCTGCGCCCCGTAGCCGATGGCTACGCCTTGCAAACCAGCGCCGGGTCGATCACGGCGAAGCAGGTGGTGGTGGCCACGGGCGGCTATCACACGCCCATCATCCCGCGTGCTGCCGAGCGCCTGCCGGCCTCGGTGCTGCAGCTGCATTCGGCGCAGTACCGCAATCCGCAGTCGCTGCCGCCAGGCGCGGTGCTGGTGGTCGGAACCGGACAATCGGGGGCGCAGATCGCCGAGGACCTGCACCTCGCAGGCCGCCAGGTGCATCTCGCCGTCGGCACCGCACCGCGCTCGCCGCGCTTCTATCGTGGCCGTGACGTCACCGACTGGCTGACCGACAGCGGCTATTACGACATCCCCCTGCAGGAGCACCCACAGGGCGAGGCCGTGAAGGAAAAGACCAACCACTACCTCACCGGACGCGGTGGCGGCCGCGAGATCGACCTGCGTCGCTTTGCGAGCGAGGGCATGCGGCTTTACGGCCGCTTCGAGGGCGTGCAGGAAGGCCGCGTGCTGTTCGGTGATGACCTCGCCGCCAACCTCGATCGGGCGGATGAAAGCTGCGAGCGCATCCGCGCCAGTGTCGATGCCTGGATTGCCTCGCAACAGATAGACGCGCCCACCGAACCCGCCTACATCGCGCCCTGGCACCCGGCCGCCGATGCACCGCGCACGCTCGATTGGCAGACCGAGGGGGTCACCAGCATCGTCTGGAGCATCGGCTTTGGTGCCGACTACCGCTGGCTGCAGGCACCGGTGTTCGATGGTCGTGGGCAGCCGGTACATTTTCGCGGTGTCACACCGCAGAAGGGCCTCTACTTTCTGGGCCTGCCCTGGCTCAACACCTGGGGCTCTGGCCGCTTCGCCGATGTCGCCGCTGATGCGCGCCATTTGCTCGCACAGATCGAAAGCGCACCGGCATGAAAAAAGGAGCGCCGAGGCGCTCCTTTCATTGACCACGTCATCGCGGCCTCAATCGAGGTAGCGATAACCCGGCAGCGTCAGGAACTCCTCGCACTTCGGCGCGGTGGACATGCGCGCGACGATACCGGCGGCCTCGACGAAACGACCGGCGTAGTACTTCTCGTCGCCGAGCTGCTTCTTGTAGACCATCTGCTCCTCATCGACGATTTTCAGCACCAGCTCGCGCGTGACCTTGCGGCCATCGGCGAGCGCGGCACCATACTTGAGCCACTGCCAGACCTGCGTGCG
>JAZKFO010000049.1:0-61692 GCA_040386395.1 Pseudomonadota bacterium | reverse complement strand
TGCGCGCGCAGCAGGTTGGCAGCGGCGACGGTGAGAAACAGATAACCCATGGTGCCGATGTTGGCGGCGGTGAAGAGCGCTGCCATCGAGCTGTAGACCATCTGCGGCAGTTGCAGGCCACCGATGTCTTCATCGAACGCGGCCTTCAGGAAGCCACCGGCGAGAAAGGCATCAATCGCGGGCTTCACTTCCTTCGGCAGATGCACCCTGGTTCCATCGAAGTGCGGCTCCTGCGCATCCGAGATCGCGGCGTGCGGTAGAAAGGTCTCGGCCGCCAGCGTGTGCGCCGCATCCAGAATCGCATCGCAGGTGTCGCGGTCGTGCTGGGCGTAGCGCGGCAGCTTCAGCACCTCGCCCAGGCCATGCACTTCGTGCAGCTGAAAAGTCAGTTCGCGCAGTGGGAAAAAGTCGGTCATCTGGCCTCCATCGGCAGCATGCAGTCGGGACGGCGGTTCGCCGCATTCCAGAGCTGATTGTATGGCGGGCAGCACGATAGGCATGCACCGCTGCATCTGTCTCTCTGGCTGGCTTTCGGTATCGAAATAGGCTTAGATCACCTGGCAGCAGCAATCTGAAGGAAGCGCCATGAAATACCGGCTGCATCGCATTTGTTGGGCAGTAAGCAGCTGCATGCTGCTTTGCCATGCCGTGGTGATGGCCGCGGCTCCACCGGTGAACCTCTATACCCGTGTCACGGCCAGTGCAGAGGGCATCGGCAAGCAGTTCATGGGCCGCGAGATTGCAGCCGTCATGGGCTGGCAAGGTTCGGCCTGGCTGGAGCGCAGCAACCGAGCGCGGGAGGAGTCCACGGCGCGCGTGCTGCGCGGGCTTGAGCTTAAGCCGGGGATGGTGGTGGCAGATATCGGCGCAGGCACCGGCTTCTACACGCGGCTGATGGCCCCTGAGGTGATGCCGGGCGGTATCGTCTACGCCGTCGAGATTCAAGCGCCGCTGTTGCAGCAGTTGCGGGCCCTGGCGGCAAGCCCGGAGTTTTCAGTCGTGCGAGTCGTAAAGGGTGCAGAGGCCTTGCTGCCACTGCCGGCCAACTCGCTCGACATGGCCTTGATGGTCGATGTCTATCACGAGCTCGAATACCCCTTCGAGATGGTGGCAAGCATCGTCAACGCACTGAAGCCAGGGGGGCAGCTGGTGCTGGTCGAATTCAAGGCCGAGGACGACCAGGTACCGATCAAGGCATTGCACAAGATGAGCGTGCGGCAAATCCGCCGAGAGATGGCGCTGCACCCGCTGCAACTCGAACGCTCAGTGCGCGGACTGCCCTGGCAGCATCAGCTGGTGTTTCGAAAAACACAGTAGGGCTAGCTGCAAAACAACTTTCGCGCATGAACACCCAGGCCCTTGGCGACACTGGAAAATGCTTCGCCCACCACGATTTCGGCCTTGGGAAAGCCCTCGGCAATCGCCGCCCGCAAGCCTGCCAGGCCGGTCGATCCGCCCGTGAAATAGAGGGCCTGCACGGCGTCGGGCTTGAGGCCTGCATCGCGCACGGTCTGCTGTGCGGCTAGGGCGATCTTGCTCAGGCCATTGGCCAGAGCGAGCTGCAACTGCGCGGCATCGAGCGAGGTCTGCAGATCGGCCTCGACAAAGCCCATGTCGATGAGTGCGGTGCCAGTTTCGGCCACGGTGACTTTCGCCGCCTCCACCTCGCCCGCCAGGCGATGCCCCTCGCGCTCGCGCAGCACCCGCATGAGGCGTGCGTGCGCGCGCTCGTCCTTGAAGATGGTACGCATCGCCTCGGCGGCGGCGAGGGTCTGCGGTACATAGAGCAGGTTGATGCGATGCCAGGTGGCGAGCTCGAAATAAAGATGCGCCGGGATCGGCTTGCCATTGCGGGTGAGGCCGCCAAGACCCAGCTGCGGCATCACCGTGGCGAGGCTGAGCTGTTGATCAAAGTCGGTGCCGGCGATGTGAATGCCGCCGTTGGCCAGCACATCCGCGCTGCGGTCCTTGAGCTTCGCGCGCTCTGGGCCGAGTCGAATCAAAGAGAAGTCGGAAGTGCCGCCACCGATGTCGGCTACCAGCACCAGCGTCTCTTTATCGAGTTGGGTTTCGTAGTCGAGCGCAGCCGCAATCGGCTCGTACTGAAACCGCACCTCGGTGTAACCCACGCTCCTTGCGATTTCCGCCAGCGTGTTCTGCGCATCGGCATCGCGCACCGGGTCGTCATCGACGAAAAACACCGGCCGGCCGAGCACCAGCTGCTCTAGCTCGCTGCCGCACTCTGCTTCCGCCACCTGTTTCAGGTGGGTGAGGTAGTGCGCAAGGATGTCCCTGTAGGCCACCGCCTTGCCGTTGATGAGCGTGGTCTCGCGCATCAACTCGCTGCCGAGCAGGCTCTTCAGCGAACGCATCAAGCGGCCGGGATACGCTGCCTGATATTCCGCAATGGCCTGCCGCCCGAACACGATGCTGCGTTCTTCTGCATTGAAGAACACGGCCGTGGGCATGGTTTGCCTGCCCTGTTCCAGGGTGACCAGTTCGGAGTACTTGCGGTTGCCGATGGCGACTGCGGAGTTGGATGTGCCGAAGTCGATTGCAGCGTAAAAATTCATGTGGTGTGGAATGGACTTCGGAAATTCTCTGATGTCTTGACAATGTGGCCGTTGCGGACGGAGCTTGAGCGTGGATGTTTACCGCATCCCACTTATGAACACGCACCATGCCTGCAAACGTACTTTTGTCACGGGCCGTTAGCGCGCGCGAGAGGTGCTCGCGGGTCGCACTTCGAGCTCGGAAGTTATTGCTCTGGGCTTGCGTTGACTGCCGCGCATCGAATCCCAGACCCAGCTCGAAAACATCCATACGACCGGTGCGGCAGTGGCGGCGATGAGTTTTCCAAGTGAGGGAATGAAGTCATTGCCGATGCCCGCCAAATAAGGAATCCCCATCAGGTAGACCCAGACTTGGGATTCACGCCGGGCCCGGCGTATGAAGGCATTGAGCAAACCCAGCAGAACACCATACAGCATGCTGAAAGCGAACAGGAATGGCAGCTTGCCGGCTATCCAGGCCTCTCCCGGAAATGTGGTGGGGAAGGCCACTCCCATGGCGAGGATTTCCGGAAAGTAGGTGTTCATGTATGCCTCGCGCCCACCTTTTAACAAGATCGTGAGCGATTCTGGAATACGGTCCAGGTGGGTGATCAGGGCCAAGTTGGCGAATCCGTCGAAGTTTCTGGTGAAGAACAGCGAGGTGAGAATTGCGGCTGGAGAAAGCGCTTGTTCGATGCGTTCGGAATTGTTGTTCTTGAACGAAATGAACAGGGGGTCGAGCAATGCGAGAACAATCAACCCTCCGATCGCATAGGCGATAACCTTGCCGAGCTTCACCTGCTTTTGCTGTAGCCAGATGAACATCGTTGCCTGCACTGCTGGCCACATCATGCGGCCGCGCGCATCGGTGAAGAAGGCAAAGTAAAGATAGGTCGCGAGAACCAGAAAGGCGGCCATCCTCATCTTTCTCAGCCAGAGATGGGCCACCAGATAAGCCGTCGCGAAGCTGCCGAAGAACGAGAGGCTTGCATAGATCTTGCCGCTGGTTGATTTAACTATGGCAGAGCGGTGAGCCGTGGGGCCAAGGCTGGAATAGACCTCGCCCATCATGTGGAACCCGAACAAGCCGACCAATAGCAGCACGCCCGCATAGCCCCAGTTAATTGACTCGAAAGGCATGGAATCCTTCCCATCCAGTGTGCGCCAGCCACCGGCTAGAGTGACTGTTGCAAAGCCGACAGCGACGCTCAACAGGAAAACGATCAGATAGAGCTGCGTGGGCATCACAGCTTCACCGCGCTCGCTTTCGCTCAGACCTTCCAGGCCAATGATTAGATGCCCTGGCAGGAGGGCGAAGATCTGTGGGATCAGAAACCAGAGCGTGTAAAAAAGGCCGAACCACATCAATGGATTGCCGAGACGCTGCAAGCCGTTTTTCGCCCCGACCATACTGAAGCGCAGCATCACTGACAGCAGGAGGATTTGACTGGCAAAGAGGGCGTATTCGACGATCATTTAGACGGCTGGGGCGATGATTTTCTTGGCGGCTGGAACATGATCAGTGGCCGGACGGCAGCTGGTTGGTCTGAGGATTCCGGGCGAGTCGACGCGCTTCGGAGAACGAGGCTCCCAGGCAGAGAATATTCAGAATGAGCAGAGATGTCAGCGATGCGATTGCAGCACCGTTGGCCCCGTATTCGCGCGATAGCGTGATGCCCAGAACTAGAACCAACACGCCAGAAACCACAAAGAATTTCCTTAACGTTTTTTCCAGTCCGACCATGGACAGAAACTGGATGACAGGGCCCGATCCGCCATTGATCCATTGCGCAATGATCAGCAGCGTCAGCACCGACGAGCTGCCTGCATAAGCTTCGCCCATCAAGCCCATCACCGAATCCGCGCCGAGGATCATCGGTATCGCCACCAGGCTGCTCAGCAGGGTCGATGCGCCGACAGACAGCAGCAGGGCCTTTTGCAGCTCGCTGGCACGGCCGGTCGCGCGCAGGGCTGCAAACCGGGGTGCCGCTGCAAAATTAAGTGCGGGCAGTACGAAGGCCACAACTTGGGCAATACGGCTGGCCACGTTGTATTGAGCGGCTTCCACCGAGGACGAGAATGCGCCGAGCAGCAGGAGCGGACCCCACAGTAAAGCGAGATTGCAGATCACCGTGACGGCATTCTCACTTGCGGAGGCGTCAAGCGCGGTCCGTGTGCTGGCATTCGGTGCCGTGAAGCCAGGGGACCGTCGCTGCCGCCTCAGCACCAGAAAGCCTGCCATGCCGGTCAGTAAGGCGGCTGCAAAAAAAGCTGCGGACAGTGCCAGATCAGATCGCATCTCGGAAGGCAACAAGAGTGCGCTTGCGATGACCGAGAAGTTGGTGACATAGAACATCAGAGTCACGCTGGAGAGTGATTTGCCGGCCGCCTGGAAAAAGCAGCCCGCTAAGGCGCCAACGCCTAGCAGGGGCACTGATGCCAGGAAAGGCAGTACTTGTATCCCGAGCCGAAAATCGAACCAACTCGCCATCGAGGGGATGAGAAGCAAGGGGCCGCCGATCAAAGCTGCCGACATCAGGAACAGTGCTGCCCGCTTAACGAAGCGGGACAGGAAATAGTTCGCAACCGCGCCAGCGCCCCGCGCGTCGTTGTTGGCCAGTAGTCCTGAGCAGAATCGTGTCAGTGATTGATCAAAGCCTGCACGCAGGCTGACCGAGAGCACCATTGCGATGGTGAAACCGAGGAAATATTTTCCCGCCTGTTCGGCAGGGAGCGCTTTGGCAACTACTGCAGTCGTCAGTACTTGCAGTGCCGCGCCACTGATGCGGTAGCCCATGTCCATGAGGACCTTGACCTTGCGGCGCAACGATGAAGGTTTGTGCGGCATGTTTGCTGTGTCGCTCATCAGATCCCTTGACTGATTGATGCGTGCGAAACAGGGCACGTCTGGCATTAAGTCAGCGTTTTGCCCCGTTGCGGTGTGACGCAAGTATTATGTTGCAGCGCAATAATCGGCGATTATGATCGACGTTAAAAGCTACTGCCGCATAACGCAGAGTAGTTCCCCTATCGAATTGTGGATTGATTTTTGCTCCATTTTTGAAGTCATGTCTTGCTGCAATTCAACAAACGAAGGTCACAAATGCGCTTGATAAATCTGCTGGGTTTGCTAACAGCTCTTACTTTGACTGCCTGCACCATCGTGCCGGGTGTGCGAGTCGATATTTCAGGCGAGCAGACACCCAAGAGCTACGAGTTGATCATGGTTGGTGACTACAATCCGCTGGTGTTGCGTCCCAGCCCGCTGCCCAATGATTCAGCTCCGCTTTCCGAGTTGCAGTCGGTCAATATTTTGCAGCCCTTGCGTGAATATCGTGTGGGTCCAGGCGACATTGTTTCAGTCTATGTCTGGGATCATCCTGAGCTGAATTCTCCGTCTGGCATCTTGATGAAATCAGTCGATAGCAGCGGATTTGAAATCGATTCGAATGGGACGATCTTCCTGCCCTATCTCCGCCCGGATTCGGGAAAACGCCCCGGTGGCCTGCTGACGGTTTCGGATTCCACGGTAGAAACATTGCGATCACAGATTCGCTCAGCCCTTGATGAGACCATCAAGACGCCCCAGGTGGATGTCCGTATTGCGGCCTATCGCTCACAGCGCGTTCAGGTCACGGGTGAAGTGCTCACACCGGGTATTGTTACCTTGGACAACACCAACAAAGGCGTTGCGGATGCTGTTTCGGAGCGAGGTGGTCTTGCGCCTGGCGCCAGCCGACGCAAGATTTCACTTATCCGCGAGGGCAAGCGGTATTCGATTTTGACCGGCAATCAACAGGCTGCTGCTGCGTTCAACCCGGCCCTGCAGGCGGGGGATGTCATTCATGTGCCTGATGCCAGTGACGATCATGTCTTCGTTCTTGGCGAGATCGCTCCGAACTCAAGGACCGGCCCGCTGGTGCCGATGGGCGGTGGCACGATGAGTGCTCTTCAGGCGGTGACCTCCGCAGGCGGTCTCTCGCAGCAGACTGCAGATGGCTCAGGCTTGATCGTATTCCGCCAGGTTGCAAAGCCAAGGGTTTCCTTTGGCCACGTCGATGTCAGTCTGGATAACCAGAAGAAGGGTGAGCCGCAGCTGCCCGACAAGGCAGAAGTATCGACCCAGGTATTCGTGCTGGATCTTTCAACCCCGAAGGGCTTGGTGATCGCCAGCAAGTTTGAGCTGGCTCCGCTTGATGTCGTCTACGTCAAGGCTACGGGTCTCGCACAATACAACGCAGTGGTCGCGCAGATCCTGCCGACGGTGCAGTCCGTTTACTTCACAACGCGCGTTGTTACCGGGCAGTAATGCTGTTGTTATCTTCCATCCGCGACACCTGCCGAGATTTTCCTTGAGTCAGCCTATCGAGCCCACTGCACCCGGTGCGTCCCCGGAAATCCGTTCCGGAGTGCGAGAGCTCGCCCAGATTCTCTGGCAGCAGAGCCATATTGTTCTGTCGCTGGTCTTCCTGTGTGTTGGCGCTGCAGGGCTCTTCATTGTGCTGGCGCCGCCGACCTATCAGACGACGGCTCTGGTTCAGGTTGATCCAAAAGATAATAAGAGCGTGACTCAGTCCTTGACTGACCAGATCACGAGGCTGACGGGCTCCCAAGCCGTTGCAACAGCAGAAATTGAGCTTCTGACAAGTCGTGTCGTCATTGGTAAGGTTTTTGATGAGCTTGCCCTCGATGTCACAGTGAGGCCGCGAACCTTTCCAATCGTAGGTTCCACAATCGTTCGGCGGCGTATCAATGCCATGCCAGATGAGGTGATAGAAACGCTTTCCACAGGGCAGGACGATCAGAAAGCATTGCCACTGGAAGCCCTGTTTGGTTTGGATCAATACGCTTGGGGCGGAGAAAAGCTGAAGCTTGCATCGCTTCGACTTCCGCGACAGTTGCTTAACACCAGACTCTCGCTGGTCGTGATGGGCCCAGACCTGTTCGAGTTGTATGACGAAAACGGTGATTCGATTGCTTCAGGTCCAGTAGGTGCAAAGGTTGTCGGTGCTTCTGCATTCGGCACAGTCGAAATTCGGGTCGCTCAGATGATTGCTCGGCCCGGACAGATCTTTTATCTCAGCGCACCTGGCAGGGCTGAAGCCATTAGGAGCTTTCTGAAGAATTTCGCCGTGTCTCAGAAGGGAATCGACACGGGGGTCATCCAGCTGACACTGCGCGGGCAGGATCCGCGCCAGATCACCGAAATCTTGAACAGCATCGTCAACAGCTATGTCGGCCAGAATGTTGGCTGGAAGTCTACCGAAGCCCTGCAGACGCTGACATTTCTCAATGCACAGCTGCCTGAGTTCAAAGCCAAGGTGGATGCAGCGCAAAGTGCGCTGTCGCGATTCAAGGTCGGCAGTAAATCCGCTGATCTTCCGGCTGAAACAAATCTCAAGTTGAATCAGGTCGGCACGTTTGAAGAATCGATCATGCAGTTGCGTGATCAGCGTTCGAAACAATTGCAGCTGTTCCGGGAGAACCACCCTTCAGTGATTGCGCTGAATGCCCAGATCGCACAGGCAGAAGCCGGGCTGGCCAGGGTTAAATCAAGGATTGTCAGCCTCCCGAATGACCAGAAAGAGCAAACCCGCCTGCAAACCGATGTGGATGTGAGCACTCGCCTCTATACATCCCTGTTGGATTCGATCCAGCAACTTGAGATCGCCAAGGCGGGAACGGCTGGTGATGTGCGCGTGGTTGATTTCGCGTTGGTGCCGACGGTGCCGGTGTCGCCCAAGCCCAAGATTATTGCCGTGGCCGCGCCGATCGTAGGCGTGGTGCTCGGCGTGTTTGTTGCAGTGCTCCTAGCTACGTTGCGTCGACGGGTCACTGACACAGCCGAGCTATCAGCGTTGACGGGGCTTCAAATCCTCTCGGAAATCCCATTCTCCAAGCGGGTGGTCAAAAAAATGCGCATGGCTCGCAATGGAGCCTATTCAATTTCGTTCATCGCTGATCCTGAGGAGAAAGCCTCGGAAGGTATTCGCACTCTGCGCACAGCGCTGCAGCTCGCAGCCGGCACGCGGGGGCCACAGTCAATCGTTTTTACGGGCCCGCAAACGGGTACGGGCAGCAGCTTTGTTTCCGTCAACCTGGCGGCATCGCTTGCCAGTGTCGGCAGCCAGGTCGTTTTGATTGATGCCAACCTTCGGGCTCCGTCGCTCAGCCGCTATTTCGGACATGCCGAGCAAAGCAGGCCTGCGGGTCTCTCCGACTGGCTCGGCGAGAAAATCTCGTTGAAAGATGTCCTCCAGTCACACCCGGAGCTTGGTGGACTCAGTTTTCTACCGGCAGGGTCAGCTGCAGCTTCGGCACCTGAGTTGTTGAAAAGCGACAAACTCGTTGCGCTGGTGACTGCCCTGAAGACACGCTTTGACTATGTTCTGGTCGATACCCCAGCTGTCATGGTGGTGTCGGATGCCCTGCTTATTGCGCAGGCTGCTGATGCAGTGGTGATGGTTTTTCAGGAAGGACTGCATGCCGAGCGTGAACTGACTGAATCTGTCGCAAGACTAAAGCGGTCGCGAACGCCGTTATTGGGTGCCGTGTTCAACAAGGTCAGCATGACATTTTGTCACTAGGATTGATGCCGGTACCCGTCAAAACCCGTGGGTAGGCTCTTGCTGTGCTAACAGCCAATGACTGGCAGAGTGCATATATTAAAAGCGTTGCCCAGTTGCCCAGTTGCCTTGCTTGCCGATGAATACAAAGACCACTGTGGTTGGTGTTGGTTGAGCTGATTTCTTGTTGCGGTGAGCTGCCACGAGGGCTTGGCGCCCAGTCTTCCTGAAACCTAATTTGAGGGTGCTTTCATGGTCCGCGGTAGAGACGCCTTCAGCAGAGTTGAGCCTTTTCTCATCCTCTTAGCAAGGATGCTCGGTCTTCTTCCGCGTCGATTCACTGAGTCGAGCTACTGGTTGGTGCAGTGGATGCCGGGGATGATTGGGTATGGGCTGCGCTTTGTTTGGGCAAAACGCTTGGCCAAGTCGGTGGGGCGGTCGGTGAAGATTGGTAGAGGCACTATGGTCCGTAACTGGAATGGTCTGGAATTGGCTGACTACAGCGGGCTGAACGAAATGTGTTTCGTCGATGCCATCGGGGGGATCAAGTTGGGCCGCGACTCCACCGTGGGGCACATGAGCTCGATACTTTCCTTCGAGCACCGATACGACGATGTCACGCTTTCGATGCGCGACCAGGGCTTGGTGTACAAGCCACTGGTGATCGGTGATGACGTGATCATCATGGCTGGCGTTCGTGTGCTTGCAGGAAAGACGATCGGGGATCGGGTGATCGTTGCCGCGAATAGCGTGGTCACCAAGGATCTGCCATCCAACGGCATCTATGGCGGAGTGCCGGCCAAGCTTTTGTCGCAATTGCCCACCCCTCAATACGCCGCTCGGGAGAATCAGCAGTGAGAGTCCTGGTCTGCGGCGGTGCTGGCTACATCGGCTCACACATGTGCAAGGTTCTGGCTGATCACGGGCATGAAGTTGCAGTGCTTGACGATCTCTCCACGGGCCACCGCGACGCCCTTCGCTGGGGACGCCATCACCATGGAAGCATTGGTGATCGTGCTCTGCTCGAGCAGATATTCACGGGGTTCAAGCCCCAGGGAGTGCTTCATTTTGCTGCCAAGTCCCTAGTGGGCGAGTCGGGGACGAACCCGGCCATTTATTACCAGAACAACGTCGCCTGCTCGCTGGAATTGCTGGAATGCCTAAGGCATCGGCCGGAGATTCCACTGGTTTTCTCATCGACTGCGGCCGTCTACGGCAAGCCGCAGACCGCACTGATCAGCGAGACGCATCCACTGTCGCCGATCAATGTGTACGGTCGCACCAAGTTGATGGTCGAGCGTGCGCTCCAGGATTACTTCACTGCCTATCGGATGTCCTCGGTCACTTTTCGCTACTTCAATGCGGCCGGTGCGGATCCTTCAGGCCTGATCGGCGAAGATCATCAACCTGAAACCCATCTGATTCCGAACATTCTGCGCTCGGCATTGGGCAATGGCTCGAAGGTGTCAGTTTTCGGAGCCGATTATGAAACTCCGGACGGTACTTGCATCCGTGACTACATTCACGTCATCGACCTCTGTAAGGCGCACTTGCTGGGGCTGGAATATGCCCAGCGCAATCCAGGTGCAAACGTATTCAACTTGGGTAGTGAAAGCGGCTTCTCGGTGATCGAGGTGATCAAGGCAGCGCGGGCAGTCACTGGCCTTGATATTCCTTATGAACTCGCCGCACGACGTGAAGGGGACCCGGCGCGACTGGTGGCAGATTCATCATTGGCGCAGACCTTACTGGGATGGCTGCCCCAGACTAAGGACTTGCACACCATCATCGACACTGCTTGGAGATGGCACCAACACCGTCATCCGGTAAGCAATTTTATGCAGCAGGCTGCTCAGCGCTAGCAGCTCTTCCCCTGCGATAGGCAGCACGAGCGTATTTTTTGTGGATCGAGCGAGGGGACGAACAGGCAAAAAAATGCCTCCGGAGAGGAGGCATTTGAAGCATCGGATTGCTGACCAATGATCAGTAGGCGCCTGAGCCACGAACAACGACGCGAATGGTGCCGAAGAGAATGCGAAGATCCATGCGGAACGAGCGATTGGAGACGTAATAGCGATCCATCGCAACGCGCGCTTCGTAACTGACATCATTGCGGCCACTGATCTGCCACAGGCCGGTCATGCCGGGGCGTGATGAGAGATAGTACCGGCTGCCGCGGCGATACCGCACGATCTCATCGGAGATCACGGGACGGGGACCCACTAGGCTCATCTCGCCGCGCAGCACGTTGAAGAGCTGCGGCAGTTCATCCAGGCTGGTTTTGCGTAGATACTTGCCGACGCGGGTGATGCGGGGGTCGCGCGGCGACTTGAACGCAATGTTCCACTCCGCCGCGAACTCTGGATCATCCCTGAGCAGGGCCTTCAATCGCTGCTCGGCATCGGGGACCATGGTCCGGAACTTGAGGCACTTGAACGGTGCGCCATTCTTGCCGATGCGCGTGTGGCCAAAAACGATCGGTCCCTTCGACGCTGCAACAAGTGCGGCGATGATCAGGAGGATCGGAGACACGAACGCAATGATCAGAAGGGCACCACAAACATCGAAGACCCGTTTCAGCACGGACTCGGAGGGCGAGGTTTGTGCAACAGGAACCATCGGCAAGGCATTGAGAGTCGCAGACATGGGGTGGCCTAGTTGGTTGGTTGGGTGGGAGCGTGAGTGAGCTGTTGCAGTGGCGTGGTGGTATTGGTTTCTGCGGCTTGGAACAGAGCAGCTGGAGCGCCTGACCGGCTGCGCAAGGTGCTCTGGTAGATGCCGATCGTGAGATCCAGCATCCGGGTGAACTGGAAAGAACGCACATAGCGCGCGCGTGCTTCGGTGCCCATGGACTGACGCAGTTCGGCAGACGACAGCAAGAGGCGTAGCTTGCTGGCCAGATCAGTCGGATTCGCCGCGCCGGTCAGATAGCCAGTGAGGCCGTCCTCGATCAGCTCTGGGATGCCGGCGACCGAGGTCGCGACCGCGGGCAGACCGGCACGCATCGATTCAATGATGCTTCTTGGCAGGCCTTCGTAATGGGTACTCAGAACGAAGATCTGGGATTCGCACAGCAGCTGAGCCACATCGCTTCGCACGCCAAGGAAATTCACGCGGGCGCTGAGTCCAAGCTGTTTGCAAAGTTCGACATTGGCTTCGAGTGTGGGTCCGCTGCCAACGAAGTCCATCGTCCATTCAAGATCGCCCAGTTCCGAGAGCGCGTGCAGAAGGGTTGCGTGATCCTTCTGCCCCTCGAACCTTGCCACCATGATCATTTTGGGGCTTGCGCGGCCGGGTTGTGCGAGTGATGTGAGGGGAATATCTGGCATCCCGTTATGGATCGCAGTGATGCGGCGAGGTGACGCGATCTGTGCGCCAATGGCCAAGGAGCGATCGAAGCGAGAGACCGTAATGATGTGATCGGCCAAGCCGCCAACAAGGCGCTCCAACATGCGCCACATCAGCGCAGATTTGCTGGACACGCCCTCTGTAAACGACCATCCGTGGGCCGTGAAGAGAACCGGCATGCCAATCAGCTTGCAAGCGACACGGCCCAACCAGCCCGCTTTGGAGGTGTGGGTCGAGACGATGTCTGGATTCAGCTGTTTCAGAGTCGAGCAAAGCTCGAGAAGAGCCCTCAGGTCACGAAGCGGGTTGATGCTTCTACCCATGTGCTTGAGCGGCAGGCAACTGATGCCTGCCCGCTTCAAATCTTCGATCCAGTTACCGTTGCCGCCAACAAGAACGACCGGGTCGTGTCCGATTTTCTTGAGTGCAATAGAAAAGTCCCTGATATGAATCTGGGCTCCTCCCACGGCGTCGCTGCGCGTCACAACGAAAACAATTTTCATGCGTTATCCCCAAGTTGCTCCCAGCTGGACAAATCGACAAGAAAGCTATGCCGAGTAATGTCCAAAGCCTTTGTTTCCCACCCCTCCCAGGGGTTACATAGACACTCGTAGTGTCTTTTTCATTTAATTACTACGCATCTACTATGCCAATGATCTACCGCGAATCTGACAGATTGTTTTCTCGATGAAGACACTCTGATTGCAGTAGGCGGCTCGGAATTGCCAAGACTGAATCTGCAATAACCTTAAAGTCTGATTCCACGCGAGCAATTACTAATACAAAACCCGCAAAATTCAGCTTTAAACTCGCACGGACTAGCATTTTCCACCGAGAAAACTAAAAACTAGTGGCTGAGGTTCAAACACAAAAACTCACTAGCGTATTAATTTCCATAGCGTTTCCAATGCTTAAGACACTAGCATCAGGTGCGATACCTGAGCGTGCGATGGGATGTCTTCTCTACAGCAGCTTTGTGGTGGGCCCACCAGGACTTGAACCTGGAACCAAAAGATTATGAGTCTTCTGCTCTAACCAATTGAGCTATAGGCCCGCTGTAGTGCAGCCGCTATTTTACGACGCCTGCCTTGCTTCGCGACGTGCGAGGCCAGGGCCGAAACCATGGATGCGCTTGAAGGCTCGGCGGAAGGCCGCTTCAGTCTCAAAACCCAGTTCGCCAGCGACTTGTGCGACCGAGCATCGTCCTTCGCGTAGACGGCTGAGCGCGGCGGTCATGCGCCAGCGCAGCAGGTAGCGCATCGGCGGTTCGCCCAGCAGATCGTTGAAGCGCTGTGCGAAGGTGGCGCGGCTGAGCAGAGCCTTCTCTGCCAGCGCCTGCACGCTCCAGTTGGTGCCGGGATGGTCGTGTATCGCGGCCAAGGCCGCACTGAGTCTCGGGTCGGTGAGTGCGGCGAGCAGGCCGCTGGCGGGCGGGGCATGGCGCAGGTGATCGCGCAGGGCGATGACGAACAGGGCGTCGCTGAGCTTGTCGAGCACGGCGCGGCTGCCAAAGGCCTGGGCTTCGGCTTCGCCGCGCAGCAGCCCGGCGAGTGCTGCCAGGCGGCCATTGTCGGCATCGGCACGCACGGTGATGGCGGTGGGCAGCGCGCGCAGCAGGGCGGCGGCGGCGGGGCCGTCAAAGTGGAACTCGCCGCAGATCATCACCACGCGAGCATCGGGGCGCTCGTCTTCTGGTTTTGGTGCGCTGCACAGATGGTGGGCAGCACCGCTGGGGAACACCACCAGATCGCCGGGCTCCATGCGCAGGGGCGCTTCGAGGCTGGTGCTGCGGATGTGACAGATCCCTTGTTCGACGACGTGAAACCACGCGAAGGGGGCATCCGGCGCAGGCTCGTCCCAGTGGCCGCAGGCTTCGAAACGGTCAGTGACGCGGGCACGCAGCTGATAGGCCTTGAGCAGGCTTTGCAGCACGGACTCGCCGGGACTGGACGCAAACAGGTCGAGCGTTTCGGACATGAAATCTGGACGGCGGCGACGGGTGCGAACCAAGGGCGGTGCCTAGTATGGCCACATCAAAAAACAGTTGCCCCAAGCCATGCCGCTCCCGCAAATCCTCATCACCCTGCAATGTCGTCTCGATGCCACCCGCGTCGCGGACTGGCTCGCACCCCTGCTGCTGCGGCTCTATCTCGCGCCGATTTTCTGGATGGCGGGCTGGAACAAGCTGATGGCGTTTTCAAGCACGGTCGAGTGGTTTGGCGACAAGGACTGGGGTTTGGGATTGCCTTTCCCCACCCTGATGGCGGCACTCGCCACGGCCAGCGAGCTCGGCGGCGCGGTGCTGCTGGTACTGGGCTTGGGCGTGCGCTGGGTCAGCCTGCCGCTGATGGCGACGATGGTCGTCGCGGCTTTCACCGTGCATTTGCCCAATGGCTGGCTGGCGATTGCCGAGGGCATGGGGCCGTTTGCCACCGAGCGCACGGCCGAGGCGGTGCAGCGTCTCGCCAAGGCCAAGGAAATTCTGATGGAGCACGGCAATTACGAGTGGATCACCGAACACGGTTCGCTGGCCATCCTGAACAACGGTATCGAGTTTGCCGTGACCTATTTCGTCATGTTGCTGGTCTTATTCTTCGTCGGTGCCGGGCGATACGTCAGCTTGGACTACTGGATTGCCAGGCGCTTCATGCACCGATTGGTGGCATCCAGCAGTGCAGGCGCTGCGTAGATTTGGCACAGCAGCACCAAAAAATTTTTCAAACCGCCCAGTTTTGGGCATACCCCAGGAGACATCCCATGCGTCATTCCAAGAAACCCCTCGTTGTTGCCCTGACTGCTGCTTTTGCCCTCACCGGCGGCAGCGCCTTTGCCGCGCAGGATCTGAGCGCCGGCTACATGGTGGCCTCCATTGGCGAAAAAGCCGGCGAAGCCAAGTGCGGTGAAGGCAAGTGCGGCGCCGACAAGAAGAAAGCAGCCGAAGCCAAGTGCGGCGCTGACAAGAAGGCCGGCGAGCACAAGTGCGGCGAAGCCAAGTGCGGTGCTGACAAGAAAGCCGCCGAGCACAAGTGCGGTGCCGACAAGAAGACTGCCGAGCACAAGTGTGGCGAAGCCAAATGCGGCGCTGAAAAGAAGCCCAAGTAAGGTCTTCTCGCCCGCATGAAAACCCGCACCCCAAACCATGGCTTGACCTCGGTCACGCCACATGTCCGGGGTGCGGGACTGGGTCTCAGGCGGTCCCTGTTGGGGCCGCTTGCAGATCTGGAATCCAGCCCCGGCGAGGGGATTGGATTCTTTGAAGTGGCACCAGAGAACTGGATGCGCCTCGGCGGCCGTTTCGCCCGGCAATTCCGCGCCTATACCGAAAGATTTCCCTTCGTCACCCACGGCCTGTCGCTGTCGATTGGCTCGCCCGGTGCGCTGGATGAGGACTTTGTCCGCCAACTGAAAACCTTCCTCGATGCCCATGGCATCCGGGACTACACCGAACATCTCACCTTCTGCTCTGACGACGGCCATCTGTATGACCTGATGCCGATCCCGTTCACGGCGGAAGCGGTGGAATACGTCGCAGCGCGCGTCAGGCGTGTGCAGGACATTCTGGAACGTCGCATCGCACTCGAAAACGCCAGCTATTACGCGCCGCTGGCGACTGACCTGACCGAAGCCGAGTTCATCCGCGCCGTGGTCGAGCGCGCCGATTGCGACCTGCTGCTCGACGTGAACAACATCGTCGTCAACAGCATCAATCACCGCTATGACGCGCTGACTTTCCTCGATGCCTTGCCGCTGCAACGCGTGCGCTACATCCACATCGCCGGCCACTACTGCGAGGCGGAGGATCTCAGGGTGGATACCCACGGCAGCGATGTCGGCGATGCCGCCTGGTCACTGCTCGATGCCGCTTATGCGCGTATCGGCCCGGTGCCGACGCTGCTGGAGCGTGACTTCAACATCCCGCCCGTGGCCGAGTTGATGCAGGAAATCGACATCATCAACAGCCTGCAAGCGCAGCACCAACCACGCGTGATCGCGCGTGCTTAGTTTCCAGAAACTGCAAACCGAGTTCACAGCGCACCTGCGAGACCCGCAGCATGCCGCCGCGCCCGGCGGCATTGAAGAGCGCCGCCTGAAGATTTACCGCGAGCTGTTCTACAACAATATCGAGGGCTTTCTGGCCAATGCGTTCCCGGTGCTGCGACAGCTCATCGAAGACGCGCGCTGGCACGCGATGGTGCGAGATTTCTTTGCGCGTCATCAAAGCCACGACCCACTGTTTCACGGCCTGGCTGAAGAGTTCCTGCGCTATCTCGACGACGAGCGTGGCGAGGTGGAAGGCGATGCGCCGTACCTGCGCGAGCTCGCCCATTACGAGTGGGTGGAGCTGGCACTTTCCATCGCCGAGGACGAACTCACGCCTGCACTCGCTGACCCCAATGGCGACTTGCTCGATGGCGCGCCGCTGGTCTCGCCGCTGGCCTGGACGCTCGCCTACGACTATCCGGTGCATCGCATCGGCCCTGAGTATCAGCCACAGTCGCCGGGCGAGACGCCCACCTATCTGGTGGTGTATCGCACCCGGCAGGATGAAGTGAAGTTCACCGAGATCAATGCCGTGACGGCACGCCTGCTGGCGCTGATCGAGGCAGAGCCTGAGGCCACCGGCTGCGCGCACCTCACCCGCATTGCGGCTGAACTGGGTGCAGAGGCCGAGCCCATCATCCGCGCAGGCCACGAGATGCTGCTGGGCCTGCGCGCGCGCGATGTGGTGATTGGCAGCCGCCGCACTTGAACTGCGGCGCCTAGCCGCCACACTGCTGGCATCACCGCAAGCGAGCACCCCATGACTGAAGCCAACCTGCCCAAAGCCACCTTCGCCGCCGGCTGTTTCTGGAGCGTCGAATACAAGTTCAGCAAGCAGCCGGGCGTGGTTTCAGCCACCTCAGGCTACGAGGGTGGGTTTGTCGAAGCGCCCACCTACAAGCAGGTCTGCACGGATCGCACCGGCCATGCCGAAGTGGTGGAGGTGGTTTTTGATCCCACCTTGACCAGCTACGAGTCGCTGCTGCGTTACTTCTTCACCATGCATGACCCCACCACCCGCCATCGCCAGGGGCCGGATATCGGCACGCAATATCGTTCGGCGATCTTTTTCCACACGCCGGAGCAGCAGGCGACGGCGAAGCGGGTGCTTGAAGAGCTGAACGCCAGCACGTTCAAGGGCGGCATCGTCACCGAGATCGTGCCGGCCGCGACTTTCTGGCGCGCCGAGGAATATCACCAGCGCTACAACGAGAAGCATCCAGAAAAAGCCTGTGCCATGTGAGCGGTCTCAGGCCGCAGGCTGGATCTCGTTTGCCGGTTCCGCCTGCGCCCGCACGATGGCATCGAGCCGCAGCGGTGCATCCAGCGCCCAGCGGTTGAACTCCTCCGCAGGCAGCGCCTTGCTGAACAGCCAGCCCTGCTGCTGGCGGCAGCCGAGTTCGTAGAGCGTCACCATCTGGCCGACGTTTTCAACGCCCTCGGCCACCAGCTTGATTTCGAGATTGGCGGCGAGCGAGATGGTGGCGGCGACGATCTTGCCGGCCTGACGCTGACCATTGAGCTGCGACACGAAACTGCGATCGACCTTGATCTTGTCGATGGGGAAACGCAGCAGGTAGCTCAGGCTCGAATAGCCGGTGCCGAAGTCGTCGAGCGCCACCGAGATGCCCAGCTCCTTCAGCTCGCGCAGCAGGCGTTCGGCAGTCTCCGGCCGTTCGATGATGGCGCTCTCGGTGATCTCGATTTCGAGCCGGCTGGCGGGCAGGCCGGTTTCCTTCAGTGCCGCGCTCACCATCTCCACCACGCCCTGCCGCACCTGGCGAGGCGAGAGGTTGAAGGCGAGGCGTGGCGGTGGCTGGCCGCGCGAACCCTGCCACTGCACGGCCGCCATGCAGGCGAGCCGCAGCAGATATTCGGTGAGCGCGTCGATCTGGCCTGAATCTTCGGCGATGCCGATGAAGACATCTGGCGGCACGAAGCCACGGGTCGGGTGTTTCCAGCGCGCCAGCGCCTCGGCGCAGGCGATGCTGCCGCTGCCGAGATCGACGATGGGCTGGAAGTGCGGCGAGATCGCGCCGGTCTTGAGCGCCATGCGCAGCTCGTCGGCCAGCTCGATGCGCTGGCGGGCCTTGATCGCCGAATCATTGCGGGCGAACTGCACCACGTTGCGGCCCATCTGCTTGGCCTGGTACATCGCGGCGTCGGCAGCGCTCACCAGCGCCTCCGTGCTCTGGCCGTCATCGGGATACAGGGCCAGGCCCAGACTCAGGCAGACGTTGAGGCTGCGGGTTTCCACGGCCAGCGGCTCGGTCATGCGGCTGCGCAGGCGCTCGGCCTCGGCAGCAATCAGCTGGCGGAACTGGTCGGCCAGAAACGGCTTGTCGGCCTTGATGAAGAGCGCGAACAGATCGCCGCTGTAGCGATAGAGCCGGGTGTTGCCCTGCACCAGCCATTGCAGCCTGCCCGCCACGGCCTTGAGCACCTGGTCGCCGAAGAAATGCCCATAGCCATCGTTGATGGTGCGGAAGTGGTCGATGTCGGCAAAGACAATCGCGAATGCAGGGGCAGCCATGCCGGCCTGACTGGTCTGCACGGCGGCGAGGTCGTGCTCGAACTGGGTGCGGTTGGGCAGTCCGGTGAGGGCGTCGTGAAACGCCAGGGTATTGAGCTGGGTGTTGAGCTGCGAGAGTGAATACACCGCTGCGCCCAGCTGGCCAAACTCATTGCTGCCGGTCACCGGCGGGGCTGCCAGGGAGCGACCCTGGGCGACGGTGCGCAGTGCGGCATAGAGCTGCTGCAGGGGGCGGAACACTGCATTCAGCACCATGAAAGCCGAAGCCGCCGCCAGCATCACCATGGTCAGGTGCAGCAGTTGAATCACCGATTGCGATTGCTGCCGGTCTGCCTCCGAGGTTTTCAGGATCAGCCGCAGCTCCTGCTGCTGGCGGCTGAGCAGCGCATCCAGCGCCTGTTCCGCCGGTGCGCCGAGCTGCGGAAACTGCCGGAAGCGCGCTGTGCCCTCGGTCTTGCGGCCCTGCGACAGGTCGGCAGTGGCCAGCAATGCCGCCTCGCTCAGGGTATTGGCGGCGACGCGAATTTTCTGCGCGGCCGGGGCATCGATGGCTTCGAGCGCATCGGCATGCGCCAGCGCCGGCGGGCGCTGTTGCTCGACCACCAGACTCATGGCGGCCATCGGATCACTGCTGCCCTCGCCGGTGGCTGACAGTGCCAGGCCACGGCGCAGGGCCACCAGCGAGTCCTTGGCCTGTTCCGCGATGCGGGTGGTGTCGAGCGTGGTTTCGACCCGACGGTAGACCTGATGGTCGGCACTCTCGCGGTGATCGTAGAGCCACAGCAGGGTGACGCTGCACAGCAGCAGGGCCAGCAGGCTGGCCAGCAGCAGTTTCAGGCGCAGGCTGACGGACAGGCGGGCAAAGCTCTGCGGGGCCTGCGCAGGCGCGGGCAGGCGGGCGGGGTAGTCATTCATGTCTGCACTCTAATCAGGCGGCCAAAAGCCGATCCGCCACTGGTCGTGATGGGGCTGCCGCTGCGCCGATTTCTGGCGCTCCCTACAATGCGCGGCCCTTTTTTTGTGATTCGTGTCATGTCCCTGCTGCAACGCATTGCCGAGCAAGCCGAGCTCAGGCGCACCTTCGCCATCATCAGCCACCCTGATGCGGGCAAGACCACGCTCACCGAAAAACTGCTGCTGTTCGGCGGTGCCATCCAGCTCGCGGGCACGGTCAAGGGCCGCAAGGCGACGCGGCATGCGACCTCTGACTGGATGGCGCTCGAACAGCAACGTGGCATTTCCATAACCACCTCCGTGATGCAGTTCCCCTATAACGGCAAGGTGGTCAATCTTCTTGATACCCCCGGACACGAAGATTTTTCGGAAGACACCTACCGCACCCTCACGGCCGTCGATTCGGCGCTGATGGTGATCGACGCCGCCAAGGGCGTTGAGACCCGTACCATCAAGTTGATGGAGGTCTGCCGCCTGCGCGACACGCCGATCATCACCTTCATCAACAAGCTCGACCGCGAGGGCCGCCCCCCGCTCGAACTGTTGGATGAGGTCGAGAAAGTGCTGGGTTTGAATTGCGTGCCCATCACCTGGCCGCTGGGCATGGGTCGCGACTTCAAGGGCGTGTATCACCTGCTCGAAGACCGCTTCTACCTCTACAGCGGCGACAAGCACCGCGTCAGCGACATCGAGACAGTCGACGGCTTGCGCGCGCCGGGATTGGCCGAGCGTTTTGAAGACTCCTACAAGACGCTGCTGGACGAGATCGACCTGCTGCAAATGGCGGGCAATGGCTTCGACCTGTCGCTGTACCGCGCCGCCAAGCAGACGCCCGTGTTCTTCGGTGCCGCCATCAACAACTTCGGCGTGCGCGAGCTGCTCAATGGCTTCACCGACTGGGCGCCGCCGCCGCAGTCGCGCGGTGCCGAGTTCAACGGCATCGAGCGCGAAGTGCTGCCGTTGCACGACAAGTTCACCGGCTTCGTGTTCAAGATCCAGGCGAACATGGACCCCAAGCACCGCGACCGCGTGGCGTTTCTGCGCGTGTGCAGCGGCGTCTATCGCAAGGGCATGCTGCTGCACTCGGTGCGGCTCAACGGCCCGGTACGCATCAGCAACGCGCTCACCTTTATGGCGGCCGACCGCGAGACGGTGGAAGAGGCCTTCCCCGGCGACATCATCGGCCTGCACAACCACGGCACCATTGCGATTGGCGACAGCTTCAGCGAGGGCGAGATGCTGCGCTTCACCGGCATCCCCACCTTCGCGCCGGACCTGTTCCGCCGGGTGATCCTGAAAGACCCGCTCAAGGCCAAGCAGCTCAACAAGGGGCTGGACCAGCTCTGCGAAGAGGGCGCGACCCAGGTCTACCGGCCCATCCACAACAACGACATCATCCTCGGCGCCATCGGCACCCTGCAGTTCGATGTGGTGCAGTACCGCCTGCAGGATGAGTACAGCGTGGCGAGCGCCTTCGAGCCGATCAATGTCCACTGCGCCCGCTGGGTGCAGTGCGCGGATGAAAAGAAGCTGGCCGAGTTCATCGACAAGAACGAGCTGCGTCTGGCCAAGGATCACTACGGCACGCTGGTCTATCTCGCCTCTTCGGCGGTGAACCTGGCGATGGCGCAGGAGCGCTTCCCCGACGTGAAGTTTCTCGATACCCGCACCCACGTTGTCGGCACCCACGGCTAGCTGCCGGCCGATTCAGAATCGATTCAGGCCGCAGCCGCAGCATCCTCTCAGTCCTGTCTCACCCCACGTCTCAACACCCGTTTCACCGGAGTCCTCCATGCGTAACCTCGAAATAACCAATAAATCCAAATTCCTCATTGCTGCCGCCCTGGCTGGCTTCATGATGGCCTCCTGCTCGGAAAAGCCGGATGCCGCCAGCGAAGTCGCCGCCCAGCAGCTGGTCGAAGCGACCCAGAAAGCTGAAGAGGCTGCCGTGCGTGCCGAGGCCGCACAAAAGGCACTCGAAACCGCACAGGCCGAGCAAGCCGCTGCCGAGGCCAAGGCTGCTGCTGATGCCGAGCAGGCTGCTGCCGATGCCAAGCTGAAATCCGCGCAGGACCGCGCCACTGCCGCCGAGCGCGAATCCGCCGCTGCCAAGAAGCGCGCTGCCGCTGCCGAGCGGGCCGCTGCCAAACCGGCCAGCAGCAGCTACACCGAGGCTCGTCCGGCTTCGACCCCTGCACCCGCGCCGGTCTGCCAGGATTGCGGCACGGTGTCTGCCATCACCGCCATCAAGGTGAAGGGCAAGGGCACGGGCATGGGCGCAGTCGCCGGTGCGATTGCCGGTATTGCTGCCGGCAACCAAGTGGGCGATGGCAAGGGTACTGACGTCGCCAAGGTTGTCGGTGCCATTGGTGGTGCCTACGCCGGCAACGCGGCCGAGAAGGCCATTCGCGCCGACACCGTGTTTGACGTCACGGTGCGTATGGACAACGGCACCAGCCGTACGGTGCGCGTCGCCGATGCCAGCAGCGTCAGCAGCGGCAGCCGCGTGCGCGTCAACGGTGCAAACCTCGAACGCATGTAAGTTGCTGCACGAAGTAAAAAACGGGGCCGCATTGCGGCCCCGTTTTCGTTTGCGTCACAGCTTGATGCGCGCCCAGTCCCGACGCCGCCACAGGGTGACGAAAATGCCGGCCTGGATGCCGCGATAGCCGATCATCGCCAGCCATACGGCGTTGAGGCCGAAGCCCCACACCGGGCCCAGCAGATAGGCCAGCGGCAGGAACAGCAGCCACTGCATTCCGACGGCGACGATCAGCACCGTGCGGGTGGCACCCACGCCGAGCATGGTGTTCATCAGGATCATGCCCAGGGCATCGCCGATCACCGTAATGCCGATCAGCTGCAGCGGCAGCTTGGCGAGTGCGACCAGCTCTGGTGTCTTCAGGAAGGGTGCCAGGATGAAGCTGGGCACGAAGATGAAAGCGAGTGCAAACGGCGTGAGCAGATACACGCTCTGCCGGAACACATCCCACATCCAGCGATAGGCGTCTTCGGCGTCCTTGCGGCCCAGTGCCTGGCCTGCGAGCGTGGCGGCGGCCAGGCCAAAGCCCATGCCCGGCAGCACCGTGACGAGCGTGATGTTGACCAGCACATTGGCGGCGGCGAGTTCAGCCGTGCCGATCTGGCCGACGATCCAGAACAGCATCACGAAGCCCGCTGCGAACAGCAGCTGCTGTGCCATGGCCGGCACGCCGAGCTTTAGCTGGGCCTTGAGTTCCATCCGCGAGGGGCGGCGCTTCAGAAAACCGGCGTCACCGGCGTGCTTGCGTGCGAGCCAGAAATAGGTAGCGGTGCCGATGCAGAGCGAGATGGTGGTGCCCAGCCCTGCGCCCATCGTGCCCATGGCGGGCAGCCCGAACTTGCCGAAGATGAGGCAGTAGTTGAGGCCGATGTTGAGCGTGTGCATCCAGATCAGCGTGCCCATGTAGAGGTGGGTGCGCTTCACCGCGCTCCAGTAGCCCCGGAAGCTGAAGTTCATGCCGAGCGCGAACACCGAGAGCAGGCGCATCTGCAAGTACGGCACGCCTGCGGCCGCCACGGCAGGATCAGGATTGAGCTTGGCGAACAGCCAGGGGGCGATGCAGATGAGCAGCACCGAGATCGGGATGCCGATCAAGAGCGACAGCAGCAGGCCGCCATTGAGCGGGATGGCGGCTTCATCGAGCCGGCCTTCGCCCACCCGCCGCGCGGCGATGGCCTGCACCGCGACCGAGAGGCCGGTGACCGCGGCCATCGCCACGAAGTTGATGAAGCTCGACAGCCCCACGCCCGCCAGGGCGGCGGGCCCCAACTGGCCAACCATGGCGGTGTCGACCAGGTTGAGGATGTTCTGCGAGGTCATGCCGCCGATGATCGGCAGCGACAGTGCCCAGATTTCGCGGCGGCGGTTGACGTGGATGGGCATGGGGGATGGGCAATAAAGTCCGGGTGAATTGTCATAACGCCAGCGTTAGACTTGCATCACAACACAGTCGGCATCGTTTTTGCGGTCGAAACCCCAGCGTCCGCGGGCTTTCATCGCAGCAACCCGCCGCCAGACGAAACCATCGCTCAAAGGGACTCACACATGCTCAATCTCCGCCTCTCGGCTCTGGCAGCGGCCGTTGCCCTGCTCACCGCCTGCGCCACCACGCCGCAACCGGTTCCGCTGCCCAGCGACGAGGTGCCAACCGCCATCGAGGGCGGCGCTGCTGTTGACGCCACTGCCGACAGCGCCGCAGCGGCTCCGCTGAGCGGGGCGATGGCGAGTTCCACTTCGTCGGGTTCGGGCTTCTCCGGTCGCGAGAGCTTTCCCATCAATGCCAAGGCCGGCGAGTGCTATGCCCGCGTGGTGAACCCGCCCAAGTTCGAGACCCGCAGCGAGAAGATGCTGGCCAAGGCCGAAAGCGAGCGCATCGAGATCATCCCCGCCAAATACGAGACGGTCGAAGAGAAAGTGCTGGTGAAGGCCGCCGGCAAGAAGATCGTCGAGATCATCCCCGCCGTCTACAAGACCGTGGAGACCATGGTGGTGACCAAGCCGGCCTCCGAGAAGATCGAGCAGGTTCCGGCCGTGTTCAAGGACATGGAAGAAACCCAGCTCATCAAGCCCGCCACCACGCAGTGGAAGAAAGGCCGTGGCCCGATCGAGAAATACGACGGCCTCACCGGCGAGATCATGTGCCTGGTCACCGTGCCGGCCGAGTACCGCACCGTGAAGCGTCGCGTGGTGGCCAGCCCCGCCGAGGTGAAGCGCATCCCCATCCCCGCCCAGTACGGCACCGTGCTGCGTCAGGAGCTGCTCAAGCCCGCCGAAGTGCGCGAGATCGATACCCCGGCCGAGTACAAGACCGTGCGCACGCTGAAGATGGTGACCCCGGCTGAAGAGAAGCGCATCCCGATCCCCGCCCAGTACCAGACCATCGCCAGCCAGGTGCTGGTGAGCGAGGGCAAGGCGGAGTGGAAGAGCATTCTCTGCCAGACCAACACCACGCCCGGCATCGTGCAGGACATCCAGCGCGCCCTGCTCGCCAAGGGGTTCAACCCCGGCAAGATCGACGGCATCATCGGCGTCGAGACTTCGGCTGCCGTGCGGGCCTTCCAGACCGCCAATGGTCTGGCCACCGGTGGCCTGACGATGGACACGCTCGACAAGCTCGGCGTGAGCATGAGCCAGGGCTAGAGCAAGCCGCTGCAAAAAAGCCGGGCAAAAGCCCGGCTTTTCTGTGGGTGACGACTAGGTTTTTCGGCCCACCACATTCACCATCGCCGCCGCCAGGTGCAAGGGCGCGCCGCCCAGTTGCTGGCGCAGGTTTTCCGGCAGCTGCCGGTCGTCGATGCGCAGCAGCGAGACCTGCGCCGACTCATCGCCAATGCGGCCCTGCCAGGTTTGCAGCGCCGGTGCGTTCGGGCCCAGGTTGGGGCTGATGCCGAGCTGCGAGAGTTTCTCCGCATTCGGCAGCAGGGCCTTGGCACCCTCGACCAGCGGCGCGGTGCTGGCGTGCAGCTCGAACCAGGTGTTGAGATCATGCCGCAGCAGCGGCTCGGCCCAGCGCAGCAGTCGCGGTGCGGCTTTGGCGGCGCGGGCTTCGGCCCATTCACCCAGCCACCGCCCCGCCTGCTTTGCGAACGGGGCCAGCGCGGTGCTGGCCGGGGCGGGCAGGCGGGCCAGGGTGCGGGCGCTGAATGCGGCCAGTGCCGGCCGGGCCACACTGGCTAGATTGGTCTGCACATGGGCGCGCAGGCGCAGGCGGTCGCCGCCACCGGGCGCGGGTTCGCTCAGGGCCTCGATGTTGATCTTCCACAGGGGGCCTTTCTCGCCGCCGGGGATTTCGGCGGCGAAGCGCAGGCGCTGCGGCAGCGCCGGCAAGGCGGTGCTGGCAGGCGATCTGGGCTTGAAGTTTTTGGACTTGGACATGGCTGAAAACAACCTTAGCGGTTTTCGAGACTGAGCCCCAGGGCGGTGAGGCGGTCTGCCGGTGCGAACTGGGGCAGGGTTTCGGGCCGCAGCGCGCCGGGCGGGTCGAGCTTCAGGGTCAGGGCCGTCGGTTCGCCGGCGAAGGCGGCGAGGGCGGTGCGCACGTTGGCGTTGGCCGGTGCGCCCTGAGCCGCCAGCCAGTTCGCCAAGGCCTCGGCGAGGGCGGCGTTGGCGTTCTGCGGGTCGGCCCCCAGGCGCGCGGCCAGTGCGGCGCGTTCGCCTTGCGCCAGCCCCTGGTCGCGGTAGTGCAGGCTGGCCTTGATGAGCGTGGCCAGGCGCAGGCTGGCGGGTTGCGCCAGCTTCAGGGCGAGCTCGCCTTGCAGGCTGGCGGCACCGAGGGCTTCGAGCTGGCCCGCCAGTCTCAGGCTGCCGGTCTCCACGCTGTACTGCCAGTCCAGGCTGCCGGAAAACTGCCTTGGCCAGGGCGCTTCGAGTGGCAGGCTGGCCTGATCGAAATCGAGCCGGAAACGCGCCGGCCAGCGCTCGCCGTCCTGCCATTCGCGGTAGCGCAGCAGGGGGATTTGCAGGGCAAAGCCGGCGGGCAGAGCGTGGCGCGCACGCAGGGTCTCGCTGGGTTCGAAGCGCAGGCCAGTGATTTCGCCGCTGCCCCAGAAATGGGCGCTGGCTTGCTGGTGACTGAGCGTGCCCATCGGTTCCAGTTGTGCCGCCAGCGAGCGCAGCATCAGGCGCTGCCGCAGGCTCGCGTGGTTCTCCGCCTGCCAGCCGGCGAACAGGCCGGCGAGCAGCAGGAGAATGATGACGATGAGGGTGCGCATGGCCTGATTGTAGGCATGACGGCGACGGGTACTGCGGCTAGACTCAGGGCCATCGCATCAGGAGATCGCCATGCGCCCCCACCTGCACCCCGCCGTCATCGCTGCCCTGTTGAGCGTCCTCTCGCTGACAGTTGCCGAGGCGGGCGAGCGAACCTATCGCTGGACCGACGACAAGGGCCGCGTGCATTACAGCGACGTCAAATCCGCGCAGGGCGAGCAGGTGCAGGTCAAGCCGGGTGGCCGCATCGCGCCCACCCCCAAGATCAGCAGCGACCTCGTCGCCCTGCGCCAGCAGGAATGCCAGCGCCGTAAGGACCAGGTCGAGCTTTACAACAGCTCAGCCGAGATCAACGAGACGGACAGTCTCGGCAACAGCCGCACCTTCAGCATGGAAGAGCGCCGCCAGCTGATCGAGCGCGCCCAGCAGCAGGCGGCTGCGGCCTGCAGCCAGCCGGGCCTGCCAGATGCGCCCAAGTCCTGAGCACGGGATGATGCGGCTTCTGCTTGCAGGGCTTGCACTCTGCATGGCAACGGCGGCACAGGGCGCCGGTGGCGTGTTCAAGCTGGTGGATGGCGATGGCGTGGTGCGCTACGACGACTACAGCCTGCTGGCCGAGCGGCTGAGCCGCGCCAGCCTGGCGCGTGGGCTGGTGGCGGCCGATGCGAGGGCCACCGTGCCGACCGAGTTCGTGGCCGAAGTGGCCGAGCAGTGCCGCGACCTGCGCGAGCGCAGTGACAGCTACGCGCAGGCGCGCGAGATTTACGGTCGTGATCCGGCCGGCAACCAGTACCGCTTCAGCGCCAACCAGGTCGCACTCGAAGTGGCCCGCTTGCAGCAGCAGACCCGGCTCTACTGCCGGCCACTGGCAGCGCAATATCTCTTGCAGGAAGCGCGCCTCGCGCTCAGCCGCGAGCAGGCGCAAAAGTAGTTTTCAGAACCGCGCGACCAGGCCGCTGCTGGTGATCCAGCGGTGATAGCGGGTGTCGAAGCCACTGTCCGACTCCACGTAGCGGCACTGCACGTCGATGGCGAGCGCAGGCGTGAGCGCATAGCTGGCCGCCACCAGGCCGATGTGGGTCTGCGCATCGAAGCGCAGGGCCGTCAGCCCCTCGAACACATCATCCATTTGCAGCGCCCTTGCATTGGCGCGCGCCGAAGCACCGGGCCTGCCGATGGAGACCACATCGCCGGCCTGGTACTGATAGCCCAGCGTCAGGGTCAGCGCCGGTGCGGCCAGCCAGTCCAGCGCCAGCTCGCCGCCCTTGAGGTGGCTGTCGAACACCGTGCTCTCGCTGCCGCGCCAGCTGGTGAACAGCTCGCCGCGCAGGCTGATGCGGGTGGTGATGGCCTCGCGCAGCGTCAGCCGCAGCTGCGACTCCAGGCTGTCGCGCAGATCGCTCTGGAACTGTTGGCTGCCGATGTGCATCGCGAGACCCAGCGTGGGCGTGTAAAAGCCGCTGCCGGGCCGCAGCAGTAACTGCCCCTCAAGGCCTGCATCAAGCTCGTTCAAGCCCTCGTAGCGCGCGTGCAGGCGGCCATCGAGCCGGGCTTGCAGGCGCAGCGAGAGGCCGGCATCCAGCGGCGTGCTGAACGCTGCCGCGATGCCACCATGCAGAAACTGCTCGGTGGATCGCGGCAGCCCATCGCGGGCGGAGACGATGTTGTCGTCATTGCCGATGGCGATGTCGGCCAGCGTCACCACCGGTGCCGCACGCGCCGCCTGCGGCAGCAGCGCCAGCAGCAGCGGTATGCACATCACAATCGAACCTCGCATCGCGTCCCCTGATCTGTCTGCGGCGGCATGTCGATGGCAGAGTAGCGCCCCAACCGGAGCGGCAACAATGGCAGACCAAAGCAGTGGCTTCATCGGTGGCGATTTCGAGTCGGACCCGCGTCGCCGCCTGCTGCTGCGCGCCCTGGCAGCCGGTGCGCTGACAGGCGGCAGCGGCTGGGCGCAGGCCGATATTTTCGGGGCCGTGCCGCGCAAGCTGCCGGCGGGCAAGAGCATTTTCGAGATCGGCGGCAACGTGCGCATCAACGGCGTGCGGGCGCGGCGTGACACGCTGATCAAGCCCGGCGATGTCATCGAAACCGACAGCGACGGCAAGCTGGTGGGCGTGATTGGCAGCGATGCGCTGATCATCCGCGCCAACAGCCGGGTGGAGATTGGCGGTGCGGCCGGTGTGGCGCGCAGCTTCTTCCGTCTCGTCAGCGGCGCGATGCTGAGCGTGTTCGGCAAACGCGATGACCTCTACGAAATCCGCACACCCGTCGCCACCATCGGTATTCGCGGCACGGGTATGTACGCCGAGGCCGATGCCGATAAAAGTTATGTTTGCCTCTGCTACGGCACCGCCGCGCTCACGCCGCTGTCGAGGCCGGAAGAAAGCAAGCTGCTCACCACGACGCACCACGACGCGCCGATGTTTCTCTACCGCGACCCGGTGAAGGACAGCTGCATCCAGCCCGCGCCCTTCTACAACCACAGCGACCTCGAACTGATGACGCTCGAAGCGCTGGTGGGCCGCAAGGTGCCTTTCGCGATGACGGAAGACCCCTATGCGACGCCGCGCCGCAACTATTAGGCGATGGCTTTCTTGACGTAGGTGGGCAGTGCAAACGCACCCGCGTGCGTGTCGCGGTTGTAGTACTGGGTATCGAGCTCATCGGCCTTCTCAAGGCGTGAAACCTTGGTGCCGGCTTTTTTGAAGGCAATCGAACCGCTCCACCAGCCGCTGGGGTAGATCACCTGCGGGAAGTGCAGCAGGGTGGTCTCGGCAAAGCCGGCGTCCTTCATGGCCGTGTGCATTTCCTTGATCAGCTCCAGGTGCAGCAGGGGCGATTCGGACTGCTGCACCAGCATGCCGTTGGGCTTGAGTGCCTTGATGCAGTCGAGATAGAACTTTTTGCCGAACAGGCCTTCGGCCGGGCCGACCGGATCGGTCGAGTCGATGATGATGACGTCGATGGAGCCCGCTGCGACTTCCTTCATCCAGGCAATGCCGTCGCCGAAGAACAGCGTCGCGCGCGGGTCGTTGTTCTTGTCGCACAGCTCAGGGAAATGGATTTCGGACAGGCGCGTCACGCGCTCGTCGATCTCGACCTGCGTCGCGCTCTTCACTTCCGTGTGCTTCAGCACCTCGCGCAGCGTGCCGCAATCACCGCCGCCGACGATCACCACCGTCTCCGGGTTGGGGTGCGAGTTGAGCGCCGGGTGGCTCATCATCTCGTGATACAGAAAATTGTCGCGGGTCGACACCATCGTGCAGCCGTCGATGGTCATCAGCTTGCCGAAGGTCTCGGTCTGCCAGATTTCGATCTGCTGATACGGGGTCTGCTCGCTGTGCAGCTTCTTGCCCTTGAGCGAGAAGGCGGTGCCGGTGGCATCAATCGCTTCGGTGAACCAGGTGTTATCAAGGGACATGTCGGGCCTGTCGGTCGTTTGTTCGTAAAATGAGGGCGCGAGTATAGGGTGTGCTGATGTCGAAACAGTTGCTGCGGCGGAAGGCTGTTTTGGGGCAGTGCAAGGAAGCAAGCGAGGGCAATAGTGGTTCTATTTCCCTCGCTTTCTGACGCTGCAATGCCCCAAAACAGTCCCGCCCCGAAGGGTTGCCACCCCCAAAGCCGCCATGCTGCGTTGCGACTCCTTGACTTAGAACCACTAAGCCTGCGGAATCGCGCCTTGCCTGGCGGCTTTGGGGGTGGCAACGCAGCAATTGTTTCGGCATCAGCACACCCTTCGGCTCGCCCTATCCATTTAAGTGAACCTGCCGTGACGAACTGGTCTGCCGCCCAAGCCTGCGCCCGCTACAACATCCCCCAATGGTCCGAGGGCTATGTGGATGTGAATGCCGAAGGCCATCTCACCGTGCAGCCGTTCAAAAGCGGCGTTGCGGTGGACCTGCACGCGCTCGCCATGCAACTGCCGAAGGAAGGCCTGGAGTGGCCGGTCCTGGTGCGCTTCACCGACATCCTGCGCGATCGCGTCGACACGCTCACGGGTGCTTTTGCGCAAGTGATTTCCGAGTACGAATACCGCGGCCAGTACACGGCGGTATACCCGATCAAGGTCAACCAACAGAAGGCCGTAGTCGAGGCCATCGTGCAGCACGGCGGCGCGCGCGTGGGCATCGAGGCCGGGTCGAAACCTGAATTGGCAGCGGTGCTGGGTGTGGCACTGCCCGGCAGTGTGATCGTCTGCAACGGCTACAAGGACCGCGCCTACATCCGCCGCGCGCTCATCGGCCAGAAGCTCGGCCACAAGGTCTACATCGTGGTGGAGAAACTCAGCGAGCTGCCGCTGGTGATCGAGGAGTCGAAGAATCTCGATGTCGCACCTCTCATCGGCCTGCGCGTGCGGCTCGCCAACATGAGCGAGTCCACCCAGCAGAACACCGGCGGCGAGAAGAGCAAGTTCGGACTCACCACCGCGCAGGTTTTGCTCGCGCTCGAAATGATGGCCAAGGCGGGCCTGAGCGAGGCGGTGCGGATGATCCACTTCCACCTCGGTTCACAGGTGGCCAACGTGCAGGACGTCGCGCGCGGCATGCGCGAGGCGGCACGTTTCTACGTCGAACTGCGCCGCCTCGGCGCACCGATTGATGTCGTCGATGTCGGCGGCGGCCTCGGTGTGGATTACGAAGGCACCCGCTCGCGCAGCCATTGCTCGATGAACTACTCGGTACGCGAATACGCGCGCAGCATCGTGCGTACCCTGCAGGAAATCTGCATCGAATCCGGCGAGCCGGAGCCCGCACTCATCAGCGAGTCCGGCCGAGCGCTCACCGCCCACCATGCGGTGCTGATTGCCAATGTGGTCGACAGCGAAGTGATCGGTACGCCCAGGATCAGCAAGCCCGCAGCAGACGCGCCACCCGTCGTGCTGGAGCTGTTCGACTGCCTCAACGAACTGGTTGAGCGTGGGCCCTTGGAGAGCCTGCACGAGGCCGATACCCTGCTCGCCGAAGCCCACGCGCATTACGCCGAAGGCAAGCTCACCATCACCCAGCGCGCCTGGTGCGAGCAGGCCACGCACGCCATCGCGCGCGGCGTGATCCCCATGCTGGACATCGACGTCCGCGCCCACCGCGATGCGCTGGACATGCTGCGCGAGCGGCTCAGCAGCAAGTACTTCTGCAACTTCTCGGTGTTCCAGTCGGTGCCGGATGCCTGGGCGATCAGCCAGGTGTTTCCCATCGCACCCATCCATCGTCTGGACGAGGAGCCCACCGAGCGCGCGCGCCTCTGCGACCTCACCTGCGACAGCGACGGCCAGCTCGAAACCTATGTCGATCGCGAGGGTCTCACGCCGACACTGGCGCTGCACGAACTGCGCGAAGAAGAACCGTACCTGCTCGGCATCTTCATGGTCGGCGCGTATCAGGAAATCCTCGGCGACATGCACAACCTGTTCGGCGACACCAATGCGGTCAACGTGGTGCTCGACGCCAAGGCCCCGAACGGCTGGCGGCTCGACGGTGCCGAGTACGGCGACCGTACCGACGAGCTGCTGCGCTACGTGCATCTCGCCCCGGAAGAGCTGACGCAGAGCTACCGCAAGAAGTTCGCCGCCAGCGGCCTGCCGATGGGCGTGCGCAATGCCCTGCTGGCGGAGCTTGAGGCGGGCCTGAGCGGTTACACCTACCTCAGCTGAGCGAAGGCGGGGCCGGCCACAGCGGCTGGCCGCGCGTCAGTACCTGGGCCACGGCCTCGATGCTGTCGAGGCTGGCAAAGACGCTGCCGGTGGCGGCCTTGCAAGCCAGGTCGTGCAGGGTCGATGCGATGGCCGCGCTGTGGACGCCATCGGCAATCACCTCGATCTGCAAGGCGGCCGCGAGCTGGATCAGCGTGCGCACGATTTCCCGCGCGGCGCTGTCGTGGGCGATGTCGGCCACCAGCACCGGGTCGAGGCGGATGCGATCCACCGGCAGGCTGCGCAGTGCGGTGAGCGCCGAGTGGCCGGTGCCCAGGCCGTGCAGGGCCACGCGCACGCCGGCATCGCGCAGGGCGTGCAGGGCGTCGATGGCGGCGCTGCCGGCGGTGACGAAATCGCTCTCCTGGATCTCCAGCGAGAGCCGGCGTCCGGGCAGGCGCTGCGCGGCCAGAAGCTCCAGCAGCTGCATCACCCAGCCGGGCGTGGCGAGGGTGCTGGATGACACCGGCAGCGCAAAGCTGAAAGCATCGCCGCGCCGCAGCGGCAGGCTGCGCGAGGCGCCCAGCACGGCCTGGAGCAGGTGCATGCTGCTGGCGGCACTCTGGCCATTGCGCGCGGCCCAGTCCGCCAGCATCGCGGCGTTGACGCCGGCTGGTGCCTCTGGCCAGTGCAGCTGGCAATCCACGGCGCGCAGCAGGCCGGTTTCAAGGTCCACCACCGGCGCGTAGTCGGGCTGCCACTGCGACTGCGCCCAGGACTGGGCGATGGCGCTGTCGTGCGGGGTCTGCCGCAGCAGCATGTTGCCGGCATTGCCCTGACGCGCCGCGAGGCGGGATTGTGCCGTCGCCAGCTGGTTGAGGTCGTCCTGCAGTCGCTGGGTGTGCGACTGCCGCAGCGCGCCGTTGATCAGCGCCAGGCCCAGCACCACCGCAAACAGCTGCGGCATGACCTGCCCCAGCCACCAGCTGACGGAGTGGATCAGCCAGTCGTTTTGCGAGGGCAGATGGATATCGAGCTGCCAGCGCCGATCAGCGACGGTCAGCGGCAGGCTGGCCATGACGCCCTGCGGCAGTGCGCTGTCATCGAGGCTGATCCGGCCATCGGCCAGCAGGCGATGGTCGAGCACCGGCAGGCCGGCGGTATCCAGCAGGCGGATGCGGGTGCCGACGGGCAGGGCGTTGTCGAAGCTGGCGATCTGCGCCTCCACCAGGCGGTTGAGGCGCAGCGCGCCGGTGATGATGGCGCGGCCCTCGGCATTGATGCGGCGCATCAGCACGATCGAGACCTCATCACTGCCGAAACGGTCTGCCAGTTGCACGCGGCTGGTGGCCACCACGCCATCGCGTGCCAGGGCGCGGGTGAGTGCTTCGCGCCGCATCGGCTCCGAGGCCAGGTCGAATCCGCGTGCGCGGTTGTGATGGTTGGGGGTGAGCAGCGTCAGCGGCCAGTAGCTGTCGCGCGGCAGCGCGGCAATCAGCGTGTTGGCGGGGCCGCGCTCGGTGATGCTCACCGGCTCGCCCATGCCGGGCAGGCCGGCTTCAAAGGCGGCGCGTTCGGAGGCCTCGATGCGGGGCACCCAGCCGATGGCGGTGATGGACTCGTCGGATGCCAGCCAGGGTTTGGCGAATTGCTCGAACTCGGTGGCCAGCACGCGCTCGCTGCCCTGGTAGAAGGCGTGGAAGGTTTCCACCATCAGCACGCTGCGGTCGAGATGCACCTGCAAGTGGTGGCGCAGCTCGGCGATCTGCAGGCTCTCGCGGCTCTCGATGTTGCGGTTCTGCAAGTGTCCGAGGTAGGCCGTGACCGGCCAGGACAGCGCCGCAATCGTCAGCGCCACCAGGCCGGGCAGCTGCTCCTGCAGGGAATACCGCACCGCATCTTCGGACGCAGCCCGGTGGCGGAACAGCACCAGCGGCATCAGGCCCAGCACGCCCAGCGCATCGCCGACCCACCACACCAGCGCCACTGGCAGCCTGGCCTGCCAGTCCTGTCCGGCCAGCGAGGGCAGCACCAGCGCCGCGATCAGCGCATTGATAAGGCAGGCCAGGAGCCCGGCGCGGAACATCAGGCGCAGCAGCGCCCACACCCGGAATGCACCGGGCGGCGCATCCCGCAGCAGGCGCTGGATCAGCCAGACGCCCACGCCCGCCTGTGTGGCCGCACCCAGCGCCAGCGCGATGACAGAGAGCCAGGGCGCGTGCCAGTCCGGCCAGGTCAGCACCGCCGCGCCGTTGGCCCCGGCCGTGAGGTTGGAAGCCAGCGAGCCGAGGGCGATGCCGGCCAGGCTGCGGTAGCCGAACCGGAGCACGACATAAAACGCCACCCCCGATGCCGGCCACAGCGGGCTGGCAAAGCCGCTGGGCAGGCTCAGCAGCAGTCCCAGCTTGGCCGCCGCGAAATAGCTCAGGGTCACCAGTGCCAGCAGACCGGGGGTCTGCAAAGTCGAGAGGCGTTTCAGGCCGGTTTGTGCGGGCAGTGCGGTCACGGCTTGAGGTTCGGGGTGGCTGGGTTCTGGTCGGCACCGCTGGGGTGTCGGCAAATGCACTGCACTTTCCGGACCCGCGTCTTCAGTGCCCGCATTCTACGGCCGACGAACGGTTGTATTCATCGCGGTGGGTGGCGCGTTTTCTGCGCAAGGAGCCGTCAAAGACGGCTTTTTCACGTCTATAGGCCCTGCCGTCGTCGCCCACTCGTACTTTGAGGACTGTTCATGCTGCATCGCTTTTCCCTCGCGGCGTTTGCCGCTGCCCTGCTGTTGACGGCCTGCGGTGACTCCCCGGCAGTGACCGATTCCATCCTGCCGCCGTCGACCACGCCCGGAACCCCCACTGCCGCCACACCGCCCCCGGCCGAGACCGCCGCCAAAAGCTGTGTCGATGCCAACACCCTGATGACGGAGCGCGTGAACCTGCTCGGTGCGGCCGAAACCCGCTCGGTCATCGTCACTTTCGAGGGCAAGACCGCGCCGAAGCTCGAACAACTCAAGCTGCTCGAATCGCTCGGCCTCTCGGTGGGCTATTTCAAGCGCCTGCCCATCGCCTCGGTCATCGCCACCAAGGCGCAGATCGAGCTGATCCAGAAACTGCCGGGCGTGCGCTCGGTGCGCTTCAACGACCGCTTGAGCTACGACGATGACGTGGCCCGCAACCTCACCACGGTGGATCGCGCCCGCGAGCAGCCGGAGCTGGTCAACGCCGCTGGCGAGCCCATCACCGGCAAGGGCATTGCGATTGTCGTCAACGACTCCGGTGTCGATGCCACGCATCAGGATCTGGAGTTCCGCGTCAAGGTGCTGGAGAACGCGCAGGGCCAGACCAATGCCCAGGCGCAGGCCGATGGCGCGGATCGCGGCATGTATCCCTTCACGCCCGTCGAAGGCGTGCCCAACACCGACGTCGGCGGCAGCCACGGCACGCATGTGGCGGGCATTGCCGGCGGTGATGGCACCGCGAGCGGCGGCAAGTTTGCCGGCTCCGCACGCGGTGCCTCGCTGGTGGGCTATGGCTCCGGTGCGGTGATCTTCGTGCTCGACACGCTCGGCGGCTTCGACTACGCCCTGAAGATGCTCGACGAGCACCCGGAGTACAACGTCCGCATCGTCACCAACAGCTTCGGCAACACCGGCGATGTCGATACCTGCTTCGACCCCGCAGACCCCACCAACGTCACCACCAAGATCCTCGCGGATCGCAAGCTGATCGTGGTGTTCTCTGCCGGCAACTCCGGCTCCGGCCACGGCACCATCACCGGCAATTTCAAGAAGGCACCCTGGGTGCTGGTGGCGGGCAACGGCGAGAAGTCGGGCCTGCTCGCACCCAGCTCCTCGCGCGGCCGCCTCGCCGGCGGCGTGTATGAAACCGTGGTGGATGGCGAGACTTTCATCGTCGAAGACCGTCCGCTGGTGGTGACCCCCGGCACCGACTACATCTCCACCCGCGCCGTCGCCGCCGACCCCTTCACCCCGCTGGATACCGAGGCCGACATTGCGGCCGGCGACATCCCCACCGAGCAGATTCCGTACTACACCCACAAGACCGGCACCAGCATGGCGGCACCGCATCTGGCCGGCCTCACCGCGCTGCTGCTCGAAGCCAATCCCGACATCACCTGGCGCGAGGCCAAGGCCATCTTCAAGGCCACCGCCACCAACATGCCGGGCTATGCCCCCTGGGAAGTGGGCGCGGGCTTTGCCAACGCCGAAGCCGCCATTGCCACTGCGCTTAAGCTGCGCGGCGACTACGGCGCCACCAACCGCCTGCTGCGCGGCTACTGGGCCAATGTCTTCGACGGCGGCAACACGCTGGACAGCTATGACCTCGTGTTCGACCCCAGCGGCGCGCTGCACACCGTGCAGGAGTTCGAGGTGGGCAGCGACGTGGCACTGGTGGTGGCCAAGTACACCGTGCCGGATGCCCCGGTCTGCACCTGTGCGGTGTCGCTGACCGACCCCGATGGCAACAGCTATGGTTCGGGCATCGCCCTGCCGGTGCTGGGTGCCAACGTGGCCGCCACCGCACCCGGCAAGGCCGGCACCTGGACGGTGCAGATGCGCGGCATCGGTTCGGTCTCCGGTGTGGCCGTGCCCAATGCCGGCAACGGCACGGCGGCACCTTCCACCGCCACCGTGCGCGTCGAGAAGTTCATGGTGGGTGAAAGCACCGGCATGGCCGACACCGTTGGCCACGCGCAGGAAGAAGCCATCAAGTTCGCCGTCTCGCGCCGCCTCATCGACGGTGCCGGTTCCGCCGGCTTTGCGCCGGAGGAAGTGCTCACGCGCGGCTTCTTCGCCGACTACCTGATGACCTGGGGCGTGCGCCAGACCCGCGCGCACAGCGCGTCAGTGAAGTTTGGTGATACCGCCTACAGCAGCGTGCTCAACGTCGCCGCCGATGCCGTCACCCGCAAGGGCCAGTTCATCCTCGACCGCAATCTCGACGCCGCCCCGGCGATGCTGATGGAGGGCGCGAGCTTCTCGCCCGCCACCACCGTCAGCCGCGAGGAAGTGGCCTATGCCCTCGTGCAGGCCACGGGTCGACAGGCCGCTGCCGAGGCGGTGGACACCAGCGCCGCACTCACCGTGCCCGATGGCAACGAGCAGGTGCCGGTAGTGGACACCGCCGAGATCAGCCCGGCGCTGAAGAAGCACGTCTACCTGGCCGTGCAGCTGGGCATCCTCGATGCCGAGATCAGCACCGTGAACGGCGTGAAGAGCGCGCGCCTCAAGCCCAGGAGCACGCTGACGCGCGCGAACTATGCGGGCTTTGTCACGCGCACCTACGCGAGCATCGTGTTCCCGTCCTGATCGGCTTGCTGCAACAAAAAAGCCCCGGTGTTGCCGGGGCTTTTTTGTGGGCTTCACTTCAGATCGAAGCGAACTTGTCGGTCGCTTCGATCAGCGCGCTGAGCGTGCCTTTCTCGCTCGCCGCATGGCCGGCATCCGGCACCACCACGAACTCGGCTTCGGGCCAGGCGCGGTGCAGGTCCCAGGCGCTCTTCATCGGGCAGACCACATCGTAGCGGCCCTGCACGATCACGGCCGGGATGTGGCGGATTTTCGGCACGTCGCGCAGCAGCTGGTCTTCCACCTCGAACCAGCCCTTGTTCGTGAAGTAGTGGCACTCGATGCGCGCGAAGGCATCGGCGAAAGTGTCGTTGCCGTAGCGGGCGATCATGTCGGTGTTGACCAAGAGCTTGCTGGTGGCACCCTCCCAGGTGCTCCAGGCCTTGGCGGCGGCGGCGCGAACGCCAGCATCGGATGACGTAAGGCGCTTGTAGTAGGCGGTGACGAAATCGCCGCGCTCGGCTTCGGGTATCGCATCGCGGTAGGCCTCCCACTGGTCGGGGAAGATGAAGCTGGTGCCTTCCTGATAGAACCAGTCGATCTCCAACTGCCGCAGCAGAAAGATGCCGCGCAGCACCAGTGCCTTGGTGCGCGTCGGGTGGGCCTCGGCGTAAGCCAATCCCAAGGTCGAGCCCCAGCTGCCGCCGAACACCACCCAGGCGTCGATTTTCAGATGCTCGCGGATCACTTCCATGTCCGCCACCAGGTCCCAGGTCGTGTTCTCTTTCAATTCCGCAAAGGGTGTCGACTTGCCGCAGCCGCGCTGGTCGAACAGCACGATGCGGTACTTGGCCGGGTCGAAGAACTGCCGCTGCCAGGGCTCGGTGCCGCCGCCGGGGCCGCCATGCACGAACACCACCGGCTTGCCTCTGGGGTTGCCGCTTTCCTCGACGTAGATGTTGTGCAGCGCCGTGACTTGCAGGCGGTGCGTGGCATAGGGGGCGATGGCGGGGTAGGCGGTGCGCAGAGTCATTGCCGGCTTGAGCGAGGGATGTCTGCGGAGCTTAGCGGATGCGGCCTCTAAAGCCCGCGCAGAAAACCCCACAGCAGCACCGCGAAGCCGCCGATCTCGGCCAGCGCCAGCAGGAACATGAAGCCGTGCAGCAGCACGCCAGGCAAGGTCATGGAACCCAGCTTATGCGGGCTCTTCAGCTGGTTGTCGGTGTCGCGCAGGATGCCGTGCAGCACATAGGTGCTGATGGCGAGCGCGAAGAACAGCAGCGGGGCGGCCACGGCGATGAAGGTGCCGGTCGCATCCAGCGGCGAGTGCGGCACGAAGGCGCGCAGCAGCAGGGCGCTGAAGGAATACATCAGGCTGGCGCGATGGGCGATGTCGACGTAGGCCGGGGCGGTCGCGTCGGGCGAGCGCGCCATGCAGAGGTATTTCCACAGTCCGGTCAAAAGGCCAGTCATGAAGAACAGCCCGGCGGCGAGCAGGCAGAGGGTGTCGGCGGTCACTGAACAGCTCCTGAAACTGAATGACGTGCAGTGTAGAGCGGGGTTTTTGCGATTGCTGCACAGTGCGCCGACCGCTAGCATCCATCGTGTTGCTGTCTGCACCCGCTGTCGTCCACCGAACCTGAAGAAGATGCGCCTGAACCACCCGCTGTGCCTCGCTGTTTTTGTCGCTGGATTGTCCTCCGCCAGCATTGCCCAGCCCCCTCAGACGGCACCCGCAGCTGACCCTGCACCGGCACGCCCGGCACTGAGTGCCATTGCGGCCCCCGCACCCACCACACAGGCCGTGGTGCCTGCGCTGGCCAAGCCGGTGGCAGCACTCATCGACGCCGCCGATGCGGCAGGTGCCGAAGCCGAGAACAACGATCGACTGGCGAAGGAGCGCAAGCTGTTCCACCGCCCGGACGTGCTCAAGGGCAACATCAAGTTCTGGCGTCGCGTGTTCGGGGAGTATTCGGAGCACCAGAGTGTGATCCACGACATCCGCAAGCCGGAGCGCATCTACACGGTGCTCGATTTTCGCGGCGACGTGGACAGCCTGCCCAAGCCGCAGCTCTCGCGCCTGAAAAACGACAGCGAAGACAGCACCAAGGCACGCATCGCCGCGAGGCTGCGCGAAACCGCCGCACTGGCGGGCACGCCGGAGCTGATGGATGCCGAGCAGCGTCAGCTCGCCGCATTGTTCTCAGGCGATGAGGCCGCACTCGCCGATGCCGCCAGCAACATCCGCACCCAGCGCGGCCTGCAGGAGCGCACGCGCCTGGCGGTGGAGATCAGCGGCCAGTACCTGCCAGAGATGGAGCGCATCTTTGCCGACGCCGGCCTGCCGCGCCTGCTCACGCGGCTGCCCATCGTCGAGTCGAGCTTCAACATCAACGCCTACTCCAAGGTGGCGGCGGCGGGTCTGTGGCAGTTCATGCCCTCGTCCGCAAAGATGTACATGCGCCACAACCAGATCGCCGACGAGCGTCGCGACCCCTGGACCTCCACCCGCGCGGCGGCAGGGCATCTCAAGGATGACTTCGACCATCTCGGCAGCTGGCCGCTGGCACTCACCGCTTACAACTATGGCCGTGGCGGCGTGGCGCGGGCGCTGAAAGAGAGCAACAGCAGCACGCTCGACGAAATGCTGGTGCGCTTCAACGGCCCGCGCTTCGGCTTTGCCTCGCGCAATTTCTATGCGGAGTTCCTGGCGGCCACCGATGTCGAGCGCGACTACCGCAAGTACTTCGGCGAGGTGCAGCGCAAGGCGCCCATCCGCTTCGATACCGTCACCGTCGACCGCTACACGCCCTATCGCACGCTGCTGCGTACTTCGGGCCTGGATGAGGAGCAGTTCCGCGAGCTGAACCCCTCGTACCACGCCCCCGTGGTGAGCGGCCGCCTGCATGTGCCGGCGGGCGACACCATCCGCCTGCCGGCCGGCAAGGCGGCGGCTTTCAACGTCGCCTATTCGCGGCTGGGCAGCAGCGAGACCTTTGCCAGGCAGCGGCAGACGCAGTTCAACTACCGGGTGAAAAAAGGCGAGTCGCTGGCCGCCATCGCCCAGCGCTATGGCACCAGCGAAGGCACCTTGCGCGGCATGAACGGGCTCAAGAAAAAGAGCAAGCTGCGCGCCGGGCGCATCCTGCGCATCCCCAACAACGGCGACGATGTGCCGGAAGAAGTGGCCGAGGCCCTCACCGAAGCGCCGCAGGCCGAGCCGCCTGCCAGCAGCAGCCGCGAGAAAGCCGCCAAGTCGAAGAAGAAATCGGTGGCGCTTGCCGCCCGCACCCACAAGGTGAAGCCGGGTCAGACGCTGTCTGGCATCGCTGCCAAGTACAACGTCAGCGTTGCTTCGCTCAAGCGCGAGAACGACCTGCCGAAATCCGGCGCGGTGCGCATCGGCATGAAGCTGAAAATCCCCAGCTAGGGTTTTTGCAGTGCGGCGAGGATGAGCGTGGTCAGCGCCGCATGGTCGCCGTTGAAGTGGTGATCGCCCGGCAGCTGCTTCACCGTCAGTTTGGCTGAAGGGGCCAGCTCGGCGCAGACGCTGTCGGCGTCTTCCGCACCGTAGATGCACCAGGTGGGAATATCGCCGAGCCGGGCGATTTCGGGCGCGGTGGGCAGGCCCTGGTCGCGGTCGTCCACCCAGCTGCTCAGGTGAAACTCGAAGGCCGCGCGCCGCGACAGGCTGAGTGCGGCGAACAGCGAGACCTGCCGGCGCAGCGCCGGGTCGAGCCGCGAGAGTGCGAACGGCAGCACATCGGCCCCCTGCGAGAAACCGATCAGCAGCAGCTTCTTCTTGCCCCAGGCGGCGAGGTAATGCCTGGCGATGGCGGCGGTGTCGCGGGCGACATCCTGCGGCGTGCGGGCCGACCAGAAGTAGCGCAGCGAGTCGACACCCACCACCGAGATGCCCTGCTGCTGCAAGTTCTCGGAGACCTCCTTGTCGATGGTGGCCCAGCCGCCATCGCCGCTCCAGAAGATGGCGAGTGTGGGGTTGTCGCCGGGTGCGCGGTCTTCGATCACCGGCAGGTTCTTGAGGTCTGGTGGCGCTGCGCCGGCGAGCGGCCGCGCCTGTGCCGAGAGCGAGGCGACGGCTGCCTTGAGGCCAGCCAATGTGCCGGGCTGCAAGCCCCGCAGGCTGGCGACCCGCAGGGCGGGGATGTTTTTCGCGAAAGGGGCGACGGCCAGGGGCTCGCGACGGGCCTGGTCAGCCAGCACCACCATCGGGTTCGCCAGCGTCGGCGCGGCTTGCAGGCGCTGTGAACCGGATACAGCGGTGCTCTGCCGCAGCGCCTCGCCCGCGCACAGCGGCTTCTGCCACTGCTTGATGAGGGGGCTGAAGTCCTCGCTCACCCCGCCGGCAAAGTGCCCGGCGGGCACCTGCGCGAGGGCGGCGTAAACCAGCGCGCCATCGCTGTGGCTCACCAGCACCGGCAGGCGGGTGTCGGGCTGACGGGTGTAGGCCTGCACGAAGCGCGAAAGGTTTTCGAGATCGCCTGCGGGGTAGACGCAGTCAGCGCCATCGGCATCGAAGGCCCGGCGCATCTGCGCGCCATCAATGCCGATCACCAGCGCGCCAGCGGCCTGCAAGGCGTTGGCGTTTTGGTCGTCAGCGGGCTGCCAGCCCTTGGCGGCACCGAGATACAGCACCACCTGCTGCGCGGCCTGGGCCGGTGCCCACACCCGCACGTTCTCGAAGCGACCGTGGTCGATCTGCTGCGGCGCTGCCACCACCAGCAGGGGCATCAATAGGGCGAGCGTGATCCAGTTCTTCATGCCGACACGCTCACTTGCCGAGCACACCCTTGATGCCGCCGCTGACCAGGGCCGCGATGTCGGTGAACACGATCAGGGGCTGGATGCCGCCCTCGGCGCAGAGGTAGCGCGGCTCCCACACCGGGTCGAACTTCTGCTTGAAGGCCCGAAGGCCACGGAAGTTGTAGAAGTTCTCGCCATGGCTGTAGATGAGCCGCCCCAGCCGCTGCCAGTGCGGCGCCTTGTGGTGGCTGCTCATGCCGGACATCGGTGCCATGCCGAGACCGAAGCGCGCATAGCCCTCGCCCTGGCAGTGCAGCATGAGCTTGATGAAGAGATAGTCCATCACGCCCTTGGGCGCATCGGGCGTGTAGCGCATGAGGTCGATGGTGGCCTCCTGCTTGAGATCGGTGCTCATCAGGTTGGCGAAGGCCACCATCTGGCCCTCCTTGCGCACCACGGCAATCGGCGTGCAGGCCAGATAGTCCGGCTCGAACGCGCCGAGCGAAAAGCCCTTTTCGCGGGTGGCGTGCTCGCCCAGCCAGGCATCGCTGATGCGCTTGAGGTCGGCCAGCAGCGGTGCGAACTGCGAAGGCGGCAGCACCTCGAAGCTCAGGCCATCGCGCTCGCCCTTGGTAATGGCATGGCGCAGGTGCGCGCGCTTGCTGCCCTGCACGGTGAAATCCGGCAGCGGCACCATCGCGTACTCGCCGAGCTTGTGGGCGGTGAGGCCGACATCCAGGTACAGCGGGATGCTGCGGCTGCTGGCCTGGTAGAAACAGGCGCGGCCACCGTGGTCATGCGCGTGTTCGACGAAGCGCCAGATCAGCTCCGGCCATTCGCTTTCCAGCCCCACCGGGTCGAACAGCGCCGCCCAGGTGCGGCCGCGCTTGCCGTACATCAAGAAGCTCAAGCCAGTGGCCGAGAACATCAGCGACTTGTCGCCGGTGAGCGCCAGCAGGGCATCGGCACGCGGCTGGGTGGCGATGAGCGCGCGGGCGCGTTGCAGGTCTTCGCTGCTCGCCATCTCGGCACTGCCCGATGCCGGGCGGAAGGCCTGCCAGAGCGCGAAGGCCAGCGTGAACAGCACCGCCGCCAGCGTCACCCGCAGCGCGCGCGGGGCATGGGCATCGAAAGCGAACTGCCACCAGAGATCGTCCGTGTAGGGCACGTCGCGGTAGACGAAGAACATCAGCCAGGTGACGGCCCCCAGCACCGCGCCGATCATCAGGAGCCACTGCGGCGAGAACGGCTGTGCGAACAGCGAGGCGCGGCGGTCGAACTCCTTGCGGCCAGCCACCAGCAGCGTCAGCAGCAGGCCGAGCGCGGCCATTTCGCCGATGGCGATGCCCTTGGGCAGCGTGAAGATGAAGCTCAGGCCCGCCAGCACCAGCGCCGACCACCAGGCGGCATCGAGCCGCAGCATCAGTCCGCGGGCCACGAACAAGAGGCCCAGGCCGGCGATGCTGCCGATGAAGTGCGCGCCCTCGACGAACACCAGCGGGATGTTCAGTGCCAAAAGCTCCGTCGCCTCGTCGGTGCTGGGCGTGACACCCGACACCAGCAGCATGATGCCGACGGTAATCGTGGCGGTGGCGAGGAAGATGGGCGAAAGCTCCGCCGCCTTCTGCCGCGCGCGGCTCTGGGCGATGGCGCGCCATTCCCGCAGCACCAGCAGGGTGACCGAGAGCGCGAGCGGGGCGAGGTAGTAGATGGCGCGGAACAGCACCAGCGCACCGGCCAGTTGCGAAGGGGGGATCGAATCCCCGTAGGCGAGCAGAATCATTGCCTCGAAGATGCCCACGCCGCCGGGGATATGCAGGATGATGCCGAGCGAGACGCCGATGACGTAGAAGGCGAGAAAGCCCATGAAGTGCAGATCAGCCTCTGGCAGCAGCACCCAGAGCGCGGCGGCCGCGAACAAGAGGTCGAGTGCGGAGACGCCGATCTGGATCAGGGCCAGTCGTGTCGAGGGCAGCGTCATGCTGCGGCCGAACAGGGCCAGCGGCTTGCCGCGCATGCAGAGGTAGATCACCCAGCTGATGAAGCACAGCGTGAAAATGCCGACGCCATGCATCACCCAGGCCGGCACGCCAACGGCGGTCTCGACCCGCTCGGCACCCCAGAGCAGGCCGATGGCGCCGATGAAGGTGATGCCCAGCCCGAAGCCGGCGCTGATGAAGCCCATGAGCTGCGCGACCTGGATGGTGTCCATGCCCTGGGCGCCATACACGCGCAGCCGCACCGCACCACCGGTGAGCACGCCCATGCCGACGGTATTGCCCATCGCATAGCCCGCGAAGGAGCCGAGCGCCACCGTGCGCCAGGGCAACTTGATGTTGAGATAGGCAAGGCCGGAGAGGTCGTAGCAGGCGAGTGCGACGAAGCTCAGCACCGTGAACAGCGCCGACAGCATCAGCGCCTCCAGCGGCGTGGCGCGCATCTGCACGAGCACGTCTTTGTAGTTGATCTCGCTGGTCAGCTCGCGCAACGCCAGCAGGGCAAAGGCCAGCAGCACGAAGGCCACCAGCGCCGGCAGCCAGGGCTTGGCGCGCTCGAAGGCGAGCTTCCAGCGGCTGTCGGGTGCCTGTACGGTTTGGGAGGGGTGAGGAGCGGACACCGGGTCTGAACAATTTTGAGCAGGCCTGAAGGATACTGGGTGCATGTCGAAAAAAATCATTGCCAGCCATCTGAAGGATTTGGCCGCCGCAGCTGAATACAAAGTGTGGCGCGAAGTGTCGCTGGAACTCGACCGGCTCGAAGGCGCGGATGCCTGGAAGCAGGACGAGACCAGCGATGACTACGACTACCTCTTGATCCGCGAGCGCCTGCAACTGATGCGCGAGCTGCGCGCCAGGGGCAATGTCCGCGAGCTGACCTTTCACCTCGCCGAAGGCCTGCACGGCAATCTCGCCAACACCAGCAACCCGCTGCTCTACGGCTATGCCCGCGCCGGTACCAAGCGGCTGATCGAGGAATACGTCGACGAGTGCGCGCGCTGCCTCGACTACATCTGCGTCGGCGAGTTCCGGGATTTCTCCGACGACGAGAAGGTGCTGTTCTTCAAGCGCACCGGCGCATCCTTCGGCCGCTCGGCCCTGCTGCTGTCGGGTGGGGCCACGCTCGGCATGTTCCATCTTGGTGTCATCAAGGCGCTGTGGCAGCACGACCTGCTGCCGCGCGTGATCTCCGGCTCCTCGGCGGGTTCGATCATCGCGGCGATGACCTGCACCCGCACCGATGCGCAGCTGGCGCAGATGTTCGAGCCGGGCAGTCTCAATCTCGCTGCCTTCCAGCGGGTGAGCTTCACCAAGCTCATCAAGGGCGCGACGCTGATGGACTCGGCCCATCTCGCCGCCTGCCTCAATGCCAACATCGGCGAGGAGAGCTTCGTGCAGGCCTTCGAGCGCACGCGGCGCATCCTCGGTGTCACGGTGTCACCGGCCGAGCTGCACCAGCAGCCGCGCCTCCTGAACTACCTCACCGCGCCGAATGTGATGGTAAAGACCGCCGTGCAGGCGAGCTGTGCGATCCCCGGCGTGTTCGAACCGGTGATGCTGGAGGCGCGCGACTTCGACGGTAACGTGGTGCCCTACATGCGCAGCAAGCGCTGGGTCGATGGTTCGCTCGCCAATGACCTGCCGCTGCTCCGGCTGGCGCGGCTGCACAACGTCAACCACTACATCGTCAGCCAGACCAACCCGCATGTGGTGCCGTTTTTACAGGACAACGTCCGTCGCGCCACCGGCGCCGGATCGCTGGTGGGCAGTCTGGTGAAGGTGGCGGGGCGCGATGTGGCGAAGGTCGCGCGCGAGCACTTCAACCACCGCGCTGCCGGGCGGGTGGTGGACAAGCTCAACGACATTCTCCAGCAGCGCTATTCGGGCGATGTGACGGTGTTTCCGCAGCAGTCGCCGCGCGACCTGATGCGCATGCTGGCCAATCCCACTGCCACCGACATTGCCAACTACATCCGCGATGGCGAGCGCGCCACCTGGCCCAAGCTCGAACGCATCCGCATGCAGACGCGCATCTCGCGCAGTTTCGAGGACTGCCTGCTCTGGCTCAAGCAGCGTTCGGAAGAGCGCCAGATCGCCAAGCTCAGGCCCAAGCTGAGGGCGGTGCCACGGCGCGAACCGGCGGTCGCACAGCCTGGCGCATCGGGTTAAGCTACTTGGGCTGGAGGACAGGAGTCCTGCCAGCGCGCCGCAAGGCGCACACCACACAAGGAACAGTGATTGATGAACGCCAGTCTGCCCCTGAAGGAACTCGTCCCCGTCACTGCACGCGGCGAAGCCACGCGCAAGAAACTGCTGGCATCGGCTGAGATCGAATTCGGCAGCAAGGGTTTTCCCGCCGCCTCGGTCAGCTCCATCACCCAGCGCGCCGATGTGGGGCAGGGCACGTTCTATCTCTATTTCCACAGCAAGGAAGAAGTCTTTGCCACGCTGGTGCGTGACATCGGCGCGGCCTACTGCCACCGCATCGAAGCGCTGCTGGCCGATGCGGCGGGCAAGGACGGCGAACGCCGCCTGCTGACCCTGCTGCTCGATTTCGTGGCCAGCCAGCCCGGCCCGCACCGCATCCTGCGCGAGGCACAGTTCGTCGACGAGCCGGTGTTCCGCGAAGTGCAGGAGAAGCTCTTTACCGCCATCGCCGGCGTGCTCACTGCGCAGGGCCCGGCTTCGCAAGGCGAGAACATGCTGCGCGCCGCCGCCTTGCTGGGTGCCACCGAGCACGCGGCGCTCCAGCACTGCATCTGGGGCGGCAAGCCGGTGGGCAAGGCCCTGGTCGAGGCGGTCAGCAGCCTGCATTGAAGCGCGGCGGGGCTCAGATGCGGTAATGTGCCGCCCGATGCGGCGCACCCGAACGCCGCCCCCGCCAGACCATGCTCGATCTCATCCAGTGGCGCGCCCGCAAGACACCTGAAGCCCAGGCGCTGTTCTTCAACGGACGCTGGTACACCTACCGCGAGCTGGAAGGCCGCGCCAACCGCCTCGCCAACCGCCTGCTGTCGCTGGGCATCAAGCGCGGCGACTGCATCGCCGTCATTGCCCACAACCACCCGGTGCATTTCGACCTGCTGCTGGCCGCACCCAAAATCGGCGTGGTGTTCACCCCCGTCAATCCCCATATCGGCGAGGCGGAGATGGTCGCCTTGGCCAAGCTCGCCAAGCCCGCGATGGTGTTTGCCGACAGCCGCTACCACGCCGCTGCCGCAGCCACCGGCGCGCCGTGGACAAGGCTCTCCGACTATCGCGACTGGCTGAACGTCGGCAGCCTCGATCTGCCCCCGGTGCAGCCGCTGTCGGTGGACGATGCGCACATCCAGTTCTTCACCCCGCGCGGCATCGCCGTGCTGCCATACCGGCAGGTGCTGCTCAATGCCCGCCATTCGGCCGATGTATGGAAGCTCTCCGCCCGCGACAGCACCGTCCACTGCCTGCCCTGCTTCGGCCCGGAGCTGACCCTGCTCTGCCTGCCGCTCCTGTATCGCGGCGGCCGTGTGGTGCTGATGTCCGAGTTCGATGCCGACGAATACCTGGGCCATCTTGCCCTGCACCGTGTCAGCGTCGCCGCACTCAGCCCGCTGATGCTGCGCCACCTCACCGACTACGGTGATTTCGACGAGGCCGATCTCAGCAGCCTCAACTGGCTGGCGACAGTCGGTGCCCCCGCCGCGCTGCCGATCCATGCCGCGCTCACCCAGCGCGGCCTTCAGCTGCGCATGCTGATGCCGCTGGCCGAAGCCGGCCCCAATCTGTTCAACGCCGTGGCCGGCGACAGCGAGGCGCGGCCGGAGCTGCTCGGCCTGCCGATGCCGGATCTGGGTGTGAAGGTGTGCAACCAGGACGGCCACGAGGTGCTGGAGGGCGAGCCAGGCGAGCTGAAGGTTTCCGGCGCGATGGTCTTCAGCCGCTATCACGACGACAAGGAGGCCACTGATGCCGTGCTGCGTGACGGCTGGCTTGCCACCGGCATCGCCGTGCGCAAGGACCACGACGGCCAGTACCTGCACTGGGGTCGCATCAGCGATAGCTTCGTGATCGGCGGCGTGCAGGTGCATCCGGGGGAGATCGAGGCGGCCTTGTTCCACTGCGAGAGCGTGCTCGACTGCGCCGTCACCCGCATCGCCGATGCCACCCGCGGCTCGGCCATCCTCGCCGTCATCGTGCTGCAGGACGGCGTGCAGCGCGACGACGAGTCACTGGCCCGCGAACTCGCCGAGCTGCTGCCCGAAGCCAAGCGCCCGGCCCATTACCTGCGTGCCAAGATGCTGCCGCGCGATGTCTGGGGTGTCGTTGATCGCAGTGGCCTGGCAGCGGCCTATTTGCAGAGTCGCATCATCGCCAAGCTGGTCAGTAGCTAGCTACACGAGCGTGCCGCTGGTGCTGATGATCATTGCTACACCAGCGTGCCGCTGGTGTAGAGCGCAAATCCCGCCAGCAGCAGCAGCAGCGCGCGGGTCTGCATGCGCAGCACCTCGCGCAGCGCCGCTTCGAGATTCGGTGCGACGCTGATCGCGCCATCCTCCTCTTCCATCGCCAGCGCACCGGCACTGACCTCGGCCAGCACCGCCCAGCTGTGGCTGCGCCAGGGCTCACGATAGTGCAGTTCGCCGACGCGCTTCCAGGCTTCCATCGCGTCGTCCATGCTGCCCGCGAGAGCGAACAGCGCGGCGCTGATGCGTGTGGGCAGCCAGGCGGCAATGCCGTGCAGCTGGGCTGCCGACTGCTGCGCGCTGCTGCCGTAGCCCAGTTTTTCCAGCAGCGCCGGCAGGCGGCTGGCCAGACGGTAGCCGACGGCCGCCGCAGGCCCCAGCACCATGAACCACAGCAGCACGCCAAACAGCCGCTCATGGGACTGGATGAACAGCGCGCCAATCAGGCTGCGATGGCTTTCATCGGGCGCCGGGCCGCTTTGCAGGGCGCGGCTCAGGCGCTCGGTTTCGACGGCATCACCACGCGCCTTGGCGGCGATCAGGCGTTGCACGTCGTCGGCCAGGTCGCGCGGGCCCAGGCAGCAGAATAAGGCGGCGGCCCCGAACAGGATGCCGGCCAGCGCACCGCCCAGCAGGCGTTCGAGGGCGATGGTGAGTGCGACGGCCAGCAGCGTCAGCAGCCAGGGCAGGGCCGGGTTGTCGAGTCTCTTCAGGCCGCGCAGCAGCAGTGCCAGCAGCCGCGATTCACCGAGTGCGGTGCCCTGCGGGAAGGCGCGCTCGACGCCGAGCGCAAGCAGGATGGCGAGAAAGCTCATGGGCCCAATGCTGCACGAAAGCGCAGCCAGTCGAAGTGCGGGCCGGGGTCGGTCTTGCGACCGGGGGCGATGTTGCTGTGGCCGACGATGCGCTTCGGCGTGATCTTCAGATACACCTTGAGGATGGCGCGGGTCATGGCCGTCAGCGTCTCATACTGGGCGTCGGTGAAGGGCTCTTCGTCGGTGCCTTCCAGCTCGATGCCGATGGAGAAATCATTGCAGCGCGTGCGGCCCTCGTGATTGCTCTCGCCCGCATGCCAGGCGCGCTGGGTGGTGGGCACGTACTGCGTCACCTGGCCATCGCGGAAGATGCAGGCATGCGCCGAGACCTTGAGATGCGCGATGGCGGCGAAATAGGGGTGTGCGCTGGCATCGAGCCGGCCCAGAAACAGGTCGTCGATGTAGCCTGCACCGAACTCGCCCGGCGGCAGCGAGATGTTGTGGATCACCAGCAGCGAGACCTCGTCGGCCGGGCGCGCATCGCAATGGGGGGAGGCAAGTTGTCTCGCGTTCGACCACAATCCGGTGGCGGTATCGAGCCAGGAGCGTGTTTCATCTGCCAGCAATGGCCGTCTGGAACTTTGTGACTTTGCCCGGCTCATAGCAGTGCGCTGCCTCGTAGACTCTGCACATCACAACCACCGAAGTTCATGGCTTTCATGCTCATCCGCTTCTCTGTGTTCCGCTGCACTGTCCGTCCCGCCTCTCGTTTATCGGTGCTGGTTTCGGCGCTCGCCGCCGGTCTCGCCGTGAATGCCTGCGCGGCTCAGCCTGTCACACCACCCAAGGCCACCACCATGCCGCAAGCGACATTGAGCTTCACCGCTGCACCGCTGGTCACTGCCGCCTCACAGCCTGCCAATGCGGCGCTGGATACCGATTTCCCCGATGCACCGCTGACCTATCGCAAGCATATCTTGGCCAATGGCCTGACGCTGTTGGTACACGAAGATCGCAAGGCACCGCTGGTGTCGGTACAGGTCTGGTACCACGTCGGCAGCAAGGATGAAGTGGTCGGCAAGACCGGCTTTGCGCATCTGTTCGAGCACCTGATGTTCAATGGCTCGGAACACCACGACGACGAGTTCTTCCGGCCGCTCGAAAGCGCGGGTGCGAGTGACATCAACGGCACCACCAATGTCGACCGCACCAATTTCTACGAGACGGTGCCGACCGGCGCGCTCGACCTGGCGCTGTGGCTGGAATCCGACCGCATGGGCAACCTGCTGCCGGCAGTGACGCAGGCCAAGCTCGACGAGCAGCGCGGCGTGGTGAAAAACGAGAAGCGCCAGCGCGAGGCCGCACCCTATGCCAAGGCCGATGAGCTGATCGTGCAGAACAGCTACCCGGTCGGCCATCCGTACTCCTGGACCACCATCGGCTCGATGGAAGACCTTGACCGCGCCAGCCTCGATGACGTGCGCGCCTGGTTCAAGAAGTACTACGGCCCCAACAACGCGACGCTGGTGATTGCCGGCGACATCGGTTTCGAGCAGGCCAAGGCGAAGGCCGAGCAGTACTTCGGCGGCATCGCGCCCGCACCCGGTGTGGCGCGTCGCGAGCAGTGGATCGCCGAGTTCGACGAGCCGCGTCGCCTGGTGCTGCACGACCGCGTCACCCAGGCCCGCATCTATCGCCTCTGGAACGTGCCGCGCCGGGGCAGCGAGGATGCGCTGCACCTGAGCTTTGCCGCCGAGCTGCTGGCCGGCGACAAGGCCAGCCGCCTGTATCAGCGGCTGGTGACGCAGGAGGGCCTCGCCACCTCCGTGCAGGCCGATGTCGATGCCAACGAGCTGGGTTCGCAGTTCGGCATCATCGTCACCGCCAAGGCGGGTGTGGACATCGCCAGGGTCGAGGCGGTGCTGGATGAGGAGATCGCGGCCTTCCTCAAAACCCCGGCCGCCGAGGCCGACGTGCAGCGCCGCAAGACCGGCTACTACGTGGCGCGTCTGGCGGGCCGCGAGAGCATCGCCGCCAAGGCCAGCGAGCTGGCGGGCTGCCAGATTTTCGAGGGCGGGCCAGAGGCCTGCGAGCGCGAGTGGCTGATCATCCGCAATGCCAGCCCGGAGCAGATCCGCACCACTGCCGCGCGCTGGCTCACCCCGAATCACCTGACGCTCACGGTGCTGCCGGAGCTTGATCTGAAACCGCTTGTGACCACGCAGAAAGTCGATCGCAGCAAGCTGCCGGCGGTGGGCGAGCCGGAGGGCATCCAGCTGCCGCCGCTCACCACGTTCCGGCTCAGCAACGGCATCGAAGTGTTGCTGGCCGAGCGCCATGAAGTGCCGCTGGTGAATCTCGAAATCTTCTGGCCCTACGGCACGGCCGCACAGCCGGGCGCAGGCCAGTTCGAGACGCTGCTGGGCATGCTCTCGGAAGGAGCCAACGGCCTCGACGCCGAACAGCTCACCGCCGCCTATGGTGCGCTGGGTGCGAGCTTCGGCGGCGATCTGGATTCCGACAGCATGGGCGTCACGCTGGCCGCGCCGCGCAGCAAGCTGGGCGAGGCGCTCACGCTCTTTGCAGACAACCTCCGCAAGCCGGATTTCCCTGCCGATGCGCTCGCCCGCCGCGTGCAGCGCAAGCTCGCCTCGCTGCGCGCCAACGTCGCCAGCCCCGGCGGCATCCTCAGCCTCAACCAGATGCGGCTGATGTATGGCGCGCATCCCTACGGCCGTTTCAACAGCCTGCCGCTGCTCGAAGCCGCCTCGCAGTCGCTCACCGCCGAGGCCTTGCGCACGCTGGCCCCCCAGGTGCTGCGCCCCGATGGTGCGCGCCTGCTGGTGGTGGGCGACACCACCCAGGCCGCACTGCAACCGCTGCTCGAAGCCGCCTTCGGCAACTGGAAGCCACCCGCTTCGCCCGCACTCGACCGCAAGCTGCCGGCGGTGGTGCCGCCCACGGCGCGCGTGTTCCTGTTCGACTTCCCCGGTGCCGAGCAATCGGTGGTGGCGGCGGCTGATCTCTCTCTTCCCGTCACCGATGCGCAGCACGAGGCGGCTGACCTCGCCAATGCCGTGCTGGGGGGGCTGTTCACCTCGCGTCTCAACATCAATCTGCGCGAGCAGAAGAACTGGACCTACGGGGCTTTCAGCGGCCTGCAGGAGTCCATCGGCCCCGGCCTGTTCGGTGCGCGCGCCAACATCGAGACGCCGCACACCGCCGATGCCATGCGCGAGATGCGGCGAGAGATTGCCGAGATCGCGGGCAAGCGTCCGCCCACGCCGGCCGAGCTCGATGCCGCACGCAAGTCCCTGGTGCGCGCGCTGCCGGGCCAGGCTGAAACGGCCGGCGGCGTGATGGGGCTGTACCAGCGTCTGCTCTCGTATGGCCTGCCCACGAATCACTACAGCGGCTATGCCGCGAGACTGGCGGCCTTGAGCGGTGCCGAGGTGGCCAGTGCAGCGGCCAAGCTGGCGCGGCCAGAGGCGCTGACCTGGTTCGTGGTGGGCGATCTCACCAAGATCGAGGCCGACATCCGCAAGCTCAGGCTGGGGCCGGTGCAGGTGCTCAACGCCCGTGGAGAAGTGCTGCGCTGATGCTGCATCTGGTACTGCATCAGCCGGAAATCCCGCCCAACACCGGCAACCTCATGCGGCTCGCCGCCAACACCGGCGTGACGCTGCATCTCGTCCACCCGCTGGGGTTCTACCTGCGTGACAAGGCCTTGCAGCGCGCCGGACTCGACTACCACGAGTGGGCGCGGGTGCAGGAGCATGCCGATTGGTCGGCGTTCTGCACGGCGCATGCGGGTGCCAGGATCTGGGCCTTCACCACCAGGGCGCAGCGGTTCTATACCGATGCGGCGTTCGCCGATGGTGATGTGCTGCTGTTCGGCAGCGAGTCGCGCGGCCTGCCGGAGGCGGTGATCGAGACCATCCCGCCAGCGCAGCGTCTGCGCCTGCCCATGCAGGCCGGCTCGCGCTCGCTCAATCTTGCCAATGCCGCCAGCATCGCCGTCTACGAGGCCTGGCGGCAGCTGGGCTTTGCCGGCGCGCAATAAAAAAGCCTCGCAGATGCGAGGCTTTTGGTGCAACGGCTGACTCAGCAGAGATCGTCGAGGCTATCCACCGAATAGGTGCGCGTCTGGCCGTTGGAAAGCGTGATCGTGTAGCTGCCATTGGAGTTGAAGCTGACGCGCGCGCTCTGGCCACTGCCGTCGGTCAGGGTGAGCTGGCCTGCGGTGGTGTCGAAGTTGTTGTCGTAGATCAGCGGGCTGTCGGTTCGCACCGTCACCTTGCCGATCGCGCAACGGCTGCTGCTGGCGCTGAAGCCGAACACGCCGTTGAAGGTCTGCGAGCCGCCGCCGGTGTTGAAGTCGCTGATGTCGGTCGAAGCCAGGTTTTCGAAAAAGGCCGAGCCTGAAAACCGCTCGATCTTGTCGTTGAAGGTCATCGTGCCGCTGATCTGCGAGTTGTTGGTGTTGTCATTGGTGGCGTCGGTGATGTCGCCCTTCACCTTCAGCTCGAAGTCTTCGAGATCACCGTTGTCGTTGCTGGTGAACATCTCGTTCAGCGTCGCGCTGCCGTTGGCGCCATCGGCAATTTTCAGCACCGAGGCATTGCAGACGATGTCGGTCTGCGCGTTGTCGGTGCAGCGCTCGGCAATCTTGCCGTCGAGGGTGCTGTTGAAGCTGTAGCCCTGCTGCGAGAAGCTGCTCTTGCAGTTGTTGTAGATGCGGCTGCCGTCGTAGATGTAGGCCGTGCTGGTTTCGTCGGTGTAGGTGTCGGTGCCGCCGCCGCTGCAAGGGCCGGTCGAGGTGGCCTTGGTCTTGCTGGCGGCCGACTTGCTCATCGCACCCCACTGCATCTTGCGGCCCGGCTTGGAGCCGCCCTGCTGGCGCAGAAACAGGAACTCTTCAAAAGTGCCGCCGAAGCCACCGACCAGGATGGCGACATCATCGGTCGAGCTGAACTTGGCGGCCGAGCTGGCGCTGCTGGCCGTGCTCTCGGAGCCGCCACCACCGCAGGCGGAAAGGAAAAGGCCGGCAACGAGCGAGAGCGGCAGGGCCGCGAATGTGGTTTTGTTCAATGGATTTCCCTTGGATATGGAGGCATGAATCGTCCCTGAGACGGGACTTGTACGTACTGTAACGGACGCCTATTGCAGCCGCAAAAACGCTTTTTGGCGTTTCAGTCCTGCTCGTTGCGCAGGGGGCGCTGCGCCAGCAGGGTCAGTGCTTCCACCGGTTTGATCTCGCCGGAAATCACTCTGGCGATCACCTGCGTGATGGGTACCTCCACGCCGAGCCGGCCTGCAAACCGCAGCACCTCCTGCGCGGCCTTGGCACCCTCGACCACCTGGCCGATCACCTGCCGTGCCTCGTCCGGCGTCTTGCCCTCGGCCAGCAGCAGGCCGAAGCGGCGGTTGCGGCTCTGGTTGTCGGTGCAGGTCAGCACCAGGTCGCCCAGACCGGCGAGACCCATGAAGGTTTCCGGCTTGGCACCGGCCGCCACACCGAGCCGCATCAGCTCGTTGAGGCTGCGGGTGATGAAGCCTGCGCGGGTATTGGCACCCAGGCCCAGGCCATCGGCAATGCCGACGCCGATCGCCATCACGTTCTTGGCGGCACCGCCGATCTCGACGCCGATGACATCGTCGGAGGGATAGGCGCGAAAGCCGTCGCCATGAAAGATGTGCGCGATCTTCTCGGCAAAGTCGTGGTCGCTGGAGGCGATGGCGACGGCGGTGGGCAGGCCCATCGCCAGTTCCCTGGCGAAGGTGGGGCCGGAGAGGATGGCGACCGGATGGCCTTTGGGCAGGCCATCGGCGATGACCTCATGGGCCAGCCTGGCGGTGCCGGGCTCCAGTCCCTTGCAGGCGCAGACCAGACCCTGGCCTGCGCGCAGCAGCGGTGCGATGGCGGCGATGGTGGCGCCGAGCGCAGCACTGGGGGTGGCGAGCAGCAGGTCTTCCGCACCGGCGACGACCATTGCGAGATCAGCCGTTGCGAACAGCTTGGCAGGGAAGGGCGTGCCCGCCAGATAGCTGCTGTTCTCGCGGGTGTCTTCCATCGCTGCCATGCGTTCGCTGTCGCGCCCCCAGAGCAGGGTGGCGTGGCCGCGCCGGGCGAGGTGAATGGCGAGCGCGGTGCCGAACGAGCCGGCACCGAGCACTGCGAGGCGCGCCTGCATGGCTGGGCCGTCGCTCAGTGTGTTGTGGCAGGTGCGGCCGCCTGGGCAGCGCGCTGCTTGCGGTGTTCGACATACAGGGCGTCGAAGTTCACCGGCTGCAACAGGATGGGCGGAAAGCCGGCGCGCTGGATGAGATCAGCCACTGTCTCGCGGGCAAACGGGAACATCTGCTGCAGGCAATAGGTGCCGAGCACGGCTTCAACCTCGTCGACATTGGGGAAGTTGCGCACGGCGAAAATGCCGCACTGGTGCGCCTCGATCAGAAACGCGGTTTCACCACCGGCCATCTTGGCGGTGATCGTCACCGACAGCGTCACCTGGAAATTGTCATTGCCTAGATTCTGGGCATTGGTGTTGATCTGCAGATCGATGGCGGGCTGCTCCTGCTTGGTGAAAATCGCCGGTGCATTGGGCATTTCCAGCGAGGCATCCTTCAAATAGATTTTTTGCAGCACCACATGAGGCGTGGCAGGAGCGGCAGGGGCGGGTGCAGGGACAGCGACGGGCTCGGTCATGTTTTTCTGGGGTAACGGGGGATGGGATACGGGGGATAGGGTACCGAAGATTAGGTTTGCGGTGCCGTGGCTTTTCGCCCCGGCCCCATGCCCTGCACCCCGTACCCGCCTTTTCAGTCTTTCAGCAGCGGGTCGAGCTGGCCGGCGCGTTCGAGCGCGGCCAGGTCATCAAAGCCGCCGACGTGAGTTTCACCCACGTAGATCTGCGGCACGGTGCGACGACCCGTGCTGCTCATCATGGTGTCACGCAGGGCCGGGCTGTGGTCGATGCGCAATTCTTCGATGGCAGTCACACCCTTGCCCTGCAACAGGCGCTTGGCCATGGTGCAGTAGGGGCAGACCCCGGTGGTGTACATGCGCACCCGTTTCATCTTTATTTCACCGTCACGGGCAGGTTGGCGGCCATCCAGGCATTGAGGCCGCCGCGCAGCGGGAAAGCCTCCGCAAAGCCCTGCGCGCGCAGGGTCTTGGCCGCCTCGTTGGCAGTGCCGCCGAGAGCGCAGTAGACGATGACGGGCTTGGACTTGTCCTTGCCCAGCTCGCCCGTGCGGTCCTTCAACTTATCGCTGGGAATGCTGAGCGCGCCCATGACATGGGATTTCTTGAAATCGGCCACCGGCCGCACGTCGACGATGTGCGCGTCGCGGTCGTTGATGAAGCGCACCGCTTCCGGCACCGAGAGCTTGCGGCCACCGGTGAGGCTGCCATGCACTTCGTTGGCGATGATGGCCAGCAGGGCGGTGGCCAGCAGGGCCATCAGCAGGGGGTGCGCGCTCGCAAATTGCAGGTACTGATCCATCAGGTTTTTCCGTCGTCCAACTGAAAATGTTGTAGCTTTGATTATCTCACTGACTTTGCCCCAATGCGCGCCAGTCTCAACCCTGTTCGACTGCTCCTTTTACTGGCCGTGCTGCTGCCCCTGAGCACGATGGCGGCCCCGGTCAGCAAGGCCCGGCAGAAGGAGCTGGACAAGATCCAGTTGCGCATCCAGGCGCTGAATCGCACGCTCGAACAGGATCGCGCCCGGCGCGACAGCCTCGATGCCGAACTCGAAGCCGCCGAAAAGAAACTCATCGCCAGCCGAGCCGAGCTGCAAAGGCTCACCGACGAACTGGCGGCGCGCGATGCCGAGCTGAGCCAGTCGAGAGCCCAGCGTGACACGGCGCTGAAGAACCTGAATGCCGAGCGGGAAGCCCTGGGGCAGGAGCTGCGTGCCACCTACATCACCGGCCAGCGCGAGCAGGCCAAGCTGCTGCTGTCGCAGGATTCCGCAGGGCCGGTCGGCCGCCTGCTGACCTATCACGACTATCTGAGCCGCGCCCGCGCAGGCCGCGTCACCCGCCTGAGCGACGAGGGCAAGCGCCTGGCCGAGGCGGAGACGCGACTGAAGCAGGAAACCGCGAAGCTCGCCGTGCTCAAGACCGAGAACGAAGCGGCGGTCGCCGAAGACGCCAAGCTCAAGGCCGCGCGCGCCGCCCTGCTGGCCAAGCTCAACGAGCGCATCGACGACGAGCAGGACCAGCTCAAGAGTCTCTTGCAGGACGAGAAAGACCTCACCCGCGTGCTCGACAACATCCGCACCGTGCTGGCCGACGAGCCGGTCAAGACCCCGGCGGCGCCAGAGCGTGATGGCACGCCCTCGCGCGGCTTCACCGAGGGACGGGGCAAGATGGGCTGGCCGCTGCGCGGGGCACTCATCGCCAACTACGGCGACCCCAAGGTGGGCGGCAAGCTGGCCTGGAAGGGCCTGTGGATCGCCGCCGACCGTGGCACCTCGGTGAAGGCCTCGGCGCGCGGCCGCGTGGCCTATGTCGGCTTCATGCACCGCTTTGGCCTGATCGTCATCGTCGAGCACGAGGACAACCACTTCACCCTCTACGGCCACCTCGACAACGTCGCTGCCGCCGCGGGCGACTCGGTGGGCCTGGGCGAGGTGCTGGGGCAGGTGGGTGATTCGGGCGGCCATGACCGCACCGGTCTCTACTTCGAGGTGCGCAAAGGCACCGAACCGCTCGACCCCCGCAACTGGCTGCAACCCTGATCAGCACAGACCTTGCGTGCGACGCAACGAAACCCTAAGTGGTATTGTCGAAACTGCGTTGAATCCCCCTTATTGCCTCGATGCCCATGTCTTCCAAAGCCCGTATTTCCCTAGCGATGCTCGCCAGCGCCCTCGTCGGCGCCGGTCTTACCCTCACCACGGGCGTGTTTGCCGTCAAACAATCTCCCAGCGAGGCGCTGCCGCTCAAGGATCTTCAGGCTTTCGTCGAAATTCTCAATCGCGTCAAGAACGATTACGTCGAGCCGGTGGAGGACGAAAAGCTGCTTGAAAATGCCGTGCGCGGCATGCTCACGGGCCTCGACCCGCACTCGGCCTACCTCGACAAGGAAGAGTTCAAGGAGATGAACACCGCCACCACCGGCAAGTTCGGTGGTCTCGGTATCGAAGTGCAGATGAAGGATGGCCTGGTGTTCGTGGTCAGCCCCATCGACGACACCCCTGCCTTCAAGGCCGGCATCCAGGCCGGCGATTACATCGCCAAGATCGGTGAAGACCCGGTGCGCGGCCTGACGCTGAAAGAAGCCGTCGACAAGATGCGCGGCGATCCCGGCAGCGCGGTGACGCTGACGGTGCTGCGCAAGGACGCCGAGAAGCCGCTGGTGTTCGATTTGAAGCGCGAGACCATCAACGTCGCCTCGGCCAAGAGCAAGCTGCTTGAACCTGGCTATGGCTACCTGCGCGTCAGCCAGTTCACCACCACCACCGGCAAGGTGATGCTGGACGAACTCAAGAAGCTAAAAAAGGAAGGCGAGGTGCGCGGCATCGTGCTCGACCTGCGCAACAACCCCGGCGGCGTGCTGAATGCGGCGGTGGATGTTTCCGATGCCTTCATCGAGAAGGGCCAGATCGTCAGCATCAAGGGCCGTGACAGCGAATCCACCCGCGTCTTCAACGCCACCAGCGGCGACGAGCTGTCGGGTCATCCCATCGTGGTGCTGGTGAATGGTGGCTCCGCCTCGGCGGCCGAGATCGTCGCAGGCGCGCTGCAAGATACCCGTCGCGCCGTCATCGTCGGCGGCAAGACCTTCGGAAAGGGCAGCGTGCAGACCATCCTGCCGCTGGCCAACAACTCCGCCATCAAGATCACCACCGCGCGCTATTACACGCCCTCCGGCCGCAGCATCCAGGCCGAGGGCATCGAGCCGGACATCATCTTCCAGCAGGTGAAGGTGGCGAAGGCCGAGGCTGATCCCTTCGAGTCGGTGCGCGAGAAAGAGGCCGACCTCAAGGGCCGTCTCGACAACCCGAATACCAAGAAGGTGGAACCCACCGACGCAGCCAAGAAGCAGAGCGACAAGGCTGCCGCCGACAAGGCAAGCGCCGACAGCCAGACGCTGGCCGAAACCGATTACCAGCTCTATGAGGCGCTCAATCTCCTGAAAGGTCTGACCATCTCGCGCGGTTTCTGAGCGCTTGCGGCAATCATCAAAAGCCCGGCACTGCCGGGCTTTTTTGTGGGCTCTCAGTCTGAGGTGAGGGCGGCGTGGGCGCTGCCCAGTATTTCCTTGAACATCCGCCGATTCACATCCAGTGCGATGGTGCTGGGCAGCCAGCGCAGCACCGGGTTCTGATATTCGGTCAGCTTGATGGGGTCGCAGGGTGCCTGGATGAACTCGATTTCCAGCCCCTTCGTCGCCGCACCTTCGCGGAAGTTTCGCAGGCTGCGCGCCATGTGCGAGCTGGAGGTCACCAGCAACACGCGCTGCGCCTTCAGCTGCTCGAGGATCGGCAGGCTGTAGATCACGTTCTCGCGCGTGGTGCGGCTCTGTCCCTCCCAGGCCTGCGCGCTGGCGGGCACGTTCAGGCGCAGCAGCAGGCGGCTGCCGGCCTTGGCCTCGGAGTTGCCCCATGCATCCGTGCCGCCGCCGCTGTAGATCACCTTCGGCGCCAGGCCCAGGCTGTAAAGCTTGGCGGCATAGAGCACGCGGTCACCGGCTTCGGTCAGGTTCGGCTCCGGTTGCCAGCCGGGGGCGTCGTGATCGAGCGCGCCACCGAGCAGCAGGATGGCGTCGGCCCTGGGCAGCTGCTCGGCCTCGATCGGCGCGTGCCCGGCTTCGATCAGTGCCACCAGCTGCGTGGCGGTCCACGGCAGGCTCCACAACCAGAGCCAGCAGACGGCAAGCAGCAGCAGTGCGCGTTGCCGGATCAGCAGGCCCAGCAACATCAGCAGCAGTGCAAGGCCCAGCGGCGAGAGAAAGATCGTGATGATTTTCTGCAGCTGGAAGATTTCCACTGGATCAGCGTCGCCGCCACAGCGCCACGATGCCGAGCGTCAGCAGCCCCCAGGACAGCGGCGGCAGGCCCAGCCAGTGCGAGTAGGAGGGGGTATAGCCGTAGAGCAGTGCGGCCGCGATCAGGCTGCCGGCGGCAAACACCACGGCGCGGGTCTTGCGCTGGCTGGCGAGCAGTTCGGTCTTCAGCAGTGCCAGGTCCTTGGCCGAGACGCCGCCGCCCAGCGGCTCGCCGCGCTCCAGCCGCTTGAGCGCGTTTTCGGCCAGCAGCGGCAGGGTCTCAGCTAGCGCCGGGGCCTGGCTGCGTAGTTTCGAGAACGCGGTGGAAGGCGCCAGGCGCTTCTTCATCCAGTCTTCCATGATCGGCTTGGCGGATTTCCAGAGATCGAGATCGGGGTAGAGCTGGCGGCCGAGGCCCTCCACTTGCAGCAGAGTCTTTTGCAGCAGCACCAGCTGCGGCTGTACCTGGTACTGGAAGCGCCGCGCGATCTGGAACAGGCGCAGCAGGAAGAAGCCGAAGGAAATCTCCTTGATCGGCCGGCCGAAGATCGGCTCGCAGACGGTGCGGATCGCACTCTCGAAATCCTCGACACGGGTGCCGGGCGGAATCCAGCCGCTCTCGACATGCAGTTCGGCCACGCGCTTGTAGTCGCGGTTGAAGAAGGCGAGAAAGTTTTCGGCGAGGTAACGCTGATCCTGCGGCGTGAGCTGGCCGACGATGCCGAAATCCAACGCCAGATAGCTCGGCTTCTTCGGGTTGTCGATGTTCACGAAGATATTGCCGGGGTGCATGTCGGCATGAAAAAAATTATCGCGGAAGACCTGCTTGAAGAAGATCTCCACGCCGCGTTCGGCCAGCACGGCAAAGTCCACACCGGCCTCGCGGAACAGCTGCATCTCGCGCACCGAGTGGCCGTAGAGCCGCTCCTGCACCATCACATTTGGGCGGGTGAAATCCCAGAAGATCAGGGGGTGGTAGATCAGCTCCGAGCCCAGCCAGTTGCGGCGCAGCTGGCCGCAGTTGGCGGCCTCGCGCATCAGGTCCAGCTC
>JAZKFO010000048.1:0-1879 GCA_040386395.1 Pseudomonadota bacterium | reverse complement strand
AGGCAGAGGACTACGGCAATCTCTTGCAGTTCGCACTCAACGCCATCCCGCTCGCCGCCAACCCCGAAGACCTGATTCTGCCGGTGCGCGAAGGTGGCGCGAAGAAGGGCTTAGGCGTGGATTTACTGCCCGCATCCGCCACCATCTGCTCCTGCAACAACGTCACGAAGGGCGCCCTGTGCAGCGCCATTGATGCGGGCAACACCTCGATTGGCGCGCTGAAAAAATGCACGAAGGCCGGCACCACCTGCGGCGGCTGCTCGCCGCTGGTGAAGCAGGTGCTCGATGCCGAGCTGAAGGCGCGCGGCTTCACGGTGGAGAACCACCTCTGCGAGCACTTTGCGCACTCGCGCCAAGGCCTGTTCCATCTGATCAAGATGGGCAGCCTCAAGAGCTTCGATGACGCCCTCATCGCCCACGGCAAGGGTCGCGGCTGCGACATCTGCAAGCCAGCGGTGGCCAGCATCCTCGCCTCGCTGTGGAACGAGCACATCCTGATGCCGAAGCACCAGGCCATCCAGGACACCAACGACTACTACCTCGCCAACCTGCAGAAGGACGGCACCTACAGCGTGGTGCCGCGCATTCCGGGCGGCGAGATCACGCCGGAAAAACTCATCGTCATCGGCGAGGTCGGCAAGAAGTACGGGCTCTACACCAAGATCACCGGCGGCCAGCGCATCGACCTGTTCGGCGCGCGCGTCGAGCAGCTGCCGCTGATCTGGAAGGAGCTGGTCGATGCCGGCTTCGAGAGCGGCCACGCCTACGGCAAATCGCTGCGCACGGTGAAGAGCTGTGTGGGCAGCAACTGGTGCCGCTTTGGCGTGCAGGATTCGGTCGGCATGGCGATCCAGCTGGAGCACCGCTATCGCGGGCTGCGCAGCCCGCACAAGATCAAGTTCGGCGTGAGCGGCTGCACCCGCGAATGCGCCGAGGCGCAGAGCAAGGACGTGGGCGTGATTGCCACCGAAAAAGGCTGGAACCTGTTCGTCAGCGGCAACGGCGGCATGAAGCCGCGCCACGCTACGCTCTTGGCGACAGACCTCGACGACGCGACGATGATCCAGTTCATCGACCGCTACCTGATGTTCTACGTACGCACCGCCGACCGCCTGCAACGCACCAGCACCTGGCTGGACAATCTCGAAGGCGGCATCGACTACGTGAAGCAGGTGGTCTGTGAAGACTCGCTTGGGCTAGCCGCCGAACTCGAAGCCGAGATGCAGGGCCTGGTCGACACCTACGAATGCGAGTGGAAGAAGGCGATCAACGACGAAGAGACGCTCAAGCGCTTCAAGCACTTCGTCAACTCTACAGAGCCGGACAGCAACATCCAGTTCGTCGATGAGCGCGGGCAGATCAAGCCGCGCAATGCACTGCTGACCACCGAGACCGCGTGATGACCGAGAACGCTCAGTGGACGCAGGTCTGCGCACTCGCCGACATCATTCCCAACGCCGGCGTCTGCGCCAAGGTGGGTGAAGCGCAAGTGGCCGTGTTCCGCCTTGTCTCGCCGCAAGGTGTGGAAGAGGGCGTGTTCGCCCTCGGTAATTTCGAGCCCAAGTCGAAAGCCAACGTCCTCTCGCGGGGACTGGTGGGCGACGTGGGCGGTGTCTCAGTGGTCGCCTCGCCGGTCTATAAAAATCATTACGCCCTCACGACCGGCGTGTGTCTGGAGGAAGAGGCCTTCAGCGTGCCGGTGTATGCGGTGCGCGTGGTCGAGGGCTTGGTAATCGTCGGCGCAGCCTTATGAAACCGCGCCTGATTCTGGTCGGCAATGGCATGGCCGGCGTGCGTACTTTGGAAGAGCTGCTGAAGCGCGCCCCCGGCCAGTACGACATCACCGTGTTCGGCGAAGAGCCGCACGGCAACTACAACC
>JAZKFO010000047.1:0-36816 GCA_040386395.1 Pseudomonadota bacterium | reverse complement strand
CCTGGGCGTGACGGGTGGCTTCACCCCCATCGTCAACGCGCCGGAAGTCGCCATCTTGGGCGTGAGCAAGGCGACGATGAAGCCCGTGTGGGACGGCAAGGCCTTCGCCCCGCGCCTGATGCTGCCGCTGTCGCTGAGCTACGACCATCGCGTGATTGATGGTGCCTATGCCGCACGCTTCACGGTGGCGCTGGTCAAATTGCTGTCGGACCTGCGGCGGCTGACGCTGTAATCACCGTTGCGCCATCCCCCCTGGAGTTCACCATGAAGACCGTTGCCCTGCTGATTTCGCTGCTCAGTCTTGCCGCCTGCGCAGCACCCCCCACGGCAACGGATGACAAAGCCGCCATGAACACCCCCACCCCCGGCTTCGTCACCGACCTCGCGGGCTTCGATGCCTTCATCACCACCACGCCCACGCCGGAGCAGTTCAAGGCGCGTTACCCGGATGTGACGCTGGTGCTGCCCGGCAGCATGGCGACCAAGGAGATGCGCATGAACAACTCGCGCTATTTCGCCCAACTCGATGCGCAGGGTCGCATCACGGGCGGCAAGTTTCAGTAGCGGGACAGTGCGGCGGTTTATAGTGCGGGTCTAACAACACTGGGCATCACGCCAGGAGCGACCCCGATGGCTGCCAAAGCCTCTGCAAAAAAAGCCGTAGCCCCAAAAGCGAAGCCGAAGTCCAAGACCACCAGTACGTCGAAGACCATCGGCAAGGCCATCGCCAAGACCTATGGCATGGGCAAGGCCAAGCCAGCGGCGAAGAAGCCGGCTGCCAAGCCCGCAGCCAAAGCTGTGAAGAAGGCGGTGGTGAAAGCCAAGCCCAAGGCCAAGCCGGTGGCGAAGAAGGCGGCCGCCAAGCCGAAGCCAGCGGTGCGCAAGGTGGTTGCCAGCAAGGCCAAGAAGCCTGCGGTGGTTGCCAGGAAAAAGCCGGCGGCCAAGGCAGCGCCCAAGCGCGTGCTGAAACCAGTGGCGAAAAAGGTCGCCAGCAAGAAGCCGCTCAAGTCCACGCCGAAGCCTGCGCTGAAAAAAGCGATCAAGGTCGCGGCCAAGCCGGTCGCCAAGAAAGCCCCGGCCAAGAAGCTGCCACCGGCACGCAAGGCGGCCGCCAAGCCGGTTGCCAAGCCCAAGAAGAAAATCGCCGCCAAGCCCCAGATCTTCCCGGCACCGAAAAAGAAAACGGTGTGGGATCTGCGCGTCAAAAAGCCGAAGCCGGTCAAGGTCAAACCTGCTGGCCCGGCCAAGCCCAAGCCTTCGCGCCGCAAGGGGCTGGTGATTTACGTCAAGGATCTCAAGCACGCGCTGTCGGTGAAGAAGCCGCCCGGCCCGGTGGTCGAGCAGGTGCTGCGCGCCGACTACGGCGAAGGCCTGCGCGGCAACAAGGATGCCGAGCGCCTGCTGGGTGTCTCGCGCCAAGTCCACTAAGGGCATGAGCAACACGCTGCCCTTCCACACGCTGGATGTCTTCACCGACACGGCCTTTGCGGGCAACCCGCTGGCGGTGGTGCTTGAAGCGGATGGCCTGAACAGCGTGCAGATGCAGCAGCTCGCACGCGAGTTCAACCTGAGCGAGACCGTGTTCGTGCAGAAGGCGACGCGCATCGGTGCCGACACGGTGCATTCGCGAAGCGAATCGGGTGCGGGAGGCACCGATAGGAGCGGCGGACGCTCAAATGGTGCTCCGCACCTCTCCGGCTCGCCGCTCCATGCCGACGTGCGCGTGCGCATCTTCACGCCCGCTACCGAGCTGCCGTTTGCGGGGCATCCCACCGTCGGCACGGCCTGCCTGCTGGCCGATCTGGGTTGGCTGCCGCCGGAAGCAACGCGAATTATGTTGGAAGAAAACGTCGGCCTGGTGCCGGTGCGCCTTGTGCGAGAAGCAGACCGGCCCTGGTTCGGTGAGCTGACTGCTGCCAAGTCGCCGGAGATTCGCGCTGCGGATTTCGACGTCGCTGCACTGCCCGCGGTGCTCGGCATCGACGCTGCGGCCATCACCGGCGTGCGGCTCGCGTCCTGCGGCAATCCCTTCGTCGTGGTCACGCTCAGGCAGCCGGAAATACTGCAGAGCATCGACTTCGATGCCACCGCCGCGCGCCGCCTGCTCGCGCACAGCTGGGGTCATGCGCTCTATGTCGCCGCACTCGGCTACGAAGGCGAGTGGCGCACCCGCATGTTCGCGCCCGATCTGGGTGTGACCGAAGACCCCGCCACCGGCAGCGCAGCCGTCGCCTTTGCCGGCGCGCTGGCACTCGATGCGCTCGCACGCGGCGAGCAGGGCGAGTTCGCCTGGACGCTGCACCAGGGTGTGGAGATGGGCCGCCCCAGTTTGCTGATGGCGAGCGCCACTCTCAGTGAGGGCAAGGTCACGGCAGTGCGCGTCGGCGGCCATGCCGTGCGCGTTTCTGAAGGCCGCGTTCGCATCCCGCAGTAGCCCGCGCATGGCCGATCTCTTCGGCGACGAACCCGCGCCATCGCCCGCACCCAAGCCACGAGCGGCAGCGCGCAAGCCGGCGGGCAGCATCGGCCCCGCGCCATTGAGCGCCGAGTTGGCGGCACTCGCAGCGCGGATCTCCAGCAAGCTCTATCTCGGCACCTCGTCCTGGTATTTCCCCGGCTGGGCTGGCTTCGTCTATGACCGTGCGGCGCCTGAGGCCAAGGTGTCACGCGAAGGCCTGCGCGCCTACGCGCAGCATCCGCTGCTGCGCTCGGTCAGCATCGATCGCGCTTTCTACCAGCCGCTCAACATCGGCGACTACGCGCGCTATGCAGCCCAAGTGGGCGAAGATTTCCGCTTCACCGTCAAGGCCTATCGCGGCATCACCGACCCGCAGATGGAAGGCGCGCCGAATCCACTGTTTCTCGATGCCGACTACGCGCGCGAGGCCATCCTCAAACCCTTTCTCGAAGGCTGCGGCGCAAAAGCTGGTGTCTGGGTGATGCAGTTCTCACCAGAGCTGCCGCGCCGCGCGCGCTTCTCCCCCAGTGACTTCGCACAATGCCTCGGCGGGTTCCTGCACGCCCTGCAAAGTCCCATCCCAGTAGCAGTGGAAATCCGCGACAGCGAGATGCTCACCCCGGCCTACTTCGCCGCCCTCAAGGCCCACGGCGCGGTGCATTGCGTCAACGTGCATCCCACCGGCCTGAGCGTGATCGAGCAGGTCAAGCGCATCGGCCATCGCCCCGAACCGCTGGTGATCCGCTGGATGCTGCAGGCCGGGTTTGCGTACGAGGAAGCGAGAGCGAAATACCAACCCTTCGATAAGTTGGTGGATGAGGACCCCGCCACCCGCGCTGCCGTCGCCAAGCTGGCACGGCGCGCACTCGATGCCGGCGGCACGGTCTATGTCATCGCCAACAACAAGGCCGAAGGCAGCGCACCCTTGACGCTGTTCAAGCTCGCCGCAGTGATCGCCGGAGAAGCCGCATGAAGCTCACTCGCGGGCCAAGGCCACCCAAGACCACTGCCGATGCCTTCATGAAGGCGCGCCGCGACATTCTCGAAACCATCCAGCGCATCCCGCGCGGCAAGGTGGCGAGTTATTCGGGCGTAGCGTTTGCAGCAGGTTGGCCCGGTCGCGCGCGCCTCGTCGCCAGAGTGCTCAGCGATGTACCGCCGGAATACGAAGGCCTGCCCTGGTTCCGCGTCATCAACGCCCAGGGCAAGGTCGCCATCCCCAAGGGCACACCCGGCCATCTCAGGCAGATTCGCCTGCTCAAGGCCGAGGGCGTGGTGTTCCTGAACGGCAAGGTGAGCTTTGTCGCCCACGGTTGGAAAACCGGCGACGCCAGCCCGCTGCTCGACTAGCTCAGGCGAATACGACCACCGACTGCCGAGACAAGGCCACCGGCTGGTTGTCGGGCGCGACGACGATGGCGGTCTGCGCCACATAGCCGCCCTGCGCCTGATGGATGTCGCTGTCGATGCGCCAGAAGCCCTCACCCTGCGGCGGCGTGTCGCGCAGCAGCTCCAGCGACCAGGTGAGCGAGCTGCTGCTCTTGGGTGTCTTCATCATCGAAAGCGCCGGCGAGGGCACGGCATCAGCCAGCGCCACGAAGGCGATCTCGGCATCAAACAGCGTGCTGCCGGTCGGCGTGCGGTGCTTGAGCCAGATGCGCGTGAACGGCTCGCTGCTGCCGCAGTACGGCCAGCCGCCGGTGGCCCAGCGCCACTGGAAATGCTGGGTGAAGTTGGGCGCAATGCCCTTGGCGAAAGGCAGGTCGCGCAGACCCTCCGGCCCCGGCGGTGCCTCGCGCACCGCCATCGGCACGCTGATGGCCGACTCGCGAGCCGCACCAAAAATACCGACCACGAGGCAGGCGGTGTCCTCACCCTGGAGCAGGCGCGCCTCGACGTGCGTCACCGACTTGCCGGCGCGCAGGGTGCGGGCGGTGACGCGCAGCTCGCCGCCGCCAACCGGCGCGATGAAGGTGGTCTGCAGCACCCGCAGCGGGGCGGTGACGCCCGTGAGGGTGCGCATCGCCAGCAGCGCGAAGGCGGCCTGGATGCCGCCGAAGCTGGAGCGTCCCTGCAGCCAGTCGTCGGTGATGCAGAAGGTGAGCGCCTCGGCGCTCTGCGCTGTGGGCGTGATGAGGGTGTTGAAGGCGGTGGTGGACATGGCAAATCCCAGCAAACTGATTGGTATGCAGCCTATCGCACTCGCCAGCCTGCTGAAAAGTGCCGGTCGGCGTTGGCGCTACGCTAGCGTTCTCGTTCACCGCCACGCCTGCATGAGCCTAGAAGCCCGCCTCAGTCTGCTGCTCGCCTTCATCGTCGCGCTGTGCGTGGCCGTCACCCTGGCGGTCAGCAGCTTCGACCTGCCGCTGTGGGAGGTTGCGGTGTTTGCGCTGCTGCTGTTGCTGCCGCTGTCACTGCTCGTGCTGCGGCGGGTGATGGCACCGATCAACCGCTATCTACAAGTGCTACGCGATGGCGTGGCGGGCTTCCGCGATGGCGACTTCTCGCTCTCCATCGCCGTCAATCGGCGCGATGAGCTGGGCCAGCTGGGCGAGCTGTACAACCGCATCGGCGATGTGCTGCGGCGCGAGCGGCAGGCCCTGTTCCAGCGCGAGCTGCTGCTCGACACGGTGATCCAGACCACGCCCTGGGCGCTGGTGCTGACCAATGCCAGTGGCCAGGTGATGTATGCCAACACGGCGGCGCGCAAGCTCTTCCACGAGGGCCGCAAGATGGAGGGCGCGAGCTTTGCCAGCCTGCTCGAAGCCGTGCCGGAGAGCCTGCGCGAGGCGGCACAGTCGGCGCAGGATGGCCTCTACACCATCAGCGGCGGCGAGGAGCCGGAGGTGTTCCACGTCACCCACAACCGCTTCACCCTCAACACCCGCGAGCACTGGCTGCACCTGTTCAAGCGCCTCACCCGCGAGCTGAACCGGCAGGAGCTGGAGAGCTGGAAGAAAGTCATCCGCGTCATCAGCCACGAGCTGAATAATTCACTCGCGCCGATTGCCTCGATGGCTCATTCCGGGCGGCTCCTGGCCGAGCAGGGCAATCTGCAAAAGCTGACGCTGGTGTTCGACACCATCGACGAACGCAGCCAGCGCCTCAAGGGCTTTCTGGAGGACTACGCGCAGTTTGCCAAGCTGCCCAGACCGCGCATGGAGCGGGTGGAATGGGCCGGCTTCATCGAACGCCTGCGCGCCACGCTCAGCTTCCGGCTCGATGGCCCGCTGCCTGCGCGCGCCGCCACCTTCGACCCCTCACAGCTACAGCAGGTGCTCATCAACCTGCTCAAGAACGCGCACGAGGCCGGTGGCGAGGCCACGCAGGTGAGCCTCTCGGTGCGCGATCTCGGCCAGGCCTTTGCACTCAGCGTGCAGGATCGTGGCAGCGGCATGCCGGAGGGCGTGCTCGCCAATGCCCTGCTGCCGTTCTATTCCACCAAGGCGCAGGGCACGGGCCTGGGGCTGACGCTGTGCCGCGAGATCATCGAGGCCCACGAAGGCCGGCTCTCGCTCGCCAACCGCGAGGGCGGCGGCGTCGAGGTCAGGCTCTCGCTACCGGGCTAGCTCTTCTTGGCGGGGCGCGATTTGGTCTTCAGCAGCGTGCCGGTGCAGCTCGGCGAGCCGCAGCGGCATTCCCAGAGTTTTTTCAGGCGCGGTGTGTGGCGCTCGTCGAGCGTGATGGCGTAGTTGTAGGCCAGCTCCTCGCCGGCCTTGAGCGGCCGGATGGTCTCGATCACCACCCGGTCCAGCTTGCGGTCGCGGCCGGGATGTTCGATCAGGAAGGCCTGGCAGTTGGGCTCGCAGCTGTGGTTGATCCAGCGCGCGGCATTGCCCTGCTGGTTGCCGTCGATCACGTAGCGGTCGTTGAGCGTGAACAGAAACGTGTGGCCGGTTTCCGCATTGCCAGCGTAGCGCTTGTCGGCCTGGGCATGGCTCAGTCGCTTGCCGGCGTACTCGATCAGGCGGGTCTCGGCAGCCAGGTCGCGCGCCGCAAAAATGCCATTGCCGTGGATGGGTGAGCGGCGGACTTCGATGCGTCGGGTCATGCGGGCAGCCGATGGGAGTCTCAAGGAAAAAATCATGCGCGGAACGTGCCAGCGCCCTGCCGCAGGCTGTGGCTTATTCGAACCAGCACTCGGCGCGGTTGCGGCCTTCCCGCTTGGCCTTGTAGAGCGCCGCGTCGGCATTGCGCAGCAGCTCACGCATGTCGCGCGTGTGCGAGCGCAGCGAGGCCAGGCCAATGCTCACGGTCAGTCCGAACATCGCGCCATTGCTGGCGGTGAGGCGCGATTCCATCACCCTGAGCCGCAGCCGCTGCAGGATCTCGAAGGCCGGCTCCTTGTTGGCACGCGGCAGCAGCATCACGAACTCTTCACCACCCAGGCGGGCGACGATGTCGATCTTGCGCGCGAACTCCTGGCAGACGTTGGCGAAGTGGGTCAGTGCGATATCGCCGGATTCGTGGCCGTAGGTGTCGTTGACGCGCTTGAAGTGGTCGAGGTCGAGCAGCGCCACCGTCAGCGGCTCTGCGAAGCGCCGCGCCCGTTCCAGTTCCTGCGCCGAAATCTCTGTGAAATGGCCGCGGTTGTAGAGGCCGGTGAGCGCATCGCGGGTGGCGCGGTGGTACAGCGCGGCCTCGCGGCGCTTCACCTCGGTGATGTCGGTGAACACCTCGATGAACGAGGCCAGCTCGCCGGAGTCCTGCCGCACCGCATCCAGCGTACAGAGGGCAATCAGTTCTTGGCCGTTGCTGCGCTGGCGCAGCTGCTCGTCCTTGTGGTGGCGGTTGGCACGGGCAAATTGCAGGGTGCGCTGCGGCAGGCTCTCGCGCTGGCCCGCCTCGGTGAACAGCACCGAAAACGGCCGCCCCAGCATCTCGGCTTCGCTAAAGCCGGTGATGTTTTCGGCACCGCGGTTCCAGCTGCGGATCAGCCCCTCGCGGTCGAGCAGGTAGATGCCGAACACAGACACCTCACGCACGATCTCTGCGTAGCGCGCGGGGTCGCTCTTGAGTAGCGCCTCATGCTGGCGAAAGTCGAATCTTTCGCTCTGGTGGTGGTCGATGTCGCGCTCGTTCATCAAATCGGGCAGTCTGAAAAGGCTTGTGTCTGGCGCTTGCAGTCAGCCCACACAGTCCTGAATCGTACTGGAAATCACCTCCACGCTGTCGCAAGCCCCATGCCCCGCCACGTCGCCAAGTCCAATCTGCCCCAAAAAGACTGCCTCGGCTGCGGCCGGCCCTTCGTCTGGCGCAAGAAATGGGAGCGCGTCTGGGACGAGGTGCGCTACTGCTCCGAAGCCTGCAAAGCCGCCCGCAAGGCGCGCTAGGTGCGCCATCTCATCGTGGTGCTGGGCGACCAGCTGGACCAAGCCTCGGCCGCCTTCGAGGGCTTCGACGCGGCGCAGGACGCCATCTGGATGTGCGAGGCCCCGGCCGAAGCCGGCTATGTCTGGAGCCACAAGGCGCGGCTGGTCGTGTTCATCGCCGCCATGCGGCACTTTGCGGCCCTGCTGCGCGCGCGCAGCTGGCCCCTGCACTACCAGGCCACCGGCAGCCACCCCCATGCCACCCTGGCCGAGGCCTTGTCGGCGTCGATCACCGCGCTCAGGCCTCAAAAAGTGCGGCTGGTCGAGCCCGGCGAATGGCGGCTGGTGCAGGACTTCGCCCGTATCGCCGACGAGACCGGCGTGCCTTTCGAGACCCTGCCCGACATGCACTTCATCACCCCGCTCGCCGACTTCGCCGAGTGGATGAAGGGCCGCAAGCAGCCCCGGCTCGAACACTTCTACCGCTGGATTCGCCAGCGCACCAACGTGCTGATGGAGGGCAAGCAGCCCGCTGGCGGCACTTGGAACTTCGACCACGACAACCGCGAGGCCTTCGGCAAGGACGGCCCGCAGAACGTGCCGAAGCGCTTCGGCTTCAAGCCCGATGCCATCACCCGCGAAGTGATCAAGATCGTGGAGACCCGCTATGCCGAGCACCCCGGCCGCCTCGCCGCCTTCGACTGGCCGCTGACGCGCGAGGAAGCACTGGAAGCCCTCGACGATTTCATCGCCCATCGTCTGCCGAAGTTCGGCCCCCACCAGGACGCGCTGTGGACTGGTGAGACCTGGCTCTGGCACAGCCACCTCTCGGCGGCGATCAACCTCAAGCTGCTTAACCCGCGCGAAGTCTGCGAGGCCGCCGAAGCCGCCTGGCGTCGCGGTGAAGCGCCGATTGAAAGCGTGGAAGGCTTCATCCGGCAGATCATCGGCTGGCGCGAGTTCGTGCGCGGCCTCTACTGGCACCGCATGCCGCAGTACCTCGAAGACAACGCCCTCGATGCCCACCAGCCGCTGCCCGCGTTCTACTGGAGTGGCAACACCGACTACGCCTGCCTGAAAGCCACCATCGAGCAGACGCTGCAAACCGGCTACGCCCACCACATCCAGCGCCTCATGGTGACTGGCCTGTTCGCGCTGCTGTTGGGGGTGGAGCCTAAGCGCGTACACGAGTGGTATCTGGCCGTCTACGTTGATGCCGTCGAGTGGGTCGAGCTGCCGAACGTGATGGGCATGAGCCAGTTCGCCGATGGTGGCTTCATGGGCAGCAAGCCCTACATCGCCAGCGGCAAGTACATCCAGCGCATGAGCAACTACTGCACTGGCTGCCGCTACGACCCGGAGCTGGCCACCGGCCCACGCGCCTGCCCCTTCACGACGCTCTATTGGGATTTCATCGGCCGGCACGAGCGCCTGTTTGACCAGCATCCGCGCCTGAAACCGCAGGTGATGAACTGGCAGCGCAAAAAGCCCGAGCAGCAGCAGGCGATACAGAAAGAAGCGATCACGCTCAAGGCGCTGCTCTCGAAGACATGAGTGCTGCGCACTCACCTGGATTCCCGCTTTCGCGGGAATGACAGATTGTGGTTGCTGCCTTACCTCACCAATCACCCCGCCCACCGTCATTCCCGCGAAAGCGGGAATCCAGTGTGAGCAAAGCGAATGCCTTGGCTGTCGATGTGGCTTTTGACGTCGGGTCCCGTGGGAGGTGCCGAGAAGCGCAGGGTTTCGGGGAGCTGTGCGCGAGGACTGTCTGAGCCAGTAGCCCGGTTTGCACAGCAAGCCGGGGTGAGCTCAGCGCGTAATCACCCGGCTCGCGATGCGAAGCGGACTACGGTGCTAGCTGTGTTCAGCTCTCTTCGTGCGCCTCAAGTTTAGGCGTTTGATAGACATTTACCTTGTACCGCAGCAACAAAATCTCAATGACTCGTTGCACGAGTGTCCCATGCTTGGAGGACTTGATCTGATGGAAATCCATTGAAGAGAAGGTGTCGATTGCAACCTTCTCATCGCCCTCAAAAATCCAGATCCATGACTCTCCTTGGAGTCCGGACATTACTTCTGCGAAATGGCTTTTGAAGAAAGTTTCTAGCTCTGCGTGAAAACTGGCGTAGTCGGACCCATCTTCAATCTCAGCGAAGATCACAAGGCACCCGCTACTTCGGCTTCAACCGCTTCCGAGTCTTCTGCACCAGCCGGAAGAAATGCTCCGGCGAAGCCCGCTTGATCAGCGCCTGCACTCGCGTGTCCTTGTGCGTCAGCACAAGAAAATCCTTGCGGCTTACGGCGCGTGCAATCTGCGCCGCCACGTCTTCGGCGGTCACGCCCGACTTCTTCATGAACTTGTGCACCATGCCCACCGTGCCCGGCTGCATTACGCGCGCCGCATTCATCAGGTTGGTGGGGAAGAAGGCGGGGCAGACCACCGTCACGCCCACGCCGAACTCGGCCAGCTCGTGCCGCAGCGTCTCGCTCACCGCCACCACGCCGGCCTTGCTGGCGTTGTAGCTGCCCATGCCGGGCGGGTTGGCGATGCCGGCGAAGCTGGCGATGTTCACGACATGGCCGCTGCGCTGGGCCTTGAGCATCGGCGCGAAGGTTTTGCAGCCTCGCACCACGCCGAACAGGTTGATGTTGATGACCCATTCCCAGTCGCTCATGGGCGCGGCGTCGATGTCGCCTGCCGTCGCCACGCCCGCGTTGTTGACGACGAGATCGACGCCATCCCATTCGCTTTGCAGGCGGGTGGCTGCGGCGATGAAGTCTTCTTCCTTGGTCACGTCGAGCGCGAAGGCGATGCCGGTGCCGCCCTCCTTGATGACCTGGGTGAGCGTCTCTTTCACGCTGGCCAGATCACGGTCGCTGCAGGCCACCTGCGCCCCGAGACGGGCGTAGTGCAGGGCGATGGCGCGGCCCAGGCCGGAGCCTGCGCCGGTGACGAGAACCCGCTGCGTGGCCCTCATGCGGCCAGGCTTACGGTGCGGCCATCGAGAAACTTGAAAGCGTAGGTGCGCGCCTGCTTCTTGCTGTCGGCGTAGTCGGCGACACGGGAGAGACGGCCCGGCACCTTCATCAGACGATCCTGCGCCTTCTCGCCCTCGTGATTGAGGCCGGTCATGCCGCCGATGTCCCAGTATTCCAGCAGCTCTTCAACGATTTTCAGATACTGGCGAGTGCCGAAGATGTTGCTGCGGTCGAGCACTTCGCTCATCTCGCTGAAGCCGGCGATGTTGTGGCCGGGCATGGCGAAACCGAGCGTGACCTTGAGCAGGGCGACCAGCGCGCGGTTGGGGTCGACGCGCAGGATTTCGCCGAAGGTGGCGCGGTAGAACTGGTAGTGGCGCGACTCGTCGCCAGCCAGGTGCGCCAGCACCTTCTGCAGCACCGGCTCATGCACACCCGCCATGCGCCCGGTGTTGGCGTGGCTGATCTGGGTCGCCTTCTCCTGCAGCGAGGTGTAGGCCATCAGGCGATACGGGTCTTGCTCCCAGTCGGGGTCGAAGCCGGCGGCGATGTACTCGTATTGCAGCTTTTCCAGCTCGCCCATGTTGAACAGGCGGGCGTCGCGCACGTAGTCGCGCATCGCGCAGCCGTGGCGATCTTCTTCGGCCGTCCAGACATTGTTCCAGGCGCGCCAGACGCTCTCGTTGCTCATGTGCGTGGCGATCAGGCGGTGGAAGTGCGGCAGGCCCTCTTCGGTGAGCAGGTTCAGCGCCACCGCAACACGCACGCTGTCGCTGATGCCACGGGCATTGCTGCGGATGTTGGCGAGGGTGGCGTCGTCATCGGCGTTCAGCGTCGCATCGGCCGGCATCAGGTCGTTGGGGAACCAGAGCTTGCGGCGGGCCAGATGCTCGTCCATCTCGCGCTGCACCACCGGCTCGGCGGCGATCAGCACCTCGATCTGGTGCGGGGTGCCGAAACGGGCATTGGAGAGCGGGGCGGCGGGCATGATGGTCATGGGCAAAACCTCTGTAAGAACAAGCCAGTGACGACACTCAAGGCCGCCTGGATGAGGGAATTATAGACAGCCCCCATGACCGTTCTGCGGCCTGTCAGTTTTTGATCAGCATCAGGAACTCCTGGCGCGTGCGCGGATCGTCGCGGAAGCGGCCTTCCATCATCGAGGTGGTCATCGACGAGTTCTGCTTCTGCACGCCGCGCATCATCGAGCACATGTGGCGCGCCTCGATGACGACCGCCACGCCCTTTGCACCGGTGACAGCTTGGATGCACTCGCCGATCTGCTTGGTCAGCTGTTCCTGGATCTGCAGGCGACGCGCGAAGAAATCGACGATGCGCGGGATCTTCGAGAGGCCGATCACCTTGCCGTCCGGGATGTAGCCGACGTGGGCGCGGCCGAAGAACGGCAGGATGTGGTGCTCGCACATCGAGTACAGCTCGATGTCGCGCACGATCACCATCTCGTTGTTGGTGGTCGAGAACAGCGCGCCATTGACGATCTCGTCGAGGCTCTGTCGATAGCCCTGGGTCAGGAACATCATCGCCTTCGAGGCGCGCTTGGGGGTGTCGAGCAGACCTTCGCGGTCGGGGTTTTCGCCGACGGCTTCGAGAATGCGGCGGTATTCGATTTCCATGGACATGGGACCTGAAAGTGGGGGTGCGATGATGACACGCCGCAGTTCGTAGAATGCCGCGCATGTCACCCACGCCCACCGTCAAGAACATCCCGATTGATCTCATCCGCCCCGGCTCGCAGCAGGCGCGCAAGGTGTTCAATGCCGATGCCCTGGCCGAGCTGGCGGAGAGCATCCGCGAGAGCGGCATCGTGCAACCGCTGGTGCTGCGCACGACGGTGTGGGGCTACGAGATATTGGCCGGCGAACGCCGCTGGCGCGCCGCGCAACTGGCGCAGGTGCATGAGGTGCCGGCGATCATCCGCGACGATCTGGACGAGGATCAGGCCTTCGTCCTCGGCCTGATCGAGAACCTGCAGCGTGAGTCGCTCTCACCCATCGAAGCGGCGGCGGGCCTGAAGCGCCTGAGCGAACTGCATCAGCTGACGCACGAAGAGATCGCGGCGCGCATCGGCAAGTCGCGCGTCTACGTCACCCATATCCTGCGTCTGCTGCATCTCGACCCGGCGGTGCAGACGCTGGTGGACGAGGGCCATCTGAGCCTCGGCCACGCCAAGGTGCTCTCCGGCCTGCCGCTGCACGAGCAGCCGCTGTGGGCGACGGCGGTGGTGAAGAAGCGCCTCACGGTGCGCGCGCTCGAAAAGCAGCTGAGCAACGAGCGCCGAGGCAAGCCCAGCTTCAAGGCTTCTAAGCCGAGCGACTGGCGGCGGCTGGAGCGCGAGCTTGCCGATCTGCTTGCCACACCCGTTTCGGTCACTGCGAACAAGGCCGGCAAGGGCGAGCTGAAGCTCAGCTTCCACTCCCTCGACGAGCTGGACGGCCTGCTGGCGCGGCTCGGCTATCGCAGCGAGTAGCGCCGATGCACGCCCTGCAATTTCCGTTTCCGGTGGTCGAGCGCACGCATGCCAGCGCCCGCCACATCCGCATCAGCGTCAATGCCGCTGGCGAGGTGCTGCTCACCATCCCGCGCCGCGCCACCAAGGCCGAGGCGCGGGCGTTTCTGGTCAGCCGCATCGATTGGGTGCAGGCGCAGCTGTTCAAGCAGCGGCAGGGTGCCAGGGCCAGCAGCCGCGCGCCGCGCTGGGATGGCAGCGACAAGCTGATGCTGCGGGGTGTGGAGCTGCCGCTCACCTGGGTGCCGGCCAGCGTGACGCGGCTGCAGGTGCGCCTGACCGCCAGCAGCATCGAGGTGTTCGCCCCCGGCAGCACCCGCGCCGAGCAGCTCACCCGCGCACTCAAGCTGGCGCTGATGCGCGAGGCGCGGCTGGAGGCGGAACACCTGCTCGATCACGAGGCGCACCGCCTCGGCCTGAAGTGGCGCACCCTGCGCATCGCCGACACCCGCGCGCAGTGGGGCAGCTGCACCCGCGATGGCACGGTGTCACTCAGCTGGCGGCTGCTGCTGGCGCCGGTGGAAGTGTTCCGCTACGTGGTGATCCACGAGCTCTGCCATCTGCCCCACCCCGACCACTCGCCGCGCTTCTGGGGCCTGGTGGCGCGGCAGATGCCGGACTACCCGCTGCACCGCGACTGGCTGAAGCAGCACGGCGGCAGCCTGCATCGCTGGCTGCCCACTCGCACCTCCAGCGCCGAACCGGCACAGCCGGATCTGTTTGGCTAGCGGGCCGCCTGATGGCGCAGTGCGCCCTGCTTCTTGAGATGCACCAGCAGCAGTGACACCGCTGCCGGTGTCACGCCCTGGATGCGCCCGGCCTGGCCCACCGTATCCGGCCGATGGCTGATGAGCTTGGCGCGCACCTCGTTCGAAAGGCCCGTGACACCGGCATAGTCGAAGTCCACCGGCAGGCTGGCGTCCTCAAAGCGCGCCTGGCGTTCGATCTCGGCCTGCTGGCGCTCGATGTAGCCCGCGTATTTGATCTGGATTTCGACCTGCTCGGCGATGACCGGGTCGAGTCCAGGGTCGATCAGCCCGAGCTGGGTCAACAGGGCGGTGTTGCCCTCAGGCCTGCGCATCAGGTCGCTGGCGCTGAATGCGGTGGAGCTGGCGGCGGGGCCGAAGATGGCGACGAACTCTGCTTGAGCCAGCTGCGCGGGCTTGAGCCACTGCGCATCGAGCGCGGTGCGGGCGGCATCGACCGCGCTCATCTTGCGGCTGAAGTGTGTCCAGCGCGCTTCATCCACCAGGCCCAGCTCGTGACCCTTGGGCGTGAGGCGCGCATCGGCGTTGTCCTCGCGCAGCAGCAGGCGATGTTCGGCGCGGCTGGTGAACATGCGGTAGGGCTCGTTGGTGCCGCGGGTGATGAGGTCATCGACCAGCACGCCCAGATAGGCCTCGTGCCGCTGCGGGCACCAGCTCTCCTTGCCCTGTGCGAGCAGGCCGGCGTTGAGGCCGGCGAGCAGGCCCTGTGCGCCGGCTTCTTCGTAGCCCGTGGTGCCGTTGATCTGGCCCGCGAAGAACAGACCTTCGAGCGCCTTGGTTTCCAGGCTGCGCTTCAGGTCGCGCGGGTCGAAGTAGTCGTACTCGATGGCATAGCCGGGCCGCGTGATGCGGGCGTTTTCGAGGCCCTTGATGGAGCGCACGAAGCCCTCCTGGATGTCGTACGGCAGCGAGGTGGAGATGCCGTTGGGATAGACCTCGCGCGTCGAGAGGCCCTCCGGCTCCAGAAAGATCTGATGGCTCTGCTTGTCGGCAAAGCGGTTGACCTTGTCTTCCACCGAGGGGCAGTAGCGCGGGCCGGTGCCCTCGATCACGCCGGTGAACATCGGGCTGCGGTCGAAGCCCGAGCGGATGATCTCGTGCGTCTGCTCGTTGGTGTTGGTGATGAAACAGCTGACCTGGCGCGGGTGATCCGCCGCGCTGCCCATGAAGGAGAACACGGGTATCGGCGTATCGCCGGGCTGCTCGGCGCACTGGCTCCAGTCGATGCTGCGGCCATCGAGCCTTGGCGGCGTGCCGGTCTTGAGCCGGCCGGTGCGCGGCATCAGCTCGCGCAGGCGCGCGGCCAGCGGCAGGCTGGGCGAATCGCCGGCGCGGCCACCCGGATGGTTCTCCAGGCCGACGTGGATGCGCCCGCCCAGAAAAGTGCCGGTGGTCAGCACCACGGCGCGCGCGGTGAACTGCAAGCCGATCTTGCTGACCACGCCCGCAACGCAGCTGCCCTGCACCAGCAGGTCAGTGGCCTCCTGCTGAAACAGCGTGAGGTTCGGTGTGTTTTCCAGCACCTCGCGCACGTAGGCCTTGTAGAGCGCGCGGTCGGCCTGGGCGCGGGTGGCACGCACCGCCGGCCCCTTGCTGCCGTTGAGGGTGCGCCACTGAATGCCCGCATGATCGGCCGCCCGCGCCATCAGCCCGCCGAGGGCGTCGATCTCGCGCACCAGATGGCCCTTGCCGATGCCCCCGATCGCCGGGTTGCAGCTCATCTGGCCGAGGGTCTCGATGTTCTGGGTCAGCAGCAGCGTGCGCGCACCCATGCGGGCGGCCGCGAGTGCTGCCTCGGTGCCGGCGTGGCCGCCACCGATCACGATCACCTCAAATGTCTGGGAATCCTTCATGCGGCGGCGATTCTAGCCAGTCTGATCAATATCTACCCAGGCGGTCGCATGGATGCCAAATTGCCCATGGAAAATCAGGGCACTGCCAGTTAGCCTGTCAGGAACGGCCCTACGCTGCGGCGACCGGGTTTTCATTCGCCTGATTTAGGTCTGCACGCATGAACGGCCCTGCATTGGATCAGCCTCCCGCTGCACTGGCGACGCCCGAATACCGGCTCCTGTTCGAGTCGCTGCCTGGCCTGGCGATGATCCTGCTGCCGGATGCGCCGCGCTTCACCATTGCCACCTGCAGCGACGCCTACCTGGCCGCCACGCTGACCCAGCGAACGATTTTCGGGCAGGGCTTGTTTGAGGTGTTCCCCGATAACCCCAACGACCCTGCTGCCGATGGCGTGCGCAACCTGCGTGCCTCGCTGGAGCGGGTGATTGACAGCGGCCGCGCCGATGCCATGGCCTTGCAGAAGTACGACGTCGAGCGCCCCGACGGCAGCGGCTTCGAGGAAAAATGGTGGAGCCCGGTCAATACACCGCTGGTCGAGAACGGCCAGATTCGCTACATCTTCCATTTCGTGACCGAGGTCACCGACCAGGTGCTGCTCAAGCGCAGGAGCGAGCAGCAGGCGGGTGATCTGGCCGAAAGCGAGGCGCGCTACAGGGAGCTGGCCCACAACAGTCCGGGGATGATCATCCGCTGCCTTGATGCGCCCGGCTGGCCGCTGCTCTACACCAACCGGGCTGCAGAGCAGATCACGGGCTACCCGCCCGCGATGCTGCTCGAACAGCCGCTGCTGTACAGCACCCTGATGCTGCCGGAAGACATGCCCTCACTCGGCCGACAGCTCGCAGAGCAGCTGGCGCGAGGCAGCGATATCCAGGTCGAGTACCGCATCCGCCACCGGGACGGCAGCATCCGCTGGATCTCCGGCAACGCCCGGCGCTCGCGTCTCGCGGATGGCACCGAAGCCTACGAGGGCATCAACATCGACATCACGGCCAGGAAGCAGGATGAGCTGCTGCTGGCCGAGCGCGCCGATGCGCTGGAGCGCGCCAAGATCGCCACCACCGCTGCGCGCGTCGCGCCCTACACCTGGTACATCCAGCAGGATCGTCTCGAAACCGACGCGCTGGGCGAGACCCTGCACGGGCTCTCGCCCGGCGACTTCAAGGGCAGTCTCAAGAGCCTGCTCTGGCGCGTTCACCCGGACGACGTGAAGCCGCTCAACAAGGCGTTTGCCGACGCGGAGGCCTCGGACAGCGCTGACTTCCAAATGGAGTACCGCACGGTGTCTGAACAGGGCCGCGTGCGCTGGCTGCGGAGCATCGGCATCGTCAGCAGCGAGGATGGGGTGATGCGCGCGGTCGGTGCGGTGATCGACGTGACGCTGGAGCTGGAAATACAGCGCGTGCTCGAAGACCGCACCCGCGAGATGGAGCGCGCCAACGCCGAGCTGGACGAGTTCACCTACATCGCCAGCCACGATCTCAAGGAGCCGCTGCGCGGCATCCACAACTACGCGCGCTTCATCGCCGAGGACTACTCCGACAAGCTCGACGCCGGCGGCCAGCACATGCTGAAGGCGGTCAGCGAGCAGGCCGAGCGCATGCAGCGGCTGATCGAGGACCTGCTCGAAATCGCCCGTCTGGGCCGCGAGCCGATGAAGCAGGCCGAGACCGATCTCGACCTGCTGGTGGACGAGGTGCTGGCCTCGCTCAACTTCTCGCTGGCCGAGAAGAAGGTGCAAGTGCGCAAGCTGCCGCTGGGCCAGATGCTGTGTGACCGCGTGCGGGTGGGCGAGGTGTTCCGCAATCTCATCACCAACGCCCTCAAATACAACGACAAGCCGACGCCGCTGGTGGAGATCGGCCGGCGCGCATCGGCCACTGGCGGCACCGAGTTCTACGTGCAGGACAACGGCATCGGCATCAAGCCGGATTTCCACGCCCGCGTGTTCGCCCCTTTCAAGCGCCTGCACGCCAAGGACGCCTACGGCGGCGGCAGCGGCGTGGGCCTGGCGATTGTCAAGCGCATCGTCGAGGCGCACGGCGGCCACATCGGGGTGAGTTCGGAGCCAGGCCAGGGCGCCACTTTTGCTTTCACTTTGAGCGGAGAACACTTCACATGATCGAACCCAACAAGGCCATCCTCGTGGTCGAGGACAACCCGGCTGATTTCTTCGCCACCGAACGCGGTCTGCGCAAGGCGGGGCTTGCCAACCCCATCGTGCATGCCGAAAGCGGCGAGCAGGCGCTGGATTATCTGCATGGCACGGGCAGCTATGCGGCTGAAGGCCCGCAGAAGCCGGGCATCGTGCTGCTCGACGTCAACCTGCCGGGCCTCAACGGCGGTGAGGTGCTGGAACGGATCCGTGCTGACGATCGTCTCAAGCTGGTGCCGGTGATCATGCTCACCACCTCCAACGACGAGCGCGACGTGCAGATGGCCTACCGCCTCGGTGCCAACTCCTACATCCAGAAGCCGGTCGATCTCGATGGCTTCATGGCGGCACTCAAGCGGCTCAAGGACTACTGGTTCGAGCTGGTGATCCTGCCGAGGTCCTGATGAAGCCGCACATGGACACCGCCCTGCGCATGCTGATCGTCGACGACAGCGAAGCCGACCGCTTCACCTACCGGCGCATGCTGGGCAAGGCCGAAGAGCACTACAACATCTTCGACGCCGCCACGGGTGAGGCGGCGCTGGCGGCAATGGAGACGCACCAGCCGCAGTTCGTGCTGCTCGACCTGCACCTGCCGGATGCCAGCGGTCTCGACCTGCTGCGCACCATACGCAGCAGCCACCCGCGGCTGCCGATCGTGATGCTGACCGGGCTCGACGACGTCAACACCTCGGTGGCCGCCATCAAGGCGGGCGCCGACGACTATCAGGTGAAGGGCAAGCTCGGCACCGACAGCCTGCAGCGGGCCATCCGTGGCGCGTTGGAGAAGCGGGCGCTGGAAACCCAGCTCGCCATCGAGCGCGAGCGGCTGGAGCTTTTCTATCGCCTGGTCGAGCAGTCCGGCGATCTGCTGCTGGTGATCCGCATGCCCGAACGGCATCTGATCGAACTGAACGAGGCAGCCGCCCGCCAGCTGGGCTATGCCCGCGCCGAGCTGCTCGATACACAGTTCGATCTGAGCCGAGTGCTGCCCTACATCACGAATGTCTGGTCGCACCTCAGCGACGAACAGCCGGAGCGGCGCTGCGACTGTGAAGTGATCCGTGCCGATGGCAGCATGCTGCCGGTGGATGCGAACGCAAGGCGCGTGGTGCTGAACCAGCACGAGTACTTCGTGCTGGTGCTGCGCGATGCCACCCAGCGCCGTGAGATGGAGGCGCAGCTGCGGCGGCTGGTGCTGCTTGATGCGCTGACGGGTGTGAACAACCGCCGCGCTTTCGACGAACGCTTTGAGCAGGAGTTTCTGCGCGCCGCGCGCGGTCACGGCTCGCTCGGCCTGCTGATGGTCGATATCGATCACTTCAAGCTCTACAACGACACCTATGGCCATCAGGCCGGTGACAAGTGCCTGAGGCAGGTGGCGCAGGCGCTCACGGCCACGCTCAAGCGGCCCAGCGATTTCGTCGCCCGCTATGGCGGCGAAGAGTTTGCGGTGCTGCTGCCCGACGCCGACATGGCCGGCACCCTGGCAGCCGCCGGCCTGCTGCTGGCTCGCATCCGCGAGCTGGCGCTGCCGCACGCCAGCAGCCCGACCAGCCCCACCATCAGCATCAGCATCGGCGCCGCTGTCGCCACACCACCGGTGCGCGGTGAACTGGCAAACTTTCTGGCGTTGGCCGATCAGCGGTTGTATAAGGCAAAACACAGCGGTCGCGACCGTGCGATCGGCACCGATTGACGTTGCTCCCAAACCCTTCGGAGACCGAAACCCATGCTGCAAAAACTCATCTATGCCAGCCAAGCCATCAAGCCGGTGGACACGGCCTCGCTGCAGGCCATTCTCGAAATTGCCCGTATCCGCAACGAGAAGGATGGCGTGACCGGGTTTCTGCTCTACGCCGACGAGAGCTTCTTGCAGATTCTCGAAGGCGAGGAGGCGGTGCTGACCGCCACCTATGGCCGCATCGAGAAGGACCCGCGCCACAAGAGCATGCGGCTGTTGCAGCGCAGCCCCATCACCAAGCGCCGGTTCGATTTGTGGACCATGGGCTTCGATCTGCCCGACAGCAAGACCCTGGGCAGCCTGCCGGGCTATCAACCCTCCACACGCTTCCCGCTGGTGTCGCCCGACCTGGTGCGCAACGGCATCGTGGCCGAGCTGATGCTGGGCCGCTACGCGATGGCGGCCTGAGCCGCCGCAGTACTCAGAACGGGATTTTTCCCGTCAGGGTCTGCCACCACATCTTCCAGTCGCCGAGGTAGCTGAACCAGGGCTGCTTGAAGCTCGCGGGCTTGTTGTGCTCGAAGTAGAAATGCCCGACCCAGGCAAAGCCGTAGCCCTGCACGAAGGCGACTGCAATCAGCCACCAAGCCTGTGTGGCAATGGCCGTGGCCACCAGCCCGATGGCCAGCGTCGAACCGATGAAGTGCAGGCGGCGGCAGATGCGATTGCTGTGTTCACCCAGGTAGTACGGGTAGAACTCGCTGAACCGCTCGAAGGGCACGGCGACGGGTGCGGTGGGGGTCTGGCTCATGGCGGCTGCGGCACTTCCTTGTGGTGTGCCAAAGTCTTGCCTGCGGTGAGGGCGGGCACAACGGTAAAACCAACTCCTTCGAGGGCCGATGAAAATTGCGATCCTGTCGAGAAACCCGCAGCTCTATTCCACCAGGCGCCTGGTCAACGGCGCGCGGCGGCGCGGGCATTCGGTGTCGATCATCGACCCGCTGCGCTGCTACATGAACATCACGCCCACCACGCCGGAGATCCACTACAGCGGCAAGAAGCTCACCGGCATCGACGCGGTGATCCCGCGCATCGGCACCTCGGTGACCTACTACGGCCTGGCGGTGCTGCGGCAGTTCGAGGCGATGGGGGTGAAGTCGCTCAATTCTTCCAACGCGGTGGCGCGTTCGCGCGACAAGCTGCTGGCCTTGCAGATTCTCGCCAACAAGGGCATCGGCATGCCCATCACCGGCTTCGCCCACTCGCCCGATGACACGCAGGATCTGATTGGTCTGGTGGGCGGCGCACCGCTGGTGGTGAAACTCACCGAGGGCACCCACGGCGTCGGCGTGGTGATGTGCGAAACCGAGGGTGCGGCCACCTCGGTGATCGAAGCCTTTCGCGGGCTCGATGCGTACTTCCTGGTGCAGCAGTTCATCAAGGAATCCGCCGGCCGCGACATCCGCTGCTTCGTGGTGGGGGGACAGGTGGTGGCGGCGATGCAGCGGCAGGCCGCAGCCGGGGAGTTCCGCAGCAATCTGCATCGCGGGGGCCACGCCACCAACATCGAGATCACCCGGCTGGAACGCTCCACCGCCATCCGCGCCGCCAAGCTGCTGGGCCTGAACGTGGCGGGTGTCGACCTGATGCGCACCGCCAAGGGGCCGATGGTGCTGGAGGTCAATTCATCGCCGGGGCTGGAGGGCATCGAGACCACCACGGGCGAGAACATCGCCGCCGCCATCATCGAGTTTCTCGAAGACGATGTGGCCCGCCGGAGCCGGAAGAAATGAGCGCGCACCGCCCCCTCACCATCGGCGGCATCGACATCGCCCCCGCAACGCGCCAGACCATCAATCTGCCGGTGGCCGATCTCTACATCGGCACGCCGGTGCATCTGCCGGTGATCGTGCATCGCGGCCTCATCCCCGGCCCGGTGATGTTCCTGAGTGCCGCCATGCACGGCGACGAGATCAACAGCGTCGAGATCGTCCGCCGCGTGCTCAAGCTGCCGGCATTGGCCGAACTCGCCGGCACGCTGCTGGCGGTGCCGGTGGTGAATGTGCTGGCCTTCCTGCACCAGTCGCGCTACCTGCCGGATCGGCGCGATCTCAACCGCAGCTTTCCCGGCAGCGAGACCGGCTCGCTGGCCGCCAGGCTGGCGCGCCTGTTCTTGACCGAGGTGGTGGGCAAGGCCGATTTCGGCATTGACCTGCACACGGGCGCCATCCACCGCCCCAACCTGCCGCAGATCCGCGCCGATCTCTCCAACCCTGACAACCGGCGGCTGGCCAAGGCCTTCGGTGCGCCACTGTTTCTTGACTCCAAACCCGCCGAAGGCACGCTGCGCGCCTACACCACGGCGAAGGGCATTCCGGCAATTCTGTATGAGGCCTGCGAGGCGCTGCGTTTCGATGAAACCGCCATCCGCATCGGCGTGCAGGGCATCGTCAACGTGATGATGGAGCTGGAAATGCTGCCGCGTGCGGGCGATTCGCCCGGCAGCAGCGTCGAGCCGATCTATGCGAAGTCAGAGGGCTGGGCGCGCGCGCCGGTGAGCGGCATCCTGCGCTCGCAGGTCGCACTGGGCGATGCGGTGAAGAAGGGCCAGACCCTGGGCGTGATCGGCACGCCGTTCGACGAGCGCGAAGAGCCGGTGCTGGCGCCCTTCAGCGGCATCATCATCGGCCGCGTCATGCTGCCGCTGGTCTACGAAGGCGAGGCGGCCTTCCACATCGCGCGGGTGGAAACGCCGGATGCGGTGGAGAAGCAGGTCGACCAGATCGAGGCTGAATCCGCCGAGTGGGATGGTCACGCGGAACCCCGGATCGTGTGAGTGCCGAAAGCCTGTTGCGCCGGCGCGCAACGAAACCCCATCAGGGTGCGTTGCGCAGCCAGTTGGGGTCGGAGAGGCGCTGGAACAGCGGCGGCGAGCCCTGCGGCAGGTTCTTTTCCAGCCACTTGATCAGGTCGGTCCAGATCTTGCCGCTCTGCGCCACCGTCGGTGAGGCCTCGCTGTGCGGCAGCTCCAGCGTGATGATGGGAATGCCCAGAAACTCGCCTGCGTAGTTGCCCAGCGAGCCGGGGTAGGTGCCCAGTTCGCTGAGGTTCAGAAAGCCCAGACGCGCCGGCGGCGTGCGCGGGCCGTCGAAATCCAGGATGCCGTAAGGCGCGTGGATCGAGACGATGGCATCGGGCCGGAAGCTCTTGATCTGGCTCATCAGCCACTTGGTCTCCGGCTCCGAGCCGGCCAGCTTGCCGGGGAAGCGACGCGGGTCGCTCTTGGTCTTGTTTTTCCAGTACAGCGCCGCCTTGGCGTTCCAGTCCGGCGTCGGGAAGTTGCGGTTGAGATCCACCCCATTGGCATTGGCGCGCTTCGAGACACTCGCCAGCACGCCATCCGGGTTGAGGCAGGGAACCACGCGCCAGTGGAAGGGCTGCTGCTCCTGGTCGGCGAGCCGGCGCATCCACTCGAAAGCCACCGCCACCGACGACAGCTCGTCACCATGGATGCCGCCCACCAGCAGCACGCGCTTGGCCGGGGTCTTGCTCTTCAGCGCGCGGTAGTCGCGCCAGAGGATGGGCTGGCCCTGCACGCTGGCGCTGCTGGCCACGTTCAGGCCCGCGCTTTTGCACTCGCCTGCCGGCACCGATTTGAGCTTGGTGGCGAGGCTGTTGCAGACACCCTCCATCGAGGCCAGCGCTTGCGGCGCAGCCATGGCAGACGGTGCGGCGCATGCCGCAAAAATGAAAAACCCGGCGCGGAGCCGGGCCTGCCAAGCGGCCACGCTTACTTGCGTTCCTTCTTGATTTTTTCGACCAGGAAGTCGACCACGGCCATGGCTTTTTCAGGGCTGCCGGCCATCGAGGCGCTGGTGATGTACTTGCCACCCACCACGACCGTCGGCACGCTGGTGATGCCATAGGTCATCGCCAGCTGCTGTGCGCGGCGCATGCGCGAATCGACCATGAAGCTGGAGGTGGCCTTGTCGAAATCGGCCGGCTTCACGCCTGCAGCCTGCTCGAACAGCACCTTGAGCTGGTCGGGGCTGTTCATCTGCTGGTGCTTTTCGTGGATGGCCGAGAACAGCGCCTTGTGGATTTTCTCGCCGACGCCAAGCGAGTCGGCAATGTAAAAGGCGCGCATGTGCAGCTCGCCGGTCGGGCTGCCGAGGGTGTTCGGAATGCGCTGGAAATCGGCATCGGCCGACTTCTTGGCTTTCCAGGCATCAAATGCAGGGTCGGAGTGGAAGCAGTGCGGGCAGCCGTACCAGAAGAACTCTTCAACCGTGACTTTCTTGACGTCGGCGGGGGCAATGACCTCGCGGACTTTCTTGTATTCCTTGCCTTCACTGTAGTTGGCCGTGGCTTGGGCGTTGCAGGCCAGCGGTGAAAGTGACATCACCAGCAGCAGGGCGCGGAAGAGGTTCTTCATTTGCATCAATCCTTCAAGACTTATTGCAGGCCGGCGACGTAGGAGGCGAGTGCGGCGATCTCGGCGTCAGTGAGCTTGGTGGCCACCGCGCTCATGATTAGAGCGTGCTTGCCGGCGCCGCGTTCCCCATCCTTGCCCTTTTTGTAGCTGTTGAGCTGGTTGGCGGTGTAGGCCGCGTTCTGGCCGCCGATGCGGGGGTACATCGAAGTGGGGTTGCCAGCGCCGGTGGGGCCGTGGCAGGCGGCGCAGGCCGGCAGGCCGCGCGGGGCATCGCCAGCGCGGTAGAGCTTTTCGCCAATCTTGATCGAGTCTTTGCTGGCCACGCCCGGCACGGCCTTTAGGGTGGCGAAGTGGGCGGCGATGTCTGCCATGTCCTGCTCGCTGAGCAGGGCGGCCTGGCCCATCATGACGGCGTTCTTGCGCTCGCCGGCCTTGAAATGCTTGAGTTGGGCGGCGGTGTAGGCCGGGTGCTGGGCGGCCAGCTTGGGCCATTCCGGATTGATGATGCCGTTGCCGCCCACGCCGTGACAGGCCACGCAGGTGCCGCTTTTGGTGGCTCCGGCGGCGGCATCGCCCTTGATCGGGGCCAGAGCAGCGCCTTCGGCAAAACTCACGAGTGGTGCCAGCAGGGCACAGGCAAGAAGGGCGCGCTTAATCACTTTGAGTAGACTCCATTGGTGCGCAGTCCCCCCAGAAAGCCTTACGGCAAGGCATTTCGCTGGCGGTGCGGCGGGCTGAAAATACCGTCATTGTAACCCAGCGATTTGCTGATTTTCAGTCGCTGCCCTGCTTCAAACCCCTGTGAGTCCCCGTGTCCCAAACCCCGCCTCAATCGCTGCCCCCGGTCTTCAATCCCTTCGTGCAGGCGAGCTTCGTCATGTCCGCCGCCAAGCTCGAACAGCTGCCTGACGACACCGTGCCGGAGCTGGCCTTTGTCGGCCGCTCCAACTCCGGCAAGTCTTCGGCACTTAACATGCTGTGCAACAAGAAGGCGCTGGCGCGCGTCTCCAAGACCCCCGGCCGCACGCAGCTGATCAATCTGTTCGACATCCCCGGCGCGCGGCTCATCGACCTGCCCGGCTATGGCTTTGCGAAGGTGCCGGGTGCCATCCGGCAGGACTGGGGCCGGCTGATCGGCGGGTATCTGGAAACCCGCGCCAATCTGCGGCTGCTGATCGTCATCATGGACATCCGGCATCCGCTCACCGACCTCGACGAGCAGATGCTCGACTGGGCCAAGGCGGCCCAGCGGCCCTGCCATGTGCTGCTGACCAAGGCCGACAAGCTCTCTAAAGGCGCGGCGGGCAGCACGCTGCTGCAGGTGCGCACCGCGCTCAAGAAGTGGGGTGAGGGTTTCACGGCACAGCTGTTTTCGTCCCACAGCGCGCTCGGCGTGGAAGAAGGCCGGGTCGCGATTGCCGGCCACATCGCCGCCGCACACGAGGGGCAATAAAAAAGCCCGATAGCCTTTTGGGCTACCGGGCGAACATCCGGGCATTGGGAGCGCCGGAATTACCGCCCAGGGAGGGAGCGGGGAGCAGGGAAGGGAAGGCCGCTGCTCCAGGTAGATAGACGCCCAATGCCCGCAAAAAGTTGCATGGATTGGTGACGCCCCCGCCATTCATTTGCCGCTCAGGTTCAATGAGCCTTTATAATCAAGGGCTTGCAAATCGTCATTGCGACGATGAGCGGCAATGAGAGACCGTTCATCGGGTGAGATTGTGCGCTGCATCAAGCACTTGCGTGGCCGGTGGCGCTGTGTGCGGCGTCCCAGTTCAAGCCCAGGCCAAAGTCGGCCACCAGCGGCACCGCGAGGGGCGATGGGCGGCCCAGGCCATCGTGCAGCACCCGCACCATTTTCCCCGCGAGCTGCGGGGCGAGCGCGGTCAGCCGCGCTGCCTCCCCCTCGAACACCAGTTCGTCATGCACCTGCATGGTCATCTGGATGTCCGGGGCATTGGTCTGGATCCAGCCGTGCAGGTCGATCATGGCGAGTTTCACCAGATCGGCCGCCGTGCCTTGCAGCGGCGCGTTGATGGCAGTGCGCTCGGCATAGCTGCGCAGGCCCTGGTTCTTCGAGGTGATGTTGGGCAGGTAGAGCCGGCGGCCGAACAGCGTCTCGACGTAGCCCCGTGATTTGGCCGATGCCTTGGTGCCGTCCATGTATTGCTTCACGCCGGGGTAGCGGGTGAAGAAGCGGTCAATCGTGGCCTGCGCCTCGCTGCGGCCAATGCCGAGCTGCTTCGCCAGACCAAAGCTGGAGATGCCGTAGATGAGGCCGAAGTTGATGGCCTTGGCCGAGCGTCGCTGATCGCCCGTCACTTCTTCCAGCGGCAGGCCGAACACTTCGGCGGCGGTGGCCTGGTGAATGTCCTTGCCGGTCTGGAATGCCTCGACGAGCTTGGCGTCGCCGGAGAAATGCGCCATCAGGCGCAGCTCGATCTGCGAGTAGTCGATGGAGCAGAGCAGATTGCCCTTCTCGGCCACGAAAGCCTGGCGGATGCGACGGCCCTCGACATTGCGCACCGGGATGTTCTGCAGATTGGGGTCTTGCGAGGAGAGCCGCCCGGTGGCCGCCACGGCCTGGTGATAGCTGGTGTGGATGCGTCCCGTCTTCGGGTTGATCTCCAGCGGCAGCGACTCGGTGTAAGTGCTGCGCAGCTTTGACAGGCCGCGCCAGTCGAGGATGAGACGCGGCAGCGGGTGGTGCTGGGCCAGGTCTTCCAGCACATCTTCGGCCGTGGAGGGGTCGCCCTTCGGTGTCTTGCCCAGCACCGGCAGCTTGAGCTGATCGTAGAGGATGGTCTGCAACTGCTTGGGCGAGCCGATGTTGAATTCGCCGCCTGCGGCTTCGTAAGCCTGCTTCACATACTCAGCCATCCTGTGCAACAACTCGGCGCTGATGGTGGCGAGCAGGGGTGCGTCGATCTTCACGCCGGTCTGCTCCATTGCGGCCAGCACCGGCACCAGCGGCATTTCGAGTTGCTCGAATACCTTGAGCAGCGAAGGCTCGCCCGCGAGGCGCGGATGCAGTGCATGGTGCAGGCGCAGGGTGATGTCGGCGTCTTCCGCCGAATACTCCGCGGCCTTGTCGAGCGAGACCTGATTGAAGGTGATCTGGCTCTTGCCCTTGCCGGCCACGTCTGCAAACGAGATGGTCTTCACGCCCATATATTTCTCGGCGAGCGTGTCCATGTCATGGCGGTTGCCACCCGCGTCGAGCACGTAGCTTTCCAGCATGGTGTCGTAGGCAAAGCCCTGCACCGCGATGCCGTGTCGCACGAGCACGTTGCAGTCGAACTTGCCGTGCTGGGCGATCTTTTTCTTCTGCGGATTTTCGAGGATGGGCTTGATGCGCGCGAGCACTTCGGCCATCGGCAACTGCGCGGGCACGCCGAGGTAGTTGTGCGCGACCGGCACATACCAGCCCTCGCCCTCCTGCACCGCAAACGCGAGGCCCACGAGACCACACTGGTTGCTGGCGATGGAGTCGGTTTCGGTATCAAAGCAGATCAACTCAGCGGCTTCGAGCCTTGCCAGCATGTCCGCAAAAGTTGCCTCGTCGATGACGAGGATGGCCTTGGTTTCAGCGGCGGCCCTTGCCTCCCTCTCCTCTTGCGGCAGGGGGCTAGCGGCGAGCGCATCGGCTTGCTCGACCCGCGCGCTCTCACCCGCCACCGCTGCGGCGACTTCCACGGGAGGAAGCGGCAAGGCAGGAGCCATCGCACCCACCTCTTCCGCCCAGCGATTGAACCCCAGCCGTAGATACAGCGCCTTCAGCGCGGCCTTGTCCTCTGCCTGCTTCACCAGCGCATCGAGTGCCAGCGGCAAGGCGACATCGCACTTGATGGTCGCCAGCTCCCTGCACATCGGCAGCACATCGAGTGCCGCGCGCAGGTTCTCGCCGAGCTTGCCCTTCACCTCGCCTGCGGCTGCCATCACGCCTTCCAGCGTGTGGTGCTCGCCCAGTAACTTGGCGGCGGTCTTCGGCCCCACGCCGGGCACGCCGGGGATGTTGTCCACCGCATCGCCCATCAGCGCCAGGTAGTCGATGATCTGTGCCGGCGTCACACCAAACTTTTCCACCACGCCGGCCGGCCCCATGCGGCGGTTCTTCATGGTGTCGAGCAGATGCACGCGCTCGTTCACCAGCTGCGCCATGTCCTTGTCGCCGCTGACGATCAGCACCTCCATGCCTGCGGCCTCGCCTGCCTTGGCGAGCGAGCCGATGACGTCATCGGCCTCCACATCCGGCACCACCAGCAAGGGCAAGCCCTGCGCTGCCACCATCTGCTGCACGAGCGCGAACTGGGGCTTCAGATCTTCCGGCGTCTCGCTGCGATTGGCCTTGTAGTCGGCAAAGATCTGGTTGCGAAAGGACTCGCCACTGGCATCGAACACCACGGCGATGCGCTCGGCCGGATGCTCCTTGTGCAGGCGCTTCAGCATGTTGCCAAAGCCATACACCGCGCCGGTCGGTGTCTTGTCGGGCGCGGTCAGCGGCGGGAGTGCGTGATAGGCGCGGAAGATCCAGTTGCTGGCGTCGATCAGGAGCAGCGTCTGGCTCATGGCAGCAGCCGCTCGCCACGCACGAGGTCATCAAGCAGTTCGCGTTCCCGTACCAGATGCACCGCGTCGCCATCGACCATCACCTCGGCCGCACGCCCACGCGAGTTGTAGTTGCTGCTCATGGTGAAGCCGTAGGCACCGGCGGTCCGCACGGCCAGCAGATCGCCTTCGCGCACGGTGAGCATCCGGTCCTTGCCCAGCCAGTCGCCGGTTTCGCACACCGGGCCGACCACGTCGTAATTCCGCGCGGCCTCGTCGCTGCGCGGGGCGACAGGGACGATGTCCATCCAGGCCTGATACAGCGTCGGCCGCAACAGATCGTTCATAGCGGCGTCGACGATGCAGAAACTCTTTTCCTCGGCGTGCTTGATGGCCTCGACCCTGGTCACGAGCAGACCCGCATTGCCAGCGATGGCGCGGCCCGGCTCGCAATGCACTTCGAGATCGCGGCCTGCCAGATGCGGCAGCAGCACCGCGGCCCATTCGCGCGGCTCCACCGGGGTTTCATCCTTGTAGCGCACGCCCAGGCCGCCACCCACGTCGATGTGCGTCAGCCAGATGCCTGCGGCTTGCAGGCGATCGACCAGTGCCAGCATGCGATCCAGCGCATCGACCAGCGGCGTGGCATCGAGCAGCTGGCTGCCGATGTGGCTGGCGATGCCGGCGATGGCGATGCCGGGCATTCGTGCGGCTTCCAGATACAGCTGTTCGGCTTCGATCAACGAGACGCCGAACTTGTTGTTCTTCAGCCCCGTCGAGATATAGGGATGGGTCTTGGCATCGACATCGGGGTTCACCCGCAGGGCGATGCGCGCGGTCTTGCCGCAGCGGCTGGCGACAGCGGACAGCCGCCGCAGCTCCGACTCGCTTTCCACATTGAAGCAGCCCACACCGGCATCAAGTGCTGCCTGCATTTCGGCCACGGTTTTGCCGACGCCGCTGAAGACGATCTTGGCGGGATCACCGCCTGCTTTCAGCACGCGATGCAGCTCGCCGCCGCTGACGATGTCGAAGCCCGCACCGAGTCGGGCCAGCACATTGAGCACGGCGATGTTGGAGTTGGCCTTCACCGCGTAATGCACCTGATGCGGCACGGGTGAAAGCGCTAAGTCGAAGGCCTTGTAGTGACGTTCGAGCGTGGCGCGCGAATACACATAGAGCGGCGTGCCGAAGCGCGCGGCGAGTTCGGAGACGGGCAGGCCTTCGGCGTGCAGGGCGCCGTTCTTGCTGACGAAATGATCCACTGAAAATTACGGTGCGGGGGAGGTCTTGGGCTGGTCTGCCGAGGCGTCTGCGGCGTTTGCAGGCGTGGGCTGTGGCTCTGGCAGGCGCAGCGGGCCGGTCTGGCCGCAGGCGGAAAGCAGCAGGGCGATGGCGAGCGCGGGCAGGGTTTTCATGGAGCGCAGTTTAGCGGCCTTAGAATCACCGCACCGCCCCCGCACGAACCTGCCAGCCCATGATCCGCAACGAAGACGCCATCACCCTCCCGCCACAGGGCAAGCACCGCGCCACCGTCGTCTGGCTGCACGGCCTGGGCGCGGATGGCAACGACTTCGTGCCCATCGTGCCGGAGCTGGGCTTGCCGAAGGATCACGGCATCAAGTTCATCTTCCCGCATGCCAGCGTGCGGCCGGTGACCCTCAACAACGGCTACCCGATGCGCGCCTGGTACGACATCGTGGGTCTCTCCCGCACGGGTCCGCAGGACACCCCCGGAATCCGCGACTCGGCCCAGCGCATTGCGGGCATTCTCGATGCGGAGATGGCGGCTGGCATCCCCTCCAGCAAGCTGGTCATTGCAGGCTTCTCGCAAGGTTGCGCGATGGCCCTGCATACGGGTCTGCGCTTTCACGCACCGCTGGCAGGCATCGTCGGCCTGAGCGGCTATCTGCCGGTGGAAAGCACCCTGGCCGCCGAGGCCCATGCCGAGAACCTGAAGACGCCGATCCTGCTCGTCCACGGCAAGCAGGACCCGGTGGTGCCCTACAGCATGGGCAGCGGCTCGCGCGATGTGCTGGTGCAGCTCGGCTACCCGGTGCAGTGGCTCGAATACCCGATGCAGCATCAGGTGGTGATGGAAGAGATCGAAGAGGTCGGCGCATTCTTGCGCGCGCGTCTGGCTTAAGCCGCTTCGAGATTTTCCAAGAGTTTCAGCATCAGCCGGTTGTTCTCGGCAAAGCTCGGCAGCGCGGCCATGATTTCTTCCGCCGCCTGCACGTAGCGTGCGGGGCTGGGGCGCTCCACGGCAAACCAGTCGCGCGCATTGGCGGCGGTGACTTCGAGATGGAACTGGATGCCCGCCACCTTGCTGCCGTGGCTGAAAGCCTGGTTGGCGCAGGCCGCACTGCTCATCAGGGCTTGCGCGCCCACCGGCAGCGCGAAGGTATCGCCATGCCAGTGAAACGCGGTGAAGGATTGTGGAAAGCCCTTGAACGCGCCCTCCAGCCGCGCCGCCGCCGTGGTGCTGATCGCATGCCAGCCGATTTCGGTCTCGGCGTTGGCAGAGACCGGCCCACCCAGCTGGTCGGCGACCAGCTGCGCGCCGAGGCAGATGCCGAGCACGCGCTTGCCCGCGTTGAGCGCGGCGCGGATGCACTGCTTCTCCGCCACCAGCCAGGGATGTGCCGCGTGCTGGTAGATGTTCATCGGCCCGCCCAGCACGATCAGCCAGTCATAGCCATCGGCAGCCGGCGGCGGTTCGCCGCGCTGCAGGCGCGAGCACGTCACCGCATGGCCGCGCGCCGCCAGCCAGGGCGCGATGCAGCCGAGGTCTTCGTGTTCCGCGTGTTGCAGCCAGTGGACGCGCATGCTTTTTGGGTGAAGCGGGGATGAGGTGCGGGGAATGCGCGCAAGCGTAAAGAACTGCGGCTGGGTTTGTTAGCCTTCAACGATGCAACTTCTCCTGATCGCCGCTGCCATCGCCAGCGGACTCGCCACCATCGCCAGTGACTGGCACGGCCAGCGACGCCCCTTGTTCTACATCACCAAGCCGCTGACGACGCTGCTGATCACCGCCCTCGCCTGGCTGGCACTGGCCTCGGCGCCGGGCTATCGCAGCTGGGTCATTGCCGCGCTGGGGTTCTGCCTGGCGGGTGATGTGGCGCTGATGTTCAGCAGCCGCCGCGCCTTTCTGCTGGGGCTTTCGGCCTTCGTGCTGGGGCATCTGCTGCTGATTGCCGCCTTCGTCACCGATCTGCCGCTGGCGCCCTTGTTCGTTCCTCACACGGCGCTGTTCGGTGGATTGGCATTCATGGCGCTGGTGCTGGGCTACGCCAGCTGGCTGCTGCCTCGCACGGGGCGGCTCAAGCCCGCTGTGCTGGTCTATCTCAGCGTGCTCAGCGCCATGGTGCTGGCGGCCCTGCTGCGCGCGGGCCTGAGCGAGAGCCACGCCGCCACCTGGGCCGCTGCCGGTGCCCTGCTGTTCGCGCTGTCCGATGCCGTGCTGGCCTGGCGCAAGTTCGTCGCCCAGCCTTGGTGGGGCCAGCCGCTGACCCTGCTCACTTATTACTTCGCCATCGGCCTGATCGCATGGGCGCACTGAAACCGTGGACCCAGCCGGGCCGCAAGCGGCGGCGCTTGCTGTTCCTGCTGCTGGCCCTGCTGATCCCTGCCTGTGCCTACCTGCGCGCCGCACCCGAAGCGGTGCTGGCGAATGCGGAGCTGGAGGAGCTTTCCGGCCTCACCCGCTCACTCGCCACCGATGACTGGTTGTGGGCGCATAACGACAGCGGTGACAGCGCGCGCCTGTTCCGCGTCGGGGGCGATGGCAGCGACGGCGGCGTGGTGGAGGTGCCCGACACCCTCGCCATCGACTGGGAGGACATCGCCACCCTGCGCTGGCAGGGCCAGCCCGCGCTGCTGATTGGCGACATCGGCGACAACGCCGCCAAGCGTGCCGCCATCACCCTGTATGCAGTGCGTGATCCGGGTGCGAAAGGCGGCAGCGCGCCGCTGTTGTGGCAGCTGAATGTGCGCTACCCGGACGGCCCGCGCGATGCCGAGGGCCTGGCGGTGGACCCGCTCACCGGCGACATCCTCATCCTGAGCAAGCGCGAGCGGCCGCCAGTGGTCTATCGCGTCGCCCTGCCCGATGCGCCGCCCAAGCCCGGTGCGGTGGTGGTGGCTGAAAAGCTCGGCCCCGTGCTGCACCTGCCCAAGCCCAATGCGCTGGATCTGTCGGAAGACCCGCTCTACGGACTGCTGCGCGACTGGCCGACGGCGTTTGATATCGCCCCCGATGGCCTGAGTGCGATCGTCACCACCTACAAGGACGCCCACCGCTACCGCCGCCTTGCGGGCGAGAGCTGGGCGCAGGCGTTTGCGCAGATGCCGGAGCGCATCGACCTGCCGCAGTGGAAGCAGACCGAGGCCGGCGGCCTTACTGCCGATGGCCTGCGCTTTTGTGCCGGCAGCGAGCAGCGCGCGGGCTTTGCCTGCATGACGCTGCCCGTCATGCCCTGAGCGAATGACAGCTATTCATCTACCGGGCGCACCAATCCGTAATGATCATGTCCTAAAGCGGTGGAAACCTTTGAGAGAGAACCCATGATGACGCGACGCTCCCTGCTGAAGATTCTCGGTCTGGCCCCGGTCGTGGGCTTCACCGCCTGTGTCGGTGCCAAGGATGCCGAGGCCGCACCGGCCACCTTCAAGAGCAAGCTCAGCCACGCCGAGTGGAAGAAAATCCTGCCGCCGGAGAGCTACCGCGTCTTGTTCGAGGAAGCCACCGAGCGCGCCGGCACCAGCCCGCTCAACGACGAGAAGCGCGAAGGCATTTACGTCTGCGCCGCCTGCTACAACCCGCTGTTCAACGCGCGCACCAAGTTCAACAGCGGCACCGGCTGGCCGAGCTTTTTCAGGGCGCGCCCCGATGCCATCGGCACCAAGGTGGACAACAGCCTGTTCTCGCAGCGCACCGAATACCACTGCGCGCATTGCGGCGGCCACCAGGGCCATGTCTTCGATGATGGCCCGGCCCCCACCGGCCTGCGCTACTGCAATAACGGCGTGGCGCTGCGATTCGTGCCCGAAGCCGAACCCCTGCCCGCCCTGAGAGCCTGAACCATGCGTATTTTCATTGCTGCCCTCGCAGCCCTGCTGCCCCTGATGGCCTGCGCAGCACCGGTTGCGCCCGCACCAGCCACCGCGACGGGCACCGAGAAAGCCATCGTCGCCGGCGGCTGTTTCTGGTGTACCGAATCGGACATGGAGAAAATCCCTGGTGTGATCTCAGCCGTCTCCGGCTACATCGGCGGCACGGTGAGCAAGCCCACCTATGAGCAGGTGTCGGGCGGCCGCACCGGCCACACCGAGGCGGTCGAAGTCACCTTCGACCCCAAGCAGATCAGCTACGCCCAGCTGATCGAAAAGTTCTGGCCCACCATCGACCCCACCGTGCAAGACCAGCAGTTCTGCGACCACGGCCCGCAATACCGCAGCGGCATCTACCCGCTCGACGATGCGCAGATGAAGGTGGCTGAAGCCAGCAAGGCCGCACTGGAAAAAAGCGGGCGCGTGCCGAAGGTCTACACCGAGATCGTGCGCGCCACCACCTTCTGGCCGGCCGAGGGCTACCACCAGAACTACTACAAGACCAACGCGCTCAAGTACAAGTATTACCGCTATGGCTGTGGCAGAGATGCGCGCCTGGAAGCCGTCTGGGGCAAGAAGTAGCGCTTAGCTGGAGGCGCTGATCCAGCTCGCTGCCACCCGCTCAAGCCCGGCGCGGTCTTCGGTATCGAAGCGCGCCAAGAGCGGCGAGTCGAGATCGAGCACGCCCAGCAGCACCCCATCGCGCACCAGCGGCAGCACGATCTCGCTGTTGCTGGCGCTGTCGCAGGCGATGTGACCGGGGAAGGCATGCACGTCTTCCACCAGCTGTGTGACCCGCGTGGTCGCCGCCGTGCCGCAGACGCCGCGCCCCAGGGCGATGCGCACGCAGGCCGGCTTGCCCATGAACGGGCCCAGCACCAGCTCCGTGCCGTCGAACAGATAGAAGCCCGCCCAGTTCAGCCCCGGCAGCGTGTGCCAGATGAGACTGGCGAGATTGGCGGCATTGGCAATGGCATTGCGCTCGCCGTGAAACAGCGCCTCGGCCTGCTGCTGCAACAGCGCATAGGTTTCGGCCTTGCTGCTGGTCGGGGTGGTATTGAGTTCAAACATGGGTGGCGGCGGCCGATGGGTATCAGGCGATAGTCTAAGTGAGCCTCCGGCGCGTAAACGTTTTATGAGCCTGCGCCATCCCTGTCGGTCACGTTACGATTGCTGATCATCCTCTGGAGTTGCCCATGAACCGTTTTGCCCTGAGCGCCCTGACCCTGGCCGCGCTCGCCACGCTCGCCGCCTGTGGCAAGAAGACCGAGGCGCCCGCTGCCGAGGCCGCCCCCGTCGCCGCCGCTGAAGCACCCGCTGCCAAGGTGCTGACCGCCGGCATCAACCAGGCGCACTTCGACACCGCCTCGCGGCCGCAGGATGACCTCTTCCGCGCTGTCAACGGCAAGTGGCTGGATACCTTTCCGATCCCGGCCGACAAGTCCAACTACGGCAGCTTCACCAAGCTCGACGACGACTCCGAAGCCCAGCTGAAGGTGATCATCGAAGAGATGGCCGCGAAAAAAGAGGTCGCAGCGGGCAGCGAGGAGCAAAAGATCCGCGACTTCTACAACGCCTTCATGGACGAGGCCAAACTCGAAGAGCTGGGTGTGAAGCCGCTCGAACCCACCTTCGCCAAGATCGACGCGCTCGCCGACAAGGCCGCACTCTCCGGCCTCATGGCCGCGCTGGTGCGCGAGGGCTACCGCATGCCCATCGTGCCCTACATCCATCAGGACAACCGCAAGGCCACCGAGTACATCGGCGACCTCTACCAGTCCGGCCTGGGCCTGCCCGACCGCGACTACTACCTGTTGAACGACGCCAAGTTCAAGAGCATCCGCGAGAGCTATGCCGCCCACATCGAGAAGATGCTGACGCTGGCCGGCATCAAGGACGGAGCGAAGGCCGCGAAAGACATCATCGCGCTGGAAACCCGCCTGGCGAAGGCGCACTGGGACAAGGTGGAAAACCGTGATCCGATCAAGGGCTACAACAAGCTCGATGCCGCAGCGCTGAAGAAGCTCAGCGCCGAGATCGACTGGGCGGTGTACCTGAAGGGCATCGGCTTCGATGCGCTGCCTGCCATCATCGTCAGCCAGCCGAGCTACATCACCGGCCTGGGCAAGGAGATCAAATCCACCTCGCTCGACAACTGGAAGATCTACCTGAAGTGGATGGCACTCAGCAGCAGCGCCGAGAGCCTCAACAAGGCCATCGTCGACGAGAGCTTCGCCTTCAACGGCAAGACCCTCAACGGCATCCAGGAAATCCGCCCGCGCTGGAAGCGTGGTGTCGAAGCCACCGAGGGTGCGCTGGGCGAGGCACTCGGCAAGGTCTATGTCGGCAGGCATTTTCCGCCGGAGAACAAGGCCCGCATGGAAGCACTCGTCGCCAACCTGATGAAGGCCTACGAGGGCAGCATCAAGACCCTGGCCTGGATGAGCGAAGAGAGCAAGACCAAGGCTCTGGAGAAGCTCGCCAAGTTCAGCGTCAAGATCGGCTACCCCAACCAGTGGCGCGACTATGCCGCACTCGAAGTGAAGGCCGGCGACCTGGCCGGCAACCTCGCCCGTGCCACCGCCTTCGAGTACCAGCGCAACCTCGCCAAGCTCGGCAAGCCGATCGACCGCAACGAGTGGGGCATGACGCCGCAGACGGTCAACGCCTACTACAACCCGGAGATGAACGAGATCGTCTTCCCCGCCGCCATCCTGCAACCGCCGTTCTTCAACGTCGATGCCGATGATGCGGTGAACTACGGCGGCATCGGTGCCGTCATCGGCCACGAGATCAGCCATGGCTTCGATGACCAGGGCAGCCAGTTCGATGGCGACGGCAACCTCAGCATGTGGTGGACGAAGGAAGACCGCGCGAAGTTCGATGCGCTGGGTGCCAAGCTAGCCGCGCAGTACGACAAATACGAACCGGTGAAGGGCTACTTCGTCAACGGCAAGTTCACGCTCGGCGAGAACATCGGCG
>JAZKFO010000046.1:0-39761 GCA_040386395.1 Pseudomonadota bacterium | reverse complement strand
GACGATCCGCCAGTGATTCGAGCAGGATGGCGTTGTAGTCGTCGTTGTTCTTCTTAAACTCGGCCACTTTCTCGTGGCAACCCAGACCCGTGGTCACCGCGAAGCCACCGACGTAGTCGTGCAGGCCCGTGTCTTTTGGTGCCACGTAGTCACCGAGGCAGCGGTTGGGCACGCCATCGCGGTGCTCGGCCTGCTGGCGCAGATTGCGCAGCGTCGCCTTGACGGTGCTGCGCGTCTCGTCGGTGTAGACCTCGATGTCGTCGCCGATTGCGTTGGCGGGGAAGAGACCGATGACGCCATTGGCCTGAATCCACTTCTCGGTGATGGCGGTGTCGAGCATGGCCTGCGCATCGGCGTAGAGCTTGCGCGCGGCTTCGCCGGAAGCCGGGTTGTTGAGCAGGTCGGGGAAGCGGCCCTTCAACTCCCAGCTGATGAAGAAGGGCTGCCAGTCGATGTACTCGCGCAGCTCGCTCAGCGAGTAGTCCTTGAAGGTCTTCACGTACTGCACGCCATGGTCGTGATGCACGTGCTCGCAGTGCGGCCCTTCGCAGACATCGTGCGTCTGCTGCAAGAGCATGCGCGGACGGAAGGGATGCGCGCCCTTCCACTCGATGGGCGTGCGGTTCGCACGCGCCTTTTCGAGCGTCAGGAACTTCTCGGTCTGGTTCTTGTTGGCATGCCGCTCGCGGATCTGGTCGTACTCGGCCTTGGTCTCGGCCATGAGTTTGGGGCGCTGTTCGGCACTCAACAAAGCAGCCGCAACCGGCACCGAGCGCGAGGCATCCTTCACCCACACCACCGGGCCTTCATAGGCGGGGTCGATCTTCACGCTGGTGTGCGCGCGGCTCGTCGTCGCGCCACCGATCAGCAGCGGAATGGTGAAGCCCTGCCGCTGCATCTCCTTCGCCAGATGCACCATCTCGTCGAGGCTCGGCGTGATGAGGCCGGAGAGCCCGATGATGTCCACCTTGTGCTCGCGCGCCGCATCCAGGATCTTCTGCGGCGCGACCATCACGCCCAAGTCCACCACGTCGTAGTTGTTGCACTGAAGCACGACGCCGACGATGTTCTTGCCGATGTCGTGGACATCGCCCTTCACCGTGGCCATGAGGATCTTGCCCTTGCTGGAGGCGACATCGCCCGGCTTCTTCTCGGCCTCGATGAAGGGGATGAGATAGGCCACGGCCTTCTTCATCACGCGCGCGCTCTTCACCACCTGGGGCAGGAACATCTTGCCCGCGCCGAACAGATCACCGACGACGTTCATGCCCTCCATCAGCGGGCCTTCGATCACCTCGATGGGGCGGCCACCGCGTGCGGAAATCTCCTGCCGCAGCGCCTCAGTGTCGGCTTCGACGAAGGCATCGATGCCCTTCACCAGCGCGTAGGTGATGCGCTTGCCGGCCTCCTGATCGCGCCAGGCGAGGTCTTCGACCCGCGCCTCCTGCTTCTCGCCCTTGAACTTGCCGGCGATGTCGATCAGGCGATCGGTCGCGTCCTCGCGGCGGAAGTGGATGACGTCTTCGATGCGCTCGCGCAGCTCGGCGTCGAGGCCGTCGTAGACCATCAGCGCACCGGCGTTGACGATGCCCATGTCCATGCCCTCGCGGATCGCGTGGTAGAGGAACACCGAGTGGATCGACTCGCGCACGTGGTTGTTGCCGCGAAAGCTGAAGCTGACGTTGGAGACGCCACCGCTGATCTTGGCGTGCGGCAGATTGGCCTTGATCCACTTCACTGCCTCGATGAAGTCCTTGCCGTAGTAGTTGTGTGCCTCGATGCCGGTGGCGACCGCAAAAATGTTGGGGTCGAAGATGATGTCTTCAGGCGGAAAGTCGCACTGCTCGACCAGAATCTTGTAGGCGCGCGCACAGATGGTCTTGCGGCGTTCGAGATTATCGGCCTGGCCTTCTTCATCGAAGGCCATCACCACCGCCGCCGCGCCGTACTTGCGGCAGAGCTTGGCCTCGCGGATGAACTTCTCCTCGCCCTCTTTCATCGAGATCGAGTTGACGATGGGCTTGCCCTGCACGCATTGCAGGCCGGCTTCGATGATCTCCCACTTCGAGGAGTCGATCATCGTCGGCACGCGCGCGATGTCGGGCTCGCTGGCGATGAGGTTCAAAAAGCGGCGCATGGCGAACAGGCCATCCAGCATGCCCTCGTCCATGTTGACGTCGATGATCTGCGCGCCGGCCTCGACCTGCTGGCGCGCGATGGCGACGGCGGTGGTGTAGTCGCCGGCCTTGATGAGGTCGCGGAACTTCGCCGAGCCGGTGACGTTGGTGCGCTCGCCGACGTTGACGAAGAGCTGCTGCACGCCCTCCTGCCCGATGGTGAACGGTTCGAGGCCTGCAAGGCGCAAGGCCTTGGGCGGCGTGGATTGCTTGCGCGGTGAGATGCCTTCAACGGCTTGGGCAATCGCACCGATGTGACCCGGCGAGGTTCCGCAGCAGCCGCCAACGATGTTGACGAGACCGCTGGTGGCGAACTCGCGGATGATCGCCGCCGTCTCGTCCGGGCGCTCGTCGTATTCACCGAAAGCATTCGGCAGACCGGCATTCGGGTAGCACGAGACGTAGCAGTCCGCGACGCGCGCCAGCTCGGCGATGTAGGGGCGCATGTCCTTGCCGCCGAGTGCGCAGTTGAGGCCGATGGCGAGCGGTTTGGCGTGGCAGACGCTGTTCCAGAACGCCTCGGTGACCTGGCCTGAGAGCGTGCGGCCGGAGGCATCGGTAATCGTGCCGCTGATGATGATCGGCCACTTGCGGCCACGCTCTTCGAACAGCGTGAGGCAGGCGAAGATCGCGGCCTTGGCGTTGAGGGTGTCGAAGATGGTCTCGATCAGCAGCACGTCCGCGCCGCCATCGACCAGACCATTGGCCTGTTCGAGATAGGCCGTCGCCAGTTCCATATAGGTGACGTTGCGCGCGCCGGGATCGTTCACGTCCGGCGAGATCGAGCAGGTGCGCGAGGTGGGGCCGAGTGTGCCGCACACAAAACGCGGCTTGTGCGGCGTCTTGGCCGTCCACTCGTCGCAGGCGGCGCGCGCGACCTTCGCCGCTTCGAGATTGAACTCGTAGGCGAACTCGCTCATGCCGTAGTCGTGCAGCGAGATGGTCGTCGCGTTGAAGGTGTTGGTTTCGAGAAAGTCGGCACCGGCGGCGAGGTACTTGCCGTGAATCTCCTGCACGATGTGCGGCTGGGTCAGCACCAGCAGATCGTTGTTGCCCTTCACGTCGCGCGGCCAGTCAGCAAAGCGAGTGCCGCGATAGTCCTCTTCCTCCAGCTTGTAGCTCTGGATCATGGTGCCCATGGCGCCATCGATCACCATCACGCGCTCGGCCAGATAGCCCTTGAGCTCTTCGGTGCAGTCGGGGCGGATCAGCGGGGAAGGGGTTGAGGCGTCGGCCATGGCAATGTGCTCCTGAAACAGTCGCGCAGTGTATCAATCATCCGCTTATGCGGATAAGCGGATAAATGAAGTCGGGGCCGCTTGTCGGTGCAGTGCGCCCTCGCGTCCGTCGCAGCGCCTGTGGCCGGGTGCGGCGAATATCTTGCCAGCATGGCCGCCCTTCACTACCCGCTTTCGACCCCGCATCCGCCCAAGGTGGAATCGGTCAATGCTGCTGTCGTGCCCGGCCCCAGCCTGGCATCGCACCCGCTTCAGGCCCTGCTGCGCGACGAGGTGGTGCAGGCGGCAGATGAGCTGATCAGGGGCTTCGTCGACGAGCTGGATTCCGCCATGCAGGCCCTGCTGGCCGAATCACGCAATGCCACCGAAACCCGCGCGGTGCTCGATCTCGGACAGTCGCTGTCGCTCAACCGGCCCGCGCTGGTGCGCAGTTTTCTCGCGGCACTCAAGCGTCGCTTCGATCCCTTGCAACGCACGGCGACCGCCGGTGTGTTCGATCTTGAACGGCTATGCCTGCTGCCTGCCGAAGAGATGGAAGAAAACATCGCCCTCATGCACCTGGCCCAACAGGCCGAGCAGAAGGCTGCCGAGGATGGTCGTCAGCTGCTGGCGAGGCTGCAATGGGCCGCGCGTGACCTGACCCTGCCCGCGCTTGCCGAGGCGCTCAACGCACAGGCGCTGCCGGCCTGCTTTGCCGCCGCACTGCGCCAGGCCGGACTGAACACGGCGGAACGGGTGCTGGCCTATCGCCTCGTGGAGAGTCATGCCATCCAGGGTTGGCCGCTGGTGGTGCAGCGGGCCTTGCAGGTGCTGGATCGCCAGGGTCTGCGCATGGCGCGTCCGCTGGCCGCCAACGCGGCCGAGGATGCGGCACCGATGATCTCCACCGCCACCACCCAGACGCTGCGTGAGGCGCGTGCCTCGCTGGTCTCCGGCCCCGACGGCGCACTGGCGCAGGCACTGCTGCGCGCCATCGAGCCGCCGGCCGACTCGCAGGGTGCGGGGCTGATCACCGCCCTCGCTGCCGGCTGGCTGGATGGCCTGTTGGCCGAGCCGGAGCTACCGCCCGCGTTTGCGCCCGATCTCGAATCGCTGCGCTTCGTGGTGATCAAGGCCGCGCTTTGCGACCCCAGTTTTTTTCTGCACGCCATACATCCGGTGCGCAATGCGGTGGATGAGCTGGTGCAGAAAGCCGCCTTCATCGGCCTGCAGGGCTATTCGCTGGCGAAAGTGCGTGCGGAGCTGAAGGAAACCGCTGCCCGCATCAGCATCCACGGCCATTTCGCACTCGATGCACTGTCGATGCTGCCGCCGCTGGATGCCGAGCTCGCGCACCAGTTCCGTCAGCAGATGAGCAAGGATCAGGACGCACGCCGGGAGGGCCTGTTGCACCGCGTGCGCACGCTCGCCGCGCGCGAGGTGGATGCACGCACGCTCGATGTGTCGCTGCCACCGGCGGCCCGTGCCGCGCTCGCCCGCGGCTTCCTGCCGCTGCTTTCCACCCTGCTGCTGCGTCACGGCGCAGCCTCGCCCTCCACCCGCCAGGCGCGGCAGCTGCTGGAGCGTTTTGTCGACAGCTTTGCACTCTGCATCGGCGGCGATGAGCGCCGGGCGGTGCTGGGCGAACTGTGCCGGGTGCTGGTCGATGCCGGTCTCGGCGATGACTACGTCGCCGGCGTCTGCGTCGAGCTGGAAAATGCCTATGCCGAGCTGGAGGAAGAGGCGCAGTCCAGCCTGCCGCGCGGCGACGTGGTCGGCACGCTCAACGAGATCAATGACATCCTCGCCAACATCGGCACTCTGCCGGTGCTGGAAAGCTACCGTGGCGAAGCAGGCCAGCCCGCTGCACCGGCGGCCGGCGCAGCCCACATCGACACCAGCGCCTACACCCTGACCCCGATCACCGCCAGCAATGACATCGGCATGGCGGCGGCACAGCACAATCCGCTGGAAATACTGCTCGCCACTGGCCAGTGGTTCCGGGTACGCGACTACAAGCGCGGTGATGATCGCTGGCTGTGCCTGAGCGGCGTGCATCTGGCGCAGGATCGGGTTGGGTTCAGCGGCTTCGATGGCGCCACCGTGTTGGCCATGCGCGCCAGCCAGTTCGTGCAGGACCTCACCAGCGGCCTGGCCGAACCGCTCAACCCCGACGCCGGTGTGCAGCAGGCGCTGCAAGGGCTGCGGGCACAGTCCAATCTGGTGCCTGATCGCCTGCACAGCTTCGGCTGAATCCTGTCTCTGCCGCCTTTGGCAGAGAGTTTCATCGCAGCCCTCAAAACGCTCGTCTGACCAGCGGCATTGACACCGAAGGGGTCTGGCTTTTACATTAATTGAACGTTCGGTTAATTAATGAGAGAAAACCATGACGACTACAACCCTGCCCGCCGCCAGCCAGTGGAAAGACAGCAAGCGCTATCTCTGGCCGCTGGGGGCACTCATCATGCTGCTGCCCATCAGCGGCACCGTTGGCTACCAGCTCACCGGCTGGGCCTGGATGCTGTGGACCGGCTTCATCGTGCTCTACGGCCTCATCCCGCTCGCCGACAAGCTGATGGGCGAGGACAGCGCCAATCCGCCCGACGAGGTGATGCCCAAGCTGGCAGCCGACGCCTACTACCGCTGGGCGCTGTTCCTGTCGGTGCCGATGTATCTCGGCATGTGGTTCTATATGGCCTGGTTCGCCACGACGGTGGAGATGCCCTGGTATGGCTGGCTGGGCATGGTGATGTCGCTCGGTGTCGGCTGCGGCCTGGCCATTAACATCGGCCATGAGCTGGGTCATCAAACCGATCCGCTGGAGCGTTTCCTCGCCAAGCTGGTGCTGGCGCCTGGTTTCTATGGCCACTTCTATGTCGAACACAATCGCGGCCACCACATCCGTGTTGCGACACCGGAAGATCCCGCATCCTCGCGCTTCGGCGAAACCTTCTACGAGTTCTTTCCGCGCTGCATCATCGGCAGCTTCAAGTCGGCCTGGCAGATCGAGGCCAAGCGGCTGGAGCGTGAAGGCAAGAGCGTCTGGCACTGGAGCAACGACAATCTGCAAAGCTGGGCGATGACGGCGGCGTTCTGGGCCACCGTCACGGTCTGGCTGGGCTGGCCGGCACTCCTGGTGGTGGCAGTCGCTGGCGCCTATGGCGGCAGCCTGCTGGAAGTCGTCAACTATCTCGAACACTACGGCCTGATGCGGCAGAAGCGTGCGGACGGCGGCTACGAGCGCTGCCAACCGCACCACTCCTGGAACTCGAACCATGTCGTCACCAACGTCATGCTCTACCACCTGCAGCGGCACAGCGATCACCACGCCAACCCCACCCGCAGCTACCAGACGCTGCGTCACTTCGAGGGCACCCCGGCACTGCCTTCGGGCTATGCGGCGATGATTCTCATCGCCTACATCCCGCCGCTGTGGTTCAAGCTGATGAACCCGAAGGTGGTCGCGCATCACGGTGGCGACATGACGCGCGCCAACATCAAGCCCGCGCTGCGCCAGCAGGTGATCGCCCAGTACACGCCGAGCGCCGCCTAGCCTCGCCAAGGCGCGCGCGGTTAAACTCGCGCGCCTTCAATCTTATTGGAATCTGCGGTATGAAAAAGTGGCGCTGCCTCGTGTGCGACTACATCTACGACGAGGCCAAGGGCTGGCCGGATGAAGGCATTGCCGCCGGCACTCTGTGGGCCGATGTGCCCGCGGGCTGGTCCTGTCCGGACTGTGGGGCCTCCAAGGCGGACTTCGAGCTGATCGAAAACTAGGCTGCTGTGGTGGCTGCGAAGGCCGCATCCGCAGGATGGAAAAATCCGTAATCCGCACACGTTTCCCATTCGGGCTTGGTCTAATCATGTCGCTTGATCGCCACAGCCTGCGGGCGCTGCTGCTGTTCGCGTTCGTCGGCGCGGCGCAAGCGGCAGAACCTTTCACACCGCGCTCGCCAGACCAGGTGCTGCTGCAACGCACGCCCGGTGCCGCCAAGGCGCTGCGCGCGGCACGCGGCATGCCTGCCGCGAGTGATCCGGCGCAGCGCATCGCCGCCGTGCAGGCCGCCATCGACCTCGGCCATCGCAGCGGCGACCCACGCTATTTCGGCCAGGCACAGGCGCTGCTGGGCAGCGACTGGCTGGCCGCCAACCCAGCGCCGCCGCTGCGGCTGCTGCGCGCCACGCTGTTGCAACAGCGTCACGCCTTTGCGGCCGCACTGGCTGATCTCGATGTCGTCATCGCTGCCGATGCCGGCAATGCGCAGGCGCGGCTGGTGCGTGCCAATGTGCTGATGGTGCAGGGCGAGCCGCAGCGCGCACGTGGCGACTGCGCCGCCCTCATCGGCCAGACGGGCTTTCTGGTGATTGCCACCTGCATCGGCAGCGTCGGCGGCCTGACTGGCAATGCAGCCACCGCGCTGCAAGCCATCGAAACCGCGCTGGCGCGCGAGCCGGATGCACCCGCCACCCTGCGCAGCTGGGCGCTCACCCAGGCCGCCGAGATTGCCGAGCGCCTGGGTGACCGGCCGCGTGCCACCGAGCACTACGCCAGCGCACTCGCCGCCGCTGCCGGCGCTGGCGAGAACGATGTCTATCTCAAGGCCGCGCATGCTGATTTCCTGCTCGACCAGCAACGCGCCGGGGAGGTGAAAACCAGCCTCGCGGGCGAGACCGACTTCGACCCCCTGCTGCTGCGCCTGGCGCTGGCAGAGCAGCAGCTCGCCGATGCCGGCGATATCGCAGCGCAAGGTGCCGCCGCACTGCACCTCAAGGAGCTGCTCAGCCGCTATGCGCTGGCAGCGGAGCGCGGTGACCCACCGCATCGCCGCGAGCAGGCGATGACTACACTGCACCTGCAGCGCGATGCCAAGGCCGCATTGAAACTCGCGCAACAGAACTGGGCCGAGCAGCACGAGCCCGCCGATGCGCTGCTGTTGATGCAGGCCGCACTCGCCGCACAGGACAAGCCCGCCGCCAAACCGGCACTCGACTGGATGCAGCGCACGAAGATCGAAGACGTGCGGCTGCGAGCACTCGCCGTGCAACTTGGGGCCGCGCCATGAAGCGCATGGCCGCACTGCTGCTGGCTTCGCTCGCAGGACTCGCCCAGGCCCACAGCGGCAGCACCGCCTATTTGCAAGCCACAGCCACTGGGGCCGAAGTGCAGCTGCGCGCCGACTACGCCCTGCGCGATCTCGACGATGCCCTCGGTGTCGATGCCAACGACGATGGCCAGCTCACCTGGTCCGAGTTGCAGGCGGCCGAACCGGCCCTGCTCGCCTATCTCGCCCCGCGCCTGAGCGTGAGGGGTGATGGCCAGCCCTGCCCCCTGGCAACGGACGGTGCGGTGCAGGTGGCCGAGCATGCCGACGGCCCGTATGCGGTGTTCCGGTTCAGCGGGCAGTGCGCCAGCGCGCCTCGCGAGTGGCAGCTCAGCGACACCGCGCTGTTCGAGTTCGATGCCAATCACCGCGCGCTTGCGCGCTGGCAACGCGGTGACGACGGCAGCGCCGGCGTGCTGAGGCCGGATGCCACGGTGCTGACGCTCGGCGCGACCCGCACGGCCTTCAGCACTTTCACGGCCTATCTGCACGAGGGGCTCGCGCATGTGTGGAGTGGCTGGGACCACATGCTGTTCATCGCGGGTCTGTTTCTGCCCGCCGCACTCCTGCGCCGTGCAGGCCGGTGGCAGCCAGTGCCGCGACTCGGCCCTGCACTGGCCGATGCGGTGAAGCTGGTCACCGCCTTCACCATCGCCCATGCCATCACGCTCTGCCTCACCGCGCTCGGCGTGGTGGCGCTGCCGACCCGGCTGGTGGAGTCGCTGGTTGCACTCAGCGTGGTGTTTGCGGGCTTCAACAATCTGCTGCCGCTGGCAGGCCGACGCCTGATGTTCCTGCTCGCCTGGGTATTCGGACTCATCCACGGCACCGCCATTGCCGGGGCCTTGCTCGAACTCGGCTTGCCGCCTTCCGGTCGCCTGCTGGCGCTGCTCGGTTTCAATCTCGGCGTCGAGGCGGCACAGCTGCTGCTGGTGAGTCTCCTGGTGCCGCTCGCCTTCGCGCTGCGAAACTGGCGCGGTTACGTGTCGGTCGTGCTCTGGCCCGGTTCTGCGCTGGTGGTGCTGGCGGGCCTGATCTGGTTCGTCGACCGAGCCTTCGAGATGGAGTGGGCCTTGCCGATCTAGCAAGGCATCTGACACACGACAGTGCGAGTATGAGGATAAGACGATATTTCATACGTCGATCTAAACCCACACTGGAGTGACTGATGAAACCGCGTACACGCTGGGATGCCAATGCGCTTGCGGCAGTCCTCATCTGTCTGCCCCTGCTGGCCAGCGCCGCCGGGGTGCCGGGTGCCGCCGTCACGCTCGATCCAGTCACCGTCACCGCCAGCCAGCAACTCATCGGCGCACCAGATTCGGCCACGGTGGGCACGGTGTATGCCGACCAGTTGGGTAACCGCACCATCTCTCGCACCGGCGAACTGCTGGAGGTGGTGCCGGGACTGATCGTCACGCAGCACAGCGGCGAGGGCAAAGCCAACCAGTATTTCCTGCGCGGCTACAACCTCGACCACGGCACCGACTTCGCGATTTTTGTCGATGGCCTGCCGGTCAACACGCCCACCCACGCGCACGGGCAGGGCTATGCCGACAACGGTTTCATGATCCCGGAGCTGGTCGAGTCCATCGAGTACCGCAAGGGGCCGTACTACGCGCAGTACGGTGATTTCGCCGTCGCCGGTGCGGCCGAGGTGCGCTACAAGAGCAAGCTCGAAGAAAGCCTGGTCGAAGTGACCGGCGGCGCCTTTGGCTATGGCCGCCTGCTCAATGTCGGCTCGCAAAAACTGGGTGCGGGTGATCTCGTCTACGGCGCCGAGTACGTGCATTACGACGGCCCCTACGAGCTGGGCCAGCACTACAACAAGGGCAATCTGCTGCTGCGCTACAGCGAGCGCACGGCGGCCGGTGGCTATCACCTGGCCGCCAGCGGCTACAGCACCCGCAACCTCTCGCCGGACCAGATTCCCCAGCGCGCGGTGGATCAAGGCGCGATCGGACGGCTCGGTTCCGTCGACCCCACCGATGGGGGTTACACCCATCGCATCAATTTCTCTGGCGGACTCGACCGCCAGCTTGGCCCCGGCACGCTCACACTCGCGGCCTACGCCTTTCGCTACCGGCTGGAGCTGTTCAGCAACTTCACCTACCTGCTCGATGATCCGGTCAATGGCGATCAGTTCAACCAGTCGGACAAGCGCAATGTCTATGGCGGGCAGGCCAGCTACAAGCTGCCCGGCCAGCTGCTGGGACTGCCACTGCAAAACGAGATCGGCGTGCAGACCCGCTATGACGACATCGACGACGTGGGCCTGTACCTCACCCGCGAGCGCGAGCGGCTGGCGACGACGACCGTGAGCGATGTGAAGGAGTGGACTGGTGCGGTCTACGCGCAGAGCGCGGCGCGGCTCAGCCCCTGGGCGCGCTTCACGCTGGGTGCGCGCTTCGACAGCATCAACTTCGATGTCGCAAACAACAACGCCGCCAACTCCGGCCGCGCCAGCGACACCCTGTTCAGCCCCAAGGCCGCGCTGATTTTGGGGCCGTTCGAGAAGACCGAGTTCTTCATCAATGTGGGTCAAGGCTTTCACAGCAACGATGCGCGGGGCGCGACGCAAACCTTTGATCCGCGCAGCGGCGATGCGGTGCGCCCCGTCACGCCACTCGCGCCAGCGCGCGGCATTGATCTTGGCATTCGTACCGCGCTCATCCCCAAAGTGCAGGTGGCAGCGAGCGTGTTTCGCCTGCGGTCTGAGTCCGAGCTGATCTACGTTGGCGATGCGGGCACCACCGAACCGTTCGGCGCCACTGAGCGCTACGGCGGTGAGCTGGCGATCTACGCGCGGCCGCTCAAGCATCTCGTGGTCGATGCTGATCTCGCCTATACCCAAGCGCGGTTTCAAGATCAGCAAGTTGATGAAGATGGTAATGCCATCGGCAAGCGCGTACCGCAGGCGGTGCAAGGGGTAGCTGCACTTGGCATGAGCTACGACAGCCCCAAGGGCTGGGACACCGCCCTGCGCGTGCGCTACTTCGGCAAGCGCCCGCTGGACGAGGGCGCAACGGTGTTTTCGCAGCCCACCACCATCGTCAACGTCGGGGCGGGGTATCACTTCACCAAGCAGCTCAAGGTGAGTGCACAGATCACCAATTTGTTCGACTCGAAGGATCACGACATCGACTACCTCTACAGCTCGCGTCTTTCAGGCGAACCTGCAGAGGGAGTGGAGGATGTGCACTTTCATCCCATCGAGCCGATCAATGCGCGCCTCAGCTTGCGCTACGCCTATTGAGGGCGAGGCAGACAAAAAAAGGCCTCGCAATGCGAGGCCTTTTTCTTGCAAACACATCAACAGCTAGCTGGCTGGACCACCCATGCAGGCAGGGTCTAGTGACTCGACAGCGACTTCGGTTTCGCTGTCAGTGAAAGTGACTGCATTGACGTCCACCGTGTTGTTGTTGGAGCAGGTGAGCGTCTTCACCTGATTGGTCACGAACGATCCGGTCGTGATCACCTCAGCAGGTGGTGGTGTCGTGCCCGGGCCAGTACCCGGCTGCGTTGGGGTGGTGATGACCCCGGCGCCGCGTGGGGTGTTGTCATCGTTGCAGCCTGCAATCGTGAGGGCCGAGGCCACCACGATCAGGGCTGTGAGTTTTTTGACGAGCATTGCAGTTCTCCTAGCGGGCCGAACGGGCTGCGCGTGCGGCGGTTGCAGTAGTGCTCGCACCCGCTGGGCCTGCAGCAGTCGCGCCTGGAATGGGCGTGTTGAGGTAGGGGAAGGTCGGCAGATAATCAGCCACCACACCCTGCGCGCCATCGTTCACGATCGCGCCAGCGCGCACCACTTGCGGCGGCGAGACGGTGAGATCGCAAGTCTGCAGACCATTGGTGCCAGTCAATGCCCCCTCGGCTACGGTGAGTGCAATGTCCACCACGTCGTCAATGACGCGACGACCATTGGGGAAGCCGTTGAGATCGCAGTCGAGGAAGCCCAAGTCACTGACGCCTGCCGCCCCCGGAGCCGGGGCTACAGCCGTTACGGCGGTGGGGAAGGCGGTGTTCAAGCGGAGCATTTCACCCGAACCGGTGAACGGCGATGCGAGTGCGACATTCTTGGGGTGCGTGAAATCGACCGGGATGATCGCGCCTGATGCCGTCGGCCCCAAGACGTTGCGGTTGTTGACCATGGCCTGGATGCCCGTCACGAAAACCGGCAGCAAGTCAGCAATGCGCGGCGTGGCGGGGGCAGGCACAGTCGGAAACAGAAGCTCGATCAATGCGGGCAGCGACGGGAACAGAACATACTGACCAAAGCTGCCGACGTCGTTCTTGGGGAGGCTGGCGTTGAAGGCATCCTTGTCCGGCAGGCCGATCACCACTTCGTTGACCAGCGGCGAGCCGAGGCGAGACACCTGCGTCCAGGGGCCACCTGCAACCTGCGGCCCTTTGTTGACGCTCTTGTTGGCAACAGCGCCCTTGGGCACCGCATTGCCCACGCGCGACTGGCGAGTCGATGCCGTGGTCCAGCCACCAATCACCGGCTCATCGCCTGCGGTGAGGCAGCTCACCGGCACTTCGAGTGCGAGCGAGGTGACATTCTTGTCGCCGATAATGTTGTTGGCGGTGTTGTTGGCGGCGCTGCCGCCATTGCGAGCACCGAGGGGATTGAGGTTGACGAGATCAAATACTTGGCCGAGGTTGACCACGAAGCCCTCCTTGCGCTGGCCGACAAACACTTGGCCCTGCGCAGTGCAGCCCGGGATCGGGATGGCAATGGGGCGAATGAAGCCGTTGGCATAGTTGGCATAGCCATTGGGAAAAGACTTATTGCCGATGTTGTCGCCCGGCTTGGTGAAGGTCTTGCTGCTGGTGGTAGCGTCGATGACGTCGATGACAGTGCCGGTGCGGCGGTCGCCACGTACGACTTTCAGCGTGTACGTCTCATCCACATTGCGGGCGGCGGCGGCCGTGTAATTGCCGACGTTAGCGAGGGGTACAGGCGTCTTTACAATACTGCCATCGCTGTCGTTGACGACATCAACAGTCGCGCCCTTGATGGTCGTGTTGAAGCGAAACTGGAAGGTGAGGTCTTCAACTGCATCGCCGTTGTTGTCGATATGAATCTCGTACAGCGCGTCGGGGTCGAGCGTGAAGTAGTTGGGGCCGCCGTAGCTGTCCTGCAACGGCAGGTAGTTGGCGATCAGGGTGACGAAGCCGGCGCGGCCAGCTTCATAGCTGCGGAACATGTAGAAGTCCGTGCCGTCGACCTTGGGCGTATTGGTGATGAACGGGGCTTCGCGATGGCTAGAGGCCAGCGCAGTCGTGGCAAGGGATGCTGCCGCGAGTGCAAGTAATGTGCGCTTGAAAGACATTCGATTTGATCTCCATAACAACGGGGGTGTCTTGGGGCCGAGTATTCCCATGGCGAAAGCCATGGGAATACAGGTGCGCGACGCTTGATCTGTCGCTACCCAAACAGCTACTCCGAACAAATCGTCACAGATGCTTCAATTTGCAGGTATGAGAATCTTTATATGTGTCTTACTGGACCGTCTTTGTTCAGCTTGTGGGTCGTCTGCGCTTCAAAGCACATGCAGGCCAGCGACTAAGATGTGCTCTCCAATTCCCCGTTCTTGAGGCAGCGCACCCGCCATGTCCCAGTTTGAAAACGTCACCGTCCTCAAAAAAGCCAATGTCTATTTCGGGGGCCAGTGCGTGAGTCACACCGTGCTGTTTGCCGATGGCAGCAAGAAGAGCGTCGGCGTGATTCTGCCGAGCCAGCTCACCTTCTCAACGGCGGCTGCCGAGGTGATGGAACTGATCGACGGCCGCTGCCGCGTGCGCCTGAAAGGCGAGCCGGGGTGGAAAGACTATGCTGGCGGCAAGTCATTCGCAGTGCCCGCCAACTCGAGCTTCGAGATCGAAACACTCGATGCGCTGCACTACGTCTGCCACTTCAGCTAATGATCTTCTGACTCTTCATCAAGCTCGCTGTTTTTGCTGAGCTCGAAGCGACAAAAATCAGCTGAGTCCCACTCGCCCACGCGCACCACGGGCGAGTCTTCAGCAAGCTGCACGCGTGCCCCGCCCAGGTCTGCCACCAGCACATCGCCTGCGCGGCGCAAACTGCGGTCGCTGCCCAGCAATTGCAGGCGGCCCTCATCGGGGAAGGTCACCGGCTCTGCATCTTTCGGCAGTGCGGCCTTGTATGGCTTGATGCGAGCGCCCGTGCCAAACCCGCAACCCTTGAGGCGGCGGATATTGCGATGCGATTTCATCGCCACGACATCCTTCTTCGGGTCGAGCGCGTCGAAGCGCAGGGCCACGGCGCGCTGGCTGCCGTCTTGCCAATAGGCCAGCAGCTCGAGCCCTCCCGTTGGCACTGCGATGGCGGGGCCAGAGGCCGACAGCACCTCGGCGTTTACGGTCGCTGGTGCGATCAAGGTCCACTCGCCGAAGCGGTAGACCTGCGGCGCATCGCCCGCAAGCGCAGGGCCACTCAGGATGACCGAAAGTAATACGAGTGATAGCAAAGTTTTCGGGACTGCTATGGAAAGCATGGGCTAGACTCCCGCCGCGTTGAGGTTTGGGCCATCTTTTCAGGTGGCGCGGGCCGCATCCCACCACATCTGCTCAGGAGCGTCCATGCCGGTCAAACTCGCCGTGCTCAAAGAAACCCGTGCGCATGAAAAGCGCGTCGCCCTGGTGCCTGCCGTGGCCGACAAGCTGGCCAAGCTGGGGCTCGAAGTCTCGCTGCAGGCCGGTGCCGGCGATGCCGTGAAGCTGCCGGACCTGGCTTTCAAGGGCGTTCACGCCATCGCCAACCCACAGGGCATGGTGGGCGACGCGGACATCGTCTGCGCCGTCAACCCGCCCTCGCTGGAAGTGGTGGAGGCGATGAAGGAAGGCAGCATCCTCATCTCCTTCATCTACGCCCATAAAGAAGTCGAGTTGGTGAAGAAGCTGCGCGACAAGAAGATCACCTGCTTCGCGATGGAGCTGGTGCCGCGCATCACCCGTGCGCAGGCGATGGACGCGCTGTCATCACAAGCCGCCCTCGCAGGCTATTACGCAGCCCTGATGGGCGCGACGCAGATCGCGCGCATCCTTCCCATGATGACCACCGCCGTCGGTTCGATTCGCCCTGCGAAAGCATTGGTGATGGGTCTCGGCGTGGCAGGCCTTCAGGCACTCGCCACCGCACGCCGTCTGGGTGCGATGACCGAAGGCTATGACGTGCGCCCCGAAACGAAGGAACAGGCCGAGTCCCTCGGTGCCAAGTTCGTCGACACCGGCGTGGATGCGCGCGGTGCCGGCGGCTACGCCCGCGAACTGACTGCGGAAGAGAAAGAAAAGATTGCCAGCGTGGTGACCAAGCACATCCAGGCCGCGGACATCATCATCACCACCGCCGCCATCCCCGGCCGCCCTTCGCCGAAGCTCATCAGCAAGGCGCAGGTCGACGGCATGAAGGCGGGCAGCGTCATCATCGACCTCGCGGCCGAAGGCGGCGGCAACTGCGAATACACCGTGCCGGGCGAGACGGTGCAGATCGGCCAGGTCACGGTCGTGGGGCCGATGAACGTGCCCTCGATGCTCGGCGAACACGCCAGCGAGCTGTATGCGAAGAACCAGTACAACCTGATCGAGCTGTTCGTGAAAGAAAAGGCGATCAGCATCGACTGGGAAGACGAGGTGCTCGCCAAGGCCTGCCTCACGCACGCGGGCGAGATCAAGAACGAAGCTGCCAAGAAAGTCGTTGAAGCCGCTTAAAAGGACTTAAGACCATGGAACCGACCACTGTCATCACGGGCCTCGTCGCCCTCTACATCTTCATGCTCGCCGCCTTCACCGGCTACGAGATCATCGGCCGCGTGCCGGCCATCCTGCACACGCCGCTGATGTCCGGCAGCAACTTCGTCCACGGCATCGTCGTGGTCGGCGCGATGTATGCGCTGCTCAATGCCACCACCATCGCCGAGCAGGCGATCGGGTTCTTCGGCGTGCTGCTGGGCGCGGGCAATGCGGCGGGCGGCTATGTGGTCACCGAGCGCATGCTGGAAATGTTCAAGCCCAGCGACAAGAAGCCTGCTGCCAAGAAGGAGGGCTAAGTGATGAATGCACAGCTCCTCATCGACCTCTCGGCCCTGGCCGCGTCGTTCCTGTTCATCTATGGCCTGAAGCGCATGAGCTCGCCGGTGACCGCGCGCAGCGGCATCGTCGTGGCGGGTGTCGGCATGCTGGTCGCGGTCTTGGCAGCCTTCCTCTACTACTTCGGCGTGTCCGAAGAGGCCAAGCCGCACCTCACCACCAACCTCATCCTCGCGGCGACGGCCCTCGGTGTCGGCACCGGCTGGGCCTGGTGGAGTGGCAAGCGCGTGGCCATGACCTCGATGCCGCAGATGGTCGCGCTCTACAACGGCATGGGTGGCGGCGCGGCTGCCGCCATCGGCGCGGTCGAACTGCTCAAGACCAGCGGCAGCCACGGTGCCATCGCACTGGTCGTCACCATCATCGGTTCGCTGATCGGTGCGATCTCGCTCTCCGGCTCGCTCATCGCCTGGGCCAAGCTCGATGGCCGCATCAATGGCACCTGGCGCATCAAGGGCCAGCAGGCGCTCAACGGCCTGGTGTTTCTCGCGACACTCGGCTTGGGCCTCGCCATCGTTTTCGTCTGGCACGGCCATGCACCGGTCGCCGTCACCGCCGCCTTCTTCGTGCTGGCGCTGATTTTCGGCGTGCTGATGACCATGCCGATTGGTGGCGCCGATATGCCGGTGGTGATCTCGCTCTACAACGCCTTCACCGGTCTCGCGGTCGGCTTCGAGGGTTACGTGCTGCAAAACCCGGCGCTGATGATTGCGGGCATGGTGGTGGGTTCTGCCGGCACGCTGCTGACGCTGTTGATGGCAAAGGCCATGAACCGCAGCGTGGCGAACGTGATCTTCTCCAACTTCGGCCCTGCGGGCGATGAAGTGCAGGGCGAGATCAAGGGTTCGCAGAAGCCTGCCGAAGCCGGCGATGCCGCCGTCAACATGCGCTACGCCAGCAAGGTCATCATCGCCCCCGGCTATGGCCTGGCCGTGGCGCAGGCACAGCACAAGCTCTACGAGTTCGTGAAGCTGCTGCAGGACGCGGGCGTTGAAGTGAAGTTCGCCATCCACCCCGTCGCCGGCCGCATGCCGGGCCACATGAATGTGCTGCTCGCCGAAGCCGGCGTTCCGTACGACCTCATCTACGACATGGAAGACATCAACGGCGAGTTCAAGGAAGCCGACGTCGCCATCGTGATCGGCGCGAACGACACCGTGAACCCGGCGGCGCGCACCAACAAGAGCTCGCCGATCTACGGCATGCCGATCTTGAATGTGGATCTTGCCAAGCAGGTCTACGTCGTCAAGCGCGGCCAGGGCAAGGGTTATTCCGGGGTCGAGAACGAACTGTTCTTCGCCGACAACACCAATCTCGTCTACGGCGATGCGCAGAAGGTGATGGTGCAGATGATCCAGGCCATCAAGTCGCTGGATGGCGGCCACTAGCTTGTAGTGCCGCATCGAAAAGCCCTCACTTCGGTGAGGGCTTTTTTGTGGCGGTCGCTACACTCACTCCTCAACTTGGGGACGATGCAGTGGCAGGGATCAGCCGCGTTCTGGTGGTCGAAGACGAAGCGCAAACGCGCGAGCGACTCGCGCGTGCGGTGACGGCCGATCCTTTGCTGCTGCTCTGTGGCAGCGCCGCCAATTGTGCCGAGGCGCGGGCGCTGTTTGCCGAGCACCGCCCCCAGGCCGTGTTGATTGATCTCGGCCTGCCGGATGGCAGCGGTGCCGCTCTCATCCGCGAGCTGTCGGCGCTCTCCGCAGAGACTCTGTTCATGGTCATCACCGTGTTCGGCGACGAGGCGCATGTGGTGGAGGCCATCAAGGCCGGTGCCAGCTCGTACCTGCTGAAAGACGCGAGCGCGCTGAAGGTGGCGCGTGCGATTCACGAGATGCTCGCGGGCGGCTCGCCGATCAGCCCCGGTGTGGCGCGCTATCTGCTGCAACGCCTGCAGCTGCCGGCTGAGCCGAAACGCGCCGAGCCTTCGGCGCAACTCTCCAGCCGCGAGCGCGATGTGCTGGGTCTCGTCGCCAAGGGCTATGCCTATCAGGAGATCGGTGACGCACTCGATGTCTCGGTGAATACCGTCGGCTCCCATGTGAAGCAGATCTACCGCAAGCTCGCCGTCAGCTCGCGCGGCGAAGCGGTGTATGAGGCGGTGCAGCAGGGGCTCATTAGCGACTTGAGCAGCGGGCGGCCGCATTGAGCTGGATGGCAAGAGCGTTCTCGCTGCTGCGGCTCAATGCCTCCATTGCGGGAGTGCTGGTGCTGATCGCGCTGCTGCATCGCATGGGGCCCGATGGCGAGGCGCAGCGGGTGCAGTGGGTCGTGCCATCGCAGGGCGAGAGCACGCGCTACCAGAGCCAGTTCGCGCCGCCGCCATCGAACGCGGCGCAGGCGCTCTACATCGAGAGCTTCAGCGGCAGCATCAGGGTCTTGCTCAACGGCATGCTGCTGGCTGAGCGACGCAGTGACACGCCGGCGCTCGGCGGCTCACAGCCGCTGCTGATACCGCTGCCCGGCGCGTTGCTGCGCAGTGGCGATAACGCGCTGCTGGTCGAGCAGGCCAGCACGCCCTCTGCCAGCACCTTCGTGGGCGCCACCTATCTCGGCGACGAGGGCCTGCTGGCCCCGCACTTCACGCAGCGGCAGCTGCTGAAGCACACCCTGCTGATCGGCATCATCATCGCCACGCTGGTGCTGGGCAGCCTGAGTCTCACGCTGTGGCTCAGGCGACGGCAGGAGCAGATCTATGGCTGGCATGTGCTCACCTGCCTCACCGGCAGCCTCTACTGCGCGCTGCCCTTCAGCCCCTTCGCCCTGCCGAGTCTCTGGCTCGACGCGCTGCTGCTGCTGCTGTTTCTCTGGTTCGTGGTGGCCGCCGCCTGGCTGGGGCTGTGTCTCGCCGCCACGCCGCAGCCGAAGACCTGGCAGCGCACGCGGCTCATCGTGTGGGGCGGCAGCGCGCTCATCCTGCTGGCGGCACTCGTCTGCACACCCATGCAGTTCCGCGCCGCACTGCCCTGGCTGTACATGAGCATCATCGCGGTGGGCGCGTACACCACCTCCACCGTGTTCTGGCGGCAGTACTTCAGGCGCTGGGATGGCACGGCATTCTGGATGCTCGGCGCGGTGATGTGCATCTGCCTGGTGGCACTGCACGATGGCGCGCTGCTGCTCGGCCTCATTCCGCCCGACGATGGCTTCTGGCTCGCCTACGGCGCGCCGCCGCCGATCATCGTCTTCACCGCGCTGCTGCTGCGCCGCTTCGTGAGCGCGCTCACCGAGGCGGAGTCGCTCAACCGCGAGCTGGAGCAGCGCGTCGCTGCGCGCGAGGCCCAGATCGCCAGCAGCTACCAGGCGCTGCAACGCGCCGAGAGCGAGCGCGTGGTGAGCGCCGAACGCGAGCGGCTGTTCGGCGACCTGCACGATGGCCTTGGCGGCACGCTGGTGGCCACGCTCTCGCGCCTCTCCAACGAGGGCGCAGGCGACACACCGGTGGCGCAAGGCGTGCAGTCCGCTCTCGAAGACCTGCGCCTCACGCTCGATTCGCTCAACCCGGAAGAACGCTCGCTGCGCACCGTGCTCGCTCCCTTGCGCGAGCGCCTCGCCAACGCCTGCGCCGATGCCGACATGACGCTGCGCTTTGATCTCGCCGGCCTCGATGACGACTTCGAACTGCCGAAGTCGCAGACCCTGCATCTGCTGCGCATCGTGCAGGAGGCTGCGATGAACGCGGTGCGTCACGCCCAGGGCCGTACGCTGCACATCGCACTGCATCGCCTCGCCCCGAATCAGCTCGAAGTGCTGATCGACGATGACGGCCTTGGCATGCCGACAGCGGGTGCTGATCGGCCCGGCCACTACGGCCTTGCCAACCTGCGCCGCCGCGCCACGCAGATCGGCGGCCACATCGAATGGCTGCCCTTGCAAACCGGCACGCGGGTTCGCCTGCGACTGCCGCTGGAATAGCACTCACCAATTCAGGTGATACCGCGGCGAGTGCCGCACCGCTACAAAGACGGCTCATCCTGAGGAACCGTCATGAACCGCGCCGCCTGCCCGCCGAATCTAGTCTCCATGGTCAGCCGCTCGCTGCTGGCGACGCTGCAATCGGCCTTGCTGCTGACCACGCTGGGACTTGCGGCCTGCCAGGACGCCAATACCAACGCCCTGGCCGCCCCGGTCACGACGACCCCGACGCTGCCCGTCGTGATGCCGCCCGATACGCCACCGGAGCCTGCGAAGGCCGCAAGTATCGAGATCGTGCAGACCGGCCTGCTGTTCACCGAGCGCGGCCAGACCCGCCAGCTCGCGGCGCGGGTGTTCGATGCCGCCGGTGCGCCCACCACGGCGACGGTGCGCTGGCTGTCGTCCGATGCCAGCAACATCAGCGTCAGCAGCGACGGCATCGCCAGCGCCGAGCGTGCCAGCGGCTCGACACAGATCACCGCGGTGGTGGATGAGTTGCGCTCCGCACCCCTGCTGGCCGTGGTGACGCGCGTGGCCGCTGGCACGCTGATGGTCAGCGACGAGCAGGTGCTGCGCGGCGTGGTCGAGAGCAACCCGGAGGCGGCACCCAGCCTCGACAACAGCTACACGGTGGTGCTGAGTGGTATTGCAGTGCCGGCGGTGGACACACTCCTGGTGGGCACTGGCTCTGCGCCGGTGGCCGGTCGCGTGGTGGCCGCGCGCGAGGTGCCGGGCGGGGTGGAGGTCACGCTCAAGCCGGCCCCCTTGCCAGCGTTGTTCCCAGGTCTGGAGATCAACCAACGCTTCGATCTGGCGCAGCAGCCAGCCATCATCCCGGACAACGTGAGCGCCTCGTACACCGTGCAGCGCGAGGGCAATACCTATGCCTTCACCCCGCGCCCGGAGAATGCGGCCGCTGCCAAGGCCGGCCTGGGGCCGGATGGCAGCCGCATCCTGTTCCGGGGCTGCGAAGGTGCGGTCAACGGCGTGGGTCTGGGTGATGGGGCGGCACCGCCCTTCGTGTTCGAGCCGCAGCCGGTGTTCAGCTTCACCATCGCCCCGGCGCTGGATGTGCTCTACACCGAGGCGCGGGGGCTCGAACGCTTCCTGGTCACCGCCTCACCTACCTTTGTCATCGACGGCACGGTCAAGGCGACGGCGGCCTTCGAGGGCAAGGTCAGCTGCAAGGCCGAGCTGCTGCTGTTCCGCGTGCCGGTGGGTGGCGCGCTGTCGGTCGTGCTCAGCGGGCTGGTGCCGGTGGGCGTGGGTTTCGAGCTGGGCGGCAAGGTGACGCTGGCGCAGCTGAAGATCGGCTTCAAGAGCCGCACGACGGCCGAGGCGGCGGTGGGCATTGCCTGCGAGGGGGCATGCCGCTTCGTCAACGAGCTGAACAACTTCACGAACACCAACACGCCCTTGCTGGACCTGCCGGGCGAAGAGGATTTTCGGGTGGCACCGGAGCTTTCGGCCTTTGGCTATGTCGAGGCGAATGTCGGCAACCCGGTGTTCCGGTCGCTCCAGTTCAAGGCCTTCGAGGTCAAGGCCGGGCCGAAGCTGGAGGGCAAGTTCGCGCCCATCGCCAGCCAGCTCGCTGCCAGCGATTTCAAGTCCAGCTACAAGCTCTCGCTCGGCATCAATGCCGGCTTTGGCGATGACATCGAGAGCGTGCTCAACATCCTCGGCGTGGTCGCTGTCGGTGACGAGGTGCTGGAGCTGAGCACCGATCTCGCCAACTCGCCCACCGGCGTGCTGACGGTGGATCGCGAGCGCTTTGCGACCGGCGACCTGGTGCCCTTCGAGCTCAAGCTCGACCCGGCGGCCATCGCATTCCTCGGCCTCTACAACGTCAAGGACATCGTGCTGATCCGCAACAAGGACGGCGCACGCGAGGTGGCGCGGGTGGCAGCCAGCGGCAGCCAGACCACCTTCAACTTCACCTTCATGGCCCCCGATGCCGGCATGACCAGCGAGTTCAGCGCCTTTGCAGTGACCTCGCTGCTGCCCAGCGATCGGCTGTCGCTGGAACTCGACACCGCGACGGCCGGCAATGCAGCCCCGGTCGCGACCGACGACACGGCTTCGGTGGTGCAGAACAGCAGTGGCCAGACGATTGCGGTGCTGGCAAACGACACCGATGCCAACACTGATCCCCTGCAGGTGAGCGCGGTTACCCAGCCCGCGCGCGGCACGGTCACCAGTGACGGCCAGGCCCTGAGCTACCGGCCTGCGCAGGGGTTCTCCGGCACTGAAACTTTTCGCTACACCGTGAGTGACGGCAAGGGCGGCAGCGACGAGGGCTTGGTGACGGTCGAGGTGCGCGCGCTGCCTGCCGCCGTGCGTCTGACCGGCGGCACGGTGGGCAGCCGCGCGGATGCCACCTCTTGCCCCAAGGTTCGCAACGGCGTCTGCGCCAGCCCCGCACCGCTGATCACCGAGCAGCGCTTCTACAACGAGACCAGCGGCATCCCGGCCAGCGACCAGACTTCGGCCGAGGCAGCCGCCGAGTTCAACGGTGCGCGCGTCAACGTCGATACCCAGGGCCATCTCACCGTCAGCGGCAGCGACGGCAGCCGCCAGATCGACCTGCGCTGCGAGACGAACGGGCAGGGCAACGGCAACGGCGGCGACAGCAACAACGCCTATGGCGGCAGCAGTTCGAGCCTCAGCAGCATCAACTTCACGATCGAGGGCGAGGGCTCGCTGCGCTACCAGATCACTGCGGTGACGGCAGCGGGCGGGGCGGTGTCACCCAGTCTGGGTGGCCGCGCCAGCAGCAGTGTCTTTGCCGGACTGCGGGATGTCTTCGAGGTGCGGCACAACAACATCGAGGGCACGAGTGCCGAAGGCGAAGCCACGGGTGTATTGCAGGCGGGCGGCTACTCCATCGAGGTCAGCTGCGTCGGCACCGTCGGCTCCGAGGGCGGCCCGGTGAACAGCAGCGGCTCGGTGCGGTTGACGCTGATGCCCTGAGTGCCGCGCACTGGCGGGTGCTGCTTTTTTGCGGCGACCGACTTCCGGCGGCAAGGCAAGCCCGCTACTGTAAGCGCATCACCAAAGGAGGCCCCATGCGCGCGCCCGCACTGCTCTTGCTGATCTTGAGTCTCGTCACCACCCCCTCGCTGGCGCAGCGCAAGGACGTGTCGCCGCTGGTCAAGGCGCCACCGACGGTCCGGCCCTGCCTGGCGGCCTGCGAAACCGAGTTCACCTTCTGTGAGGGCCAGCCGCAGGCGACGACGATGATCTGCCCGGAATCGCGTTCGGTCTGCATCATCCGCTGCGATCCGGCCGTGCTGTCCGGCGACACGCTTCTGGCCTTGAAACGCTCGCCGGAGGAGCTGCGCTACAAGCCCGTGAGCCCGCAGACGAACATCGAGCAGTGCCGGCAGGGTTGCCAGGACCGCCGTGCGGTCTGCCTGAAGGACAATGCAAGCGCGACCTGTGAGCCGGCTGGCGATTTCTGCTACAGCCGTTGCGACAAGCAGTTCGGCGCGCCGGCACCCAGCCGACCTTGAGCATGATCGCGGGCGGGCCCGCACCGCGCTACTACGATTTCCTGCTGGCGGGCACGGTGGCGGTGCTGCTGTGCTCGAACCTCATCGGCCCCGCCAAGGCCTGTGAGCTGACACTGCCCCTGATCGGGCTGGTCACCTTCGGGGCGGGCAATCTGTTCTTTCCCATCAGCTACATCTTTGGCGATGTGATGACCGAAGTGTATGGCTTTGCGCGGGCGCGCCGGGCGATCTGGGCCGGCTTCGTCGCCATGCTGTTTGCGAGTGCGATGAGCGCGATCATCATCGCCATGCCGACCAGCCCGGACTCTGAATACAACAAGGTCTTGCAGCCGGCGCTGGAGGTGGTGTTCGGCAACACCTGGCGCATCGTGCTGGCCAGCATGCTGGCGTTCTGGGCGGGTGATTTCGTCAACTCATACGTGCTGGCGAAAATGAAGGTCTGGACCCAGGGCCGCATGCTGTGGACGCGCACCATCGGCAGCACGATCTGCGGCCAGTCCATCGATTCGCTGCTGTTCTACCCGATCGCGTTCTACGGGATCATGGACAACCAGACACTCGGCGCGCTGATGGTGTTCAACGTCGTCTTCAAGATCAGTCTGGAGGTGGTGTTCACGCCGCTCACCTATCTGGCGGTGAACAAGCTGAAGAAGACGGAGGGCATCGACACCTTCGATCGCAACGTGACTTTCACGCCGTTTTCGCTCAAGACCTGAGCGCTTGCCAGCTCAGCTCAGCGCGGCAGCAGCGGCACGGTGGCGGCGTTGCTGGGCAAGGTCGTTGCCGGCAAGCCGAGCGGCGAGGTGCTGCCGGGAGCTTCCGCACCCGGCGACATCAGGGGCTGCGAGGTGAGGCCTTCAAGCTGCGGCTGGATGTTGCTGGCGTAGTCTTCACGCAGCTCGACTTGTTCCTGCGCGGTTTTCTCAAGGAACCGGTCGCGCGTCTCCAGCAGCGCTTTGCGCTCGTTGGGCGACATCTTGCGAAACCGTTCGCGCCGTTCGAGCACCGCCAACTTTTCGGCATTGCTGAGCTGCTGCCACTGGCTGAACTGCTGGGTCGCCATGGTGCGTTGCGCCGGACTCATCGCCAGCCAGCGGTCAGCGCCCCTGAGCAGGGCTTCGCGGCGCGACTCCGGCAGCTTGTCGAAGTCCCCGCCACCGGTGAGCAGGGCTGGCTTGATGAGGTTCTGCTGCTGGCTGCTGAGCTGCTTCCACGACGGCGTTGCCGCAACGGCGACGCCGACTGCCAGCAGGCCACCCGTGAGTGTGAGCATCCACCAGCGACGCGAGGAATCAGGGCGCACTACGCACCTCCTTCGGGTCTTGCAGCGGGGCAGATTTTTGGTTTTTTGTATCCATGCCGATCAATTGACGCTCGTCTTCGTTCCAGTCGCCGATGAACTCCAGCAGGGCTGCGCTGGGTTGTTCGGGGGCCTTGACTGGATTTGCGTCGGACGATGCGTTCTGTGCGGCGAATCCCAGGGGACTCAGGCACATCAGCATCAGGCCGAAGCAAATCCGCAGACTAGGCATTGGGCTTCGCTGGCGATTGGCTTTGCAGCCACTCATAAAACTCAAGATCGCGGTAGAAGTCCGGCCCCGCTTCATCGGACACCCACTCCAACGCAGCGGTGTCGGTGGCGTTGACATCAATCGTGGCCTGCACTTGCAGCCCGACAGCAGGCAGACCGCTTTCAGGGGCGACGAAAGGACTGAAACGCAGGACTGAAACCGTGACGGCGGCCAGTGCAACCGGCACCGCAAACCAGGCCCAGGCGGGCGAGCCGCCACGCTTGTTCATCAGCACCTCACGGGCTTGCGCGCGCGCTGCCGAGAGCCTCGCGGCCTCGACATAGTTCAGCGATTCGCTGGCGCGCAAGCCCAGCCTTGCCTGCAATGCAAAGGCACGGTCGGCGGCGGACAGGTCTTCGAGGTCGTGAGTGTTCATGGTTTTCTCTCGCGATTGTGGCGAATTGGGATTCAGGTGGCTACTGGCGTTTATTGCTCTAAAGACCATGCGGCGCCCAGCTGCGTTCTCAGCGCGGCCAGCGCCCGCGACAAGTGGGTTTTGACACTGCCGTCGGAGCAGCCCATGGCGGTGGCGGCTTCGTCGGTCGACAGGCCATCCCACACGCGCAGCACGAAGGCCTGGCGCTGACGGTCGGGCAGGGCGGCAATGGCGCGTTCGAGTTTCTGCATCGCTTCGGCCTGCATGAGGCGTTCGACGGCGTCGGGGACGCTCAGATCCGGGGCTGTCGCCTCGACCTGAACTTCATCCTCATCGGGATGCGGGATGCGCCAGAAGAAAATGCGGTTGCGGACGTTCTGGCGGCGTTGCCAGTCGCGGATCTTGTTTTCGACGATGCGGTGGAACAGCGGCGGCCACTCGCACGGCGGGCGGCGACCGTAGGAGTTCGCGAGTTGCAGCATCGCGTCCTGCACGATGTCCAGCGCATCATCGCGCGAGCGGGTGGCGATTTCCGCCACCCGCACCGCGCGTGCCTGCGATGCGAGCAGAAAAGCGTCCAGCTGTGCGGCGCTGGACGCCTCGCTGCTCACGGCGCTGGCGGGGTGAGGCGTTTACTTCGCTTCGGCGGAGCCGGAACCGCTGGCCTTCACATCGGCATCGACCGCCACCTTGGCGTCGACCGAGGTGTTGGCGGCCGCACCGGCACCGAGGCCAAGCGCGCCACCGAGTGCGCCAGTCGCACCGCCCACCACGCCGGCCGTGGTCTTGCTGGCGGCACCCGCGCCGCTCTTCACTTTCGACTTCACTTTCTTCGCGCTCTTCTTGGTCACTTCCGCGGTTTTGGTGGCCGCACCGCTGACGACATTGCTGCCGGTGCTGACGGCGCTGCTACCGGCGCTGACGGCAGCGTCAGCCGCAACCTTGCCCGAAGCGGCGCCGGTGCTGGCACCGGCCTGTGCGCCCAGCGAGGCGCCGGCGGCGGCATCCTTGCCGGCCTGCATCTTGGCGGCTGCTGCTGCGGCGGTGTTGCTGGCGGCGGCGGCACCGCTGCCGGCCAGACCCTTGGCGGCATCGACGGCGGCAGCGCCCTGGGCGGCTGCATTGACGTTGACCTGTGCATTGGCTGATGCCGCAGCGCCGGCCTCGACCGCAAAAGCGGGCAGCGCGGCGGCAAGGAGAGCGGAGGCCAGCAGGGTGCGGGAATAGCGGATCATGGTGTTTCCTTCAGTGGATGACGCAAAAATGGATGACAGCACAACGCGGCAGCAGGCCCCGCGTTGACCCCGGCGAACCTAGGGGCGTTGTCTGAATGCTTTATGAACCCCGCCGTTTCATGCTGTCATCTACGGACTGCTGACAAACGGTTATGCACATTGTGTCACCTCCATGACTCCACATGATGGTCAAGTGCAGTTTCTGATGTGACTTCCACACCGTCTTATAGAAGATTGATTTATCTGACAATAATGATTGAACTTGACGGACGCGCCACTAATTTTTGTGCAGGTGCAGAAGGCATCGGAGTGAATGCCTGCGGCTTGTCCACAAAGTTATCCACAGCTTGCAGGGGAGAGGGGCTTGCTTGACAAACTGGCCGTGGCACTGCCGCTGCCCCTGTCGCAGAGTTTCGATTACCTGGTGCCGACCGGCAGCGGACCGATTCTGCCCGGCATGCGGGTGGAAGTGCCATTTGGCCCCCGCCGGCTGATTGGTCTGGTGGTGCGGGCACCTGGCCAGGTGGCTGACGACGGCCGTCAATACAAGTGCATCAACCGGGTGCTGGATTCCCGCCCGGTCGCCCCGGCGGAGTGGCTTGAAACGCTGCGCTGGGCTGCCAGCTACTACCAGCATCCCCTGGGTGAAGTGATTGACGCCGCGCTGCCTCCCGCACTGAGGGAGGGCCGCCCCGCTGAACTGCCGCTGAAAACGACGCTGACGTTGACGGAAGCGGGCCGCGCTGCCGTTCAGACCCTGCCCGCGCGCAGCCAGCGCCTGCGGCTGACGCTGCAACAGCTTGCCGCTGGCGAGGCACCCCAGCTGGAGGCCGCAAGCCGCCGCCGCCTGCTGACCGAGGGCTGGGCGCTGGAAGTGCCGGCGCCGCCGCCGCAAGTGGTGCCCGGCCCCAGGCCGCAGCTCACGATCGCCCAGGCGGAGGCGCTGAAGGCGCTGCGTGACGGTGATGGCTTTTCAGTCAGCCTGCTCGAAGGCGTGACCGGCAGCGGCAAGACCGAGCTGTATCTGCGACTGGCCGAAGACGCCCTCGCCAGGGGCCAGCAGGTGCTGATTCTCTGCCCGGAAATCGGCCTGACGCCCCAGCTCACCCAGCGCTTTGTCTCGCGCTTCGGGCCGGTGGTGGCGGGCTATCACTCCGGCATGGGCGATGCCGACCGCAACCGCGCCTGGCTGGGCGTCCGCGAAGGCCATGTACGCATTCTGGTCGGCACCCGTTCGGCGGTGTTCGCACCATTCCAGACGCTGGGACTGGTGATCGTCGACGAAGAGCACGACGCCAGCTACAAGCAGCAGGAGGGCTTCCGCTATCACGCCCGCGATCTCGCCCTGGTGCGGGCCAGGGCCACCGGTGCCGCCGTGGTGCTGGGCAGCGCCACCCCGGCGCTGGAAACCCTGGCCAATGCCAAGGCGGGCCGATACCGGCTGGTGCAGCTGAGCGAGCGCATCACCGGCCTGGCACCGCCGGTGGCACAGGTGATCGACGTCAACATTTACCCCACCCAGCACGGGCTCTCCGAGCCGCTGGCGCTGGCCATCGGGCGGCATCTGGATGCCGGCGGCCAGGCCCTGCTGTTCATCAACCGGCGCGGCTATTCGCCGACGCTGCTCTGCGACAGCTGCCACTGGATCGCCCCCTGCCCGCGCTGCGATGCGCGGCTGAACCTGCACCGTGGCGAAGGCGCGCTGCGCTGCCACCACTGCGGCTATGCCGCCCGGCCACCGCGCGAGTGCCCCAGCTGCGGCGGCAAGAAACTGGTGCCGGTCGGCGAGGGCGCCGAGCGGGTGGAAGAGGCGCTGAAGAACCGCTTCCCCGGCAAGCGCGTCGAGCGCTTCGATACCGACCGTCTGCGCGCCGCCGGCCAGCTTGAAACCCTGCTGAACGACGTGCGCGAGCGCCGCGTCGATGTGCTGGTCGGCACCCAGATGCTGGCGAAGGGGCATGATTTCCCCGCCTTGAGCCTGGTGGGGGTGATCAACGCAGACCAGGCCCTGTTCTCCTCGGACTTCCGCGCGCTGGAGCGCCTGGGTCAGCTGCTGACTCAAGTGGCCGGTCGTGCCGGGCGCAGCGTCGAAGCCCCCATCGCACCCGAAGTCTTCATCCAGAGCCGCGAACCGAAGCACCCCAATCTCGTTGCCCTGCTGCGCGATGGTTACGCCGCCCTCGCCGAAACCCTGCTGCGAGAGCGCGCCGATGCCGGGCTGCCGCCGTCGGCACACCTCGCCCTGCTGCGGGTGGAGGCGACCGAGCGCAGCAAGGCGGATGCCTTTCTCGATGCGGCCAAGGCCAGCTTTCCCAACACCCGCAGCGTGCAGCTGCTCGGCCCCGCACCCGCGCCGATGCAGCGCCGCGATGGCCGCGCGCGGGCGCAGCTGCTGCTCAGCAGCACCTCGCGCCCGGCCATGCAGCGGGTGCTGGCGGCCTGGCTGCCCGCCGTGCAGGCCCTGCCGGGTGCCAAGGCACTGCGCTGGTCTATTGATGTTGATCCGGTCGATCTGTTCTGAGCGCTGCGCGGCTTCCGTAGAATGCGCGACCGCAATAGATGATCGAAGCTAGATTGAAGATGAAACCGCACCTGCAAGACCTGCTGACCCAGGCCCTCACCGCCGCCTGCACCGCCCTTGGCAAGGATGCGCCCCTCATCACCCCGGTGATCGACGCCACCAAGGACAAGACCCACGGTGACTTTGCCAGCAATCTGGCAATGGCCTGCGCCAAGCCGCTGGGCCTGGCCCCGCGCAAGCTGGCCGAGGCACTGGTCGCCAACCTGCCTGCGAGTGCGCACGTGGCGAAGGTGGAGATCGCCGGTCCCGGCTTCATCAACTTTTTCCTGACCGGCGATGCCGTGACGGCGGTGGTGCCGGAAATCCTCAAGACCGGCGAAGGCTGGGGCCAGGACCGGAGTGGTGCCAAGGGCAAGGTGATGGTGGAGTTCGTCAGCGCCAATCCCACCGGCCCGATGCATGTCGGCCACGGTCGCGGTGCGGCCTATGGCGACACCCTGGCCAATCTCTTTGCGGCGACGGGCTATGCCGTTCACCGCGAGTACTACATCAACGACGCTGGGCGGCAGGTGGATGTGCTGACCGTCTCGGTGTGGCTGCGTTATCTCGAAGACAGCGGCCTCGCGTTCGACTTCCCCAAGCGCTGCTATCCCGCCGACTACATCAAGCGCACCGCAGCCAGCCTGCGTGCTGCGCATGGCGCGGCATTCGAGCAGCAGCACGCGGCGGTGTTCGAGGGCCTGGGTGTGGAGCCGCAGGTGCCGGAAGGCGCCGACGACAAGACCAAGGATGTGATCAAACTCGCACAGGAGAAATATGCCGATGGCCTGATCGACCGCGCCCGCAGCCTGCTCGGTGCGCACTACGCCACCATCACGCAGGCCGCACTGGCGGATCAGCTGGCCACCATCCGCTCGACGCTGGAGTCGTTCAACGTCCGCTTCGACCAGTGGTATTCCGAGCGGGCGCTGGTCGACAGCGGTTTTGCACGCACGGCCATCGAGCGCCTGACTGCGAAGGGCTTCGTCTACGAGAAGGACGGTGCCCAGTGGCTCAAGACCACCGACTTCGGCGACGAGAAAGACCGTGTGCTGTTCAAGGCCGATGGGGCGGCGACCTACTTCGCCAATGACCTCGCCTACCACGTCGACAAGCTGGATCGGGGCTTTCCGCTGCTCGTCGACGTCTGGGGTGCCGACCACCACGGCTACATCGCCCGCGTGCGCGCCGCCATCGAGATGCTCACCGGCCGCAAGGATGCGCTGCACGTCGCACTGATGCAGTTCGTCACGCTCAGCAGCGGCAAGATGGGCAAGCGCAGCGGCAACTTCGTGACCCTGCAGGACCTCATCGACGAGGTGGGGCCGGACTCGACGCGCTTCTTCTATCTGTCGCGCTCGCACGACCAGCATCTGGAGTTCGACATCGACCTCGCGCGCTCGCAGTCCAACGACAACCCGGTGTTCTACGTGCAGTACGCGCATGCGCGTATCTGCTCGGTGTTCAGGCAGCTGGCCGAGAAGAACGGCGCGCATGACGAGGCGCTCGGCCTCGCCTCACTCGCCCGGCTCGACACCGAAGAGGAAAAAACCCTGCTGATGGCGCTGGCGCGCTACCCGGAACTGCTGCGTGTTGCCGCCGCCAACCGCACCCCGCATACGCTGGCGTTCTACCTGCAGGAGCTGGCCGCCGCCCTGCATGGCTACTACAACCAGCACAAGTTCCTGGTAGATGACGCCGCCCTGCAGGCCGCCCGCCTGACCCTGATCCGCGCCACCCAGACCGTGCTGCGCGGCGCGCTTGGACTGCTGGGCGTGAAGCCGAAGGACTCCATGTAATGGTGCTGCGCATCGCCACCCGCGACTACGCCCGCCAGCATCGTCCAAAAGGCGCGCCCGCGCGCGGCAAAGTCGCGCCGCGCAAGGCCGCAAGCAGCAAGACCCCAGCACGCGGCAGCGCTGCACTCGGACTGCCGTTGTGGGCCTGGATGGTGGTCAGCCTGAGCGTGATCGTGCTCGCCGCCGTGCTCTATTACATCTCGCGGCCGGTGGCCCCGATGGACATGGCGCCCAGCAGCGAGGCCAAGGCTGGCAAGGCCGCCAAGACCATCGAGATTCCGCCCAAGGAACCTTCGCGTTTCACCTTCTACGAAATGCTGCCGAGCTACGAGGTAGTGGTGCCGGATGACGTCATCAATCCGCCCAAGCCCAAGCCGGGGGCCACCCGCAACAACTTGCCGGCTGAAGCGGTGGCAGCCACGGAGCCACTGCCGGAAGTACCTGCCCCCAAGCCGTCTGAAAAGCCCACCACGGCTGCCGATGTGAAGCCGGTTATCAAGCCGGCACCGCAGCCCGCTGCCGAGGAGAGCCTCGCCGCCGCCATCGCCCGCGAAGCGCCGCCGCAACCGACCTCGCAGCTGGCGAAGGGCGAGCGCTTCCTGATCCAGGTCGCCGCATTCCGCACCAAGGCCGATGCCGAGCAGCGCGTCGCCGCACTGACGCTGGCGGGCTTGGCGGCCAGGGTCGAGCAGGTGACCATCGACAGCAAGGACACTTGGTACCGCGTGCGTCTGGGGCCGTATGGCAGTGCGGCTGCGGCGGCCGAGGCACAACGCAGCCTGAAGGCGCAGGGATTCAGCGGTGTGGTAATGAAGGTCAAGACTTAGGAGCAGCAAATGCGTAATGGAATGAAGGTGATCGCCGTCGCCCTGAGTGGTGGCCTGATGCTGGGTGCTGCCTGGGCTGCCGAGGCGCCCAAGCGCGTCGAGCGCGGCAACCTGGTGATGGAGGGCGTGCCGGAAATCCCGGCTGAACTCACCGAGCGCCTCAACCGCTATCAGCAGGCCCGTTCGGCCGCCTTCAGCGGCTGGCTGCCCGATGGCAGTGCGCTGCTCAGCACCCGCTTCGGCGAGACGGCGCAGATCCACCGTGTCACCCAGCCGATGGGCGCGCGCAACCAGCTCACCTTCTACCCGGAGCCGATTGGTGGCGCGCTGCCGCACCCGAAGAAGAACGGTTTCGTGTTCAGCAAGGACGCCGGCGGCAACGAGTTCTTCCAGTTCTATTACTTCGACATCGCCACCGGTGAAGCCACGCTGCTCACCGATGGCAAGTCGCGCAATACCAGCGCGGTGTTCTCCCGCAATGGCGGCCTGCTGGCGTTTTCGACCACCCGCCGCAATGGTAAGGATGTCGACATCCATCTGGTCGCACTCGACGGCAAGCCCAGCACGCCGCTGCTGGAGAAGGAGGGCGAGTGGAACGCACTCGATTTCTCCCCCGATGCGAAAACACTGCTGGTGCGCCGCTCGGTGTCGATCAACGAATCCGAGTTGTATCTGCTCGATCTCGCCAGCAAGGCGCTGACGCGGTTCCACCCGACCAAGGAGCCTGCCTACTTCGGTGAGGCGCAGTTTTCGCACGACGGCAAGCAGGTGTATTTCACCTCCGACGAAAACACCGAGTTCCGCATGCTGCGCGTGCAGGGGGTCGCCGGCGGCGAAGAGAAGAAGATCAGCGCGGCCGTGCTCTGGAACATCGAGGAGTTCGAGATTTCAGACGATGGCCGCAAGCTCGCCTACGTCAGCAATGAGGATGGTCTGGCGGCGCTGTATCTACTCGACCTCGCCAGCGGCAGGCCAATGACTGCGCCGAAGCTGCCCGTCGGCCAGATCGACCGCATCGCCTTCGACAGCAAGAGCCAGCGGCTGGGTTTCTCGATTGATCGCGCCACCAATCCCGGCGACGTCTACGCCTTCAGGCTCGGCGACAAGGCGCTCACGCGCTGGACAGCGAGCGAGGTGGGCGGCCTGAACACCGCCAGCTTCGTCGAGCCGACACTGGTGCGCTATCCGAGCTTCGATGGCCTGAGCGTGCCAGCGTTCGTCTACAAGCCGCGCGGCACCAGCGGCAAGCTGCCGGTCATCATCAGCATCCACGGCGGACCGGAAGCGCAGGCGCTGCCCACCTTCTCGCCGATTCTCCAGTTCTACATGAAGGAACTCGGCATCGCCGTCATCACGCCCAATGTGCGCGGCAGCGACGGCTATGGCAAAGGCTATCTGAAGCTCGACAACGGCTTCCTGCGGGAAGACTCGGTCAAGGACATCGGTGCCCTGCTGCACTGGATTGCCAAGCAGCCCGATCTCGATTCCGATCGCGTGCTCGTCACCGGTGGCAGCTATGGCGGCTACATGACACTGGCCGCGATGACCCACTTCAACGATCGCTTCATGGCAGGCATCGACATCGTCGGCATCAGCAATTTCGTGACGTTTCTCACCAACACCCAGGACTACCGGCGCGACCTGCGTCGGGTCGAATACGGCGACGAGCGCATCCCTGAAATGCGGGCATTCCAGGAAAAGATCGCGCCGCTCAACAACGCCGCCAAGATCACCAAGCCGATGTTCATCATCCAGGGCCTGAATGATCCGCGAGTGCCGGCGAGCGAGGCCGAGCAGATGGTGGCCAAGATCCGCGCCAACGGCGGGGAGGTCTGGTATCTCGCCGCCAAGGATGAAGGTCACGGGTTTCGCAAAAAGGCCAACCGAGATTTCCAGGCTGCCGCGACTGTGCTGTTCCTGAGGCACACGCTTTTGAAGTGATGCCCATAGGGCGATGTAGCGTCAGCAGCAAGGGACAACGCTTTGGATGCCGGGCATAAAAAAAGCCGGAGCGGCTAGGCCGCTCTGGCTTGCTGACACTACGACGACCGTTCAATTGGTCGGAAAGAAGCCGTAGAACAGGAAAGCGGCATTGTTGGTCTGCGAGTCGGTGGTTTCGACGGCACCAACGCCAGCCACGTCATATTCGAGTGCGGCAATTTCCAGCGTTTGGGTGTTCTGCTCATTCATGGTTCTGCTCCCTAGATTTGGATGTGTAAACGGCGACTAGTTATTAGTTGGTCGGAAAGAATCCGTAAAACAGGAAAGCAGCATTGTTGGTCTGCGAATCGGTGGTTTCGACGGCACCAACGCCAGCCACGTCGTATTCGAGTGCGGCGATTTCCAGCGTTTGGGTGTTCTGCTCGTTCATGATTTTGTTCCGGTTTAGTTGATGAGGTCCCAAAAACTGGGCAAACCAAAAATAACCGGCACAAACAAAAAAGTGCCCTTCATACTGGAGGTTTTTACGATTGCTTTTTGAATAAAAAGCGAGATGAAAAACGCCACAAGCGTCATCGCACACCATGCGATCAGCAATCGCAGTTTTTACTAGCAGATGACTGACGGTGGGATTAACGGAGCCGACTGGCGTGAGGCGCAGACGACGTTTTTCATCGTTATTGACTTGAGCAGCGGCTAAACTGCTAGGTATGCAGAGCTCGATACAGCACACCGATTTTTGTGTGTTTCATCACGTTTTGAGCCATGCGGCATTCGTTTTTTTTCATCAGTCGCGCAGCGCGAACCCTCAAACTGCAATAGTGAATACGAGCACTGAACCTAACCGCTGGATTCTCAAGCTAATTTCGTGGGCGGAAGACCGCCTGCAGAGCATTAGCGTGCGTGCCCGGCTGCTGGGTCTTTCTCTGGGTTTGATGGGCGTACTCGGATGTACCAACTTGTTGTTGGGCATCGTGGTGTACCAGCGAGAGGCACAAGAATCCGAGCAAATGCAGCAGTACGATCGTCTGCAGGCGATCACCACTGTGCGAGATGCGCTCGCGAATGTCAGAAACATTCAGGGACAGCTGAACGTGGTCAAGCTTCTTGCGGACCCTGCTCTGCAGGCTCAGCTAGAGCAGAGATTGGTCAATGTGGAGAGCGAGTTGGAGGCTGCATTGAAGCGGGCCGAGCAATTCGATCCCGGCAGTGCAGCCATCATCAGGGACCAGCGTCAGCTCTCCATTGTCGGTACGCGCCAGGCGATGGCTGCGCTGGTCGCCAAGGCGGATAATGCTGCCGAACTTGCAAGGGCTACGTTTGGCAACCTTGACCTGATCGAATCGACGCTAAAGACGGCGGGGATACGCGAACGCATGCGTGCGGACGAAATCTCGCAGGATCAGATCCAGCGCGCGCGGGCTGCGGTCATCCTGTCCATCGCAATCATTCTTGGGGCGGTGTTGCTGGGCATCATGTTCAGCCTGTTGATCCTTCGCTCCATCGTTCAGCCACTGCAAACAACGATTGCCGTGCTGCGCCAGATCAATGCGGGCGAGACGATGGTCGACATGCCGCCGCTGACCAGCAACGAGTTTGGCGACATGGCGCAGGCGTTGCGCCAGTTTCGTGATCAGGCCGAGCGCCTGCGGCATCTGGCTTACACCGACGAGCTTACCGGGCTGGGCAATCGTGCCCATTTCGATGAGGCGCTGCGCGCCGCAGTCAGCGACGCCGGTCGGGCCGGGACGAGCCTGGCGCTGCTGTATGTCGATCTCGACAATTTCAGCTCCGTCAACGACAGCCTGGGGCATGGTGCCGGTGACCGCTATCTGCGCGAGGCTGCGCAGCGCTTGCAGCGCTTTGCCCTGCTGGAGGCACAAACCTGGCGCTACAGCGGCGATAAATTCACCCTGCTGCTCGATACCCAGGCTGAATCCGAAAGCTGGCGCAGCAAGATCAGTGCGCAGGCCGAACTGATCCTGCGCGGCCTGTCGGAACCGGTGCTGCTGGATGGACATCTGCTGCCCATGTCGGTATCGATCGGCGTGGCCCTGTATCCCGCCGATGGCAGCAATGGCGAGCAGCTGATGAGCAGTGCCGACGCGGCGATGTATCTGGTGAAGAAAAGCGGCCGCAATGGTGTGCGCTATGCCAATCCCTCGCTCACCGCAAATGCCCGCAACGATCTGGTGCTGGCCACCGACATCCGGCGTGGCCTGGAGCAGCGCGAGTTCGAGCCGTTCTACCAGCCCATTGTCGATGTGGTGGCGGGAAGAGTGGTGGGTGCCGAGGCACTGCTGCGCTGGCGGCATCCGGAGCTGGGGGTGCGAACGGCCTACGAGTTCATTGCCACGGCGGAATCCAGCGGCATGGTTCACGCCCTTGGCGAAGTCTGCTTGACACAGGTCTGCGAGCAGATCGCGCGCTGGCAGCAGGCGGCAGATCCGATCTGGATCTCTGCCAATGTCTCGACCCGCCAGATCGAAGACCGCACGGTCATCAGCCTGCTGGAGGCTCTGCGCAGCCGCTTTCCATTTAATCCGGAGGGCTTGACGCTGGAGATCACTGAGAGCGCCATGCTGGAGCAGGTAGAGCGCGCGCAGCAGACACTCGAAGAGGTACGCGGCATGGGCTACCGCCTGGGCGTGGATGACTTCGGCACCGGCTACTCGTCGTTTGTATATTTGCAGCGCTTCCCGGTCGACAAGATCAAGATTGATCGCTCCTTTGTCGAGAAACTCGATTCCTCTCGCGCCGCCGTCGCCATCGTCGCAGCAACCGTGGCGCTGGCCAGGAGCCTGGACTTGGATGTGGTTGCCGAAGGGGTCGAAACCGAGGCGCAGATGCGGCAGCTGGTGCTGCTGGGTTGTCATCTCCAACAGGGTTACTACTACACGCGGGCACTGCCAACCGCAGAGTTCGAGAGCTGGCGCCAGCAATGGGTGCCGCCGATCTGGGTTTGAGCTGCAGACCCGCATCAGCAGGTCTGCTTGCCCCCTACTGACGCAGCGTGTTGGCCTCGCTGAACACCAGACGACCAGTCTCCAGCCGGCGGCGCGCGTGATTGGCCACCAGCGGCGCGCTGTCGGCGCTGGCTTTTTCCCAGAACCGCTGCGCCTCATCAGGCCGCAACACACTCAGCGATTGCCAGGCTGTCAGCCGGGTGCGGCGGCAGGGATGCTGCTGCGCCAGATCTTCCAGCAACTGTGCGGTGTTGCCATCGCCAAGGCGTGCGCTGAGCATGACGAAGGCGACGCGGCGCGAGGCTTCCAGCTCGGAAGGCAGTCGGGAGATGGTCTTGGTCGCCAGATCGAATTCGTACTGCTCGCGCAGGCGGATTTCAGGCGGCACGATCATCAGGTTGAGCGTGATGGTCATCTCGCTCGGGGGATACTGGATGTGCAGGTCGCGGCTGGGTCGGTAGTACATCGCCATGTTGGCCGCGAAGCGCACTTTCTCCAGAAACCGGATGTCGACCTTCTCGCCGACATAACCCTCGACCTTGTCGTAGTCGTATTCGTAGATATCGGTCTCGTACCCAGGCCCCAGATAGCCGACGGTGAGAAACGAGAAATTGTGGTCGTGCGCGATGTTGTACGAGAACTGGTCCTGATACATGCGGCCTGCGCCCACGTCAGCGGCGGACGGCCAGAGATTGGCGCGCACGTAAAAATCCTTGCGCCGTCCCAGCAGAATGACCTGCGCCGAGGCGAGACCCGAAGCGCCAAAAGCCTCTTCGACATAGGCATTGAGCCGCGACACCACCAAGTTACGGTCATTTGCCAGGGCTCTCAGCATGTGGGCTGAGGCGATCACGCTGTCCGGATCACGCAGATCAACTTTCGACTCGATGTGGTTGAGATATTCCTCGACCGAAATCTGATTGGTGTTGGGGCAATTCAGGATTAGAGCCATGGGTCACTCGGCTTTCCTGGGCGCAATCTGCCCCAGGGTTTTCTTTGCCGCACGCTGGATATGGGGATGCGGATCGCTGCAGGCGATCTGGAGCTTGGCGAGCGCCTCCGAGCGGTTGAGCCGGCCCAGGTTCTGTATCGCGGTCCAGCGCACCGCATGGTGCGGATGGGTGGTGAGCAGTTTCAGCGGTTCCAGCGAGGACTGGTGTGCGAATTTGCCCAGCACATCGGCCGCCACGCGCAGCTGGGTGGACGACAGGTCGGCATCGTTGGCCTGCCAGGATTTCAAGGTTTCCTTCTGGAACAACCACTCCAGCGGACGGATCGGCGCGGTGCTGAGCTTGAGTACCACCACCGGTTTCGGCAGCACGAAGTCGTAGGCGTATTCGGCCGTGTGCAGCGCCAGCACTTCGCCGGATTTAACGACCTCGCTGCCGGCGGGTTCGAGCGCCAGACCAGGGTCGAAGACGGCATTGTTGTAGGCCGCCGGCAGCCGATAGCGCTGGTAGGCCAGCGATTCACCCACGAGCGGCGCATACAGGGCATGGAACGGCAGGGCGTGAATGAAGCGGCGCGGTGCATCGAACACCGAGACCGCCAGTGAAAATCCGTTGCCGCGATGAAGCACCCATTCGCTAGGACGCCAGTCGCTGAAATAGCAGGGATCAGCCAGCAGCCGGCGCAGCTCCTCATTGAATGCCTGCTGCAGGTGACCGCTGGCGAGCAGGACGCGCAGCGGCTTCTCTGCCTCCCAGAACAGATTCTGCGCATTGCGCTGTACAAAAGGCTGGACGGCAGAGATGAATCGGGAGAGTGGGTCTTCAGCCATGGGCTTGGTTGTGAAGGCTGTGCGGAGAGGTCATACAAGATATTACCCGCGCCTCGTAAGTGTTAACAGGAAAATTAACCCCGCCGCCCCAATCGCGAGCCTTGCAAGCCTTGATCAAGTCAGTTGCCGTGATTTCACGCGGCCCATTGCTGATCTTTGTCCCTGCGGACCAAGATAGCGTCACCTCCCGAATGCAAGACCAGCCTCCATGACCACCGACCTGCTGCTTGGCAAAAGCGACACCCTGCAATATCTGCTGGCCCAGTACGCCAACCGCCACGGCCTGGTCGCGGGTGCCACCGGCACCGGCAAGACCATCACGCTGCAGGTGATGGCCGAGGCCTTCAGCGAAATCGGCGTGCCGGTGTTCGCGGCCGATGTGAAGGGTGATCTGAGCGGCATCTCGCAGCCCGGCACCGCCAGCCCCAAGCTGCTGGAACGCGCGGCCAACAACGGCCTGCCGGGCTGGTCGCCCTGCCCGAACCCGGTGGTGTTCTGGGATGTGTTCGGCAAGAGCGGCCACCCGGTGCGCGCCACCGTGAGCGAGATGGGCCCGACCCTGCTCGGCCGCCTGCTGGACCTCTCCGATGTGCAGGAGGCCGTGCTGCAACTGGTGTTCAAGTACTGCGACGACTACGGCCTGCTGCTGATCGACTTCAAGGACC
>JAZKFO010000045.1:0-18102 GCA_040386395.1 Pseudomonadota bacterium | reverse complement strand
GCGCCTCGCCCTTGAAGTTGAAGCGGCCGATGTAGGCGCGGCTGGGCATCTCGAAGTTGCCGACCTTGAGCAGGTCGCCACCGCCAGAGATTTCCTGGAACACCGTGTTGTCGCCATTGAGCGAGTCGCGGCTCTGGTCGACGGCGGCGATCTTCACGGTCTCGCCGATCTTGATCGTGCCCTCGTCCGGCTGCTCCTGGCCCAGCAGCATCTTGAACAGCGTGGTCTTGCCCATGCCGTTGGCACCGATGATGCCGACGATCGCACCCTTGGGCATGCGGAAGGTCACGCCCTTGTAGAGCCAGCGTTCGCCAAACTTCTTGCCGACGTTGTCCACCTCCAGCACCAGATCGCCGAGGCGGGGGCCGGGCGGGATGTAGAGCTCCTTGGTCTCGCTGCGTGCCTGATATTCCTGCGAGGCCAGCTCCTCGTAGGCTTTGATGCGCGCCTTCGATTTGCTCTGGCGGCCCTTGGGGTTCTTGCGCACCCATTCCAGCTCTTCGGCCATCGCCTTCTGGCGCGCGTCTTCCTTGTTGCTTTCTTCGGTGAGGCGCTTGGTCTTCTGGTCCAGCCAGTTCGAGTAGTTGCCCTGCCAGGGGATGCCGGTGCCGCGATCGAGTTCGAGAATCCAGCCCGCGACGTTGTCGAGGAAGTAACGATCATGCGTGACCGCGATGATGGTGCCGGGGAAGTCCTTGAGGAACTTCTCCAGCCAGGCCACCGACTCGGCATCCAGGTGGTTGGTCGGTTCGTCGAGCAGCAGCATGTCGGGCTTCGACAACAACAGGCGGCACAAAGCGACGCGGCGGCGTTCGCCACCGGAGAGCTTGGTGACGTCGGCATCCCAGGCCGGCAGGTTGAGGGCTTCGCCGGCCTTGTCGAGCACGAGGTCGATGTTGTCGCCATCGGCAGCAGTGATGCGGCTTTCCAGATCAGCCTGCTTGGCGGCCAGCTTGTCGAAGTCGGCGTTCTCTTCACCATAGGCCGCGTAGACGGCTTCGAGATCGGCCTTCAGGCCCAGCAGTTCGCTCAGGGCCTCTTCGACGTTGCCGCGCACGGTCTTGGTCGGGTCGAGCTGAGGCTCCTGCGGCAGATAGCCCATCTTGATGCCGGGCTGCGGACGCGCCTCGCCGACAAAATCCTTGTCGATGCCCGCCATGATTTTCAGCAGCGTCGACTTGCCCGAACCGTTCAGACCCAGCACGCCGATCTTTGCACCGGGAAAGAACGAGAGCGAGATGTTGCGCAGGATTTCCTTCTTCGGCGGCACGATCTTGCCGCACTTGTTCATGGTGAAAACGTATTGGGACATTCTGGAAGCCTGATGACAATTGCAAGGGCGCGCATTCTACCGAAGGCCGCCGCGCAGCCGCGCATACAATGCGTCATGCGCCTGATTCTGCTCGCCTTGCTGATGCTCTCCACCACCGCGAAAGCGGAGGTCTACAAATGCGTGGCGGCAGGGAAAACCAGCTATTCGGATCGCCCCTGCGAGACGGGTGCCGAGCCTGCGGTGCTGCCACCGCTCAACACCATCCAGCCCAAGGCAGGCGATGACCTCGCCAAGCGCTATGACGAGCGCCTGAGCCGCGACAAGAAGGCGAGGGATCAGGCCGATGCCGCATTCGTCAGGGACCATGCCGCCAGGAGCGCGCGCGAGAAGACGGTACGCAAGGCGATCATCGACCATCAGGTGATCGAAGGGATGAGTGGCGGTGAGGTTGAAAGTTCGCTCGGCCAGGCGGATGAAAAACGCCCCGATGGCAGCTGGCGCTATCTGCGCGATGGCCAGCGCATCATCGTGCGGTTCAGGGATGGCGAGGTTTCGAGTGTGAGCACTACCAGCGGGAATCAGAAAAAATGAGCGTGACCTTCAGCGACATCACCGCCGCCGCCGCCCGCCTCAAGGGCCAGATCGAGCGCACCCCCTGCACCTACTCGCACGTGCTGTCGCGCATCACGGGTGCGGATGTGTGGCTGAAGTTCGAGAACTTCCAGTTCACCGCCTCGTTCAAGGAGCGCGGGGCCTTCAACAAGATCTCGTCTCTCAGTGACGCCGAGCGGGCCGCCGGCGTGGTGGCCGTGAGTGCCGGCAACCATGCACAGGGCGTGGCGTACCATGCCACCCGGCTGGGCATCAAAAGCGTGATCGTGATGCCGGAGAACACGCCCTTCACCAAGGTGCGCAATACCCGCGAGCTGGGCGGCGAGGTGATCCTCAAGGGCGAGACCCTGGCCGATGCCGCCGAATACATGCAGGCGGAATACATCGCCAAGCAGGGCATGACCCTGGTGCATCCCTACGACGATGCGCTGATCGTGGCCGGGCAGGGCACGGTGGCGCTGGAGATGCTCGAAGACGCACCGCAGATCGACACCCTGGTGGTGCCCATCGGCGGCGGCGGGCTCATCGGCGGCATGGCGATTGCGGCGCATGGCATCAACCCCGAAGTGCGGCTGGTGGGGGTGGAATCGGCCGGCTATCCGAGTGCCTATGCAGCCCTGCAAAACGACCTCTCGCTGGTGACCGGCGGGGCGACCATCGCCGAGGGCATCGCGGTGAAATACATCGGCCAGCTGCCGCTCGCCATCATCCGCGAACACGTCGCGGATTTGATGCGCGTTGAAGAGTCCGCCATCGAGCGTGCGATTGGTCTCCTGGCCAACGTCGAGAAGGTGGTGGCCGAAGGCGCGGGTGCAGCCGGGCTGGCCGCCCTGCTCACCGATCCCGCACGCTTCAAGGGCCGCAAGGTCGGCCTCGTCATCTGCGGCGGCAACATCGACACCCGCCTGTTCGCCAGCGTGCTCATGCGCCAGCTCGTCCACGAACAGCGGCTGATCTCGCTCAGCATCGAGATCGAGGATCGCCCCGGCTTTCTCGCGCGTGTCGCTGGTCGCATCGGCGAGAGCGGGGGCAACATCATCCAGGTGCATCACGAGCGCCTGCATGCCGGCACCCACGCCAAGCGCGCCACGCTCGAAGCGCTGGTGGAAGCGCAGGACGAGGCCCATGCCGCAGTCATCGCCGCCGACCTGAGTGCTGCCGGATTCATCGTGCGGCGTGGCAGCGGCAGCGTGGAGATGGACTAAATGGTTCGCTCACTGAGCCTGTATGAAACGGCCACCAACAAGGGCCGGGTGATCCGCCAGGGGGACATCGTGCAGGTGGTGATGGACGGCGCCGGTGCCTTCGTCTGCGCCGCGCAGGATTTCATGGTGGCGCAGAAATGGGCGATGGCCCGCACCGGCTCCGGCAACGTCACCACCGACCGCGGCCGCCTGCTGGACAAGGTCGAAGTGCTGATCTCCCGCCCCAACAGCTTCGTCTCCACCCGTGGCAGCAGTGTGCCGATCGAGCGTCTCGCCAAGGCGATGAAGCAGGCCGGCTACGACCTCAAGGAATGGAACATCGCACGCGATGTGATCGAGCTGATCGAGACGCGGCCGGATCAGAACGCACAGACAAAAAAAGCGGCTCCAGAGGAGCCGCCCATGCCATCCACGGAAGAATCCGTGCCGCCCAAGCTCTGATCAGGGGCGGGTGAGTTTGTTGTAGACGTAGCTTGCCGCAGGTGTGCTGGCCTGGTTGTCCGTGTAGGTCAGGAAGTCAGGCAGAAAGCTGATGGTCTGGGTGCCGTTGGGGTCGAAGCGGGTCTGGCAGAGGGTGCGTAATGAGAAGCCTGTGGCCGGGTCGTTCGAGGTGGTGTAGTCGATGGTGGAGCCATTGAACAGGTATTGCCCCAGCTGGATTCCGCCACGTGGACCGGGGTCTGCAAGCGAGCAGGTGCTGCCGGGATTGGCATCGACAGCCAAATAGATTCCAGAGTTTGGGCCCGCGGTGCTGTCGTCGAAATACGCCACGAGGACATCATCCGCAGCCGTGCCTGCGGCACTGGTGGTGCCGCGCCAGCCGCCGAACAGACTGTTGCTGCTGGAAGGCACGCTGCGGAACACCACGGCTTGGTCTCCGTCGCCATTACGGTCCCTAATCTGCAAGGCCATACGCCCGCTGCTGGGATTGCCAAGCAGATAGCTGCGTTGTTCCGGCCGATTGCGGTCAAACGTGCCGCAGGAACCATCGGTTTCTGAGTTGATGGTGAGGGCGAGACGGCCGGTCGTGGCGTCCACTGTGAAGCTGCCGACTTCATAGCCGTTACCAGCAGGTTCAACCGCCACGCCGCTGCCGTTGTAGTCGGTCTCACAGGCTTCATCAGTCCCGGCACCACCAAAAATGAACTTACCATCGGCCCCGAAATACGCGAGCAGGGCATCGCCCGCGCCTAGTGTCTCTGCTGCGCCGATGAACAAACCATCATCGTTTTCATCATAGAACCAGGTCCCCCGCACCAGCGTGGGGTCGAACCGAGGCGTCAGCGGCAGGGCGGCCAGCGTGGTCGAGAACGGCACACCGCTTTCCATGCTGCTGTAGACCAGCTGTCCAGCAGCGTTCACGAAAAGCCTTTCGTTGGTGACGCCTGTTGCACTCCCGTCGCCACGTGTGGGTCCGATGCTGCAAGACGTCGTGTTGGTGGTGACGTTGCTGACGGTCAGATTGTTGGCTGCGTCGATGCTGTAGCGGCCCACCTGGGTGCCAGGGCTGTCCGGGAATGGATTGGTCGCAGTCGATGCGCCCTCTTCCGGCTCGTCGCAAAGCAACACGAAGCGGCCATCTGCGAACAAACTGATGATGCCGGGGTCGGCACCGGTGGTGTCGCCGTCGGTGTTGTCGATGGCATACCAGCTGCCCACCACGCCCGCACCGCGCTGGACTCGCTCGAACTCGAAGAAATCTGTGCTTGCCGCGTCGCTGAGCCTCAACACATCACCGGTGAGCGTGGCGTTGAAGGTGTCCTGAGTGGCCCCGGTACTGGCTTCGTGCAAGCCGCAGTCGCCGTTGGTATCGAGGAAAAACTTGGTGCTGGATGCCAGTATCTGCCCACTGGATTCGGTGTAGAGATACTCACCGAACTCATAGCCGTTGCCGTTGCCGTCGTAGTTGGCATTGGTGCCGATATTGGCAGGCGTCGGGTTGCAGTCTGCGGTGTTCTGCTCGCCACCCTCGACATACGTGTTGTCGCTGAAGAAGCTGATGGTAATGGTGCTCGTGGCGGCCACGCCGTTCTCACGCACCTGCCGCCAGCTACCGTACAGCTGTGCCTTGGTGGGGATGCTGCTGGTCGGTACTGGTGCAGGTACTGGCGCAGGTGCCGGAGCGGGCACGGGAGCAGGTGCCGGGCTTGGTGTTGGATTGGCCAGATCGACGGGTGGCGGCAGGCTGTCTTCGGGTGAGTCCAGCACGTCGCTGCAGGCAGGCAGCAAGGTGGCGCTGATGGCGAGCAGCGAGGCGCGCAGGACGAGTTTGGTATTCATGGCTGATCTCGAATGAGGCAACAATTTCAGAAGGTGTAGCCAAAGCTCAGACGCGCGGCGCTGTAGGTCTCGGAGGTGGTGACGATGAAACCCGCCCGCACCCGGCGCGTGAAGGCATTGCCGGAGGGCGCCAACAGACCGAAGTTGATGCCGAAGTCGGTATAGCTCTGCACAAAGAAGTCTTCGCCCAGCAATTGCGTGTAGGCGAGGAAGCCCTGCACCCGGATGGGGTAGCCGAACATCTGCACATCGTTTTCCACGATCTGGCCGACCTTGATGTTGTAGCTGTCGATGTCCGGGTCGAAGGAATAGCGATTGAGCTTCAGGCCCAGGGAGTTGACCTGCCCCAGCAGGACTGCGGGCGTGACCGTGGCTCCGCCGAGATCGATGCGGTAGCTGAACCCCAGGGTGGCGCCGGCGAGCTGCACCAGCTGAAACAGGTCTTCGGAATACACCGCGCCGTAGGTGAAGCCACTCTGCATGCTCAGCCTTTCGGTGAGCGGGATGCGATAGCTGGCCCCGAAGCTGCCGGAGTAGATCTTGGAGCCATCGAGAATGGTGTAGGTGATCGGCAGGTTGAAACGCAGCTCGTTGCCATTGCCGAGTGTGGTGGCATAGCTGAGCGGCACCGTGTAGTTGCTGCCATTGAGGCTGCCGGTGGAGAAGCTGCCGGCCTCGAAGCCAAATTGCGTGCCGCTGGCGGCTGATTTGCCGACGCCGCCAGCCGGGGGCGCATCGCTGGTGAGCGAGTTGAAACCCTGGTCAATGATGTTCGCCTGCAAGCTCGATGGATTGCCGGCCACCGGGCTTGAGGGGCTGTTCCTGATCCGATATTTCTCGATGTCCCTGAGGATCAGGTCACCGTTATCGCGCAGAAAATCGCGCAGCAGGCGGTTGGAGTTCTGCCGGTTGTCGCTGGTGAACGAGCGATTGAAGCCGGTGGTGGGGATGCTCACCGTCACGGTATTGCTGTTTGCCTCAAAGCCGTAGCGGATGCCGACATCCAGATAGTTCACCTGGGCAAAGGCGGCGCTGGTGTCGGTATAGCCGGGCACGAAACCGGTGAAATAGCTGCGCACCGTTTCTGCGCCCAAAAGACCAAACGCATCCTGCACGCTGGTATACGAGCTGCTCGCACGCTCGCCGTCGACCGAGACCAGCAGTGACACGGTATCGGCATGCGCTGCCGCCGAAAGCAGCGTGGCGGCGGTGGCTGCCAGGGGTAGCAGCCTGCGCAGGCGGGCCGCTGCAGGCAGGGGGGCGAAAGTGGGCTTCATGTCCAGCTCCGGTCAGAACAGCCGATAGCCGATGGTCAGGCTGACCACCGGGTAGTACTTGTATTCCTTGGCGCTGTCTTCGGCGTTGGCCGATTCCTTCTGCAGCTGCTCCTGGAAGTCGGGGTCGGTGGCGAGATCGCGGGTGGTGGTCACGCCGCTTTCGTTGTCGGTGACACGGGCGATGCCGGAGGCACCGAGGTCGATCTGGGTCGCGCCCTGCACCAGCACGCCGATGTCGAAGGCAAAGTGGAAGGGGAAACCCTTCATGGCATTGCCATAGCCCAGGCCAACGTAGGGCGCGAAGCTCTTGAACTTGGCGCGGCCGAACACGCGCGGGTCGCTGCTGCTGGAGTCACTCGACACTGTCACGTCCCCCACCTCGCACTCGCTGCCCATCTTGCAGCTGGCGGCGAGGTCGATCTTGTTGCCATTGCTGAAACCGCCCGCCGTCAGGCGCAGGCCGCCGGCAAAGGGGTGGATGTCGATCAGCGCGCCCAGCGTGTTGAGCTTGAGCTTGCCCTCGTAATCGACGTCGCTTTCCTTGATCGAATCGCTGTAGCTGAAGAAGTTGCCCTGCACGCGCACGTTCAGACGCTTGTTGAGCTTGGTGATGGCCTCCACACCGAAGCCCAGGGTGCTGATGCGCGCCGCCAGTGCCACGCCGCCGATGCGGTCTTCAGGTTTGGTGGCTGCTGTCTCGCTGGCACTTGCAGCACTGCTGGCCGGAGCGCTGCTGGTGCTGGTTGCTGTGGTCGCAGCCGCTGCGCTGGCTGCGGGTGCCGGTGCGGCAGTCGGGGTGACGACAGGTGCCGGTGCTGCCTCCACGGCTGCTGCTGGTATTGCGGGCGTGGCTGCCATGCTGCCTGGTGTGGCCGCTGCGTCTGAGCCCGCCGCAACGCCGGCGGCGCTGCCAGTTGCCGCACCCACAGCAGGTGCGGTGCCGGCTTCAGTGGCGATGGCGTTGATGCTGGGCAGTGCTGCGGCCGGTGTCTCGCCAGCCGCCGCAGTGGCCATGGTGTCAGTTGCTGCGGCAGGTGGCGGGGTCTGCTCGGTGCTGGTGCCGGCAGGTGACGATTGCGCTGACACCGCAGCAGAGGCGAGCAACAGTGCGATGACAAAAGGGGTCTTGCAGGGGCGTTTCATTGTTTAGTCCTTGGTGTCAGGAAGCAGTTAAGCCGGGATGGTCATTGGTGAGTCGTGTTCGGCGCAGGCGAGAAGTGAAAATTTGAAATGCTGACGAGGGTGCATGAGATGCAGTGATCTGCAGGGCATCGCCACCGCTGCCGCAACGGCGGCAGTCAGCACGCGGCGGCAGGCCGCGAAGCTCAAAGGTGTGGTTGGTGATGACTGATCAATGCAGGCGCAATGCGATTTGCACCGCCTTTGCACTTCATGGCTCCCCTTCGGAACAAGTCTCTTTGCAGCTCTCTAATTTTTGTTGCAGCGACAGCTTGGACTTGCATTGATCTTGCGCAGTCAGATCAGGCAAATCCTTTTGCCAGCCTTATCAATTTCTCACCGATTTCTCACGGAAGAAAGTCGTAATTTCCTAAGTTCTTGTTTTTATTTGCGCGCTCGCTAGGCTTGCTCCAGGTCGAGGTCATGGACGACAGCGGTGAGCAAGAAACCCATCAAGCCGAGTGCGCACGTCGCAAGCAACCCCCTGCGGGCTGAGGATCGCTGGCGTTTTGCCGATTTCGAGCTGGCCATCGCCAGCCGCGAACTGCGCCGTGCCGGCAAACCGGTCGGCATCGAGCCGAAGCCGCTGAACCTGCTGCTGCTGCTGCTGCGCGCACCGGGCGAGCTGGTGACCAAGGAAGAGCTGATCGAGGCCCTCTGGGATGGTCGCGTCGTCACCGATGGCGTCATCACCAATTGCATCAACAAGCTGCGGCTGGCCCTGGGTGATGAGGGTGCGACGCTGGTCAAGACGGTGCATGGCTATGGCTACCGCTTTGTCGGCCAGGCCGAAAGGCTCTCGGTCGCCGCCGGCCCGCAGCCCTCGGTGTGGGCGGTAGGCGATCCTGTGCCACATCGCCCGCACTGGCATTTTCAGCTGGCGCTGGCGGGCGCTTCCGAAGCCTGGGTGGCACAGCAGCATAAAACCGGCGAGCGCCGGGTGTTCAAGTTCGCCCGCGACGCCGCCCAGCTGCGCGCGCTCAAGCGCGAGGTGACGCTCTACCGCCTGCTGCGCGAAACCCTGGGTGGCAGTGCCCCGATTGCGCGCCTGCTCGACTACCAGATGGACGAGCCGCCCTGCTTCATCGAGCTGGAGTACTGCGTCGACGGCAGCCTGCTGGACTGGCTGCTGCGCGATGGCCCGGCCTCCAGTCTCCAGGCCCGTCTGCAGTGGATGATCCAGGCCGCCGAGGCGGTGGCCGTCATCCACGCCCAGGGCGTGCTGCACAAGGATCTGAAGCCCGCCAATTTCCTGCTCGACCGCAGCGATTCGGGACACACCCGGCTGGTGCTGGCCGATTTCGGCTGCGGCCAGATCGACCTGCCGGACCGGCTCGATGCCCTGGCCATCACCCGTCTGGGGCTGACCGAAGAGGGGCTGATGGGCAGCGATGCCAGCGGCACCCGCCTGTATCTGGCCCCGGAACTGCTGGCCGGCCAGCCGCGCAGCCAGCGCAGCGATATGTTCTCGCTGGGCGTCATGCTCTATCAGATGGTGGTGGGCGATCCGCAGCGGGGCCTGGCGCCGGGCTGGGAGCGTGATGTCGGAGACCCGCTGCTGCGCGAGGACATCGCCGCCGCCGCCGAACGTGACCCGCTGCGTCGCATGGCCGATGCCGCCGAGCTGGCATTGCGCCTGAAGAGCCTCGAAGCCCGCCGCATCGAACGCGCCGCAATGGAGCGCCAGCAGGTCGAGAACCGCCTTGCCCTGGAGGCCTTGCAGCGCGTGCGGCAGCGTCAGCCCTGGCTGCGCGCGCTGGCGGCCTCGCTGGTGCTGGGTCTGCTGGGCACCAGCGTGATGGCGGTGCGGGCGCAGATGTCCAAGCAGGCGGCCGAGGCGGCGGCGGCAGAGGCCGAACACCTCAATGACTTCCTCAACGACGAAGTGCTGGCCGCCGCAGATCCCTTCCGCGCGGGTGGCGGGCGCGAGGTGCGGGTGGGCACCTTGCTCGACCAGGCGGCGCAGCGCCTGCCGTCGCTGGCGGGCCAGCCGGCCTTTCATGCCCGGCTGTCGCTCACCGTGGCCAAGGCCTACGCCAATCTGGGTCTTGGCAAGGAAGCCGAGGACATCCTCAAGACCACCCTGCAACAGCAGGCGGCCCGGCTGGGTGAATCAGATGCCTCGCTGCGTGCCATCCGCGACCGACTGGCCTGGATTGCCGTCGACGATGCGCATTACGAGGAGGCCCGCCAGCAGTTCCAGACCCTGCTCGATACCGCTGGCGCGCTGCCAGAGCCGCGACGCGGTGCGGCCCTGCGCGACGCCCGTTATGGTCTGGCCCGGCTCACGTACGAAGAGGGTGGCTTCGAGCCATCGGTGGCGCTCTACCGCGCCCTTTTGGCTGAAACCACCGACCAGGCGGCCGACCAGTCGTTTCGCAACGATGTGAAGTGGGATCTGGCCGAGGCCCTGATGGAAACCCAGGGCTGGGACGAGGCCTGGGTGCTGCTGGCCGAGGTGGAGCAATACTTTGCCGAAACCGGCGGCATTGACGGCCCGCGCCAGCAGTGGCTGAAAGTCAGCCAGGGCTACTGGTTGCAGATGCACGAGCGCTGGGACGAGGCCGAGAGCCTGTTCCAGAAAGCCCACAGGGACTCCGCGGCCGCACTCGGCAGCCAGCATCCCCTGGTGATCACCTGCCAGCAGTTCCTCGGCATGCTGCGGGTCAAGCAGGGGCAGGCCAAGGCTGCGCTGCCGTACTTCGAGACCGTACTGGCCTGGCGGCAGAAGCACTACCGCGAGGGTCACCACCTCACCAACATGACCCGCCTGCGCATCGGCGAGGCACTGACGCTGGATGGTCGCGCACGCGAGGCCATCCCGCAGTTGCAGCAGCTGGTGATCGACTCCACCCGCGTGCTCGGTGAGCAGCACCCGCACACGCTCGACATTCTGCGCACCCTGGCCGAGGCCGAGCTGATGGCAGGCCATGCCGATCAGGCAGAAACCGATTTCCGGCTGGTGCTGCAACGTGGCAGTGGGCTGCCCGCCAACAATAACCGCCTCACCTGGGCACGCTACGGCCTGAGCCGCAGCCTGCTCGCACAGGGGCAGACCGAGGCGGCAACGGTCATGCTGGCCTCAGTGCAGGCCGAGTTCAGCCGCCACTTTGGCGCGCAGCACTCGGTGGCGCTGCGCATCCGCCAGCAGCTTGATCCAGCCGCGCCCAAGCGGCCGGTGCAGTTGGCGGAGCGCCTTTCCTGAGCGAGCCGGCTCAGCGTCCCAGCAGCGAGCGGGCGATGACTTCTTTCATGATCTCGCTGGTGCCGCCGTAGATGCGCTGGATGCGCGCGTCCACGAAGTGGCGGCTGATGGGGTACTCGGTCATGTAGCCGTAGCCGCCGAACAGCTGCAGGCAGCGGTCCGCCACCTTGCACTGCAATTCCGTGGCCGCGAGCTTCACCTTGGCACCGAGCGGGATGGTCATCGTGCCCGCCGCGTAGGCCACCGCGCACTGCTCGACGTAGGCGCGCAGCATCTCGGCCTGGGTCTGCATGTCGGCAATCTCGAAACGGGTGTTCTGCAGGGCCGAGATGGGGTTGCCGAAGGCCTTGCGGTTCTTCACATAGTCGATGGTCAACGCCAGCATGCCCTCGATGGCGCCGAGCGCGCCCACGGCGAGTGTGAGGCGCTCGCGCGGCAGCTCGTCCATCAAATGGCCGAAGCCATTGCCGGCCACACCGAGAATCGCCGAGGCCGGCACGCGCACGTTGTCGAAGAACAGTTCCGAAGTGTCGCCACAGTGATGGCCGATCTTGTCGAGGTTGCGACCGCGCGCAAAACCCTTGGCGTCGGTATCGACCAGGAACAGCGTGGTGCCCCTGGCACCGGCCTTGGGGTCGGTCTTGGTGAAGGTGATCGCCACGCCGGCGTGCTGGCCGTTGGTGATGAAGGTCTTGCTGCCATTGATGAGGTAGTCGCTGCCATCCGCCACGGCCGTGGTCTTGGCACCCTGCAGGTCTGATCCCGCGCCGGGTTCGGTCATGGCGATGGCGCCCACGCATTCGCCGGTGACCATCTTCGGCAGGTAGTGCGCCTTCTGCTCGGCGCTGCCGAGATGGGCGATATAGGGGGCGACGATATCGCTGTGTACGGCGAGGTTGGCACCGAGCGCGCCAAAGCCCGCACGGCCGACTTCTTCCAGCACGATGCAGCTGAACTCGAAGGGCGCGCCGATGCCGCCGAACTCTTCCGGTGCATCGACGCAAAGCAGGCCGTTGGCACCCATCGCCAGCCAGGCCGATTTGGGAATGATGCCGGCCTTCTCCCAGGTCTCGTAGTGCGGCGCGATTTCGGCGGCGAGAAACTTCTTGACGTTGTCGCGGAAGAGTTCGAGTTCGGCGTTCATGGCTTTTGCCTGCGGATCAGTGTGTGGTGGAAGGGTAGCGAGGGCTGATGGATCGTGGGCCATCTGAAAGTTGGGTCATTCCGGCGCGGCCTGCGGGTCTTGCGAGACCGCCTGAACCTGGCCGCGTGCGAGCCGCAGGCTGAAGCCGCTGCCCGCCGGCAGCTGTGCCGCATCGCGCAGCACCTCGCCGCTGGGCGAAAAGGCAATGGCATAGCCGCGCTCCAGCACCGCGCTGGGGTTGTAGGCGGTGAGCTGCGAGGCAAAGCGGGCGAGAGCGGCGCTGCTGCGTTCGTGGCGGCGGTGCTGGTTTTGGCGCAGGCGCTCGGCCAGCTGACCCAGGCGCAGCCGGAGTGATTCCGCGCGCCGCAGCGGGCTGGCGTGCAGCAGGCGCTCGGCGAGGTCATCCAGCAGCTGCGCCCGCTGTTGCAGGCGGCGGCCGGGATGCAGCGTTTGCAGTCGGGTACCGAGCTGCGCGAGCTGCTGGCGGCGCTGGCGCAGCTGGTCGGCCAACTCCTGCTGCAAGCCTTGCCGCTGGGCGCGCAGGTCCTCACGCCATTCGCCGATGTCGGGGCTGGCCCGTTCGGCAGCACCCGTGGGCGTGGGCGCGCGCAGGTCCGCCGCGAAATCGCAGAGGGTGAAGTCGATCTCGTGGCCGATGCCCGTCACCACCGGCACCGGGCAGGCCCGCACGGCGCGCACCACGCTCTCGTTGTTGAAGGCCCACAGGTCTTCGAGCGAGCCGCCCCCGCGCGCGAGGATCAGCACATTGATCGGTGCCAGTGCGGGCAAGGTTTGCAGGGCTTTCAGAATCGCAGCCGGTGCCTCGACCCCTTGCACGGCGACCGGCGCCAGCCAGAGGGTGGAGAGTGGCCAGCGGCGGGCGAGGGTAGCCCTGATGTCCTGCAGTGCCGCGCCGGTGGCCGAGGTGATGACGCCGATATGGCGCGGCATTTCGGGCAGCGGGCGCTTGAGGTGTTCGTCGAACAGGCCTTCCGACACCAGCTTTTTCTTCAGCCGCTCGAAGGCGGCCAGCAGTTCGCCGACGCCGGCGGGTTCGAGTGCCTCGCAGATCAGCTGCAGGTCGCCGCGGCCGGTATAGAAGTCCACCTTCGCCCGCACCCGCACCTGGTCGCCATTGACCGGCGCGGGCCGCACCAGAAAGTTGCGGTTCTTGAACATCGCGCAGCGCAGCTGGGCGCTCGCGTCCTTCAAGGTGAAATACCAGTGGCCGGATGCAGGCCGCGAGAGGTTGGAAATCTCACCTTCGACCCAAACACTCGGCAGCATGTCGTCGATCAGTGCATGCACGATCTCCGCCAGTTCCGACACCTGATAGGTCGTGGGTGGTGGCGGGATTTGGGAAGGCGAGGTCATGCCCGTATAATATGTTTTTGGAGCCTCGCTTATGTCACGCATCGTCCAGGAATCCCTGACTTTTGACGACGTTTTGTTACTCCCGGCCTACTCCGACGTGCTGCCGCGTCAGGTCGATACCTCCACGCTGCTGACGAAGAGCATCCGGCTCAACATCCCGCTGCTGTCAGCTGCGATGGACACCGTCACCGAGGCCCGCCTGGCGATTGCGCTGGCGCAGGAAGGCGGGCTCGGCATCGTCCACAAGAACATGACGCCCGCGCGCCAAGCCGCCGAAGTGATGGCGGTGAAGAAGCACGAGAGCGGCATCATCCTGGAACCCATCACGGTCACGCCCGACATGACCATTGCCGAGGTGCTGGCGCTGACGCGCGCCAAGCGCATCAGCGGCGTGCCGGTGGTCGACAACGGCAAGTTGGTCGGCATCGTCACCGGCCGCGACCTGCGCTTCGAGACCCGTTTCGATGCCCCCGTCAGCAGCGTGATGACGCCGCACGACCGCCTCGTCACCGTTCGCGAGGGGGCCTCGAAAGATGAGGTGATCGGCAAGCTGCACACCCATCGCATCGAGAAGGTGCTGGTGGTCAACGATGCCTTCCAGCTGCGCGGCCTGATCACGGTCAAGGACATGCAGAAGTCCACCGATCACCCCTTTGCCTGCAAGGACGAGCGCGCTCGCCTGCGCGTGGGGGCGGCGGTGAGCACGGGTGCCGATACCGATGAGCGCGTCGAACGCCTGGTCGCCGCCGGTGTGGACGTGATCGTGGTCGACACCGCCCACGGTCACAGCAAGGGCGTGCTCGATCGCGTGGCCAGTATCAAGAAACAATACGGCGACCGCCTGCAAGTCATCGGCGGCAACATCGCCACCGCTGAAGCCGCACTGGCGCTGGCGGATTCGGGTGCGGATGCGGTCAAGGTCGGCATCGGCCCCGGCAGCATCTGCACCACGCGCGTGGTCGCGGGTGTCGGCGTGCCGCAGATCACGGCGGTGATGAACGTCGCCAATGCGCTGCAAGATCGCATCCCCCTCATCAGCGATGGCGGCGTGCGCTACAGCGGCGACTTTGCCAAGGCAATTGCAGCGGGTGCTTCGGCGGTGATGGTCGGCTCCATGCTCGCCGGCACCGAGGAGGCACCCGGTGACGTCGAGCTGTTCCAGGGCCGCAGCTACAAGAGCTATCGCGGCATGGGCAGCTTGGGCGCGATGGCCGAAGGCAGCAAGGATCGTTACTTCCAGGACACCACCCGCGAAGTCGAAAAGCTGGTGCCGGAAGGCATCGAGGGCCGCGTGCCGTTCAAGGGCCCGATGGCGGCCATCGTCCACCAGATGGTCGGCGGCCTGCGCGCCAGCATGGGCTACACCGGCTGCCGCAGCGTCGAAGAAGTGCGCACCAAGACCCGCTTCGTGAAGATCACCTCTGCCGGCATGCGCGAGTCGCATGTCCACGACGTGACGATTACCAAGGAATCGCCCAACTACCGGGTTGATTGAGTTCTCTCAGCCCCGGTCCGCCGGGGCTTTTTCGTAGTGAAGACCGTATCGCCATGAACATTCATCAAGACAAGATCCTCATTCTCGATTTCGGCAGCCAGGTCAGCCAGCTCATCGCCCGCCGCGTGCGCGAGCTGGGCGTGTATTGCGAGCTGCATCCCTTCGACATGGACGAGGCCGCCATCCGCGCCTTCGGGCCTAAGGGCGTGATCCTCTCCGGCGGGCCGGAGTCCACGCTCGATGCCGGCTCGCCGCGCGCACCACAGATCGTGTTCGATCTCGGCGTGCCGGTGTTCGGCATCTGCTACGGCATGCAGACGATGGCGATCCAGCTCGGCGGCGCGATGTCGCCGGGTTCGGTCAAGGAGTTCGGCTATGCCGAGTTGCGCGCGCGCGGTCACTCGCGCCTGTTCAACGGCATCCAGGATCGCGCCAACACCGAAGGCCACGGCCTGCTCGATGTCTGGATGAGCCACGGCGACTATGTCAGTGCGCTGCCGCCGGGCTTCACCCGCATCGGCTCGACGCACGATCTCGAACTGGCGGCAATGGCCGACGAGTCGCGCGGCCTCTATGCCGTGCAGTTCCACCCCGAAGTCACGCACACGACGCAGGGCAAGGAAATCTATTCGCGCTTCGTCCATGACATCTGCGGCTGCGGTAACGCCTGGACACCGTCGAACATTGCTGACGACGCCATCGCCCGCGTGCGCGCACAGGTCGGTAACAAGAAGGTTTTGCTGGGTCTGAGTGGCGGCGTCGACAGCAGTGTGGTTGCGGCCCTGCTGCACAAGGCCATCGGCAGCCAGCTCACCTGCGTGTTCGTCGACAACGGCCTGCTGCGCCTCAACGAAGGCGATGCGGTAATGGAAATGTTCGCCAAGAACATGGGCGTGAAGGTGATCCGTGCCGACGCCGAGGCGCTGTTTCTCGAACGCCTCGCCGGGGTGTCTGACCCCGAAGCCAAGCGCAAGATCATTGGCAAGACCTTCATCGACATCTTCGAGCAGGAGGCCACCAAGCTGCAGGACGTGGAGTTTCTCGCCCAGGGCACCATCTACCCGGACGTGATCGAGAGCGCGGGTGCGAAGACTGGAAAAGCCCACGTCATCAAGAGCCACCACAACGTCGGCGGCCTGCCGGCGCACATGCGCATGGCGCTGGTCGAGCCGCTGCGTGAGCTGTTCAAGGATGAGGTGCGCGCACTGGGCCTCGAACTCGGCCTGCCGCGCGAGATGGTGTTCCGCCATCCCTTCCCCGGCCCCGGCCTCGGTGTGCGCATTCTCGGCGCGGTCGACAAGGCAAAAGCCGACACTTTGCGTCGTGCCGATGCGATCTTCATCGACGAGCTGCGCAAGAGCGGCTGGTACGACAAGACCTCGCAGGCCTTCGCGGTCTTCCTGCCGGTGAAGAGCGTCGGCGTCACCGGCGACGGCCGCCGCTACGAGCCGGTGATCGCGCTGCGCGCCGTGCAGACCATCGACTTCATGACCGCGCACTGGGCGCATCTGCCCTACGAGCTGCTCGATGTCTGCTCGCGCCGCATCGTCAACGAGGTGCCGGGTGTGAGCCGCGTGGTCTACGACATCTCTGGCAAGCCGCCTGCCACCATCGAGTGGGAATAGCTTCGGCACACAGTGACCCTGCAAACCCTTGAAGCGCTGCGCGCCGGCCGGCTAGCGGGTGCGAGTGAGCTGAAGCTTGCCTGTGGGCTCACGCAGTTCCCGCCAGAAATCCTGACGCTGGCCGACACGCTGGAAGTGCTGGACCTTTCCGGCAACGCGCTCGATACGCTGCCGGACGAGCTGGCGCAGCTGCACCGCCTGCGCATCATCTTCTGCTCCAACAATCGCTTCACGCGGCTGCCGGACTTGCTCGGCCGCTGTGCGGCGCTGAGCATGGTCGGCTTCAAGGCCAATCGCATCGTCGAGGTGCCGGCGGCGTCGCTGCCAGCGCAGCTGCGCTGGCTGATCCTCACCGACAACGCGGTCGAAGCCCTGCCAGCGGAGATTGGCCACTGCGCGCAATTGCAGAAGCTGATGCTCGCTGGCAACCGGCTGCGCGAGCTGCCGGAATCGCTGCGTCACTGCCATCGGCTGGAGCTGCTGCGCCTCGCCGCCAACCGGCTGGAGAGCTTCCCCCGCTGGCTGCTCGACCTGCCGCGTCTGGCCTGGCTTGCCACTGCCGGAAACCCCTTCAGTGCCGACCACGAGGCGGCCACGCTGGCCGCGCTCGACCTGCCGGCCATCCCCTGGTCGGCGATTGAAACCGAGGCGCTGCTGGGCGAGGGAGCTTCGGGCGTGATTCACCGCGCGCAGCTCAGGCTGCAGGGCGCTGCTGCCGAGCCGGTGGCGGTCAAACTCTTCAAGGGTGCGGTAACCAGCGATGGCCTGCCGCAGAGCGAAATGACCGCGGCGCTGCATGCCGGGCGGCACGAGGGCCTGATCCCGCTGCGCGGGCAGGTGGTGGGTCATCCCGCATCGGCACGCGGTTTGGTGATGGATCTGATCTCGCCAGCCTTCCGCAATCTGGCGGGGCCGCCGAGCTATGAGTCCTGCACCCGCGATGTGTACCCGGATGCCCTGCGTTTCGATGCCGTGACGCTGCTGCGTCTGGTGCAGGGCCTGGCTTCGGCAGCAGCGCATCTGCACCGGCGCGGTGTGCTGCATGGCGACCTCTATGCCCACAACATCCTGTTCGACGACGCAGGCCAGAGCCTGATCGGCGACTTCGGTGCCGCCAGCCTCTATGCCGCCGATGGCGGCGCGCTGGCAATCGGCTTGCAGCGCATTGAAGTGCAGGCCTTCGGCATCCTGCTGGGTGAGCTGCTGGCACTGGGCCCGGCGGCCTGGCCCGCACGGCCCGCACTGGCGAAGTTGCAGGCGGCCTGCTGCGCAGACGACCCGACGCAGCGACCGACCTTCGACGACATCCTGCTCGCGCTCTCGGCTTGCACTTCGTGAGAAATCTCGTCGACGCGGCGGTGGGTCGGCGACAATAGCGGCCTCGTCTCCACGCGCAGAGCGCATTCCATGGACTACAAGCTGTTCTTCACGGT
>JAZKFO010000044.1:0-17100 GCA_040386395.1 Pseudomonadota bacterium | reverse complement strand
AGCGGCTTCATCGCCACCTCGCCCTGGGTCAGGAACAGGTTCTGGCGCTCGAAGATCGCACGGGTGGTCTTCAGCAGGGTGTCGTGGCGCATCTCCAGACCGCGCAGCAGCCAGCGGGCTTCGTTCAATTTTTCCTTCAGGCCACGGCCCTGGGGGGCATCGTTGAGGGCCTGTTCGTAGAGGCGGTTCAGGCGCACGCGCGGCAGCGTGGCGGGGTTGAGTTCGAGCTTCCAGGCGCCGGGTGCGCCGGTCACGATCACGTCGGGGACGATGGCGCGGGCCTCGCCGTCATCCTGCTCCAGACCCGGCTTGGGGTTGAGGGTGCGGATCAGCGTCAGCGCGCTGGAAAAACGCTCCGGGCTGACGCCCAGCTGCTGGCGCAGCGGCTCGCGGTTGCGCTGGCTCAGCTCCAGCAGGTGATCCATCACCAGCTGTTCGGCCAGGGTCTTGCCCGGCGTGCCGGCGCGCACTTCGTCGAGTTGCAGCAGCAGGCATTCGCGCAGGTCGCGGGCGGCAAAACCGGTCGGGGCCAGTCGGCGGATCAGCGCCAGCGCATGACGCACCACGCTCGCCTCCACCTGGGCTGCGGCGCAGAGCTCGGTCAAGCTGGCGCGCAGGTAGCCGGCGTCGTCGATGGCCTCCAGCAGTGCCAGCACGGCGCGCTGGGTTTGTTCGGGATTGGCCTCGTCCTCGATGGCCGCGACCAGCTCGGCTTCCAGCGTGGCGCGCAGGCTGGTGGCGGGGGCTGCGGCACGGCGCATGGGGTTGTCGTCGTCCTCGTCGCTGTCACCAGCGGCGGCACTCCAGGCCTCGCTGACGGCAAAGCTGTCGTCGATGTCGATGTCGCCGCTGCTGCTGGCCGTGGCCGGTTCGGTGGACTGCGGGGCGTCCAGCGCCTGGGTGACGCCCTCGCCCACCACGGCGGCATAGCTCAGTTCCACCTCGCTGGCGGGCGGCAGCTCGGTGCTCTCGGCTTCGAGCAGGGGATTGTTTTCGAGGGCAGAGGCCACCTCCTGTTCCAGTTCGACCGAAGACAGCTGCAACAGTCGGATCGAGGCCACCAGCTGGGGTGAAAGGCTGGCTTGCTGGCTGACGTGGAGTTTCAGGCTGGGGTTCATGGGCATTCCCTGGTTTGGCTTCGACCTGGCTGGCCGATGGGGAACAGATTGATCCTGAACAGCCGCCCTAGACATAGGAACGTTTCTGACTCGGTGTCAGGGGACGCCTTACAAATGACGGATCTCCGACACCTTTCCTGACGGCGGCTACAGCTCGCCGTTGTCCATGCCCATCTTGATCGCGAAACGCATCAGCGGATTGATGCCATACAGCCCCAGAATCGCCGCCATGCGGGCTCTGTGGGTTTCGACGGTCTTCACCGAGACGCCCATCAGGGCCGCAATTTCCTTGGTGGACTTGCCGCGCGCCATCAGGCGCAGCACCTGGCGCTGGCGCGGGCTGAGCACGCCCTGCCGTTCGTCGCGGGCGCTGGTGCGGCGATCAAACGCGGCAGCTGAAACCTTGGGGGAGAGATAGCTCTGGCCCTTCGCGATGGCCTTCAAGGCCAGCTCCAACTCCACTGGTTCCGCGTCTTTCACCACATAAGCCACCGCGCCGGACTGCATCGCAAGCCGCACCGGATTGGGCTCGCTGCGGGCGGTGAGGAACATCAATTTCACGTCGGGGTAGTGGCGGCGCATCTGCTGACCGACCTCTTGTCCGCCCATGCTGGTCAGCGCGTGCTCGATGATCGCCAGATCGGGCCGAAACCGGGATGCCATCTCGAGCAGGGCCTGTCCATCGCCGGTTTCGCCCAGCACCTGCACACGCGGCTCGGTCATCGACTCCAGCAGGCGACGGATGCCCGAACGCACAAGGGTGAGTTCGTCCGCCAGCACGATGCGCATCGGTTTTTCAGTCATTTGCACACCTTAACCGCTGCGGCCCTTGAAGGGCATCGTCGAAGTTACTGCCTTACTGACGCTGCGCCCTGGCCTCGGCCACGGCACGGCGATGCAGCAGGAATACATGGCGGTCGAGTGCGGCCTGCGCGGCATCACCCAAGGGCAGCAGTCTGGCCTCGACACTCCAGCCGGCACCCTGGCTGCTGCTGCCGATGATCTCGGCCGGCCATTGCAGCGGTTCCGGCGACGCCGGATGCAGCCAGAGCGAGACCACACCCTGGGCCGCTGCCGGCAGGGCCACGGGGTGCTGCCACTGGCAATGCGTGGCACTCAGGGTGATCAGCTGCGGCAGGGGCGTGACGGCATTGCGACGCAGTGCCACGGCCAGCAGCTCGATCAGCAGCTGGGTTTTCTGGTGCAGGCGGTTCACTTCCAGGTCCGGGCCCAGGGCATCTTCACTGACGGGTGGCGGCTTCTCGCCAAGCGTGGCGGCCGTCTGCAAGGCCCGCAGCGCGGCCGCCTCATCGACCGGCGCGCTGCTCTCCTGCCATTGCATCGGCAGCAGCAGCGGCACCGCCAGGTTGTTCAAGTGCTCGCTCATGGCCTGAGCGCCAGCGGCACTTCGTTGAATGGCCGGTCGCGCTGGATGCCGACCAGCCCGGCCAGGGTGTGGCTGCGGTTGATCTCCAGGCAGTTGACGATGGCATGATCCATGTCGAGCATCGCGCAGCAGGCCTCGACCATCGCCACCCGCTCGGCGGGTTTCACGGCCTCGGAGAAGAACTGTCGCAGCAGGGCATCGCGGGCGCACTGCACTTCCACCGCATCGGCGATGCGCCCGCCCAGCACATGGGCGCGCAAGGAGTCGGTCATGCGCAGCAGCGCCCGCAGGGTCTGCACGCGGTCTTTCGGCAGCGGCGCCATCACCTCGCTCAACAGGCTGTTCGTCGGTTGCGCGTTCACGCGGCAACACCGAGCAGCGGTGTGGTGACGGCGCGCACTTCATTGGCCGCCAGGCCATCCCAGCCCGCCTTGATCTGGCCGAGCAGATCGGTGACTTCGTCGAGCATGCCGGCATCGTTGCCCATGTTGGCCTGCGCGAGGCGGCGCATGACGTAGTCGTAGAGATTGTCGAGATTGCGCGCCAGCTCGCCACCGGCCTTGGCATCGAGCGACATCTTCAGATGCTCGACGATGGCGACGGCGGCCGAGATGCGGCGTGCCTTCTCGCCCAGCTCGCCGCGCTGCATCGCACCCTTGGCGATGGCAATGCGCTCCAGGGCACCGGCCAGGCACATCTCGATCAGCTTGTGCGGGCTGGCCGTGAACACCTCGGAAACTCGCGTCTGCTGATAGCTGCGGAGGAAGGGGTTGTTGGAGAGCATGGCCTGGTTCCTGGTGGGTAGCTGATTACTCACTGCATCGGCCCGAAACCCGGCAACTTGAGCCATTGAAACCGCTATTTTCTGCCGTTTGCGGGGCCAATAAAAAACCGGCGCTGAGGCCGGTTTTCAGTGCGTTCCATGGCTGCCGATCAGCTTGATGCACTGGGCAGATTGGCCAGCTGCTGGGTGAGATAGGTGCTGGTGGTCCGCATGCCGCTGATGAGCGTATCGAGCGCGGTGAACTGCGCGCGATAGCGGCTTTCGACCAGGTCGATGCGGCGATCCAGTGCGGTCTGCTGCCGGGTGATGTCCTTGAGCTGGGTGTTGAGGCCGCTCTGCTTGGCGGCGACACGGCCGTCGGCTTTCAGGTAGTCCTCGGCCAGCGTGACGATCTTGCCGCCATAGCCGCTGCTGCCGAACAGCGCGTTAATCGCCGTCGGGTTGGCCTTGAGTGCTGCCGTGAATTTTTCTGCATCGAGCTTGAACGAGCCGTCGGTATTACCGGTGATGCCGACCTGCGAGAGATTCTGGATGTCGCCCGTACCAACCGGCGAGACCAGCGCCGCCCGCGCCTGCTGGGACAGGCTGCGCACCGTGGCATCACCCATCAGCGGGCCACCGGTTTGCGTCGCGGCGTCGTAGCGTGAATAGGTGGAGATGGTGGCGTTGAGCACGTTGTAGCGGGTGACGAAGTTCTGCACCGCCGTCTTGGCTGCCTCGCTGTCGTTGCCGACGATGACATTGAACGTGGTGCCCGGCTCGGCCTTGGTGGCCGCAAAGCTCACGCCCTCGACGGCATCGGTGAAGACATTGGTGCTGCTCTCGAACGAGTAGGTGTCAATATTGATCCTGGCGTTCTGGGCCGGGTCGATCTCATCGAGTTGCTGGTTGCCGGTGTGGTAGCTGAGCGCATCCAGCCCGGTGCCGGTGGGCACGATGGGCAGGCCTGCATCATCGCTGGCGGTGACTTCGATCTGGCCGTCGCTGCCGGTCTTGCTGCTGCTCAGGGTGAGCCGGACGCCTGCGGTGGTGTTGAGCAGCGAGGCGCGCACGCCGGAGTTGTCGCTGGCGTTGTTGATGGCATCGCGGATGGCTGCGAGCGAGGGATCGCCCGTGCCGATGGTGACCTCGAAGGCATCGCCGCCGACCGAGATGCTGAGCTTGCCGCTGCCCACGGCGGTGCCGCTGGTGGCATAGGCGCCGCTGGCCAGCTTGTTGGCCTTGGCGAGCTGCACCACTTCAACGCTGTAGCTGCCAGCCGCCGCCGCCGTGCTGGCGGTGGCAGAAAGCAGGGCCACATTGCTGGAGCTGGCCGTGAACTTGGTGGTGCCGCCATCGCGCAACACCCTGGCAGCATCCTGAAAGCCGGCCAGTGCCGAGCGGAATCCACCCACGGCAGACAGCGTCGTCTGCGCCTTGCTCTGGGCCCTGGCGATGCGCGCATCGGGCGCGGCGCGCTCGGCGGCCACCAGCTGCGAAACCAGACTGGCGACATCGAGGCCGGAGCCTAAACCTGCTGAGGTGATGGAGGCCATGGGATGCTCCTAGGCACGTTGGCGAATCAGGCCAAGACGGTCGTGTTCCAGATAACGGGCAATACGCAGCGCCTCCAGCGAGGGCATCTGCCGCAGCACCTGGCCGTTTTCGGCATCGATGATCGAAACCACCAGCTTGCCCGCCTCGTTGTCGACTGCGAAACGAAGGTCTGTACGGGTACCGGCCACATAGCGGTTGAGTTCGGCCACGGCCTGGGTCAGCGGTGCATCGTCATCACTCACAGCCTCCGCCTCAGCCGGTGCCGGACTGGGCTGGCTGCGAAACGGCAAGACCACGGCCGGCTTTGAAACCGCCGTGGCATAAGAATTGGGGGTCATGCTCAAAAGTTCGGTGGACATGAGGTGAGTCCTCCTGAAAACAACATTCCGGCACCGGGCTTTACGGGCCCGGTGCCGGTGCTAGGCATTAACCGCGGAGCAGAGCCAGCACACCCTGGGGTGCGGAGTTGGCCTGGCTCAGGATTGCCGTGCCGGCCTGCTGCAGGATCTGGCCGCGGGTGAGCGCGGCGGTTTCCTTGGCGAAGTCAGCATCCTGGATGCGGCTGCGCGAGGCCGAGAGGTTCTCGGACTGCGTTGCCAGGCTGGCCACCACCGAGCTGAAGCGGTTCTGGATGGCACCGAGGTTGGCGCGGGCGGTGTTGACCGAAGACAGCGCCGCGTCGATCGACCTCAGCGCGGTGTCAGCACCTGCCGTGGTGGTGAGGCTGAGCGCGGAGAAGCCGGTGTTGCTGGCCGTTGCCGTGGTCGCCGCGGTCAGGCCGGTGGTGGCCGCTGTGGAAGAGCCGCCGGCATGGGCCACCGTGATCGCCGAGGTCGAGACCAGGGTGACGGTCGTCGCCGTGTCGTTCACCGCGTAGACGCCGGTGGTGTCGGACACCGAGTTGACGGCGGTGCGGACGCTGGCGGCACGCTCGGTGGCGCTGGTGTCGACGCCGATGGCGCCGACGCTGGTGCCGTTGATGGTGAGATCGCCGGCAGTCACTGCCGTGAACGCACTGGCAGCCGCACCGGTGACCTGGGCGCTGGTGTAGGTGCCGAGGTTGGCCGAGCTGGCATCGGTGATGGAGGCCACGCTGATGGTTTCACCGGCGTTGGCGCCGACCTGGAAAGCCTGGTTGGTGAACGAACCGTCGAGCAGCTTCACACCGTTGAAGCTGGTGTTGGAAGCAACACGGTCGATTTCAGACTTGAGCTGCTGGGCTTCGGTATCGAGTGCGGCGCGGTCGCTGGCGCTGTTGGTGGCGTTGCGGCTCTGCACTGCCAGCTCGCGGATGCGCTGCAGGTTGTTGGTGACTTCGCCGAGTGCGCCTTCAGCCGTCTGGGCCAGGGAGATGCCGTCGTTGGCATTGCGCGAGGCAACGTCGAGGCCCTTGATCTGGCTGGTGAAGCGCGTTGCGATGGCGAGGCCGGCGGCGTCGTCCTTGGCGCTGTTGATGCGCAGGCCGGAAGACAGGCGCTGCAATGAGGTGTTGAGATCGTTCTGTGAAGAAGCGAGGTTGCGCTGAGCATTCAGCGATGCGACGTTGGTGTTGATGACTGAGGCCATGGCGTTACTCCTGACGAGTGGTAATCCGGACAATTCCGGGAGGGCTACCAGCGGTTCGTGGATGACGCGCCGCTGCTACAAGCCGGTTAACGAACTGCCGCATAGTTTCTTGAGGCGATTTCAGGCAAGACCGATGAGCGGACATGTGAGCGCGCTCAAAAGGTCTTGCTTGAGGGATTTGCGCTGGCATCGCGGCTTTTCGCCACGCGTGCCACCGCTGCCGTGAGTTTTTCCGCGTACTGCGGGTCGGTGGCATAGCCGGCTTTCTGCAGGCCCTGCGCGAACTCCTGTGCGCTACTGCCGGCCTTGATGGCCTCGGCATAGCGCGGGTTGGTCTTGAGGAAGCGCACGTAGTCCTTGAAGCCGTCTTCCGCGCTGTCGTAGCTGCGGAAGGCGGCCTGCTCGGTGCGGGTGCGGCCGCCATCCATCTCGGTGGTGCTGGCGGTGACCTTGTCGCCCTGCCAGCGCCGGTCGGCCTTGATGCCGAACAGATTGTTGCTGCCGCCACCCGGCTGGTGCGCACCCCAGCCGGTTTCCAGTGCGGCATGGCCCACCACCGCTTCGGTCGGCAGGCCCAGCGCCTTGGCGGCCTGCTCGGCCTGCTGCCAGATGTTCTTGACGAAGCTGGTGACACGATCACTGAGTGCCGGTGTGGCGGCAACAGCGGCGGTCGCGACCGGTGCCGCCGTGGTCGCAGCCGGCAGCTTGGTATCCAGGCTTGCAGTAGTCGGTAGCTTGAAGCCGCGCAGCTGCTGTACCAGCACATCCGCCAGCCCCAGACCCTTGCTGCTGATCTGCTGCGCCATCTGCTGGTCGAACATGTCCTTGTAGAGGTCCAGCCCGCTGCCGCCCATGAGGTCATCCCCCAGAGCCGTGGCGCGGCTGGACTTGAGCACCTGCTGCGTCAGCAGCGCCTCGAACTGCTGCGCCACCTTGCGGATGGTCGCCTCATCGCGCGGCGTACCGGCCGCCTCGCGCCGCAGCGCGGCGAGCGAGCCGCCGTTGAGGGCGTTGCCGGCGTCGATGGCGCTCATCAGATGATGATCAGCTCGGCGCGCAGGGCGCCCGCTTCACGCAGGGCTTCGAGAATCGCCACCAGATCACCCGGTGCCGCGCCCACCTGATTGACGGCGCGCACGATCTCGTCGAGCGAGACCCCGGCATCGAACTTGAACAGCCGTCCGCTGCCCTGCTCGATGCCGATGTTGGAAACCGGCGTAGCCACCGTCTTGCCCTCGGAGAAGGCACCGGGCTGGCTCACCGCCGTGCGCTCGGTGATGGTGACGCTGATCGAGCCGTGCGCGACGGCCGCCGGGCGCACCCGCACCGCCTGGCTGATGACCACCGTGCCGGTGCGGGAGTTGATGATGATGCGTGCCGGGGCTTCGCCCGGATCGACCTCGATGTTTTCCAGCTCCGAGAGATAGCCGGTGCGCAGCGTCGGGTCTGCGGGGGCGCGCACGGCGACCGTCATCGGGTCGATGGCATTGGCAGTGCCCTCGCCCATGCGCGCGTTGACGGCGAGCGCCAGACGCGCCGCCGTGGTGGCATCGCTGCGGTTGAGATTGAGCCGCACCTCCGGCGCGGCACTCCAGGCCGTGGGTGCGGCGCGTTCGAGTGTGGCCCCGTTGGGGATGCGGCCATCGCTGGGGATGTTGATGGATACGCGCGAGCCATCCTTGCCGTCGATGCCGAGGCCGCCGACGACGAGATTGCCCTGGGCGAGTGCATACACCTCGCCATCGGCACCGCGCAGCGGCGCCATCAGCAGCGCGCCGCCGCGCAGCGAACCGGCATTGGCGATGGACGACACCGTGACGTCGATGCGCTGACCCGGCTTGCCGAAGGCCGGCAGCTCCGCATGCAGCGCGACCGCAGCGACATTCTTGAGCTGCGGGTTGACGTTGGGCGGGATGGTCACGCCCAGCTGTTGCAGCGTGGCCTTGAGCGACTGCACGGTGAACGGTGCCTGCGAGGTCTGGTCGCCGGTGCCGTTCAAGCCCACCACCAGGCCATAGCCCACCAGCGCATTGCCGCGCACGCCCTGCACGCTGGCGAGGTCCTTGATGCGCTCGGCGTGGGCGCTGAGGCTGACCAGGCTGAGTGTGAGAATGGCGACGCAGGCCATCAGGCGCAGCAGCCAGTGCAGGATGTAGCCGCGAATAAAGCTGTTCATGGCAGGCATTCCTTAGAACGGCATCCAGGGGGAATCGAAGAAGCGCGCCAGCCAGCCCTTGGCATTGGCATCGGCGAGCGCGCCCTTGCCCTGGTAGACGATGCGGGCCTCGGCGATGCGGTCGCTGGTGATGGTGTTGGCGGGCGTGATGTCGGCGCTGCGGACCAGGCCTTCGAGCCGCACGGTTTCCTCGCCCTGGTTCAGGCGCAGGCGCTTCTCGCCCATGATGCGCAGCACGCCGTTGCCGAGCCGCTCGACCACACTGACGGTAAGCGTCGCATCGAGCTTGTTGCTCTGCGCACTGGAACCCGCACCATCGAAGCTGGTGCTGCCGGAGATGCCGGACTCGAAGCCGATGCCCTGCCCCAGCAACTTCACATCGCCGAGTTCGGCGCTGCTGGATTTGTTGGTGCTGGTGCTCGCACTCTTGCTGGCCTGCGTCTTCTCGATCAGCAACACCGTGAGCAGGTCACCGGCATTGCGGGCCTTGGTGTCCTCGAACAGGTTGAGACCTTGGTAAGGACGATACAGAGAGCCTTCGCTGGCCACGGTAGCGACCACCGGCGGCGGCGTGATGGTGGGCGGCGGCAGCCGGCCTTCGGGAATGGGGCCGGTGGCACAGCCGGAGAGCAGGGCCACGCCGATGACGAACAGCAGGCAGGTGACCGCATTGACGCCGAAGAACACCAGCGGCAGCGGCGAGGGACGGTGGCGGCGCAGGTTCATGGCGCTTCTCAACCCAAGCGCTGCGTAATGAACTGAAGCATCTGATCGGTAGTCGAGATGGCCTTCGAGTTCATCTCGTAGGCACGCTGGGTCTCGATCATGTTGACCAACTCTTCCACCACGTTGACGTTGCTGGCTTCGAGCGAGCCCTGCACCAGCGCACCAAAGCCACCCGCACCGGCAGTGCCGGACTGCGGCGCGCCGCTGGCGGCGGTTTCGGCATAGAGGTTCTCGCCCTTGGCGAGCAGGCCTGCCGGATTGATGAAGTCGGCGATCTGGATCTGCCCCACCTGAGTGGCGGCAGCCTGCCCGGCAATGCTGACGCTGACCGTGCCATCGCTGCCGATATTCACACTCTGTGCGCCCTGCGGCAGGCTGATGCCGGGGGCGAGCTTCAAGCCGCCATTGGTGACCAGCTCGCCATCGGGATTGGTGCGGAAGGAACCATCGCGGCTGTAGGCGAGGCTGCCGTCCGGCATCTGCACCTGAAAGAAGCCGCGGCCATTGATGGCGACATCCAGACTGTTGCCGGTCTGTTGCAGGTTGCCCTGGGCAAAGCTCTTTTCGGTGGCCACCACCCGCACGCCAGTGCCGAGCGTGAGCCCGGTGGGCGCGACATCGTTCTGCGTGGTGGCCGAGCCGGGAGCGACCTTGGTCTGATAGAGCAGGTCTTCAAATGCCGCACGGCCTTTCTTGAAGCCGGTGGTATTGACGTTGGCGAGGTTGTTGCTCACCACGGCCATGCGCGTCTGCTGCGCATCGAGGCCGGTCTTGGCAATCCAGAGAGCGGGGTTCATATCGTCAACCTTGCTGGGAACTTGAGCGCTTAGCTCCAATTTCCGCGCCAGCCCTTTGTCAGGGTTTTGACGCGCCTCGTAAATCGACGTGACGGAAGAACGTCAAACCAACCGCTGCGGGGCTGGTATGGCACTTGCCATGAGGCTTACAAGCCTTCACCACCGACTGCCTGCCATGAAGCCCCGCCACCTCGCCCTGCTGTTGCTCTCACCGCTCGCCGCCCAGGCTGGCGATGGAGTGGCGGCAGCCCTGCAGGCGGCGGCGACGGTGTGGCCCGCAGCAAAGATCACGCCTGTGTTGAGCAAGGCCCCCTGCCCGGTCGATGCCATCGCCGATGCGCCCACCAGCGCCCGCAATGGCCTGGCCCAGGTGCGCGTGCGCTGCGCCGGCACACCGGGCTGGACCCGCTACATCGCCCTGCGCGTCGAGCAGACCACGCGGGTCGCCGTATTGCGCGCCCCGCTCGCCCAGGGCGCGGCGCTCGGCGCGGAGTCCATCGAGTGGCAGCCGCGCGATATCCTTAAGCTGCCGGCCGATGCACTCACCGAAGCCAGCGCACTCTCTGTACTGAGCGCACGCCGCAACCTGCCCGCCGGCAGCGTGCTGACCCAGAGCCAGTTCACCGCACCGAAAACCATCGAACGTGGCCAGACCGTGATGCTCGTCTCACGCGCCGCCGGCATGGAAGTACGCGCACCCGGCGAAGCGCTGGCGGACGCCGCCCTCGGTGCCAGGGTGCGGGTACGCAACAACACCTCGCGCCGCGTGGTCGAGGGCATCGCACAGGCCAACGGCACCGTGGAGGTGGCCTTATGACTCCTCTCTCGCAATCCGTCAGAAACCGCACACGCCGTTCGTCGGCCACCCGGCAGTTTTTTGGCGAGACCCCTCAAGTTTTGAAAATAGCGGTCGAAAACGCACTCAAGGCAGCAACAACGCTGTCAGCACGGAGTATCAAGCCATGAGCGCACGCATCGACGGTTCCTCAATCATCTCGATTGATTCGTATCGCACGAACGCACGGCCCGCGGCCGGTGCGTCCGTTGCACCCGTAGTCCCGGTCCGGGCTACGGATACTGTCCGCCTGTCGGACGACGCAGTGGGCTTGAGTGCGCTCGACAAGACGCTCTCCAGCATCCCCGCCGTCGACCATGGGCGCGTGGCCGCGATCAAAGCCGCAGTGACCGAAGGGCGATATGTCATCGACCCGGAAGCCATTGCCACCCGGCTCAGCCACTTCGAGTGGCAGCTGGAGAACTGATACGCCACCAGAGAGCCATGACCGCCACAACCCTTGCCGAACAACGCCCCGACATCCTGCCGCTGCTCAACTCGCAGCTGCAGCACGCAGGCACCCTCGCCACGCTGTTGCAGGCGGAATACCAGGCCCTGCTGAGCAGTGACCTCGCCACACTGGCGGCACTGGTGAGCGCCAAGCATTCAGCGGCGGCCTCGCTGGAGCAATGCAGCACCGCACTGGCCGAGCACACCGGCGGCGCGCCGCATGCGGTCATCCCGCAACTGGGTGAGGAGGCGGTGCAATGCTGGCAGCAGCTGGGCCAGGTGGCCGATGTGCTGCGCCAGCAGAATCTCAGCAATGGTGCGCTGCTCAACGAGCGCCAGAACCGCCTGCGCTGGGTCGCCGAACGCGCCGGTGGCGAGACTCGCAGCCTCTACAGCCCGCGACCTTCCAATGGATTTTCAGCCACCCTGAGCGGCCGCAGCCTGGCCCGCGCCTGAGGCCACCATGTCCGCACTCGACGCTCTGCTGCCAGAGGCTGCCGCCGAACCCGCCAATTCACGCCTGCCGCGCTGGATAGAGGATGTGGAGGCGATCGGCAGGCTGCTGACGCATGCCGCCGGCAAGCGACTGGTGCTGGCCGTGGGCGGCAATGGCGGCCCGCGAAACTCGCTGCTGCTGGCAGCCGATACCGGCACGCGGCAACTGATCATCGACCCGCCATTCCCCGCCTTGCCACAGGTGCTTGAAGCAGGAATGCCACTGTCACTCTCGACCCGCATCGACGGTGCGGTGATGGACTTCACCAGTGCCTTCGAGGACTTTGCCGAACTGGCTGGTGAAGAAGCGCTGGTGCTGCGCTGGCCGCAGCGCGTGCGCTATCTGCAACGACGCTCGGCCTATCGGCTGGGCATCCCCTACGAGCTGCACATCCCGCCAGCGGTGATCCGCGACCGCAAGGGGCCGTTCAGCGCGACGCTGGTTGATCTCTCCCGGTTTGGTGCGGGTGCGCTGGTGTCCCGCTCGATGAAACCGGAAGCCGGTCAGGCAGTGGCCTGCACGATCCGGGTCGGCGATGTGGAGTTCACCACTTCGGCCGAGGTGCGCTCCTGCATCGGCAGTCTCGACCGGCTGCGTCTGGGTTTGCAGTTCGGCGAGGTCTCGCCGGCGGTTGCCGCCAGGCTTTCGACCATCGTCGCGCAGCTTGAACGCATCGCCCTGCGTCGCGCCGCCGAGCGGCGCGAGCGGTCTTGAGGCAGAACGCTGCGCAGACCCCGTCAAGGGCGTGCGCAGCGCCGCATTTCAGGCCAGTGCTTCCGCCGCCGACTGGTAGGCGTGGCCGAGCACATCGGCGACCGCCTTGTAGGTGACCTTGCCCTTGTGGACGTTGAGGCCATTGCAGAGATGCACGTCGTCGAGCAGCGCCTTCCTGTAGCCCTTGTTGGCGAGTGCCAGCGCGAACGGCAGCGTCGCATTGGTGAGCGCGAAGGTTGAGGTGCGCGCCACACCACCCGGCATGTTGGCGACGCAGTAGTGGACGATGTTCTCTTCCACATAGGTCGGGTTCTGGTGCGTGGTCGCACGGCTGGTTTCAAAGCAGCCGCCCTGGTCGATGGCGACATCGACGATCACCGTCGCCGGCTTCATCAGCTTGAGCATTTCACGGGTGACGAGCTTGGGGGCCGCCGCACCCGGCACCAGCACGGCACCGATCACCAGATCAGCCTTGGCGATGCCGGTTTCGAGGGCATCGGCCGTGGAATAGAGCGTCTGCAGGCGTCCGTCGAAGGTGGTGTCGAGCCAGTTCAGGCGCGGGATCGAGCGATCCAGGATGGTGACGTTCGCCCCCATGCCCACCGCCACCCGCGCCGCGTTATAGCCCACCACGCCGCCGCCGATCACCAGCACTTCCGCCGGTGCCACGCCGGGCACGCCGCCCATCAGCACGCCATTGCCGCCCTGCGCCTTCTCCATCGCATGGGCACCGGCCTGGATCGACATGCGACCCGCGACCTCGCTCATGGGCGCGAGCAGAGGCAGGCCGCCCGCGCGATCTGTGACGGTTTCGTAGGCGATGGCCACACAGCCGGAATCGATCAGACCCTGGGTCTGTTCCGGATCGGGCGCGAGATGCAGATAAGTGAACAGCACCTGGCCAGGACGGAGCATCTTGCACTCGATGGCCTGCGGCTCCTTGACCTTGATGATCATGTCGGCGCGCTGAAAGATCTCGGCGGCGGTCTCGACGATCTCAGCACCAGCAGCAAGGTAGGCCGCATCGCTGAAGCCGATACCCAGACCCGCGCCTTTTTGAATCAGCACCGAATGGCCGTGGACTTTCAGTTCACGCGCACCACCCGGCGTAAGGCCAACACGGTATTCGTGGTTTTTGATTTCTTTCGGAGTGCCGATCAGCATGGGAGGTCTCAATGGAGGGCGGGCTTGAGCCGCGATAAGGCAGTTTAGCGCAGCGCATTGCGGAGCTAGGCTCCTGCGCCCTCTGAGCTATGCAGTACGCAAGCCAACAGGCACAAAAAACCCGCTTTCGCGGGTTTTTGTATCAACTCAAACTGCCCATACGAGCGGCCCACTTTCGATCACGATGTGGCAGCAATTACCAGCTAGTTCGCGTCGTTGCAGCTGTTCGATTGGCCATACGGGCTTAATTCACCAGGAGCAGCAAAGCTGGGTGAAATATCAGAGGCCAGCACTCCGAGAGTAAAGGTGACGTCTTCAGTGGCTTCTGTCCCAGAAACGGTGACGGTTGCCCTCAATCTGACGTCAACCCAGATTCCGCGATCCTTGGGATAGGTCACGTTGAACTGCGCACTGCCGGTATCGTCGAGCATCACCGTAGTTGGTACGGAAGCCACATTGCCCGGTTCAAGCCTCTGATTTCCATTTCTATCCTCGGCAGCATCCAGAACACCATCCAGATCCAAGTCTTCATTCGTACAAGTCGCTGAAATCACGGGTTCTTTGGTATCTGGAGTGCCAGCATCCTCGTCGAAATCGTCGACTCGATAGCTGCCTTTGCTATAGCGAACTGATTGGACGTCCAGTCGAACCTCAGCAGATGGCACTGCATTGCCGCTCGCATCAGTGACGATGACAGCATACGGCTGGTCATATTGCGTGACGCTTCTCTCAATCAGGTCGTTGCCAGTGCCCAGCACGATACGCAATGCATTTCCACCAACCGTCAACGAAGCCTGAGCGCTTCTGCCAGTGGTCGGTGCGGATGCAACGACCTTGACGCCGGAATTGGCACTCTGGGTTGCGGTTGACTGATAGAGGACTGTGACCTGCCCTTGACTGTTGGTGATCCCGCTCGCTGCTGAGAGAGAGCCGTTGGTCACATCGTCAAGTGTGAAATTGATACGCGCGTTCTTAACCAAATTGCCTGCCGTGTCGCGCACGGTCGCGGTGACACTGCTCTGGCTATTGGTTGTGATGACTGCGGGATCGAACTGCACTTCCACGATGTCAGCAGACGAAGCCACGAACTCGGCCGTCGTGGATGAACTTGGCTTGGTCAGATCATTACTGGATGCTTCGATCAGCACGCCACCTGCATTGTTTGAAGTGATTTGCACCGTCGCCCGGCCGTTGGTGTCAAACGTACCCGAGGTGGCCGAGAGCGTACCGCGAGTGGAAGACACGGAGAACGTTCTGCCTGCTGTTTCGGCAGGACTGCCACCACGCAGCCATTCGAGCGTAACCGGCACAGAGGTGCCCAGGCCGAGTTCTGCACCGGGAAGAGGTGAGAGCACTCGGAACTGATCGTTTGAAATGACAACCGATTTGCTGGCAGCGAGCCCCAATGCAGCGAAACTCAGTGTTTCCGTTGCGGCGGATGCCGCTGTCACGTCGACAGACGCTTGGCCCGTAGCTGAATCGGTGCTGACGCTGGTCGCACTCAAAGTGCTGCCGGCTGCGGCGGTGACCGTAACCGCTTGGCCACCGATGCCATTGCCGCCGGCATCCAGCAATGTGACGACATACCGCCCTATCTGACCGGCTGCGAGGCTGTCAGGACCTGTTGCAGTCAGCGTGGTTCCCACAACATTGACGACCAGTGAGCCACTGATGCCACTCGCAGTAGCGACCACATTGAGCGCGCGGTTGGTTTTGCTTGTGGGCGTCGTCAAGGTGGCAAATGCATTGCCGCTGGCATCGGAAGTAGCCTGCGTAACCGTCAGCACACCTTGGTTGTTTACTGCGAAGGAAACTGCGGCGCCAGAGACAATGTTGTTGTTGCTGTCGATCACTGTGGCGGTGAGCTTCACACCCTTGTCAACGGTGCTGGCATCTGATGGCAGTTGCACCGTGTCTGCAAGCAGCGTCACCGTCGCCACGGTCGGGCCTGCAGGCGTCGTGGGTGTAGTAGGTGTTGTGGGTGTGGTCGGTGTAGTCGGGGTATCGCCACCAGCCGTGCCAGTGCCGATATTGTTGGTACCGCCGCAAGCAATCAGCGTGGCAGACAACAGCGCAGCCGAGACGGAAATCCAAGCAGACTTGAACATGACGCTCCCCTATTCGCCTGTCGGCGGGCATTAATTGCCATTGATCCTAACCGTGAAAGTCAAGTAAAACAAGAAACTCGCGCATAAAATCAATCCACTTTCGCAGCTTCGTCGGGCGGCCTTTGCCGCTGGCCGGAAACTCCCAAATGCGGTTTCTGCGACCACAACCTGAACTGATCATCCGATGCCTGATTCTGCCCCCCAAGTCCGTTTTGCAGTGCTGCCTGCGCTGATGTTTGCCGTGGGTTTGGGGCTCGCCTTCTACTACGGCGATGCCTGGTACGGCCTGCCCCGTTACACCGAGGCTGAGATCGAGCAATCGGTGGAGCTGAATCTTGCACTCGCACTGAGGGCAAACCCGGCGTCCACCTCAACAGACGAAACCTCAAGAGCTGCCATCCGCAGCGAGCTGCTCGCCGAGATAAATCAGGAGCAGCGCGATGCACAGCGGGGTCTCGTGATCGGCGTCGTGCTGTGTGCATTCGGGCTGTTGCAGATGTTGATGCTGCGACGCATGGCCCGGCGGCAGCTGCCGCGTTTACACTGAGTGCCCAAGCGCCAGTAGCTCAGCTGGATAGAGCGCGCCCCTCCTAAGGGCGAGGTCGCAGGTTCGAATCCTGCCTGGCGCACCACTTCACTACGGAGCTGGGCACCCATTCCGTGTGTCTACCGTCGTTTTGGCCGTAAGCCTCTGCTAACGCGCTTTCCGGCCCGCGAATCTCGATCTGCTTACCTTTGGCCTGTATCTCGCCGACAAGCGCCTGCACATAGCGCTTCTGAAGTGGCGATCGGCTGTCCAAAAGCACCTTGCTCAAAGCAGCAGACACCTTTTCCGCTTTGCGAGCGCTGATGGCCCCAACCGGCATACTTTGAAGCCCCGTGAGTCGTCCAATGTGCAACAGCAGCTCCTGCCGTTGGGCGCGCAGTTTGTGGTTCCTTTCCTGCAGCATCTCATCGGCAGCGAGATAACCCTTCTCGACGGCCTCGAAAAGACGGTTTGCCGAGGAGTGGTTTTCGTCCAGTTCCTTCCTCAACTGATGCAGTTGCTCTTTGTTCTTGTCGCCCGCAGCACGCACTTTCTCGGAGAGCTTAGTCAAAATTAAGCGCAGATTTTCGGGCTCCAAAATACACCGCGTCAGCGCTTCAACAACCAGCTGATTGAATCGCCCCGGGATTTGTGGAGGCTCTATCACTTGAGAGAATGGAGCCATGAGGAAATCTACGAAGTTTTCGCCGGAGCTGC
>JAZKFO010000043.1:0-45477 GCA_040386395.1 Pseudomonadota bacterium | reverse complement strand
CGCTGTATTCGGCCTTGAGCGTGCTCAACGACAAGAGCCGCAACATCATGACGGTGGAAGACCCCATCGAGTACTACATGGAGGGTGTGGGCCAGACCCAGGTCAACACCAAGGTCGAGATGACCTTTGCGCGCGGCCTGCGCGCCATCCTGCGCCAGGACCCGGACGTGGTGATGATCGGTGAAATCCGCGATCTGGAAACCGCAGAGATTGCGGTGCAGGCTTCGCAGACCGGTCACCTCGTGCTCTCCACCCTGCACACCAACACCGCCGTGGGTGCCATCACCCGCCTGCGCGACATGGGCATGGAGCCGTATCAGCTCTCGTCCTCGCTCGTCGGCCTGATGGCCCAGCGCCTGGTGCGCACCCTGTGCAGCAAGTGCAAGAGCCCGTACGAAGCCAGCCGCAACGAGAAGGAAATGCTCGGCGTTGATCCCGCGGCCCCGCTCACGCTTTACAAGGGTGAAGGCTGTCCGCATTGCCGCCACACCGGCTATGCCGGCCGCAGCGGCATCCACGAGCTGATCGAAGTCGACAAGAAGCTCGAAGAAATGATCCACGACGGGGCCAGCGAACAGCAGCTGGAGACCTACGCCCGCTCCCTGAGCCCCGGCATTTTGCAGAGCGGCCGCCGCAAGGTGCTGGCGGGCAAGACGACGATCCAGGAAGTGCTGCGCGTGACGATCGAGGACTAGGCCAAGCATGGCCGCCTTCGAATACGTCGCCCTCAATGCCAAGGGCAAGAACGAAAAGGGTCTGATCGAGGCCGAGACCGCCCGCCAGGCGCGGCAGCTGCTGCGCGACCGCAGCCTGATGGTCACCGAGCTGAAGGAAGTCGCCGAGCAGCGCGCGGGCAGCGGCAGCGAGGCCGGCAGCAGCGGCCTGTTCAAGCGCAGCGGCGGCTCGCTCTCGGCGGCCGAACTGGCGCTGTTCACGCGCCAGCTCGCCACCCTGTTCCGCTCCGGCCTGCCACTCGACGAGGCACTCACCGTTGTCGCCCAGCAGAGCGAGAGCCCGAAGGTGCAGCGCATCACCCTCGGCATCCGTTCGCGGGTGACCGAGGGCGACAGTCTCGCCTCCGCACTCGAACAATTCCCCAATGCCTTTCCCATCCTGTTCCGCGCCACCATCGAGGCCGGCGAGCAGGCGGGCAAGCTCGACCATGTGATGGAGCGCCTCGCCGATTACGTCGAGCGCTCGCAGGAGATGGCCAGCAAGGTCACGCAGGCGGCGATCTACCCGATCATCATGCTGGTGGTCGCAACAGGTGTTGTGATGGGCATGATGACCTACGTGGTGCCGCAGGTGGTCGAGGTGTTCGAGGGCATCAACGCCGAGCTGCCGCTGCTCACGCGCGGCATGATCGGCCTCTCGGATTTTCTGCGTCAGGCCTGGCCGGTGATCATTTTCGGCGGCATTGCCGGGGTGTGGCTGTTCCGCCGCACGCTGCGCAGCAATGCGGCGTTTCGCACCCGCTTTCATCAGAGCATGCTGGGCTGGCCGGTGGTCGGGCGCATCGTGCGCGGGGCCAATACCGGGCGCTTCATGCGCACGCTGGGCATCCTGTTCGGCAGTGGTGTGCCGATTCTCGAAGCCATGCGCATCGGCGCACAGGTGGTTGAGAACCTGCCGATGCGCGAGGCGATTGAAGATGCCGCCAAGCGCGTGCGCGAAGGTGCCGGCCTGGGCCGCTCGCTCGCCGCCAGCAAGCTGTTCCCGCCCATCGTCGTGCATCTGGTGTCGAGCGGTGAATCCTCCGGCCGCCTCGGCGAGATGCTGGAACGCTCGGCGGACAACCAGGAGAAGGAAGTCGAGCTGCGCATCGGCGTGCTGATGAAGCTGATGGAGCCGGTGATGACCGTCGTCATGGGCGGCATCGTGCTGGTCATCGTACTCGCCATCCTGCTGCCGATCTTCGATCTCAATACGCTGGTGAAGTAGCCGCGTTCACAGCCGATTCACGGCAGGCTGCCTAGCCTGCGGGCCAGTTTCGCTCGCTGAATGCCATGCCCCGCGCCACCTCCCATTTTTCGCTGCGCCGCCTGTGGTTTCTGCCGCCGGTGCTGCTGATCTTGTTGCTGGTGCTGCTCTGGGACTGGAACTGGTTCAAGCCCCTGATCGAGAAGCAGGCCTCGAACGCCGTCGGCCGCAGCGTGCGCATTGATGATCTCGACGTGCAGCTGGCATGGCATCCCGACATCACCCTGAGCGGCATCACGCTGGCGAATCCGGCGGACTTTCAGGCCGAAACGCCGGCGCTGGCCACGGTCGAGCGGGTGGCGGTGCGCTTCGGCATTCGCGATCTGTTCGAGCATCGCGTTCGCATTTCCAGGCTGGAGATCGAGCAGCCCATCGCCACGCTGCTGACCGGGCCGAAGGGCGTGCGCAACTGGCAGCTGACGCTGCCGCCGCGTGACCCCGATGCCAAGCCCTGGGATGTGCAGATTGCCGGGCTCGTCATCCGCGAAGGCAGGTTCTCGATGGTGGATGCCGCACTCCAGGCCGACATCAAGGGTGGCATCAGCACGATGGAATCCAGCCAGGATGGCGAAGCCCTGATCCTGGCCGATGCGAGCGGTCGCTACCGCGGCGAGCCGCTCAAGGCGGGCTTCAAGGGTGGCTCCCTGCTGAGCCTTCGCAGCCCTGAAAACCCCTACCCGGTTGATCTCATGGTCGAGAGCGGCAGCACCCGCGTGAGCCTGAAGGGCAGCCTGCTCGACCCACTGCAATTCGCCGGTGCGAAGCTGCGCTTGATTCTGCAGGGCCCCAACCTTTCGGCACTCGCCGACTTCACCCAGCTGCCGCTGCCCAATACGCCGCCCTACAAGCTCGAAGGCGATCTGGACTACCAAGCCGGCCGCATCCTGTTCCGCGATTTCAAGGGCCTGATGGGCGAAAGCGATCTGGCGGGCGATGTCAGCGTGCGCCTGCAAAAGCCGCGTCCCCTGATGGAGGCGACGGTGCATTCCACGCAGGTGCGGCTGGCGGATCTCGGCGGCCTGATCGGTGGCGATCCGAATGCACCGGCCGCCGACGCGCCGGGCGGCGATGGCAGGTTGATCCCCAGTACGCCCATCAACCTGCCGCGCCTGCAGGCGGCGGATGTGAAGCTCGACTTCAAGGGCGATCGCATCATCGGCGACAAGCTCCCTTTTGATCGCCTGGCCTTCAAGCTCGGCATCGACGACGGCATCCTGCGGGTGTCGCCGGCCGATTTCGGCATTGGCGACGGTGCGCTGCGCTTCTACGCCACGCTCGACCCGCGCGATACACAGTTCGGGCTGGAAGCGACGGCCGAATTGCGGCGCGTCGACATCTCGCGGCTGATGCAGAAAACCGGTTACCAGGGCAGCGGCCGCATCGGCGGCACGGTGGCGCTCAAGGGCAAGGGGCGCTCGGCGGCGGAGCTCTTGGGCAGCGGCAACGGCGAGCTGAAACTGGCGATGGCGGGCGGCGATTTCTCGGCCCTGCTGCTGGATCTCTCCGGCCTCGATTTCGGCAATGCCCTGCTCTCGGCCATCGGCATCAGCCCCCGTACCGAGGTGCGTTGTCTGGTCGGCGATTTCGCGCTGGTGAATGGCCAGCTCGACACCAAGAGCTTTGTGCTCGATACCGGCAACACCAACCTGCTGCTCGATGGCGGCGCGAACCTGAAGGACGAGACCCTGGCGCTGCGTCTGCGCACCCAGCCCAAGCGCGCCAACATCGCGCGGCTGAAGGCACCCATTCACATCCGGGGCACTTTTGCCGACCCGCGTGTTCGACCTGATTTCGTTGAGCTTGGCGCCCGAACCGGTGCCGCCATCGCACTCGGCGTGCTGCTGACGCCGCTGGCGGCGATCCTGCCCACCCTGCAACTCGGCCCCGGAGAGGACCGTGACTGCAAGGCCCTGCTGGCCGAGGCGGAAACCAGCGCGCCGCCGCAGCCGGCAGCGCGCTGATCAGACCGGCATGGGCCGCTTTTCCTGGTAGTTGATGAAGCCGCGCACGGTGCGATATAGCCACCAGACGGCCACCAGGCCATAGGTGACAAAGCCGATGAGGACGACCATCAGCCCATAGCTGATGGCGACCCAGAGCACGGCCCACCAGAACGTGCGGATCAGCCAGCTGTGATGGCTGCGGATGAAATCACTCTGCGTTTCACGCACCTTGATGTGGCTGATGAGCACCGCGATCAGCCCGGTCAGTGCGCCGGTGAAGGGTCCGAGTGCATGCAACACGTAGGTAATGAGCAGGGTGCTGCGTTCACTCTCGAGGCCGGTGTCGCTGAGGGCTTGCATGGTCGTCCTTGGTTGGCGGCTTGGGAATCTCATCGTACGCGAACACAGCGCCGATAATGTGTGTCTACCCAAGCGGATGCTGTCGATGAAATCCCTCCCCTGCTGGCTACTGTGCGCCGCCGCCATCGTCGGCCCGGCCTGGAGTGCAGCGGCCGAACCGGAATCCTGCAAGGCCTTGCAGGCCGAGGTCGAAACCCTGCGTGCGCGTCTGCTCGCGCTCGAAGCCGTAAGCCCGGCCGTGCCTGTCGTCGCCCCGCTGCCAGTCCCGGCGGCAGCGCCTGGCCTGGCCGCCAAACCCGCCGCGATCCAGCGCGTGGTGGTGGAGGCCGCCTACAGCCGCACGGGTTGCAGCGCAGGCCTGTTCAAGGGCATTGCACCCGCGCGCTGGCAGGATGCCGACCTCTGGCTCGATCTGGAAAAAGGCCTCTCAGCAGTCGAAGTCGAGCGGCTGCTGGGCGTGGAGCACTACGACGAGCAGGGCGGCGGCAATATGGTGTGGCACTACGGCAAGTGCGGCAGCGATTCACGCGCGCAGGTGCTGTTCACCAACGGCAAGCTGGCGGACTGGCGCGCACCCTCAAGGTAGGGCCGGCTCCATCAGCCTGGCCTGCCCGCGTTTCCAGCAGGCGTAGCCGAGCGCGCTGAGCAGCGCCGAAGTCAGCGCCAGCAGCAGCGGCTGGTGCGCCACCAGCGGTGACAGGCTGCCGGAGAGCAGGGCCATGAAGAACAGGCTGATGGCGGTTTGCAGCGAGGAGCCGGCGCCGCGCGTGAGCGGGAAGCGATCCAGAATCAGGATTGCGAGGGTTGGAAAGCCCAGCGCAATGCCCACCCCGATCAGCGCCAGCGGCAGCACGGTCCAGGGCACGCTGGGCGGCAGCAGCAGGTTGATCAGCAGGTTCACTGCCAGCGCGATGGTCGAGAGCCGGTACACGAGCCGCATCATCTGGTTCGGCGTGCGCCTGCCGGCGAGGCGGCCCGACAGGGCCGCACCCAGCATCATGCCGCCGATGGCGGGCACGAACAGCCAGGCGAAATCCTGCTCGCCGAGCTTCAGCACATCCAGCACCACCGCTGGCGCGCTGCTGATATACATGAACAGCGCCGCGAAGTTGAAACTGGCCGCCAGCGACAGCCACAGAAACGGTCCGTCGCGCAGCATCGAGGCATAGGTGCGGGCGAGGGTGCGGGCATTGAACGGCGTGCGCAGTGCTGGCGCATGGGTCTCCGGCAGCTGCCAGGCACACCAGCCACTCACCGCGAGTGCGAACAGGCAGAGCGCGCCGAACAGCGGCCGCCATTCGCCGGTGGCACTCAGCAGCCAGCCGCCAATCACCGGCGCGATGGCGGGCGCGACACCGAAGATCAGCGTCACCTGCGCCATCAGCCGCTGCGCGTCTGCACCGCCGAAGCGGTCACGGATGATCGCGCGCCCGATGATCAGCCCCGCGCCAGCCGCCAGACCCTGCATCATGCGAAAGCCCAGCAGCGCGGAAAAACTCGTCGCCAGCGCGCAGCCCAGCGAGGCGGCCGCGAACAGCAGGGTGAAGAAGATGATGACGCGGCGTCGGCCATAGGCATCCGACAGCGGGCCGTGGAACAGCGCCATCACCGCATACACCAGCAGATAGACACTGATGGTCTGCTGCATCGCCGCCGGCGAGACCTTGAAATGCTCGCCCATCACCCGGAACGCGGGGAAGAAGGTGTCGATGGTGAACGGCCCGATCATCGCCAGCGCCGCGAGCAGCGGTGCCAGCCGACGCGCGCTCGCATTCATGGCTTGAGTGCGGCGGCGATCAGTCCGCGCGTGCGGCCGACGAGATCATGTTCGACCGTGTTGATGGCGACCGCAATCGCATTGGCAAACGAGGCAGCGTCCGCACTGCCATGCGATTTGATGACGACGCTGTTCAATCCCAGCAGCACCGCGCCGTTGTAGTTGCGCGGGTCGATGCGCGCGGCCAGGCGTGTGAGCACCGGCTTGGCGATGAGGGCAGCCACCTTGGAGAACGGCGAGGCCAGAAACTCGGCCTTCATGAAATCCTTCACCAGCTTGGCGACACCCTCGCCGGTCTTGAGCGCGATGTTGCCGACGAAGCCATCGCAGACCACCACATCCGCCTCACCGCGAAAGATGCCATCGCCCTCGACATAGCCGCTGTAGTTCAGGCCGGACTTTTGAAGGCTGACTGACGCCGCCTTGATGGCGTCATTGCCCTTGATCTCTTCCTCGCCGATGTTGAGCAGGGCCACGCGCGGTTTCTCGACCTCGTGCAGCGCCGTCACCAGCGCAGAGCCCATCACCGCGAACTGCACCAACTGCTCGGCACTGCACTCCGCATTCGCGCCCAGATCCAGCATGTAGGGACGGCCCTTGCTGGCAGGCATCGGCGCGCAGATGGCGGGGCGGTCGATGCCCGGCAGGGTCTTCAGCACAAACTTGGCGGTGGCCATCAGCGCACCGGTGTTGCCGGCGCTGACCGCACCCTGGGCGCGCCCCTGCTTGACCAGGTCGATGGCGACCCGCATCGAGGAATCTTTCTTGTTGCGCAGGGCCTTGCTGGGCGATTCGTCCATCGCCACCACTTCGCTGGCGTGGATGATCTCGATGCGGGCTTTTTCAGCCGCTGCGGCCTGGCCGAGTGCCGCCTTGAGTGCGGTCTCGTCACCCACCAGCAGCAGGCGCAGGGCGGGCGCGGCGCGCAAGGCCAAAAGGGCAGCGGCCATGGTCACTTTCAGACCATGATCGCCACCCATTGCATCCACAGAAAGCGTGATCGTCCCGGCCATCAGCTCAGGCCGATCAGCGCGCTTTAGGCTTCTGCAGCAGACTCTTCCGCAGGGGCCTTGCCGGCCTTGTCGATCACCTTGCGGCCACGGTAGTAGCCCTCGGCGGTGACATGGTGGCGCAGATGCGTCTCGCCCGAAGTCGGGTCGATCGACAGCGCAGGCAGGGAAAGGGCGTCGTGGCTGCGGCGGTGGCCGCGCTTGGAACGGGATTTACGGTCTTGTTGAACGGCCATGGATAGCTCCGGTCGATCCTAATGTTGCGGTGATAAGCGTGGCGTCAAGCAAACTTGCAGCCGTGAGTCGATGCCATGCCAACTGCTTTTGTGAGGGGGCTAGTCCTTGCGGAGCTGGCCCTTCAATGCCAAAAACGGGTTTGGACGAGAGTCGTCGAGCTGGTAATTATCGCTGATCGCGGGGACTTTTGTCTTGCCCTGCGACTTTTTAACTTTCTGATCGCTGCTTGCGGCTTCAGGGACCGTCGGCATCGGCGCATCGGGAGCCAGTGGAATCAGCGGCAGGGCCAGCAACACCTCGTCCTCGATGGCCTCGTGCAGCTTGAGCTGCTCGTCTTCCAGCATCACCGGGTCGGCATCGGCCAGCAGGCGCTCTTCCTCGGCCTCGTCGCGCACCATGATCCAGTCGAAGCTGATGTCGAGCGGCCAGGCAAATACTTGCAGGCTGCGCTGACAGGTGAGCGGCAGCAGGCCACTGATGCGGCCGCTGGCACGACCCACCGAGCGGGGATGGGTCGCGAACTGGGCACTGACGGTGAGCAGCTCGGCGGGGGCCGACAGGGCCTCCACCAGCCGCGGCAGCATCGCAATCGGCAGCACGCCGCTGAGCTGCTGGCGGCGGGCCACCGCCTCGGCGGCCTTGAAGCGGGCAGGCAGTTTGTCGGCGCGCTTCTCTGAGGAGGCTGGGTCTTTCATACTGGGTACCAAAATCTTTCGAGCGTGATTGTAGTGTCCACCCTGCCCCCACCCCAGCTGATCCTCGCCTCCGGCTCGCCTTATCGCGCCGAGTTGCTGGCGCGCCTGCGCCTTCCCTTCACCCAGCAAAGCCCGGATGTGGACGAGACACCGCTGCGTGACGAAGCCGCTGCCCCGCTGGCCGCCCGCCTCGCACAGGCCAAGGCACAGGCTGTTTCGGAGCGGGTGCCCGGTGCCTGGGTGATCGGCTCGGATCAGGTCTGCTCCTGCGAGGGGCGCCTGCTGGGCAAGCCCGGCACGCGCGCCAATGCCATCGAGCAGCTGCGGTTTCTCTCCGGCAAGTATTCGGCGTTCGTGACTGCCGTGGCGCTGATGCGGCAAGGCGGGGCCACGCACCGTGACTTCGACACCACGGTGGTCAAGTTCCGCAAGCTCAGCGATGAAGAGATCAGCCGCTATGTCGATGCCGAACCCTCGTTCGACTGCGCCGGCTCTGCGAAAATAGAGGGCCTGGGCATCACGCTCACCGCCGAAGTGCAAAGCCGCGACCCCACCGCGCTGATCGGCCTGCCGCTGATCGCCACCGCCAAGCTGCTGCGCAAAGCTGGCTTCATCCTGCCCTGAGTCAAGCCCGAAAATGAATCACTCCCACGCGCATGAGCCGCACGATCATGCAGGCCATTCGCACCCTGCGCACGATCACGGCCACGATCATCACAACCATGCCGCGCATGCCTCGCACCGCAGGCTGGCCTGGGCGCTGGCCATTACGGTGGTGGCGATGGTGGTTGGCATTGGCGGCGGCATCATCAGCGGCTCGCTGGCGCTGATCGCCGATGCCGGCCACATGCTGGCCGATGCCGGCTCGCTGGGGCTCAGCCTGCTCGCCGCCCGCCAGGCCCTGCGCCCCGCCGATGCCGGCCACAGCTTTGGCCACGAGCGCATGCCGGTACTGGCGGCTTTCGTCAATGGCACGCTGCTGCTGATGGCCAGCGCCTGGATCACTTTCGAGGCGGTGCAGCGTTTCATCACACCGGCGCCGGTGCATGCGCACACCATGCTGGTCGTCGCGGGCATCGGCCTGCTCGCCAACGTGGTGTCCTTCGCGCTGCTGCACGGCGGCGATGCCGAAGACCTCAACCGCCGCGGTGCGGCAGCCCATGTGCTCTCCGACCTGCTCGGCTCGGTCGCCGCGATCATCGCCGCCTTCATCATCCTGAAGACCGGCTGGCTGCCTGCCGACCCGCTGCTCTCACTCGTCGCGGCGGGCCTTGTGCTGCGCATGGGGCTGAAGATCGTGCGCGAATCGGCGCACATCCTGCTCGAAGGCACGCCGCGCGGGCTGGACCTGAAGCGCATCGGTGCCGAGCTGCCGCAGCGTGTGAAGGGCGTGGCCAGCGTGCATCACCTGCACGCCTGGTCGCTGTCGCAGACCAAGAAACTGATGACGCTGCATGTAACGCCCGATGGCAGCGTGCCAGTGCCTGATCTGATCGCCGATGTGCGTGGCGCGCTGACGCGCTATGGCATCACCCACGTCACCGTGCAGGTGGAAACGGGTGAATGCGCAGACCCGGACTGCGATCCGGGACATGCGCACTGAGCGACTAGCGACTAGCCACTAGATAACAGCCAGTCCGGCAGATCCTTCACCGAGCCGATCACCGCCAGCGCGCCTGCGTTGCGGATGCGAGCGGCATCGTGGACGCCGCAAGCCACACCGAGGGCGTTCATGCCGATGGCACGCGCCATGGCGGCGTCGTATTCGGTGTCGCCGATCATCAGCGCCCTTTCGACGGGCACCTCCAGCTCGGCCAGGATTTCGCGCAGCATCAGCGGGTCAGGCTTTGACGCGGTTTCGTCGGCGGTGCGGGTGATCTCGAACCGCGACTTGATGCCGCCCAGCTTGCGGAACGAACGCTCAAGCCCCAGCCGTGATTTGCCGGTGGCAACCGCCATGCGGTAGCCCGCATCCTGCAGGGTGTTCAAGGCCTGTTCGGCGCCCAGGAACAAGGGCGCCTCTGCCGCGCCGCCACCGGTCGGCGCGAGCCACTGCTGCCGGTAACCTGCGAGCAGGGCGTGCAGCTCGGCCTGGTCCAGCTCCGGAAACAGGATGCGCATGCCATCGGCCAGCGAAAGACCAATCAGCTCGCGGATCTGCTGACCCTCACGCGGCGGCAGCCCCAGTGCGGCAATCGCACCCTGCATGGCATCGACGATCTGCTGCGCGGAGTCGCTGAGGGTGCCGTCCCAATCGAAAATCAGCAGGTCGTAGGGGCGTGGAATGGCGTTCATGGTGGCAGCGGGCTCGAAAAGGTGCGGATGGTGCGGCGGGAACAATTCAATAGCAAGGTCAACGAGGCTTCTGGATTGACGTTGCCTTTACACATGAATGCGGCCGCAACCTGCGGCCCGCACCGGGAGAGAACCTGATGCACCTCGTCAAACGCCTGCTGCCGCTGCCTGTTGTTGCCCTGCTGTTTTCCTTTCTGGCCTGGATCTTGATCGCCTACGCCTCCGACCCGGCCTCGCAGGATGTCGCCGTGCCCGGCAGCGAGGGCACCACCACTGTCACCTGGACCGGCACCGTGCCGCCCGGTGCCAATCCCAGCAGCAGCTGCGCGGGCATCCCCGCCGAGCTCACTGACCTGCACACCATCAACCTGTCGGTGCCGGACGGTCTGTATCAAAACTTTCGCGTCACGGCCGCATTCAAGATCGTCTGGGAGGATGCCGGCAATGACCTGATCCTCACCGTCGAAAACGACGCGCAGGCCTTCGGCACCAGCGACGGCGGTGCCCCCGAAGAAGCAGTAGCCACCGAGAACCCGCCCGCAGGCGCGATCCGCGTGATTGGCTGCCCTTTCACGGCGCCCACCGGCACGCTCTACACCGGCACGCTGACACTGACGGTGCAAAGTGCGGCCTCGGTCAGCGCACCGCCCAACACCGATGCCCAGGGCCTGGAGTTCTCGGCCTCGGTGCTCGCCGACATCCAGCGCGACGAGGCCGAGCCGCTGGTGGAAATCTCGCCCGATGGCGTGGTCTACACCTGTGGCCCGACCGGTACCAGCCAGGCGGCTGAATACGCGCAGGTCTCGACCGATGGCGGTGACCAGTTCCACCTCATGGGCGCACCGCCGCGCGGCCAGTTCAGCCAGGGCGGCGGCGGTGACTGCGCGCTCGCCATCGCCAACGAACCCAATGCCAATGGCATGTACAACCTCGCCTATTCCGGGCTGTCGGGGCTGGTGAACTTCACCACCGCCGTCAGCGAGGACAATGGCCAGACCATCACCTCCACGCCCACCAGCGAATCCATTCCGGGCGTGGATCGTCAGTGGCAGACCTTCAGCGACGGCAACAACGTCTTCCTCAACTACAACGCCCTGCAACCGCGCGTGGTGACGGTGCAGAAATCGACCGATGGCGGCCTGACCTTCGGCGTGCGCCAGAGTGTCTCGCCCAACCCGAGCTTCCCCGGCCCCATGCGCTCGATGCCGGCCTCGCTCAACCCCTCTGGCAACGGCATGCCGGTGGTCTATTACCCCTGGACGGCCGGCACGGCGGTGAACATGGCGGTGTCGCTCGACAACGGCACCACCTGGAACAACTGCCTCGCCGTCACCGCCGAGGGCGATCCAAGCCAGTCCTTCCCCACCGCCGACCACGACGTGGAGGGCAATCTCTACCTCGGCTACACCGACAGCGCCAACTGGGGCTCGTATGCGAGCTATGCGCCGAACGCCGAACTGCTCAACTGCAACGGCGGCACCGCAGCAGACTTTGACGCCAAGATGGGCTTCATCGAGCCGGTGCAAACCAACCGGGGTGAGGTGACGACGACGATCTTCCCCTGGCTGGTGGCCGGTGGTGCCAAGGGCCGCGTCGCGCAGGTCTACATCGGCAGCAAGACGCCGGGCTCGCCGGGCGATCTCTCGCTCAACCACACCTGGCATGTCTATGTGACGCAGTCGCTCAACATGGACACCGCCGCGCGCAGCTTCGCGCAGGTGCAGGCATCGAGCCACCCCATGTACTACGACCAGATCTGCCTCGATGGCCTGGGCTGCACGGTGAACATGGGCGACCGCTCGATGGCGGACTTCTTCGCCATCGACTTGAACCCCAAGACCGGCGAGCTGGTGATCGTCTTCAACTTCAACAACAAGCGCCCGCGCGCCGAAGTGGGCCAGGTGGCGCTGCCGATGGTGATCCGCCAGATCGCCGGCCCCAGCAATCTCGGTGGCATGGTGGACAACGCCGGTCGCAAGGTGCTGCGCGATTCGGCGGTGGACCCTGAGGGCGATGCGCTGGCGCAGTACTCCAATCTGTTCGTGCCCCCCTCACCGTTCAATGTCGGCCCGGCCGACATCAAGACCGTGAACATCAGCGAGGCCGTGGACCTCACCACCGGCATGCCGCTGGCTGATGGCGGCTTCACGGTGACGATGAACGTGGCGGATCTCTCCACGGCTGCCTTGCAGGCTGCGGCGACCGACATTCCGGCGCAGTCGCTGCTGTGGATCTTCCGCTTCCAGGGCGGCTTCAAGCATTCGGCAGTGAGCGCGCGCTGGAACCCGGTGCAGGGCTTCAGCTACGGCTTCAACGACTACGAGGGCACCGAGACCGAATGCGGCGGCGCACCGACGCCGGAGGAAGTGGGCCAGGGCGGCTGCGTCTACTACCGTGGCGGCACCGCCGTGCAGGGCAAGGTCGATCAGGCCACCGGCACCATCCAGATGACCGTGCCGATGGCGCTGATCAAGGCACTCGACAATGCCGATGGCGGGCGCGGCGAGTACCCGGTGGAACGGGCCGCGCAGGCGGGCGACCGCCTGTTTGCAGCAGCCGTCTACTCGCAGGCCAACCCGACTTCGGCGGTGCAGACCACGCAGGGCTTCCTGATTCCGCTCGACAACAATCCGCCGATGGACTTCCTGATCCCTGGCAAGGCCGTGGTGACACCGCCCACGCCGCCCGGCCCAGGCACCATCGGCGACGTGCCCTCCGCCCCTGTCAGCAGCAACAGCGGTGGCCGGTTTGGCGGCAGCTTTGGTCTGGCCCTGCTGCCCCTGGCGGCACTCGCATTCCGCAGGCGTAGGCTGCGCTGAAGCCAGCAAGTAAAAAGAGCGGCTCAGTCACCTGAGCCGCCCTTTTTTGTGCCTCGCGCTACGCCTCAAATCTTGGTGAGGAAGTTGCGCAGATCATCCGGCATCGGCGCGTTCAGCAGCAGCTTGGGGAAGTCGCCCTCCGCTTTAAGTTGCAGGAAGTGCGCGTGCAGGAACATGCGCTTCAGGCCGCGCTCGCGCATCGGGTGGTTCTGGTCGCGCTCGCCGTACTTGGCATCGCCCACCACCGGATGACCGAGTGCGAGCGCATGAACGCGGATCTGATGCGTGCGGCCGGAGAAAATCTCCACCTCGCACAGGGTCGCTTCCTTGTACTTGTTGCGCGGCGAGAAGCGGCTCAAGGACGGCTTGCCCTCTTCATCCAGCTGCACATGGTGCTGATCGCCCAGGCGCACCTTGACCAGGGCGGCATCACAGTCTCGATCCTCGCCCTTCCACTTGCCATGCACCAGCGCGAAATAACGTTTGGTCAGCTCGTGGTTCTTGAAGGCCTGTTGCGCGCGCAGCAGGGCCTTGCGATTCTTGGCCAGCAGCAGCACGCCGGAGGTGTCGCGGTCGAGGCGATGGCAGAGCTCGATGAACTCGTATTTTTCCCAGGCCCTGATCGCTTCGATGACGCCATAGAGCTGCCCGGTGCCGCCGTGGCTCGACAGGCCTTCCGGCTTGTTGATGACGAGGTAGTTGGCGTCTTCATGGATCACCGACTCGCGCAGCTCGTTGAGCACGCGGTCGGGCGGGCGCACGGCCTCGGTCGGGTCTTGCAGGCGCACGGGCGGGATACGCACGCTCTCGGCGGCGACCAGCTTGCGCTCCGGTTTGGCGCGGCCACCGTCCACCCGCACCTGGCCAGAGCGCACCAGGCGATAGACGGCCGATTTCGGCACGCCCGGCAGATGCTTCATCAGAAAGTTGTCGATGCGCTGGCCGTCGCTGTTGGCATCCACCTTGATGTGGCGCACCTCGTTCCACTCCATGGGGCGCGGAGCTGGGGCAGCGGCATCGCGGTCCACACTGTGCTTGCGTGCGGGGCGAACGCGCGGAGCGGAAGCGGTGCCGGGGCGCGAGCGGCTGGCGGGGCCAGCACCGGCGCGGCTTGGCGGGCGAGTGCTCGCACCGAAGCCGCTGGCGGCGCGACTGGGACGCTTCTTGGCATCGGTGCTGCGGTGCGGGCGTTCGGCAGGTACTCGGCCACGGCGACCGCCCGGTGCTTCTTCAGGCTGGCGCGGTGCGCTGCGGTCGGTTTTGCGCGGCTTGGCGTGCACGGCACCGCGTGGCTCCGTGCGAGCGGCTGCGGCCGATGCAGGGCGCTTGGACGGGCGACCGTCCGTGCGCGGCTCCGAACGAGTCTCCGAGCGCGTGTCCGGGCGCACCTCAAAATCGCTGGCCAGACGCTTCTTGCCATACGTCGGGCTGGCACTCAGAGCCGAGGCCGTGCGCGACGGCGCGCGACGGGGGGCCGCTGCATCACCAGCCGAGCGCGGGCCAGAAGCTGAACGGGGTGCGGCGCGCGCACCGCCCGCAGAGGCTTTGGGGCCCGTCCGAAAAGTCGGCTTGGAAGCTGATTTGGAGGCGCGCCGCGCTGGGCGGGTCTCGTTGTTGGCGTTCGATGGCTTGCGCCCGCCTGCTTTTTTTTGTGTCACAATTCCTGTGCTTTAGGCACCAAACCTGAGGCACTTCATGAGGTTTATGAAGTTGCATCAAGCCGGTCGCCGGTGTTTGTAAGCCGCGATGCTAACAAACCACCCGGCCCCCGATCTTTTTAATCGTGCTTGTTTTCCGGCGTGCTGACAGTCCATTGGGCTGAAAAGCGCCAAGCGACAAGCGTTGTGTTCCACCCCCAGCGTCGCCCAAAGAGCGGACGCCTTGATGAAAACCCTCCTCCAACACAGCTCTGATGCGCTCTGGCAACTCTGCCAGGTAGTCGCGTCGCTGCTGTGCCTGCCGCCTTTTCAGACGCCTTTGCGCCTGAACGTGGTGCCCGTGCTGGCTGACGCCGACACGCCGCGCCGCAGCAGCACCGAGCCCAGAGTGTTCAACATCGCCGCCTGCTCGCCGTGGTCGCACGCACCACCTGAAAGAACTCTCCATGAAACGTATTCTCATCAATGCCACCCAGCCGGAAGAGCTGCGGGTCGCCATCGTCGATGGTCAAAAACTAGTTGACCTGGACATCGAAACCGCTGCCCGCGAGCAGCGCAAGTCGAACGTCTACAAAGGAAAAATCACCCGCGTTGAACCCTCGCTCGAAGCCTGCTTCGTCGAGTATGGTGCCGAGCGCCACGGCTTTCTGCCGCTGAAGGAAATCCACAAGAGCTACTACAAGCCGGGTGCGCCGAACAGCTCGCCCAACATGAAGGAACTCGTGGCCGAAGGCACCGAGATCATCGTGCAGGTGGAGAAGGAAGAGCGTGGCAACAAGGGCGCTGCCCTCACCACCTATGTGAGCCTCGCCGGCCGCTACCTGGTGCTGATGCCCAACAACCCCAAGGCCGGTGGCATCAGCCGTCGCGCCGAAGGCGAGGCCCGCGAGGAAACCCGCGAAGCACTCGACGCCCTTGTGCTGCCGCAGGGCATGGGCGTGATCGTGCGCTCGAACGGCGTCGGCCGCACCGCCGAGGAATTGCAGTGGGACTGCAACTACCTCGCCGAGATCTGGAAGGCCGTGACCGATGCCTGCGCCAAGCGCCCGGCCCCGTTCTTGGTCTATCAAGAAAACAACGTGGTGCTGCGCGCCCTGCGCGACTACCTGCGCCCGGACATCGGCGAGGTCTGGGTCGATGACCTGGAGACCTATCAGCAAGCCAAGCAGCAGATGGAGGCCACCATGCCGGCCGATCTGCACAAGCTGAAGCAATACAAGGATGACGTCGCCCTGTTCTCGCGCTACCAGATCGAGAGCCAGATCGAGGCGGCGCACGAGTCCACCATCAAGCTGCCTTCCGGTGGTTCGATCGTGATCGACCACACCGAAGCGCTCACCGCCATCGACATCAACTCGGCCAAGAGCACGGGCGGCGGTGGCATTGAAGAAACCGCGTTCCGCACCAACCTCGAAGCCGCCGAGGAAGTCGCCCGCCAGCTGCGCCTGCGCGACTTGGGCGGCCTGGTGGTGATCGACTTCATCGACATGGAGAGCAACAAGAACCAGCGCGAAGTCGAGAAGCGTCTTGAGAAGCATGTGGAGATGGATCGCGCCCGCATCCAGCTCGGCAAGATCAGCAAGTTCGGCCTGCTGGAACTGAGCCGCCAGCGCCTGCGCCCGACCCTGGTCGAGCACACCCAGATCACCTGCCCTCGCTGCTCTGGCCTCGGCCACATCCGCAGCGTCGAGTCACTGGCGCTGTCGATCCTGCGCCTGATTGAAGAAGAGGCAATGAAGGACCGCACTGCCCGCGTGGTGGCGCAGATCCCGGTCGATGTCGGCACCTTCCTGCTCAACGAGAAGCGCGCCAAGCTCACCGAGATCGAGAAGGCCTACAAGGTCGCCGTCACCCTGGTGCCGAACGAGACGCTCGACTCGCCGCACTTCCACATCGCCCGCATCAAGGGCGACCACGTCGGCGAGGGCAACAACAGCGCCGTCAGCCACAAGATCGCGGTCGACTACAAGGCCGATGAGCGTCTCTCGATGCCCATCGTGACGGTGGCTGCGGGCAAGCCGCTGAATGAGGCTGCGGTGCAGGGCATCCTGCCTTCCGCCCCGCCGCCGGTGCATGTGGAAACCCCCAAGCCCGTGCCTGCACCCGTCGCCCCCGTGGTGGTGATGCAGCCGGTGGTGACGGTGAAGGACAGCTTCTGGGCCCGCCTGGCCTATGTGTTCGGTTTTGGCGGCAAGCCGGTGAAAGAGGCCAAGCGCGACGAGCGCGGTGGCCGTGACTTCAAGCGCGACGGCAAGCCGGGCGAGCCGCGTCGTGATGGCAAGCCAGGCGATCGTCCGCACAGCCGCGATGGCAAGCCGCAGGATCAGCAGCGCCGCGATGGCCGTCCGCCGCTGGGTGGCCAGCAGAACCAGCCGCGTCGTGACGGCAAGCCCGGCGATGGCCGTGGCGAGCGCAACGAGCAGCAGCGCCGCGATGGCCGTCCGCCACAGAACGCACAACCGCTGGCTGCTGCAACCGCCGGCAATGGCGCGCCGCCGCAGCCGCGTGGTGATCGCCCTGAGCGTGGCCCCCGCCCGGAGCGCGGCGAAGGCCGCCCTGAAGGCGGTCGCCCGCCGCGCAACGAAGCCGATGGCGCCGGCCGTCCGCCGCGTCCGGAGCGCACCCCGCGTCCTGAGCAGGCCGCAGGCCAGCCGCAGCAGGATGGTGGTCGTCCCGCACGCGACAGCGGTGGCCGCCCGCCCCGCGCACTGCCTGAAGTAGCCGTGACGCCGGAAGCAGGCAGCCTCATCACGCTGCCGCCGATTGCCGATGCGCCCGCCACCACCTTCATGCCGGGTCTGCTGAGCGGCAGCGCCGTCACCGAGCCGGTGCTGAGCGAAGCCGTCGAAGGCGCTGCCGAGGCACCCGCCGCTGAGGGCGATGCCGAAGGCCGCGACACCGTCGCCGGTGGCCGCAGCCTGCGCGGCCGCCGCAACCGCCGCCGCCGTGGTGGCCGTGGCCGCGATGGCCAGCCGGTCTTGAACGCCGATGGCACCGAAGCCAGCGCCGAAGGCAGCGATGCCGACGATGCCGGTGATGGCATCGAGGAGCAGCTCAGCACGACACCGGCGGCCATCGAGTCGACCGAAGTCGCCGCCGTCACCAGCACCGAGGAGGTACCCGCCGTCGCGCCCTTCGTGGCACCGGTGGCAGCACCTGCCCCGGCACCCGCACCGCGCGCGCCCAAGGTGGAGGCCCCGGCCTTCCAGCCGAGTGCTGCGATCATGCAGGCGGCGATGGACACGCCCGCCGGCCGTCCGCGCGCCCTGCCCGCCGCTGCACCCAGCGAGGCTGCCGCACCCGCGCCGGTCGCCGTGCCGGTGATCGTCGCGCGCGCCGAGGAAGTGACCGGCGAGCGCATGCCACGTCTGGTCGTGAGCGGTGATGGCGACCTCGACGCCGACGCGCCGCAGATCATCAGCGACAACACCCCGCTGACGGCCTCATCGGTGGCACCGAAGGGCTTTGCACCCCGCCTGCTGGCCAGCGGCGATGGCGCACCCACCTCGCTGCCGGTGATGTCGGCCTCGCCGCAGACCGCAGCGCCCGCTGCCGCCGGCAACTTCATGCCGCGCCTGATCACCTCCGGCCGCGAGGATTCACGCGCCCGTCGCGAGCGTCCAGCGCCGGCCCCGGCACCGCTTGCAGCAGCAGCCGATGCCACGCCAGAAGTGCCGGCATCGACACCGCAGCAGGCCAGCCTGCTGATGGATGCCCCCATCGAGCCGGCAGAAAAGCCGGATAGCGCTGTCTGATCACTCGCTGGTTCAGCAAAAAAGCCCACCTCCAAGGTGGGCTTTTTTGTGGGGCTGATTTAGGCTCGTGTCATGCAGTACCGGGCAGCATCACGCTGTCACTTCACCCATTCCTCTGAAGAGAATCCCATGAAAACAACCTTCGGTCCGGCCCTCGCGCTGCTATTGCTGTTTGCAGCGGCCACACCTGTGCTGGCTGCCGAGCAGCCCAGCACGCCCGCCGCCGAGGAAGAAAGTGATGTGGATGACGAAGACGTGATCACTTGCGAGCGCGAGGGTGTGACGGGATCGCACGTCAAGAAGCGCCGCGTTTGCAGCAGCGAGAAAAGCCGTCGTGAGCTGCGTGAACGAACTGGCAAGGCGCTGGAAAGCATTCCCCTGCAAGGCGCCGCATTGAATGCGGGCGGCGGCTGAGTCCTAGCGCAGCAGCTGCGCCGCCAGCGCCTGTAGATCTTCTTCGGTATCGACCCCGCGCGGCGGCGGGTTGTCGGTGAATCCAAGCTTGATGCGAAAGCCGTGGCTGAGCGCGCGCAGCTGTTCCAGCGCCTCGCAGGTTTCCAGTGCTGAAGGCGGCAGGGCACTGAACTGGGCCAGCGCACCGGCCCGATAGGCGTAGAGGCCGATGTGGCGGTGCGCCAATCCAGCCGGCAACGACGACGCGCCACGGCTCGAACCATCGCGCTGCCAGGGGATGGGCGCGCGCGAGAAATACAGGGCGTAATCGCGGCGGTCGCAGACCACCTTCACCACGTTGGGATTGCCGAAATCGGCCTCGTCGTGGATGGCATGCGCAAGGGTGGCGATATGCGCCTCGGCATCGCTGGCCAGCAGGGCAGCCACTTGCTCGATCAGCGCCGGCGGCATCATCGGCTCGTCGCCCTGCACGTTGACGACGATGGTGTCCGCACTCCAGCCCAGCTGGCGCGCAACCTCGTTGGCGCGGTCGGTGCCGGACTGGTGCGCCTCATCGGTCATCACCACCCGCGCACCGAAAGCCTTGCAGACGCTGGCGACCTCGTCGGCATCGGTTGCAATGGTCACGCTGCCTGCACCGGCCGCCATTGCGGCCTGCCAGACCCACTGCACCACCGGCTTGCCACCGAGATCGCGCAGCACCTTGCGCGGCAGCCGGGTGGAGCCGAGGCGCGCCGGGATGACGACCTCGAAACTCACAGCGTCGCGGCCTCGGCGTCGCTGAGCGGACGTGCTTCTTCCTCCAGCATCACCGGCACGCCATCGCGGATGGGATACGCGAGGCGCGAGGCGCGGCACCACAGCTCCTGCTGGGCGGGCTTGTGGACGAGGGCAGTCTGGGTGACGGGGCAGACCAGGATGTCGAGCAGGCGTTTGTCCATGTTCTCTGAATGACTCGGATTATTCGCGGCGCAGGATACGGTCAACGACATGATTGGCCCACCACTGCGAGTGGAAGCTCTTCTCCACCGCATCGCGGTCGTAGTGGTTTTCGATCCACTCGCGGAACGGCGTGCCATGCACCGCATGGTATTGGCGGTAGGTCTCGAAGAAGTGATCCAGCACGCCGGTCTTGGCCTGTTTCACATGGCCGTGGCGCCAGAACTCCATCTGCTTGATGGCTTCGGTGTACGGCGCGTTTTCCTTCAGCAGCAGATACAGCGTGCTGGTGAGGCCGGCACGGTCAGCACCCGATTTGCAGTGCGCGAGGATGGGCTTGGGCAGGGTGTCGAACAGCTTGTCGAGACCGAGAATCGCATCGCGGTGCGGTGCCTCGCGCGAACCGATGGGCAGATGCACGATGGGCAGGCCGATGGCCTTGCAGGTCTCCCACTCCAGCACATTGCTGCCCAGATGCGTCTCGATGCCGCGCAGGCTAAGGATGCTGCCGATGCCAGCCTTCTTCGCCGCCCGCACCTGGTAGGGCATGGGGTGGGCAGAGCGGAACAGGTCGCGCCCCACGCGCGAGCGCAGGTTGTAGAAGAAGCGGAAGAAGGAGTGGTCGATGAAGATCGAATTGAGCCAGACCATGAAGCGTCGGCCAGCCGTCATTGGCGGCAGGTCTGGCGGCGAGAGCGGCGCGCGGGGGATGAGGTTGGGAGTCGTCATGGATGGCGCATCGTCAGGGGGTGCTGCGACGCAGCGCGAGGATGGAACGCAGGCATTCTTGCACACGCACATGCCCATCCCGTGAAAGGCTGGCCGTCACCGGCACGTACCAGCGGGCGCGGTCTGCGGGCAGCTCCAGGGCGCGGCATTTCACCGCGTCCTTCTCGGTCATCAGCACGGCTGCCTGGCCGGTGAACGCGAGGTCGGCGGCGGTGAAGTCATGGTGGTCGGCAAAGGCATGCGGGCGCACCACCATGCCTTGCGCTGCCAGCAGCTCGAAGAAGCGTTGCGGATTACCGATACCCGCCACCGCCTCCACCGTCTCGTCTGCGAAGGCAGACAACGCACGGCGCTCGCCACTGTGCAGTTCGATGGCGTGGTCGGCGATGAGATCGAAGCGCAGCGCCTGCGGGCCGTAAGGACTGGCATCGGCACCGTTCACCAGCACCAGCGCGCACTGCGCCATGCGCGCCGGCGGCTCGCGCAGCGGCCCGGCCGGCAGGCGATGGCCATTGCCGTGGCCCCGCACGCCATCGACCACGCAGAGTTCGAGATCGCGCGTCAGCGCGTAGTGCTGCAAGCCGTCGTCGCAGAGCAGCACATCCACTTCGGGATGCGCCGCCAGCATTGCCAAGCCCGCCTCGGTGCGCGAGGGGGCGACGCACAGCGGCGCGCGCGCGCGCTGGGCCATCAGCACCGGCTCGTCACCCGCCTGTGCCGCCGGTGTATCCGCCGTGACCAGCAGCGGGAAAGGCCCACGCCCGCCATAACCGCGCGACAGCACGCCGGGTGTGGCCCCCAGCGCGCGCAGCTGTTCGACCAAAGCGAGGGTGATGGGCGTCTTGCCGGTGCCGCCAATGGCGATGTTGCCGACCACGATCACCGGCACGGGCAGGCGCGTGGAACTGGCTTGGCAGCGGCTGGCCACACCATCGGCAATGGCGGCATAGAGTGCGGCCAGCCCGCGCAACAGCAGCGGCGGTGTGGCGCGACGCCACCAGATTTTTTGCAGCCAATCGCGCATCAGGCCAGCATCGTTTCGGCAGCCGCCGCAGGCGCCTCGTCGACCTCGCGAAACTGCAAGCGGTGCAGCGAGGCATAGGCGCCATCGCGGGCCAGCAGCTCGGCGTGCGTGCCCTGCTCCACCACCCGGCCGTCGTGCATCACCACGATGAGGTCGGCACTCTGGATGGTGGAGAGCCGATGCGCGATCACCAGCGTGGTACGCCCCTGCTTGAGCGATTCGAGCGCGGTCTGGATCAATCGCTCGCTCTCGCTGTCGAGTGCGGAAGTCGCCTCGTCGAGGATGAGGATGGGCGCGTTCTTAAGCAGCGCACGGGCGATGGTGATGCGCTGGCGCTGGCCGCCGCTCAGCATCACGCCAGCCTGGCCGATGGGCGTGTCGAGTCCCTGCGGCAGGCGTTCGATGAACTCCCAGGCATTGGCACCACGCGCGGCAGTCTCGATCTGCTCGCGCGTCACGCCCACCTGCCCGTAGGCGATGTTCTCGCCCACGGTGGCGTTGAACAGCACGATGTTCTGATCCACCAGCGCCAGCTGCTGGCGCAGGTTCTTCAGCGGGTAGTCGCGCAGATCATGGCCATCGAGTTTCAGCACGCCCGCGCTGGGGTCGTAGAAGCGCGGGATCAGCGAGAGCAGGGTCGATTTGCCGGAGCCGGACTTGCCGACGAAGGCCACGGTCTTGCCGGCCGGGATGTCGAGCGTGACCCCCGCGAGCGCCAGACCGGCCTCGTCGTTGTAGCGGAACTGCACGTTCTCGAAGCTGAGCGCACCCGCAGCGCGCTCGACCGCGTGGGTGCCGGTATCGCGCTCGCGTGGGCGGTCGAGAAAATGAAAGATGTCGGCACCGGCCACCAGGCCGCGTTGCAGGCGCTCGGAGATGTTGCTGATGTTCGAGATCGGGCCTCTGAGCGAGAGCATGGCAACCACGAAACTGGTGAAGGTGCCGGCCGACATCTCGCTCAGCGTCTCTGGCCGCGTCGCCATGAACACCAGCGAGCTGATGCCGATGGCGGCGATGAACTCCAGCACCGAATAGCTCAGCGCCGTGTTGCCGGCGAGCTTGATGGAGTACTTCTTGAACTGCTCGTTGATCGCGCCGAAGTGCTTCAGCGCAAAGCCTTCGCCGCCGTAGATCTTGACGATGCGCCGGCCGGTGATGGCCTCGTCCGCCGCATGGCCGATGCCGCCCACCGAACTTTGCAGCGATTGCTGCAGGCGGCGGAAACGCTTGTTGACCCAGCTCACCGACACCGCCAGCAGCGGTGCCATCACCAGCACGTAGAGCGTGAGTTTCCAGCTGGTATAGAACAGCAGGGCGAGCAGTCCAATGGCGGTGAGGCCATCCTTGACGATGGCGGTGGTCACACCCATCGCCGCATCGGAGAGGGCATTGGCCTGAAAGGTCAGCCGCGTCTGCATGTCGGCATTGGTCGAGCGGTCGTGGTGCGTCACCGGCACATGCACGATGTGGTCGAACACTTCCAGACGCAGCTTCGACACCACTCGCTGCCCCACCACCGCCATGCCGACGCTGGAGAGATAGCCCGCCACGCCGCGCACCAGAAACAGCGCCAGGATGGCCAGCGGCAGCCAGCGGATCACGGCGGCATCCTTCTGCACGAAGGTGCCGTCCACCAGGGGCTTCATCAGGCGTGCCACGGCAACGTCCGTCGAGGCGAACAGCACCATGCCGAGCAGCGCCAGCAGGAACACACGCCAGTGCGGAAACGCATACGCCAGCAAGCGCCGATACACCTTGCCGGCCCGGTATTCGGGGGTGGAGAGCAGATCCATTGTCATCGCTTCAAATCGAGGCCCGCATGGTAGCAACTGCACTCCGCTACGATTTGCCCGCCCCTGCCCCACTCAAAACCCGCCATGAGCCAAAGCCTGTTCGAGAAGATCATCGCCCGCGAAATACCGGCCACGATTGTTTACGAGGACGATCTCTGCATCGCCTTCAAGGACATCAATCCCTGCGCGCCGCTGCACACCCTGCTAGTGCCGAAAAAGCCGCTGGTGCAGCTCAGCCATGCCACGGCTGAAGATCAAGCGATGCTCGGCCACCTGATGCTCACCGCCACCCAGGTCGCGGCACTCGAAGGCCTGGGCGATGCCTACCGTCTGGTGGTGAACAACGGTGTGAAAGCCGGCATGAGCGTGCCGCATCTGCACCTGCACATCATCGGCGGCCGCCCGCTGAAGTGGCCGCCGGCCTGAGCCCTGCGGCGCGCGCGGCCTGATGCGCAAGATCATCCACATCGACATGGATGCGTTCTACGCCTCCGTCGAGCAGCGCGACGACTCCAGCCTGCGTGGCAAGCCCGTGGTGGTGGCCTGGAAAGGCGCGCGCTCGGTGGTGTGCGCCGCCAGCTACGAGGCGCGGCAGTTCGGCATCCGCTCGGCCATGCCGGCGGTGCGCGCCGAGCGGCTCTGCCCGCAGGCAGTGTTCGTGCCGCCGGATTTCACCCGCTATCGCGCGGCGTCAAAAGCTGCGCGGTTGATCTTCGAGCGCCACACCGACCTCATCGAACCGCTCTCGCTCGACGAGGCCTATCTCGACGTCACCCGCAACAAGCTCGATCTGCCGACGGCGACGGCCGTGGCCAGCCACATCAGAGCCGCCATCGAGCGCGAGCTGCAACTCACCGCCTCGGCCGGCATTGCGCCCAACAAGTTTCTGGCCAAGATCGCCTCGGACTGGAACAAGCCCAATGGCCAGTTCGTGATCCGCCCGGAGCAGGTGGAGGCCTTTCTGCAACCCTTGCCGGTGGGCCGCATCCCCGGCGTCGGCAAGGTGATGGAGGGCAGGCTCAAGATGCTGGAAATCAGCACGGTCGGCGAGCTGCGTGGCTGGGAATGCGCCCCGCTCGAACAGCAGTTCGGCAAGTACGGACGGCGGCTTTACGAGCTGGCGCGCGGCATCGACGAACACGCGGTGCAGAGCGACCGGCCGACGCAGTCGATCTCGGCTGAAGACACCTTCGCCCAGGACGTGCCACTGGCCGAGACCGAGGTAACCCTGCGCCGCCTCGCCGAGAAGGTCTGGGCGGCGGCGCAAAAGGAGAAGCTCATCGGCCACACCGTGGTGCTCAAGCTCAAGACCGCGCAGTTCCGCATTCTCACCCGCAGCCTGACGCCGCCGACGGCACCGGACTCCTGCGCTGTTCTCACCGACATCGCACTGTCGCTGCGCAGCCGGGTGACGGGCGATGCGACGCTCTACCGGCTGGTGGGCGTGGGCCTTGCCAATTTTCGCGAGCGGGCCGCAGCGCCTGCGCAGCCCGCGCTGTTCTAAAACTCAGGGCGTGCGCTGGCTCTTGATGGCCGGCACCAGCTGGGTGGCATCCACCCGCGCCTCGAACCAGTTCACCCGCCAGTCGAGATGCGCGCCGGTGACGCGGCCGGTGTTGCCGATCAGGGCAATCTTGTCGCCCTGCTTCACGGTCTGGCCCGGCTTCACCAGTATTTTGGAAAGATGCAGAAACGCACTCGACACGCCATGGCCGTGGTCGAGATACAGCGTGCCGCCGCTGAAGAACATGTCCGGGTTGGCGAGGCTGACAATGCCATCGGCGGGGGCGATCACCGGTGCGCCGATGGGGCCGGCCACATCCACGCCGTAGTGCGGTTGCTTCGGCTCGCCATTGAGGATGCGCTGGCTGCCGAACACCCCGGTGATGGCACCGCGCGCCGGCCAGACGAACTTCTGGAAGACGTAATCCGCATTGGTATCGCGCGCCCGCGCGGCGCGGTTGCTGGCGGTCTCACGGGCGATGCGCCCATCCATCTCAGGGTCGGGATTGACCTGCTTCGGCGGCAGGCCGTTGAGCTTCTGGATGGCATACGTGCGCTTGCTCACCGGGTAGCGCAGGGTGTACGGCGCGCCACCGGGTGGCGTCAGCACCAGCGTCACTTCGGCCGCCGCATCGCGGTCGAGCCCGAACACGAAGCGGCCGTCATCAGTGCTCCGCAGCTGGCGCTCGTCCACCTTCACGGCGGTGCCGGGATCGGTCTGGCCGAAGATCAGCGCGCCCTGCTGGAACTCGCCTTTCAGCTCCAGCCGCGGGCTGTCCTGTGCCTGGCTCGTGCAGCAGCCGAGCGCCAGCCAGACTGCGATGCAGCGTCTTGCAGTGAACCGCATCAGTTGGCGATTCCGAGCTGGCCGAACACGAAGCTGTATTGCTCGGCGACCTCATAGAGCCGCTGGAAGCGCCCGGACTTGCCGCCGTGGCCGGCCTCCATGTTGACGCGGTAGAGGATGGGCGTGGCCGGCGTGGTATCGGCGGTGCGCAGCCTGGCCACCCACTTGCTCGGTTCGTAGTACTGCACCTGGCTATCCCACAGGCCGGTGCCGACGAACAGCGCCGGATAGGCCCTGGGCCTGACGTTGTCGTAAGGCGAGTAGCTCAGCATGTAGTCGTAGTAGGCCTTCTGCTTGGGGTTGCCCCACTCGTCGAACTCGTTGGTGGTGAGCGGGATCGACTCGTCGAGCATGGTGGTCACCACATCCACGAAGGGCACCTGGGCGACGATGGCGCGATATTTTTCGGGTGCCATGTTGTTGATCGCGCCCATCAGCAGGCCACCGGCGCTGCCGCCCTCGGCGAACACCTTGTCCTTCGCGGCATAGCCCTTGGCCACCAGAAAATCGGTGACGTCGATGAAATCGGTGAAGGTGTTGATCTTCTTCAGCAGCTTGCCGTCTTCGTACCACTGGCGGCCCAGCTCCTGCCCACCGCGGATGTGAGCGATGGCATAGACGAAGCCACGGTCGAGCAGCGCCAGCCGGTTGCTGCGGAATGCCGGATCGGTGGAAGACCCGTACGAACCATAGGCGTATTGATACAGGGGTGCGGTGCCATCGCGCGGCGTGCCGACCTTGTAGACCAGCGACACCGGCACCTGCGTGCCGTCGCGCGCGGTGGCGTGGACATACTCGGTGCGGTACTGGCTGGCATCGAAGCCGCCCAGCACGGTCTGCACCTTGCGCGCAGTGCGTGCGCCCGTGGCCAGCTCGTAATCGACGGTGGTCTCCGGTGTGGTCAGCGAGGTGTAGACGTAGCGCAGGGCCGGGCTTGCCAGCTGTGGCGAGCCGACCAGATTGGCGGTGTAGGCGGGTTCGGTGAAGTCGATCAGCGTGCTCTTGGCTCCCGCCGCCCAGGGCTGGATGCGCAGCTTCAGCAGCCCGCCGCTGCGCTCGTTGATGGCGAGGTGGGTGCTGAACACATCGAAGTCGTCGATGAAGGCATCACCGCGATGGGCGATGACGGTTTTCCAGCTCTTGCGGTTGGCACTCTTCGCCACCGGCACGCTGAGGATGCGGAAGTTCGGTGCCTGCCAGTTGCTGCGGATGATGAACTCGCCCTGCCCTCTGCCCGGCAAATGCTCGGCCGAATACTCGTGGTCGGCCTGGCGCGGCAGGATGGACTTGAAGCGCAGCGGCAGGCCCTTGGCATCGGCATAGAACTGCTCGCTCTGCTGGGTGCTGCGGCTGCCGACGAACACGAAGCGGCCCGACTTGGAGCGCTGCACGCCGATGTAATAACTGTTGTCCTTCTCGGTGTAGACCACGGCATCCTTCGCCATCGGCTCACCCACGGTGTGGGCACGCACGCGATAGCCCAGCAGGGTTGCGGGGTCGGTCTCGGTGTAGAGCACGGTGCGGTTGTCGTTGAGCCAGGCGAGGTCGCCCTGGATCGGCGTGATGGCATCGGTCAGCGTCTCACCCGTCTTCAGGTTCTTGATGCGCAGCACGAACTGGCGGCGGCCGACGGTGTCTTCGGCGTAGGCAATCCACTGGTTGTCGGGGCTGACCTCGAAATTGCTGATCTGGAAAAAGCCCTTGCCCGCAGCCATCGCATTGCCATCGAGCAGCACCTGCTCGGCGGCATCGAGCGTGCCGGGCTTGCGGCAGTAGATGGGGTATTCCTTGCCGGTCTCGTAACGGGTGTAGTACCACCAGCCGTTGTCGAAGGTAGGCGCGCTGCTGTCGTCCTCCTTGATGCGCCCGCGCAGCTCGGCGAAGAGCTTTTCCTGCAAGGGTTTCAGCGCGGCCATCTGCGCATCGGTATAGGCGTTCTCGGCCTTCAGGTACGCCAACATCTCCGGGTTTTCGCGCTTGTCGTCACGCAGCCAGTAGTAGGGGTCGCTGCGCTTGCCGTTGGGCGAGTCCACCTCGTAGGGCTTTTGCGCGGCGATGGGTGGTGCCAAGGTGATCGCGGCAGCGGCAGGCACAGGTGCGGTGACTTGCACCGGCACACCCGCACAGGCAGCGAGCAGCAGGGACAACAGGGAAACGCGCAGCGCGTGCGACATCAGCATGGCAAAGGCCCCAGGTGGTGATGGCACATCTTGGCATGCGCGATCACGCAACCAAAGCGGGCGGTCAGGGCGGCAGTGCCTCACCCGCGTTGGGCGGCGTGAACTCGTAGCGGTAGTCGAGATTAACCACCGTGCGGCGGTTTTTCGCACGGCCTTCGTCACTGGCGTTGTCGGCCACGGGGCGGGATTCGCCATAACCAATGGCCTTGATGCGCTGAGGCGCGATGCGCGAGTCGCCGAGCAGGTACTTGCGGCACTTGTCGGCACGCGCCTGCGACAGGGCCTGGTTGTATTCGGAAGAGCCGACGTGATCGGTATGGCCTTCGAGCACCACCGTCAGCTCCGGCAGCCGCAACATCAGGACGCGCAGCTGGTCGAGATCGGGCACGTACTGATCCTGCAGATTGGCTTCGGCGAACTTGAACTTCACGTCCAGCACGAAAGTCTGCGGCCTGGACTGCGGCAGCGGGCAGCCCGTGCTGCCCACCTTCAGGCCGCGTGCGGTGCTCAGGCACTGGTCATCGCAGTCGCTGATGCCGTCCTTGTCGGCATCCACGGTGCAGGGGTCGATGGGGCAGCCGCAGAAATCCACCCGCATCTCGCGGCGCTGGCCGCGCACCAGCAGGGTGGGTTCGGTAGCGGGGCAGTTGTCGTCGATGTCGGCGACGCCATCCTGGTCGGCGTCCACCCGCTGCTCTGGAAACTGCCCGACCTGAAACAGCCCGCCCCTGCCATCGTCAGCCGCCAGGCAGGGCATGCCGCTTGCAAGCAGCAGGCACAGAGCGAGTGAAAGATGGCGCATGGCGGTTGTTGTGGAAGCGTTTGCAGTGGGCGGCATCTTGCCCTGTGCGATACGTCAGGGTTTTGCCACTCATCTGCCAACAATTCGCCGCTTGACGGCAGTGAATGAAATGGCGGGTTTGCGGCGCTAGTGTCGCTTTACCGTCACCGCAGTACGAGCATTTTGAAGAGTTCCAAGCGCAGCACCCAGAGGAGTCAACCATGAACAACAACCGCCGTCACCGCCGCCTGCTGGTCAGCATCGCTGCCGCCGCCCTCTGTGCCGCCGGCAGCGCGCACGCCGGCTCGCAGACCAACGTGATGAACAACATCGTCACGCTGGCGGATGCCTGCGACATCGTCGCCATCGGCATCGACTTCGGCGTGAAGAGCGCACCCATCCCGGCCGCAGGCTATGCCGCGCAGGTGACCACCAACACCAGCACGGGCAACACCGTGACCGGCAACACCGCCCACCCCAAATCTGCGGCCGACAGCGCCACCACCGGCGACGGCACCAGCGGCAACAACGCACTGGCCCTGCTGACTGGCGTATCCGCGCTCGACTCTGCCGTGAGCACCGTGCTCTCCACCGTCATCGGCGCGCTGCCCGGCGTCTATGTGGCCTGCACGGCCACGCCCACCAGCATCACGCTGGTCAGCACGGCTTCTGGCGCAAGCGTCTACAACTTCCCCACCACGCTCGGCGGACTGCCTGCCGGCAGCTTCAGCGGCAAGATGGCCGGCGTCGGCCAGGGTGCGACGGCCAGCAACACGGTGGACTACAGCATCACTTTCGCCGGCACGGCCGTCAGCACCACGGTGCCGGGCGGCGCGGCACTGGGTCTGCCGAGCCTGTTCATCGCACCCTTCACCGCCATCGGCACCATCCCAGGCACGCAGACCGGCACCGTGGTGCCCGGCCAGTACTGGGATGGCGCGATCGCGACCGTCAACTTCTGAAAGCTGCGCGACATAGACTCGACGGGTGCAGCGATGCACCCGTTTTTGTTGGTGGCACTTTCCGCTCTTCAGGAGAATCCTCACATGCGCAAACTGCTGCGGGCCGCTGCCCTGCTCTGCTGCCTGGCCCTGTCTCAAACCGCCAGCGCGGCCGGCCTGCGGGTGGTACCGCTGAAGCTGGAGATGACCGCCAGGGGCGGTGCCGCCACGCTGGAGCTGACCAATCTCACCGCCGACAACATCGCCGTGCAGATGGAGGCCAAGGCCTGGGCGCAGGCGAATGGCGGTGATGTCTACAGCGAGACCAGCGACCTGCTGTTTGCACCGCCCATCATTGCCATCCCGGCGGGCAAGACCAAGACCGTGCGCTTCCGCCTGCGGCGCGGTGCCTCGCCCGACCGCGAGCTGAGCTATCGCATCTACGTGCAGCAGCTGGCCGCCGCACCCGACAGCGCCACCGGCCGCAATGCCATGGCGGGCGGCGTGGAGGTGCGTCTGCGGCTCGGCATCCCGCTGTTCGTGGCCGCCATCAAGCCGGTGCCGCCGGGGATCGAGGCCAGCGCCCTGCGGCTGGCCGATGGCCGCAGCGCCCTGCGGCTGAAAAACCCCGGCGGCGTTCATCTCAAGCTGGCGCAGGTGGAGGTGGTGAACGCCGAGGGCGTGGTGGTGGCCGAGACCAATCTCACCGACACCCAGACCAACTACCTGCTGCCCGGCAGCGAGAGCACCTGGCCGCTGCACCTGCCCAGGGTCAACGATGGCGCCACCCTCGGCAGCGGCCGCTACAGCCTGCGCATCAAGAGTGATTTCTACAGCCCGCGTGGTGTGGCGGGCTTCAGCGCCGAGGGCTTTGCAACCCGCAGCATCGATGTCCTGCCCTGAGGGCTGATGTCCACCATCCGCACGCTGACTGTGCTGGCTCTGCTCGCTGCCAGCACGCCGCTGCTGGCAATACAGACGCCGGCGCGCCCGGCCGTGCGCGTGGTGGCCCTGGAACCTGATCCCTGCGACAGCGCACCATTGCAGGAACTGTTGCTCGACACCGTCATCAACGCCAGCGCCACCGGCCGCGAGATCATCTACCTGCAACGCCCCTGCGGCGGCATTCTGGCCAAGGTGGAAGACCTGGCCGCGCTGCGCATCCTCACCAATGGTCGCCCGACGGTGCAGGTGAACGGCGAGGACTATCTGCTGTTGAATGCCTTCCCTGGTCTGATCTTCGGCGTCGACGAGGAGAAGGCCCGCATGGTGATCGAGGGCGAGCCTTTCATCTTCGTGCCCACCATCGTCAACATCGACGCGCGCCCCACCACGCCGGCGCTGCCTGCCGCAGCGGGTGCGCTGTTCAACTACGGGCTGTTCGCGTTTGGCGACATCGATGGCGCGCGCCAGCAGACCTTGCAGAACTACCAGCTCACCCTGTTCGGCAAACCGGGCGTGCTCGACAGCCAGGTGCTGCTGCTGGGCGGCAGCAACCGCTTGCAGCCGTTCCGTGTGTTCACCACCTACACCCGCGATGACGAAGAAAACCTGCGCTCGCTGCGCGTGGGCGACGTGTTTTCACGCGGCGGCGTCTGGGGCGCGGTGCGCCCCCTGGGCGGCGTGCAGCTGGCGCGCAACTACAGCCTGCGCCCCAACCTCGTCACCACGCCCGTCACCACGCTGGATGTCGCCGTGCGCCGCCGCTCGGCACTCTCGCTCAATGGCAGCAGCCTGTTCGAGGACCCGGCCGAACTCGGTGCCCTCTACTTCGGCAATCTCGGTGCGGTGCCTTATGGCCCGGTGCAGGTCATCAACCTGCCGGCGGGCTACAGCAACCGCCGTCTGCGCCTGCGTGCGCAGCAGGTCGCCGGCACGCCACAGGTGGATTTGCAGTCCGACTTCTACAGCCTGGGCCTGCTGCGCGGCGGCTTTCGCGACTACAGCTACGAAGTGGGCGTGAACCGCCGCGATTTCCTCGGCGACCAGTACCGGAACCTGGTCAGCTCCGGCACCGAGCGGCTGGGCCTCACCCAATGGCTGACCCTGGAAACCCACGCCGAAGCCAGCAGCCGCCAGCAGGCCGCTGGCCTGGCACTCACCAGCGCCCTGCCCTATTTCGGCGTGCTCGAAACCAGCCTCGCCGGCTCCGGCGGCGCCGATGCCAGCGGCATCAGCCGCCAGTATTCGGCGGCACTCGTCAATGTCTACGAGTACTTCGGCTATCGGCTGAGCTACCGGCATTTCACACGCGGCTTCGTACTGCCCACCTTCGAGGATGGTGCCCGCACCCGCGACCAGTTGCAGGCCTCGGTCTCCACCCGCGCACCGGCCGGCACGGTGTTCGTCGGCTACAGCCAGACCCGCACCTATGCGGGCGCGGACAGCCTGCGCAATCCCGCCAACAGCTTCCTGTTCGCAGGCTATTCGGCGAGCCTGCTACGGCGCATCTCGGTCAGTGTGTTCGTCGGCCGCTCGCTGTCGGCCCCGCGCGACACCAGCGTGAGTGCCGCGCTCAGCATCCCCTTCACCCTGTTCGATTCGCTGGGCGAAGGCGGCGAGTACGCGACGCAGGCACAGCTCGCCATCAACCAGGACAGCGACCGCAATACCCGCGCTGATCTACAGCTCGGCCGCGCCTTCGTCGATGGCGACAGCATCTACAACGTCGAGGCCGCCCAGAGCATTGCCGGCAGCGATTTCACCTCGCTCTACGGCAGCTGGCTGCACCCCCGGCTCACCGCCAGCGCGCAGGTTTCGCGCAGCGAGGGCGGCAATGCCTACAGCCTCGGTGCCGCCGGTGCGCTGGCCTACATCGGCGGCCGCGTGCTGGCCTCACGCCCCATCGGCAGCAGCTTTGCCCTGGTGCGGCTGGGTGAGGATTACGCCGGCACCCACGTCAACAGCCTGCCCACCGATGCGAAAGGCGATGTGTTGATCCCGGACCTTGCCGCCTATGTCGACACGCCCCTTCAGCTCGATCCGCGCGAGCTGCCGCTCTCGTTCCAGCCGGAATCGCTCAGCTTCACCGCCCGCGCGCCGTTCCGCAGCGGCGTCATCCTCAGCCCCAAGCTCGCACTCCGGCGCGATGCGCTGGTGAAGATGGTGCTGCGCGAAGGCGGCAGCGACAAACCTGCACCCATCGGCAGCTACGCCACCATCGAGGGCCGCGACGACGAGTTCCCGGTTGGTGATGGTGGGCTGCTGTATTTTTATGGCATCGGCGAGGTCACCGAATTCCGCTTCTACTCGCGCGACACGGGCTGCCTCATCAAGCTGGTGCTGCCCCCGCTGGCACGCGCCAATGCCGAAGCCCTTGCCGCCATCCCCGAACTGGGACCTTTCGTCTGTGAAGGAGCTGCACCATGAAACCCATCCGCATTCTCGCCTCGCTCGCCCTGCTCGGCCTGCTGGCGATGCCGCGAGCGGCCAGCGCCGGCACCTGCAGCTTCACGCCCAGCGGCGGCACGCTGGCGAACTTCGGCACCTACTTCGCGCTCAGCGGTGATGTCGACCGGCAGGGCAACCTCAGCTTCACCTGCCTGCCGACCGGGCTTGAACTGTTCGTGAGCTACACCCTGCAGATCAGCGCGGGGCTTTCCACCAACCAGCTCGAACGGCGCATGTATATGGGTGCCAGCTCGCTGCGCTACAACCTGTTCAAGGACGCCGCCCGCACCCAGGTGTTCGGCGATGGCAACGCCGGCACCGGCATCGTCGCCGCCACCTGCGCGACGCTCTGCACAGTGCCGGTCTACGGCCGGCTCTACGGCGCGCAGTCCGGCACTGCGGGCGGCTACAGTGATTCGGTGACGATCAGCATCAATTTTTGACCTTCTGTCGTATCGATTACTACCGCTGCTGCGGCTGTGATCCGCTCGACACTTGCGCTCTGTATTTTTTTGCGAGCGCAGATATATTCGCCCTCGACCAGATCTGGTCAATATCTAAACAAACAAAGGGGAACAACTTGAACGCAAATAAAGCCCTTCGGGGAAAGGCTTGGCATGTCTGTATCCAACTGGCCGCAGCGGCTGCATTGGCGGCTTGCGGCGGTGGTGGTGGCAACACCGCGCCCATCGACAATCCACCCATGGCAGTCGCTCCGACCGTGTCCCTGTCCGCGAGCCCGGCATCGGTGGTGGTCGGCAGCGCCTCGACGCTGACCTGGAGCAGCACCAACGCCACCAGCTGTACCGCCAGCAATGGCTGGACTGGCGCACGCCCTGTCAGCGGCACCGAAAGTGTCACCCCCGCCAGCGCCGGAACCGTGACCTACACCTTGACCTGCACCGGGGCCGGCGGCTCCGGCAGCGCCACGTCAGCCGTCACCGCGACACCACCCGTCGTCGCGGCCAAAGGTTCGATCTCAGGCCGCGTCGTCGACACCTCAACCGGTGCCGCCATTGCGGGCGCCAGCGTCACTGCCGGTGGCGTTAGTGGTGTCACTGACGGCAACGGCGAGTTTGCGATTGCCGATGTGCCGGTCTCCGATCGTGCGCAGGTGGTGGTCAGCGCCACCGGCTTCGAGTCGAGCTTTCGCATCGCACCCGTCACCGAGGGCCAGACCACGATGGTTTCGGTGCTCGCCGTGCCCGTTGGCGTCAGCATGATGGTCACGCCCTCTACGGGCGGTGATGTGCAGGTCAGCGGCAGCCCTGCTATGGCCAGATTCCCACCGGGTTCCATTGCCTCAGACTCTCCGGTGATGGTCACCGTCACCGACCTCAATCCGGCCTCATCGCCGGAAAACATGCCCGGCGACTACACCACCATGTCAGGTGGCACGGAAAGGCAGATCGAGAGCTTTGGTGCCCTGACAGTCAACATCCGTGATTCGGCCGGCACCCAGGTATCGCTGCGTGATGGCAGCATGGCCACGCTGCGCATCCCGCTCAGCACCCGCAATGCCAGCCCGATGACCAGCATTCCGCTGTGGTTCTATGACACCAATACGGGCCGCTGGGTGGAGCAAGGCACGGCCACGCTGGTCCGCAGTCCCGATGGCGATTACTACGAAGGTGCGGTGCCACACTTCACCACCTGGAACGCCGACTTCGCCTACAGCTCGGTCAATCTCACCGGCTGCGTTGAAGATGGCGGCCAGCCGGTCAGCGGTGTCACTGTCACCTCGACCGGTGCCGATTACACCGGCACCTCCTCGGCGGTAACGGGTGCCGACGGCCGCTTCACGATCCGTGTGCGTCCCAACTCCCGCGTGACGCTCAACGGTCGGCTGCTCGGTGATGTGACTTCGACCAATGAAGTGATGAGCACCAGCCAGGACCAGGACATCACCAGCAGCTGCCTGACGTTCGCCCGCAGCAGCAGCCCGCTGTCGATCCGCCTGACCTGGGGCAACAATCCGCTCGATCTGGACTCACGCATCTACCTGCCGGAGGGTGGTGAGGTCTCCTATGAAGATGAGGGCAGTCTCGAAACCGAGCCTTTCGTGGCGCTCGATGTCGACGACACCACTTCATTCGGGCCTGAAGTGATTACCGTGCTGCGGCCGAAAGTGGGCACCTACCGCTACTACGTCAACAACTACTCGGAAACCTTCTCGCCGGGCATCACCGAATCACCGGCGCGCGTGGAGCTGACGGCCAATGGCATGTTGCAGGTGTTCGTGCCGCCCGCCGGCGAGACCGCCAGCACCTACAACTGGACCGTGTTCGACATCACCGTGGCGGCCAATTGCAACGCTACCGTGACGCTTGCCACGGCGCCGTGGACTGCTGACTTCCCGGCGCGGCCTTCGCAGCCCAACTCGGCGGCAGCGTTCTGCACGCCCTGAGCCAGCAGTGGCTTGAAGCCGGCAGCAAAAAAAGGGGCGCATCAAGCGCCCCTTTTTTGTGGCTAGTCACTAGCCCCGAAGCTGTGAAATGGCCTCGTCGAGTGAAAGCATCTCCTGCCGCTCGCTGCCGAGCCGACGCAGGGTGACGGTCTTCTCCTCCGCCTCTTTGCGCCCCACCACTGCGATCACCGGCACCTTCTGCAGCGAGTGCTCGCGGATCTTGTAGGTGATCTTCTCGTTGCTGGTGTCGGCCTCGGCGCGGATGCCGGCCTTGCGCAGTGCATCGCGCACCTCGATGGCATAGCCGTCGGCGTCCGACACGATGGGCGCGACCATCACCTGCACCGGCGCGAGCCAGTACGGCAGCGTGCCAGCAAAGTTCTCGATCAGGATGCCGGTGAAGCGTTCGAGGCTGCCCAGCATCGCGCGGTGCAGCATCACGGGGACGTGCTTGGCGCCGTCATCGCCGACGTACTCGGCACCGAGGCGGCCCGGCAGGTTGAAGTCGGCTTGCAGCGTGCCGCACTGCCAGTCGCGGCCGATCGCGTCGCGCAGCACGAACTCCAGCTTGGGCCCGTAGAACGCGCCCTCGCCTTCAAAGATCGTGAAGGGAATGCCTTGCGTGTCGAGCGCATCCGCCAGCGCCTTCTCGGCCTGGTCCCACAGCGCGTCGTCACCGATGCGCTTTTCAGGGCGGGTGGAGAGCTTGATGCGCACGTCCTCGAAGCCGAACTCCTTGTAGACGGCGAGCGTCATGCGGCAGAACACCACCGCTTCTTCCAGCAGCTGATCCGGCGTGCAGAAGATGTGGCCGTCGTCCTGGGTGAAGCTGCGCACGCGCAGCAGACCGTGCAGCGCGCCGGAAGGCTCGAAGCGATGCACCTTGCCGAACTCCGAGATGCGCAGCGGCAGCTCGCGGTACGAGCGCAGGCCCTGGTTGAACACCTGCACATGGCCGGGACAGTTCATGGGCTTGAAGGCCAGCACGCGCTCTTCGTCGCGCGCGGTGGTGAACATGTTCACGCCATAGTTTTCCCAATGGCCGCTCTTTTCCCACAGCGAGCGATCCATCATGTCCGGCGTGTTCACTTCCTGATAGCCATTCTGGATCAGGTTCTTGCGCACGTAGGCAATCAGCGACTGGAACACCGCCCAACCCTTGGGATGCCAGAACACCGAACCCGGTGCGTCCTCCTGAAAGTGGAACAGATCAAGCGCGCGGCCGAGCTTGCGGTGGTCGCGCTTCTCGGCTTCTTCCTGCTGCTTGATGTAGTTCTTCAGGTCCTCGTCGTTGGCGAAGCAGATGCCGTAGATGCGTTGCAGCTGCGCGTTGTTCTTGTCGCCGCGCCAGTACGCACCCGAGACCTTGGTGAGCTTGAAGGCAGTGCCGAGCTTGCCGGTCGAGGGCAGATGCGGCCCCATGCACATGTCCAGCCACTGCTCGCCCTGCTTGTAGATGCTGATCTCGGCGTCCGCAGCGATGCCTTCCCTGATCCACTCGGCCTTAAAGGTTTCGCCCGCTTTCTCGAAGTGGGCGATGGCCTTGTCATGCGGCCAGATCTCGCGCGTGATCGGCATATCCTGCTTCACGATATGGCGCATGCGCTGCTCGATCTTTTCGAGATCGGCATCAGTGAAGGATTCCGCACGCGCGAAGTCGTAATAGAAACCGGAATCGGTCGAAGGCCCGAAGGTGATCTGCGTGCCGGGGAACAGCTCCTGCACCGCCTGCGCCATCACGTGCGCGCCGTCGTGGCGGATCACTTCCAGTGCTTCCGGCTTGTCGCGGGTGACCAGTTCGAGCTTCGAGTCGGCGGTGATCGGCCGCGTCAGGTCCCAGAGCTGGCCGTTGACCTTGGCGACCACGGTCTTCTTGGCGAGACCGGGCGAAATGCCCTGGGCGATGGCGAGGGCGGTGATGCCGCTGTCAAACGGTTTGACGGCGCCATCGGGGAAGGTGATCTGGATGCTCATGCAGCAGTACTCCGGGTTTATCGGCGCCTCAACGAAGGGCGACCGCCCGCCCGGCACGTTGCCGGGTTTCTTCGGGGCCGCGATTTTGCCAGAAGCCCCCGTTATGATCTTGCCGAGCACGCAAGGGAGTGCGGCCACACATGAGCCAGACCACCGGGATCGCCCAGCTCTATGCCGGGCTCTACGACGACATCAAGCGCATCGCCCATGTGCGGCTTGCACAGGTGGGCGGCGCGGGGCAGCTCAACACCACCGCGCTCGCCAACGAGGGCTTTCTGAAGCTCGCCGAGCGCGAAAATCTGAGTGGGGAATCGCGCGCGCAGTTTCTGAGCTATGTCGGCAAGGTGCTGCGCTCCATCGTGCTCGACCACCTGCGCGAACAGAGTGCTGCCAAACGCGGTGGCGACTGCTATCTGGTGACGCTCTCGCATGCCGACCAGGTCGAGCAACCGCAGGGCGAGGGCTGCGATCTGCAAAAGCTCGATGCCGTGATGAGCCAGCTCATCGGCCTCGACGCGGCGCTGTATCAAACGCTGGAGATGAATGCCTTCACGGGCCTGAGCACCACCGAGATTGCCGCAACGCGCGGCGTCTCGGAGCGCACCGTGCAGCGCGATCTGGTCAAGGCACGGGCGCTGGTCGAGCAGCTCATGGCAGGCTGAACCCGCCATGCGCCCGCTCCGCGTGTCGCCCGCTGCCTGCAAATCCGTTTGATCCTGACACGCCACAGGACCTCCCCATGAATGCTGCCGACTGGGCCCGCTACTCCCCTCTGCTCGACGAGGCACTCGATCTGCCCCCCGCCGCGCGCGCCGGCTGGCTCGCCGCCCTCACCGAGCGGGATGCCGAAGCCGGTGCCGCCCTCGCCGGCCTGCTGCAAAAAGCCCTGGCTGCGCAGGCGGCGCTCGAACAGGGAGCCACCGCCCAGCCCGCCTTTCAGCACTGGGTGAACGAGGCTGCGCTCGCGGGTGATGGCCGCAGCCACGGCCAGCAGTTCGGTCCCTGGCGGCTGCTGCGGCCACTGGGCCAGGGCGGCATGGGCGAAGTCTGGCTGGCAGCGCGCACCGATGGTCTCTACGAGGGCGAGGCGGCACTCAAGTTCATCCGCAGCGGGCTGGCCGCCGCACAGCTCGCCAGCCGCTTCGCGCGCGAGCGCCGTCTGCTGGCGCTGCTGCACCACCCCGGCATCGCCCGGTTGCTGGATGCAGGGGTCGCCGAAGGCCAGCCCTATCTGGTGCTCGAATACGTGCCGGGTGCGCCCCTGCTCGACCATGCCGCTGCGCAAAAAGCGACGGTCTCGCAGCGCGTGCGGCTCTTGCTGGCGGCGGCGCAGGCGGTGGAGTACGCCCACGGCCAGCTCGTTGCCCACCGCGATCTCAAGCCCAGCAACATCCTGGTCACGCCCGAAGGCGTGGTGAAGCTGCTCGACTTCGGCATCGCCGGCCTGCTCGACGACGACCAGATGGAGGACGAGCACACCCTCACCAAGCTCACCGGCCGCGCGCTCACGCCCGGCTACGCCGCGCCGGAGCAGATTGCGGGCGAGCCCGCCGGTGCGCCCGCCGATGTGTTCGCACTCGGTGTGCTGCTGCACCAGTTGCTCAGCGGGCGGCGGCCCTTCGCACCCGGCGAGACCAGTCGTGCCGCCATCGAGCACGCTGTGCTGCACCTGCCACCGCAGCCGCTGCGCAGCGCACTGGCAGCACCAGGCGAGGCCGATCGTCCTGCCGATGCCGCGCTGGCCGCCAGCCTGGCCCCGGTGCTGGAGAAAGCCCTGCAACGCCAGCCGCAGGATCGCTACGCCAGCGTGGCGAGCTTCATCGACGATCTGCAACGCTGGCTCGACCACCGCCCGCTGGCTGCCACCGCCACACCCTGGACACGCCGCACCGCGCTCTGGCTGCGCCGCAACCGCGTGCTGGCAACAGCCGGCGCTGCCGTGCTGGTCGCCCTGGTCAGCGGCCTGAGCATCGCCCTCTGGCAACGCCAGCAGGCGCTCGACGAGGCTGAGCGCAGTGCGAAGCTGGTGGACTACTTCAGCGAGATGCTGGGCAGCGCCAATCCCGATACCCACAGCGGTGAATGGCCGACCGTGCTGACCCTGCTGGAACGCGCCAGCAAGGATGTGCCGAGCCGCTTTGCCGACGACCCGCGCGCCGAGTACCGACTGCTGGCCTCGGTGGTCGAGGTCTACACCAACCTCACCCGTCATCAGGAGGCTGCCACCCTGGCACCCAAGGTCAGCACACTCGCAGCGCAGCTGCACGGCAGGCACTCGCGCGAATACGGCGAGGCACTGGGCCAGCAGGCGGTGGTGGAAAACCTCATCAGCCAGCATGAGGCCGCACTGGACCATGCACAGCAGTCGGTGGACATCCTCACCCCGCTGCTGCCGGCCGATGACAACAACCTCGCCGTCGGCCGGGCCCACATCACCCGTGCGCTTGCGGGGCTGGGCCGCCATGAGGAGGCCGTGGCGGCGTTCAAGGCCGAGATCGCGCGCCTGCAGAAAGAGGCACCGAAAAATTTCGAGGCGCAGGTTTCGGCCGAAAACGACCTCGCCGCCTACTACGCCAATCGCCGCGAAATGCGCGACGCACAAGCTGTTTACCTGGCACTCGAACCCAAGTTGAACCAGGTGCCGGACGACAAGCAGCGCACGACCCTGCAGGTGCGCAGCAACATTGCCGCCGTGCAGATGCGGCTCGGCGACTATCGCGGCATGGAAGAGCGCCTGCTCGACACGCTTCAGCGCGTGGATGCGCTGCTGGGACCCGACAGCAACATGGCGGCCGGCGTCAGGGTGCATCTGGGCAGTTACTACAGCGAGACGGGCCGCTACCGGGAAGCCGCAGCGCGGGCCCGCGAGGGCTCGGCACTCTGGGCGCGTCGCCTGGGCGAAGGCGACATCAAGGTGCTGCACATCGACAAGGACGTGCTCATCTACGAGCTGCTGGGTGGCCTCTCCAGCACTGAGGCCCTGCCAAGCTTCAAGGCGCTGACACAGCGTGCGCGGGTGTTCAAGGACGTACAGAACCGCGATGCGATGGCGGTGTTCGCAGAGCTGGTCAATCTCGGCCAATCACTCCGACAAACCGCCGAGGCCGCAGACGCCATGGCGCGTTACGCGGCATTGGTGAACAACCCGGCAGTGGCGCGCAAGGACAGCGCCATTGGACTGGTGGGGCGCGAGGCGAATGCCGCGCTGCTGGCGGGTGAGCTGGAAAAAGCGCGTGCGGGCTATGCCGAGCTCGACCGCTACTACACCGAGACCAAGGAAGGCCCGACACGTATCCATGCCGGCTTTCGCGGCCGCTACGCCTATCTCCTGGCGCTGCTGCGCGACCCTGCGGCCGCTGCCGAACTGGCAAAGGCGCGTGCCACCCTGCCCGCCAGTCTGCCGTCGCCACTGCCGGTGCGCGCCACGCATGACTACATCGAAGCGCTCATCGACAGCGGCAGCGCCGGGAGCGACGCTGCCAAGGCAGCCCATGCGCGTCTCAATGCAGCATGGAAACGTCCGGCAGATGATCCGCTGCCGCTGCCGCTCGCCAGCATGTGGTTCTGAGGCTGCCAAGTTTTTTGCGTCGCAGCTGTCGCCTGCCCCATCGAACTCCGTTCTAGCCAGTGTGGGCAACGTGCCCATGTCAGGCGCGGCGCCAACGCCGCCGCAAGGAGCACACATGGCTATCCCCTTCACCCGCCGCAGTCTCGGCGCGCTCGCGGCGATACTCGCCGCACCACTCGCCTTTGCGCAGGTCACCCTCAACGCCGACCGCGCCGGTGGCGACATCGCCCGCTTTGCCGACCCTGATCTCAGCAACGACCAGTGCGCGGCGCGCTGCGAGGCCCATGCCCAGTGCCAGGCCTGGGTGCTGGTGAAGGACGGCAGCCAGGGCGGCTTTAACGTCTGCTATCTCAAGAACACGGTGGTGATGGCGGCCCCCAATCGCTGCTGCGATACCGGCGTGAAAACTGGCCGCACCATCGGCCCCGCCAAGGCGCCGGGCTTCCAGCAGCAAGCACTGAAGGGCGGCATCGGCGGCGGACCTTCGCAAGCCGGCCTGCAAGGTGGTGCCATAAATGGTGTCGACGCCGGACTCGGCCGCGCCCAGGCTGCGGAAGGCGGCTACGGCGGTGCGCCGCAGGCAGGCCAAGGCCCAGGCCAGCGTGGCGGCTACGGCAACGGGCCCTCAGGCCAGCAGGGCGCAGGTCACCGACAGGCCGGCAACGGCGTCGGTTTCGGCGGCAATGGCAGTGGCCCCAGCGGACGGCAGCAGAGCATGGGCAATGGCTACGGCGGCAATCGTTCACCGGGTGGCAATGGCGGAGGTGCGCCTGGCCAGCAGGGCACGGGGCCGGGCAGCCGCCAGGGCGGCGGTATAGCGGGCGGATACGGCCGTGCCGGCGGCGGCCAGGCCGGGCAGACCGACGAAGGCGACCGCAGGAACGCCAGTCGCGGCCTCACAGATAACGGCGGGGGCGGTGCCTCGACTCAAGCGGGCGGCGTGTCGAACGGTGGCAGCCCGGCAACTGGCGGCGGCAGCCCCTGGGGTCAGTCCGGAAGTGGCTACAACGCAGGCTGGGGACCGGGTGGCAACCCGGTGACGGTCGAAAGCAGTGGCGTTTCGGTTGAATACACCACCATGACCGCGCAGCAGCGCGACGAGAAGGAATCGACCCGCATCGATGCCGAGCCGGACAAGCCGAAGCCGAAAGACGGCCGTCCTGCCCCCGACCAGAGCAGCACACCCAACCCCGACGGCAACGGCGGTGGCGGCAATGCCCGCGCGGGCTTTACTGGTGGCAACCGCGCGATGACGCCCACCGACGGCAGCAGCACGGCCGGTGGCCGCGCCGGTGGCTCTGGCACCGGCGGCGCGCGCTTGCAGGGCGGCGGCTTCGTCAACCCGCAGGGCCGGGTGGATCGTGTCGTCAACCCCGGCAGCAATGCGGGCTTTCAGGATTTGCATCGCGATGCCTCATCGAGCGGCGACAACCGCAGCCAGCAAAGCGACGAGGGCACGAGCGACTGGCGTCCGCCGCCGGTGATCCCTTGATGCCTGCCGTTCGCTAGCCGCTCTTCTCAATCATTCTGGAGTTCTTCGTGAAAATCATCATCGCCACCGCCACCACCACCGCCATCGCCCTGGCACTTGCCACGCCCGCATTTGCCGCCCCCATCACCACCCCGGCGGAAGCCATCGCCGCCTTCGATGCGACCCGCACCGACGCCACCCAGCGCGCCAACTTCTGCCGCATGGGCAAGGCCGATGCCGAGTCGCTCGCCGCCTACAAGAGCGGCGACAAGCCCACCATGCTGCGCACCACCAAGGAGGCCAACGACCTGCGCAAGAAGCTCGCGCGCTACCAGGAGGCCTTCACCTACGCGGGCAAGCGCTCGGTCAAGGCCGAGAACTGGGGCACGCCCGAAACCATCGCCATCAACAAGGCGCAGGACGCGCTGCGCGACAGCTGCACGGCCGCTGCGGTGACCACGCCGTGAGCCGCCTTGTCCTTGCCATCAGCTTCGCCTTGGCGGCGCTGCCCAGCCTCGCTGCCGTGGGCACCGCGCCCGAAGCGACGGCCGTGTTCGACACCATTCGCAGCACGCCCGCGCAGCTCAAGCTGCACTGCGAGCAACTGAAATTGCAGCGCGATTCCATCGACGCTTATCTGCGTAAGGACACGGCGGCGGCGAGCACGATGGGCCAGCGCATCAATGCCATCCAGACCGAGCTGGTTGGCTACAAGCAAGCCTTCGCCTTCTACAGCGGCAAGGCGGGCGACATGGCCTTTTACAAGACGGCCGACGGCAAGGCACTGGACCGCGCGCAGAAGGCGCTCGATGCCGCCTGCCCCAAGCCAAAAATCAAGCTGTAGCAACGCTAGGTCGCCCCACCGAGACCCCTCATGAGTCTATTCAGTATCCGCATTCTTCTCAGCGTTTCTGCGGCCTGCTTTAGCACGGCCTCTTTCGCGCAAGTCAGCCTCAATGCGGATCGCGCGGGCAACGACATTGCCCGCTTTGCCGACGCCGACCTCGGCAACGACCAATGCGCCGCACGCTGCGAAAGCACGCCCCAATGCCAGGCCTGGGTGCTGGTGAAGGATGGCAGCCAGGGCGGCGCGAACGTCTGCTACCTCAAGGATCGCATCAGCCCGGCTGCCCCCAACCCCTGCTGCAACACGGGTGCAAAAGTCGGCATGCCCATCGCACCGATGAATGCGCCAAGCCTTCAGCGCCCGAGAGCACTCCAGCAGCAGCCAGCAGCAGCCGCGCCGTCGGCTGGCCTGCGGGTGCAAGCCGATGTGCTGCGTGCACGCGGCGATCCCTCGGCTGGCGTGCAGCAGGTCGCACCGCTCTTCGTGCGAAGCGCCCCCTTGCAGGCGCGGGGCGACCCCAGCGCAACAAGCCCCACACCGTTTTCACCCCTGCGGATCACCACACCCATCCTGCGCGCCACCGGAGCTAGACCATGAAACACCGTATTTCTTTGCTGTTGACGAGGGCCGTATTGATGGCGGCCTGCGCCGCTGGCCCTGCACTGGTGCAGGCTGCGGACTTCACCATCGAAGTGCCGCTGGAGCTGCGCGCCATTCCGCCGGTACTGACACAAGGCAAGGTGCGTTGCGTGATGTTGTTCGACAACAACTCCGAGGCCAGTGATTACGTGTATTCCGCGCCGTTCCCGATCACGGCGGGCAATTTCACGGGTACCGCCACGGTGGAAATCAACACGGTGCGCGCCGCCAATGTCGCCAAATACGGCTGCGCGCTTTGGGTGGGCATTCCGGGTGGAGGCGGCTTCGTCACTTTCCAGGATGCCCGCGGCCTGACGGGACCCACCGCCATCAATCCGGCCGCGAGGCTGCTGGGCTGGCCGGACTATCCGATGACCGTGAGTGGGCCAGTGCGGCGTTGAAAAGCGGCTGACTGCTCAAGCCTTGGTCGCATACGCCTGAGCAGCGCTGAGGCGTGCAAGGCTCTTCTCTCGACCCAGCAGCTGAAGCGTTTGATCGATGGGCGGCGAAACCGCCGCACCGGAGATGGCGACGCGGATCGGCTGGGCCACATCGCCCAGCTTGAGCGCGAGCTGTTCCGCCACGCCATGCACAGCGGCCTGGATCACTTCTGCCTGCCACTCGCCCACCGCACTTAGGTGCTCGATGAGCGCAGCAAGAATCGGCACGGCCTTGGCGCTGAGGTGCTTGGCGGCGTCCTTCTCGTTGTAGCGCTTGATGTCCGCATAGAAGAACGTGGACTTCTCGGCCATCTCCAACAGCGTGCGGCAGCGTTCGCGCTGCTGAACGATCACCTCGCCCAAGGCCGGGCCCTTGGCCGGGTCCACACCCTGCCGGCGCAGATGCCAGTCGAACTCCGGCTCAATGGCATCGAGCGGTGCCGTCTTCAAATACTGGTGGCTCACCCAGTACGCCTTCTCCATGTCGAAGCGCGCAGGTGAGGCGCTCACATGATCGAAGTCGAACTTGGCAATCATCTCCTCGCGCGTGAACAGCTCCTGGTCGCCGTGGCTCCAGCCCAGGCGCACGAGGTAGTTGAGGATGGCATCGGGCGTGAAGCCCATAGCGCGGTATTCCATGACGCCCAGCGCGCCATGGCGCTTGCTGAGCTTGGCGCCATCGCTACCCAGGATCATCGACACATGCGCGTACTGCGGCGGGGTCGCACCGAGGGCCTTGATCATGTTGATCTGGCGCGGCGTGTTGTTGACATGGTCGTCGCCACGGATGACGTGGGTGATGCCCATGTCCATGTCGTCGACCACGACGCAGAAGTTGTAAGTGGGCACGCCATCGCCACGGGCGATGATGAGGTCGTCGAGTTCATCCGAGGAGAAAACAATCTTGCCCTTGATGAGGTCGTTCAGCACCACCTCGCCCTCCTGCGGATTCTTGAAGCGCACCACCGGCTTCACGCCTTCCGGCGGCGTCGGCAGCACCTTGCCCGCTTCAGGGCGCCAGCGGCCGTCGTAGCGCGGCTTCTCCTTGCGGGCCTGCTGCT
>JAZKFO010000042.1:0-5388 GCA_040386395.1 Pseudomonadota bacterium | reverse complement strand
TGTTTCACGAGGCCATCGCCAACGACAAGGGCCGCGTCACCAAGGGTGGCCCGGACAATGCCCAGAAAGCCTTCCCCACCGTGCTGGGCGACAAGGGCCCGCTGGTCTACTACACCGACCCGGACTGCACCGGTCGCCGCACCAAGGACACCTTCGCGGTGGCCTGGCCGGAAGTCGAGAACGAGATCTGGTTCAAGGCCGATTTGGGCAAATACAACCCGGAGAAATACGAGGGCCTCATCAAGCGCCTCGCACAGCACCTGAACGACAAGAAGGCCACGCTGTATGTGAAAGACGTGTTCATGGGCAGCGATCCCGATTTCGCCGTGCCCTACCGCTTCGTTGGCGAATACGCCACGCACGCCTCGTTCGTGGACAACATGTTCCCGAAGGATCTGGTCGGCGTGACGGACATCGAAGCCCGCCGCTGGACCATGCTCAATGTGCCCAGCTACGTCTGTGAGCCGGAGCGTGACGGCTCGCGTTCGGAAGTCGCCGTCATCATCGACGTGCGCAACCGCCTCTGCATCGTCGCCGGCCGCGCCGACTACTGCGGCGTCAACAAGAAGACCATCTTCACCGTCGGCAACTACCTGCTGCCGAAGCAGGGGCGTCTCTCCATGCACTGCTCGGCCAACGTCGGCGAGAAGGGCGATGGCGCGATCCTGTTTGGCCTCTCCGGCACCGGCAAGACCACGCTCTCGGCTGATGCCTCGCGCAAGCTGATCGGCGACGACGAGACCATCTGGAGCGACAACGGCCTCTGCAATCTCGAAGGCGGCTGCTACGCCAAGCTGATCAACCTCGACAAGACGGCCGAGCCCGTCATTGCCGAGGCCATGAGCAAGGCCGGCTGCATCATCGAGAACGTGCCGCCGCTGCCCGGCAAGACCATGCCGGAATGCCATCCGGACGACCTGGACTTGAACGACGGCTCGCTGGCCGAGAACACCCGCCTCAGCTACCCGCTGAGCGTGGTGCCCAACACCATGCCCAACGGCCGTGGCCCGCATCCGGAAACCATCGTGCTGCTCACCGCCGATGCCTACGGCGTGCTGCCACCGATTTCGATCCTGGAGCCGAAGGACGTGATGTATCACTTCGTCAGCGGCTTCACGGCGCGCGTGGCCGGTACCGAAGTGGGCGTGACCGAGCCGCAGCCGACCTTCTCGGCCTGCTTCGGCGGTCCCTTCATGTCGCACAAGCCCAATGTCTATGCCGAGCTGCTGGCGAAGAAGATGAAGGAGCGCAGCGCCCGCTGCATCCTGCTCAACACCGGCTGGTCGGGCGGCAAGTACGGCGTCGGCAAGCGCATGAGCCTCAAGGTGACCCGCGCGCTGCTGAAGGCCGCGCTCGATGGCGAACTGGATGGCGTCGAAACCGAGACCCAGCCCATCCTCAATCTCAAGATGCCCAAGAGCTGCCCTGGTGTCGATTCGGCCATCTTGAACCCGCGCAACACCTGGGCCGACAAGGAAGCCTACGACGCCACCGCCACCACGCTGCGCGATGCCTTCCGCAAGAACTTCGAGACCAAGGGCTTCAAGGCCTTCGGCATCGAAGAGCGCATCTAGGTCTCACTGCATTACCCAGACGGCTGCCTAGGCAGCCGTTTTCATTTGAGGACTCACCATGAACGTCAATCGCATCTTCTGCATCGGCAAGAACTACGCCGACCATGTCGCCGAGCTGGCGCATCTCGGCCACGCCCCGGACGGCGAGTGCGTGGTGTTCATGAAGCCACCCAGCTGCATCGTGCCGGAAGGCGAAGACATCGTGCTGCCGAAGAATGCCGGCAGCATCCACCACGAGGCGGAACTGGTGGTGCTGCTCACGGGCGGCGACCGCGACGTGGCGGTGGAAGACGCGCTGGACTGCGTCGCCGGCGTGACACTCGGTCTCGATCTCACCCTGCGCGAGCTGCAAACCCAGCTCAAGAACAAGGGCAAGCCCTGGGAGCTGGCCAAGGCTTTCGACGGCGCAGCTCCGCTGGGCGAGTTCAGGCCCTATCTGCAACAGGATTTGCAGGCGCTCACCTTCACCTGCCACGTCAACGGCACGCTGAGGCAGAGCGGCAACACCGCCCACATGCTGTTCAGCGTGGCGCGGCAGATCAGCATCCTCAGCCAGACCTGGGCCTTGCAGCCGGGCGATGCGATCTACACCGGCACACCCGCCGGCGTGGGGCCGCTGGTGCCGGGCGATACCGTGGTGCTCGAAGGCCCCGGCCTCGGCCGCCACCAGTGGCAGTGCCGCTGAGCCTCAGCGGTTCTTGAAGAAGCCGCCGGCGAGCTTGGCCAGATCGTCGGCGACATTGCCATCCTTGTTGGCATCGAGCACCGAAGACAGCATGCCCGCCACGCCGCCCTGGGCGCCGCCAGCCGGTGACGCAGCACCACCCAGCAAGCCGCCGAGCAGGCCGCCCAGACCGCCGCCCTGAGGGGCAGCCGCAGCACCGCCAGCGCCCATGCCCTGCTTGGCGAGCGCACCCATCACCAGGGTGGCCACCACGGGCAGCATCTGGCGCAGCACATCACTGCCCACGCCGGTCTGCTGCGAAACCTGGTTGGCGACGCCGCGCGAGACTTCCTTGCTACCGAAGATCTGCCCCAGCACCTCGTTGCCCATCGACACGCCCTTGTCGCCAAAGGCAGCGCCGGCCTGATCGGCCACGGTTGCGTGCGCGCCACCAGAGAGCATGCCCACCAGCGCGCCGAGGCCACCCGATTGCCCCTGCATGCCCGACACGATCTGCGGGATCAGCGCACCCACCGCCGACTGGGTCTGCTGCGGCGTGAGACCGAACTGGCTGGCGAGATTGTTGAGGCCCTGGCCGCCCTGGGCCTCGGCGAGTGCGTTGAGCAGATTCATGGTGTTCTCCTGGTTGGGTATCGAGCTTAATACCAGTCGATAATCGCGGGATGACATCTGCCAGTCTCTCCTCCTTCATGCAGTGTGATCCCGCCGCCAAGTGCGCCGAGGTGGCTGCCCTCACCCATCTCGCGCCCGTCGCCAGCATGCCGCTGCAACCCGGTCGCCCTGCCCAGCCGCTGCTGGTGCGCCCGCGCGAGGTGCCGCAGCGTGGCCTGGGCAGTGTCGAGGGCCGTGCGGCGCTCTGCCATGCGGTGGCCCACATCGAGTTCAACGCCATCAACCTCGCCCTCGATGCCGGCCTGCGCTTTGGCGGCATGCCGGAGGCCTATTACGCCGACTGGCTCAGCGTGGCGCAGGACGAGGCGCGGCACTTCCTGATGATGCGCGCGCGCCTGCAACAACTGGGCTACGACTACGGTGATTTCGCCGCCCACAACGGCCTGTGGGAATCGGCCGAGAAAACTGCGCACGACCTGCTGGTGCGCATGGCCTGCGTGCCGCGCGTGCTGGAGGCGCGCGGGCTGGATGTGACCCCCAATCTCATCAACCGCCTGCGCGAAGTGCGCGACACCGAAACCATGGCCGTGCTCGAAGTGATCCTCGCCGAAGAAGTGCGCCATGTGGAAATCGGCACCCACTGGTTTCACCACTGCTGCGCCGAGCGCGGACTGGAGCCCGTCGCCACGTTTCGTCGTCTACTGCAAGAGCAGAACATCACACTGCGCCCGCCCTTCAACGAAGCAGCACGCAAGGCTGCGGGGTTTGTGCCCGAAGAGCTGGCGGCCTGGGGGCTGTAGTCAAGACTGCCCACGCCAGCGGGTTTTCCTTGACCTGTTTACGGTGCCCTCTGGAAAATAGATTGCTGCAAAGACAGCTTCTTGCTTGATAACACTTACCAGGGAAACTCATGTCAATCCGTCAAATGGCCGCCATCGTGGCCGCTGCATCCGTGCTTCTCTCCGTGCCAGTCGCGCATGCCGATCCTTTCGTTGCCGCCACCTTCGCGCGCACCAGCACCGAGTTCGAAGACGTCAAGGATGGCAACGGCTTTGCGTTCTCGGCCGGTTACGAGCTGCCGCAGGTGCCGATCTTTTTTGAAGGCGAGTACTACACCAGCGGCCAGATGAAGGCGGACAACGACCCGGACTTTCCCGAACTGGATGATCTGAGGGTTTCCTATCGCGGCATCCTTGGCTATGTCGGCTACGCGCTCAAGCTCAATGGCGGCTCCAGGCTCTGGCTCAAGGGCGGCTACTACAGCATCAAGGGCAAGACCTCGCTCGACGGCGACAGCGTCAGCGAGAAGGACGCCAACTTCACCCTTGGCCTGGGTGGCGACTGGATGTTCTCCGAGCAGATCGGCCTGCGTGCCGAAATCGAGACCCCGTTCAAGGTCAAGTCGGCACCCGGCCTTGATCTGGAAGAGAAAGACCGCAGCCAGCTCTCCATCATCCGCGTCGGCCTGGTCTGGCGTCCCAAACTCGCCAGCAGCAGCAGCACCAGCGCCAGCAGCGGCGGCATCTATGGCGAAAACCCCAACACCGCCGTCAGCGAGCCCAGCTACACCCCGCCGGTCTCAGCACCCGCCCCGGCACCGGCCACCAAGCTGCTTGCCCCGTTTGCCACCGGCTCCACCGCCACGGTGCGCGGCGGCAGCCGCATTCGCGCCCAGCCCAAGACTGATTCCGTGCTGATGGGCAGCGCCGCAGGCGACACCAGCGTCACGCTCGCCGGCAGCACCAGCAATGTCGGTGGCGAGTGGTGGTATGTGAAAAGCGCCGGCCTGAACGGCTGGGTGCTCGCGAGCGATCTCGTCTCGCCTTGAGTCAAACATCCATTGCGAGGGGCGCTTCAGCGCCCTTCGCAATGGGGTTTAGGTTTAGCCCTGCTGCTCTTCGGCCGCATCGCGCCCGCGCTGGCGGGCCTCGGCTTCAAGCCGCGCTTCCTCGATCTGATCGAGCACGGCACCGACATCGGCACTGCCGGATTCGTCGACAAACACACCGGTCAACACGCTGTCGGGCTTCAGCTCGCTGGCCTGGAACAGCTTCCAGATTTCGCGCGCGTATTGCGTCTCCAGCAGTTCGGGTGCAGCGCGGCCAAAGGTGGTGCGCATGTTGTTCACATCGCGTTCGAGCATGGAGAACGCGTTGTTGTTGCTGGCCGCACTCACCGCCTGCGGCAGGTCGATCACCACCGGGCCTACGGCATCGACCAGCACGTTGTACTCCGACAGATCGCCGTGGATCAGCCCCTCGCAGAGCATCAGCACGATCTGCCGCATCATGAAGGCATGCCATTCACGCGCCTGCTCCGGGGTGATGTCGACATCGTTCAGGCGCGGCGCCGGATGGCCGTCGGCATCGCAGACCAGTTCCATCAGCAGCACGCCGGCATGCACCCCATGCGGCTTGGGCACGCGCACGCCGGCGTAGTCGAGGCGATACAGCGCCTCGACCTCGGCGTTCTTCCACTCTTCTTCGGCCTGCTTGCGGCCATGGCGGCTGCCGCCCT
>JAZKFO010000041.1:0-13369 GCA_040386395.1 Pseudomonadota bacterium | reverse complement strand
TGGACATCTCCGCCCTGCGCCGCAACGTCGGCATGGTGTTCCAGAAACCCAATCCCTTCCCCAAGTCGATCTACGAGAACGTGGCCTACGGCATGCGCCTGGCCGGCATCAGCAAGAAGAGCGTGCTCGACGAAACCGTCGAGTGGGCGCTGAAGGGTGCGGCACTCTGGGATGAGGTGAAGGATCGTCTCGATGACTCCGCGCTCGGCCTCTCCGGTGGTCAGCAGCAGCGTCTCGTCATCGCCCGCGCGGTCGCCATCAAGCCGCAGGTGCTGCTGATGGACGAGCCCTGCTCGGCACTCGACCCGATCAGCACGCTGAAGGTGGAGGAACTCATCAACGAGCTGAAGAAGGAGTTCACCATCGTCATCGTCACCCACAACATGCAGCAGGCCGCGCGCGTGAGCGACTACACGGCCTTCATGTATGTCGGTGACCTCATCGAGTTCGGCAACACCGACAAGCTCTTTACCCGGCCTGAGAAGAAGCAGACCGAGGATTACATCACCGGCAAGTACGGCTAGTTCGGCGCGCACGCGCCTCACACTCCCACCTCAAGAGCAGCCATGACGACACCGACCTACAAATCACATATCTCCAGCGCCTTCAACGCCGAACTCGAAGACGTGCGCCAGCGCGTGCTGGCCATGGGCGGCCTGGTGGAGCAGCAGATTGCCGATGCAGCCCGTGCGATCAAGGAGGCCGATGCCGAGCTGGCCGCCGAGGTGATCAAAGGCGACGAGAAGGTGAACCTGCTCGAAGTCACCATCGACGATGAATGCAGCCGCATCCTCGCGCGCCGCCAGCCCACAGCGAGCGATCTGCGACTGGTGTACGCCGTCATCAAGACCATCACCGATCTCGAACGCATGGGCGATGAGGCCCGCAAGATCGCCCGCATGGCCGAGGAACTCGCCAACGATCACGACCACAAGGGCGGCCCGCTGCCGGAGATTCACCACATGGCGCGCCATGTGAGCCAGCTGGTGCGCGATGCGCTCGACGCTTTCGCCCGCATGGATGCCGAGTCCGCACTTGCCGTGGCCCAGGGTGATGTCAGCATCGACCGTGAATACGAGGCGCTGCTGCGTCAGTGCATCACCTTCATGATGGAAGACCCGCGCACGATTCGCCGCGTGATGGACATCATCTGGTCGGTGCGCGCGCTGGAGCGCATCGGCGACCACGCCAAGAACATCGCCGAATACGTGGTGTATTTCGTCAAGGGCAAGGACGTGCGCCACATCTCGCTGGAAGAGATGGAGCGCGAGGTGCGCAGCCCCAGCCTCTGAGCCGGTTTGAAGCGACAGAAAGACCCGGCCTTGGCCGGGTCTTTCGTTTTCACCACTCGGCGTTCAGGTCGGTTTTTCTTTAGACTGGTCGCACTTCAATACAGGGCTGCAAGGCCCGAAACTGCCGCATGGCGCTGCCCCCTCTCGACCGCCGCTCACTCCTGCGTTACGCACTGATCACTCTGGCACTGACCGCGAGTGCCGCCGTGGTCTGGGCGGCCGTCAACATCGCTGTGATGGACCATGAAATCCGCACCCGGTTTTCGAGCGTGCGCTGGACACTGCCCGCACAGGTCTATGCCTCGCCGCAGGAGCTCTACCCCGGCCTCAACCTGCCGCTGCCGGAGCTGAAACGCGAGCTGACCCGTCTGGGCTACCGCGAGGTGGCGGCACTCGAAGGCCCCGGCAGCTTCGTCGCGCGCGAGGGCGCACTGGACATCGCCACCCGCGCCTTCGCCTTCTGGGACGGCCCGCAGAAAGCCACCCGCATGCTGGTGCGCGGCGATGCGGTCGGCATCGGCAGCCTGAGCGACCTCAACACCGGCAAGGACATCGACCTCACCCGTCTCGACCCCATGCTGATCGGCAGCATCTATCCGAGCCGCGGCGGCGAAGACCGCGTGCTGATCAAGCTCAGCGATGCGCCGGAGCTGATGGTGAAAGGCTTGCAGGCGGTGGAAGACAAGAGCTTCTACAGCCACTTCGGCATCAGCATTCGCGGCATCAGCCGCGCGATGTGGCAGAACATCACCTCCGGCCAGGTGCGGCAGGGTGCTTCCACCATCACCCAGCAGCTGGTGAAGAACTTCTTCCTGTCGAGCGAGCGCACTTTCAAGCGCAAGTTCAAGGAAATCATCATGGCGGTGCTGCTCGATGCGCACTTCGAGAAAGATGAAATCCTCGAAGCCTATTTGAATGAGATCTACATGGGGCAGGACGGCTCGCGCGCCGTGCATGGCTTTGGCCTGGCGAGCAATTTCTATTTCAACAAGCCGCCGTCGGAGCTGAAGATCCACGAGCTGGCGATGCTGATCGGCATCGTCAAGGGCCCCAGCCAGTTCGACCCGCGCCGCCGGCCGGAGCGGGTGCGCGAGCGTCGCGACCTGGTGCTGTCGATCTGGGCCGAAGAGGGGCTGATCCGCCCTGAGGAATACGAGGCTGCCAGGGTGCAGCCGCTGGGTCTTTCCGGCACCGGTCGTGGCGGTGTGGAGCGGTACCCGGCCTTCGTGCAGCTGGTCACCCGCCAGCTCAAGGACCAGTACCCGGACGAGGCGCTGACCAGCGAGGGCCTGCGCATTTTCACCACGCTGAAGCCGCGCGTGCAGGAGGCTCTCGAAGAGCGCCTGGTCGAAGACCTGCCCGCCATCGAGAAATCCCGCAAGCTCGCGCGCGGCACGCTCGAAGGTGCCGGCGTGGTGACCAGTGCCGAGGGCGGCGAGGTGGAGGCGGTCGTCGGGGGGCGCGATACGCGCTTCGCCGGCTTCAACCGCGCACTGGACTCGAAGCGCCAGATCGGCTCGCTGGCCAAGCCCTTCGTCTATCTCGCGGCCCTCATGGAGCCATCGCGCTACAGCCTCTACACCCTGCTGGCGGACGAGCCGATCACGGTGAAGATGCCGGGCAGCAAGAGCTGGAGTCCTTCCAACTACGACAAGCGCCTGCACGGCAGCGTGCCGCTGTACCTGTCGCTGGCGCAGTCCTACAACCTGTCCACCGTCCGGCTTGGTATGGATGTGGGCGTGAAGAAGGTGCAGCAGGCCTTTGCCGGTGCAGGTTTCTTCAATGCGCCGGCGCTGCCCTCGATTTTTCTCGGCGCGGTCGACATGGCGCCCATCGACGTTGCGCAGGTCTACAACACGCTCGCGGCATCGGGCTACCAGACGCCGCTCTCCACCATCCGCGAAGTGCTGACCAAGGAAGACAAGCCGCTGAATCGCTATGCCTTCAAGGTGAAGCAGACCCTGCCCGAAGGCCCGGTGTATCTCACCACCTGGGCGCTGCGGAAGGTGCTGGAGCTGGGCACCGCGCGGGCCGCCTACAACGTGGTGCCGCCCGGCACCCGCCTGGCCGGCAAGACTGGTACCACCGATGACCAGCGCGACAGCTGGTTCGCCGGCTACTCCGCCGACCATGTAGCGGTGATCTGGGTGGGCCGCGACGACTACAAGCCCACGGGCCTCACGGGTGCCACGGGTGCCATGCCGATCTGGGCCAAGCTGATGCGCGACCTCAATGTGCGCAGCCTCGACGACACGCCGCCGGCGGAAGTGGAAGACGCGCTCATCGACCGCGCCACCGGCCTCATCGCCGGCGAAGGATGCGAGGGCGCCAGCCGTCTGCCCTACATGGCAGGCTATCTGCCCACCGAAAATGCGCCTTGCTCCGGCGGCCTGCTGGAAGCGCCCGCGCAATGGTTACAGGAGATTTTTCAATAATGAATCGTCTGCATCTCACCCTGCTGTTCTGCCTCGCGCTTGGTGCCTGCGCGCTGCCCGCGCCGCAGTTGCCGCAGGTCGGTGGCGATGTGGGCGTGATCGTTTCCGCACCCGGTGCCAGCGGCAGCGTCGAGGCCGGTGGCGAGATCCAGCCCGGTGGTCCCATCGTGCCCGGCGGCTCCACCGGCGCGCCGGTGCCGCTGCCCGATACCCGCCCACCGCTCAACCCCAATCTGCCGAAGAACATCGAGACCAGCGGTGCGGCTGCACCGGTCATCTCGCTGGCCAAGGCTGCCCGCGCCTCGCTGCGCAATGGCCGCACCGATGAGGCCGGCGCCTCGCTCGAACGCGCCCTGCGCATCGAGCCGCGCAACCCCTGGCTCTATCAGGCGCTGAGCGCCCTCCACATCGTCACCCGCCAGGCCGAGCAGGCTGAGTCGGAGGCGAGAAAATCCATCTCGCTCGGCAAGCGCAATCCCTATCTGGAAGTCGAAAGCTGGCGGCTGATTGCCGAGGCCCGCAAGCTGCGTGGCGACAAGGCGGGTGCCGCCACGGCACAGGCCAGGCACGAAGATCTGCTGCTGTTGATCAGCCCCTGATGTCGGTTGCCGACATCGAGACCCTGTTCGCCGAAGGCGGCACGCTCACCCAGGCCATTCCCGGCTTCGTGCCGCGCGCGGCGCAGCAGCAGATGGCGGCGGCGGTGGCCGAGGCTTTCGAGAGCGGCCAGAACCTGATCGTCGAAGCCGGCACCGGTACCGGCAAGACCTTCGCCTATCTCGCTCCGGCGCTGAAGAGCGGCAAGCGGGTGGTGATCTCCACCGGCACCAAGAACCTGCAGGACCAGCTGTTCGGCCGCGACCTGCCGCGCTTGCGCGAGGCACTCGGCGCCCGCCTGCGCGTGAGCCTGCTCAAGGGCCGCAGCAACTATCTCTGCCTGCACCGCATGCGCAAGGCGCAGCAGGATGTGCGCGCGCGGCAGGTCTGGTCACGCCTGGCCGAGATCGAGCAGTGGAGTCGCGACACGCCCAACGGCGAGTTGAGCGAGCTGCCGGGCGAAGCGCCCGACGAGCAGTTTGCCGCACGCATCAGCAGTACCGCCGACAACTGCCTGGGCAGCAAGTGCCCGGACTTCGCCGAGTGCTTCGTGGTGAAGGCGCGGCGCGCGGCGGCGGCGGCCGATCTGGTGGTGGTGAACCACGCCCTGCTGTTTGCCGATCACGTCATCCGGCAGGAGGGTTTCAGCGTGCTGCCGGGTGCCGATGCGGTGGTGATCGACGAGGCGCACCAGTTGCCGGAGCTGGCCCTGCGCCACTTCGGCCAGCGCGTGTCCACCCAGCAGTTGCAGGCGCTTGCCCGCGATACCGCGAGCGAGGTCGACAAGTGGAATGACACGCCCGACCTCACGCTCGCCCTCACCGAGCTGGTGGAGGCGACCACCAGGCTGGAAGCGCAGTTCGCCAGCGGTGGCCTGCGCGAACGTTTCCGCGAGTTCAATGACCGCTTCGGCTGCGCTGGCGTGGTGATCGAGGTGGGCGAACGCATCGAGCGCGTGACCGAATGTCTCAAGCCACTGGAAGAGCGCAGCGCCGAGTTCAGCGGCTGCTTGGAGCGCGCCCTGAAGTTGCAGGAGCGCTGGTACGTGGTGGCCGACCCCGACGTGCGCGATGCCAAGGTGCGCTGGGTCGAAGCCATCGGGCGGGGCGGGGCGCTGAATGCCACGCCGCTGGAAGTGGCGGGCCCCTTCGCCGAGATGCGCGCGGCGCACGAGGGGGCCTGGATCTTCACCAGCGCGACGCTGGCGGCGGGCCGGGATTTTCAGCACTTCTCGGTGCCGCTGGGCTTGCAGGGTACGCCCGAACTCAAGCTCGACTCGCCCTTCGACTACACCACGCAGGCCCGCCTCTGGCTGCCGCCGAACCTGCCGGAGCCGAACGACCCCGCCTATGCCGGTGCCTGTGCGGCGGCCATGCGGCCGGTGATCGAGGCGAGCGGCGGCGGTGCCTTCGTGCTCTGCACCAGCCACCGCGCACTGCAAAGCTATGCCGGCCTGCTGCGCCAGGCGCTGCCCAAGCTGCCGGTGCTGGCGCAGAACGATTTCCCCAAGGCCGAGCTGCTGCGCCGCTTCGTCGAAGCCGGCAATGCGGTGTTGGTCGCCACCGCCAGTTTCTGGGAGGGCGTGGACGTGAAAGGCAGCGCCTTGCGACTGGTCATCATCGACAAGCTGCCCTTCGCCGCACCCGGCGACCCGGTGCTGGATGCGAAGCTCGATGCCATCAAGCAGGCCGGTGGCAATCCCTTCAATGACGACCAGCTGCCGCGCGCGATTGTCACGTTGCGGCAGGGGGTGGGCCGACTGATCCGCGACGAGACCGACCGTGGCCTGCTGATGCTCTGCGACCCGCGCCTGAAATCGAAGAGCTATGGCAGGAAGGTGCTGGCCAGCCTGCCGCCGATGCCGGTGCTGGCGACGCTGGCCGAGACGGAAGGCTGGATGCGTGCCATCGCCCCGTAACGCAGCATCGCAATAATTCGGCGATGAGCTACGGCGACCGACTAATGGCCCTGGGCGATGCCTGGGCCCTGCACCAGCGTGATCCGCAACAGCGGCGCATCGCCATCGGTGATGGCAAGCGCCTGGACGAGAGTCAGCCTGATCTCAGCTGGGGCCTGGATTTTCTCGCCACACCGCAAGACCTCGCACAGGGCAAGCCGGTGCAGTGGGTGCATTCCTACCCGCACCACCGCCCCTACATCGACTACGCCGCGATGCGCGCCGCCCTCGGCTGGCGCTGGCACCTGCGGCACATCGGCTTCGGGCCGACGCGCCTCCTGGGGCGCTACCTGTTCAATCTCGACTATCGGCCGACGCCGGCACCGATCCAGCTCAAACCGGAGGAACTGGCACTGGCAGCAGAGTGGTCAGCCAAGCCCTTTGTCGCACTCGAACCCTTCATCAAGACCGGCGCACCGCCCAGCAAGCAATGGCCGGTGGAACGCTTTGCCGAAGTGGCGAAGCGATTGGGCAGGGAGGTCAAGGTCTACCAGATCAGCGCGCCGGACAGTCCGGCGCTGGAGGGCGTCGAGCAGATCCGGCCGCGCTCCTTCCGCGAGTCGATGGCGTACCTGAAGGCCGCACGTCTCTACATCGGGCCGGAGGGCGGCCTGCACCACGCCGCGGCGGCGGTGGGCACGCGTGCGGTGGTGGTCTATGGCGGCTTCACCTCGCCGCTGATCACTGGCTATCCCTTTCACACCCAGCTTACTGGCGGTGCAGAAGAAGCCTGCGGCACCCGCTACGGCATGTGCCCGCATTGCCGCGAGCACCTCGCGCGCATCAGTGTCGATGAAGTGCTGGCTGCGGCGCTTGCTCAACTGAAGCAGTCAGCAGTTCGTTGAAGCTGATGGCGGCCGGTTCGCCCGCCGCGCGCAGTAGTTGCTGGACGTGATGGACGGTGACCCGCTTCTCCGCCGCGCGCAGTGCCCGCGCCAGATCGGGTAACTGATACACGCCCGCTTCTTCGAGCTGACGGTGGAACAGCCCGATATCGCGCAGCGATGACAGCAGGCCGCGATGGCGCATCCATTCGAAGGCAGGTCGCAGCCAGCGGTGACTCGCCGCGGCATCGCGCCAGGCGCGGGTGAGGCGCACCAGAGCATCCGGCACTTCGGGCAGTGGGAAAACTTTCAGCGGCTTGCCACAGACCAGCAGCTCGGCCGCCATCTGCACGCTGTCGCCGGTGATGACAAAGCGATCCGCCTCGGCGCGCAGCGCGGGGTAGGGGTTCTCGCCAGTGCCGAAAGGGAAGATCGCATGCGGCACTTGCAGCAGCGGGCGCATGGCTTCGATGCAGGCGGCGGGTGTGCGCGGCGAGCCAACGATCAGCACGCTGCCGCTGCTCTGGTTGAGCTGCGCGGCAAGCTGGGTGGCCGCATCCACCGTGAAGCGCAGCGGGCGGCTGTGACCGCCGAGCACGGCGACCGTCCAAGGGCGCGGCAGTGCGGCCAGACTTGCTGTGAGTGCAGGTGAGAGTGCGGCGGTGGCGCGCTCGTCGGCCAGAATAGGCAGCAGGTTGTGATGCACATTGGGCAGCGTCGGCAGCGCGTACTGCGGCGTGGTCACCACCAGATCAAACCAGCGGAACGGCCCCCAGGGCCGGCCGATGTGGACGAGCTTGCTCTGACCTTGCGACTGCGCCTGCACCCAGCGCGCCGCCGGCACGCTGCGCAGGCCGGAGGAAATCACCAGCTTCGGTGGCGGGCCCCGTAAGTCCGCCCGGTTGCGCACGCTCCACAGGCTGCGCCCCAGCATGGCGGGCAAGAGCCAGTGCAGGAGGTTGAAACGCAGCTGGATGCGCCGGAATGGCAGCCCCAAGGCGGCGGCGAGTGCGAGAATCTGCGAGTTGTCGCCCTGCTTGCTGCCCAGCAGCAGCCAGACCGGCTCGCTGGCCTGGGCTTCGGCCTCCGCACGGGGCGGGGCGGCGGGCAATGAAGTGCTGGCATCCATGCATCACAGCCTGCGCAGCGGGTGTTGCAGACTTCCGTCAGATTTTTTACAGGTCCATGTCGTTTTGATGAAACTGCTCGCCCTCGATACCGCCACCGAAGCCTGCTCTGCCGCCGTCTGGGTCGATGGGGTGATTCACGCCCATTTCGAGATCGCGGGTCGCGACCACACCAAGCGCCTGCTGCCGGTGGTGGCCGAGGTGCTGTCGAAGGCCGGGCTGCGCTATTCCCAGCTCGATGGTCTCGTCTGCGGCGTCGGCCCCGGCAGCTTCGCCGGCGTGCGGATTGGCGTCGCCTTCGCCAAAGGCGTGGCGCTGGCGCATGAGCTGCCGGTGGTGGGTGTTTCCTCGCTCGCCTTGCTGGCGCAGCGCGCCTTGAGTGCAGCCAGCGCCGGGCGGGTGCTGGTGGCGATTGATGCCCGCATGGGCGAGGTGTACTGCCAACCCTTCGAGCGCGATGCGCTTGGCTTGGCACAGGCGGTGGGCGAGGCCGTGGTGGCAGCACCCGGCCTGGTGCCGATTCCTGCCCCGCGCGGCCCCTGGCTGGCAGCGGGCACCGGCTGGGGCGCTTACGAGGCTGCACTGCGCGAGCGGCTCGGTGTCGAAATCAGCGCGGTCGATGGCGCTGCACTGCCCGAGGCGGCGGATGCCTTTGCACTCGCCGTGCCCGTTTTCGAGCGCGCTCAGGCGCAGGCTGCCGATGCGCTGCAGCCGATTTATCTACGCAACAACGTGGCGCTGACGCTGCTGCAACAGCAACAACGGCGTGCCCAAAACGCGGCGGCGCCCTAAACGGGCCATTTCAGCCGGTTTGAGGGCAGCAAAGCCCCAATCAAAAATCAACGGCGCAAGCCAGCAAAAACGGCTCTTTTGAGCCTGCTGCATGTTAAGATCGCGCGCATGCAAAATCACTCAAGAAAACCTCTCGAATAAAGTGCTTTTGCGCCCCACATAACTTGAAAAATCGCTGCAAAGCGAGCGCCCATGTCCGATTTTGCCAAAGAAGTCATCCACATCAATCTCGAAGACGAGATGCGTCGCAGCTATCTCGACTACGCCATGAGCGTGATCGTGGGGCGCGCGCTGCCGGATGCGCGCGATGGCTTGAAGCCCGTTCACCGCCGCATCCTGTGGGGCATGAAGGAGCAGAACAACGACTACAACAAGCCCTTCAAGAAGTCGGCGCGCATCGTCGGCGACGTGATGGGTAAGTACCACCCGCATGGCGATTCGGCGATCTACGACTCCATCGTGCGCATGGCGCAGCCCTTCTCGCTGCGCTATCCGCTGATCGACGGCCAGGGCAACTTCGGTTCGGTCGACGGCGACAACCCGGCGGCCATGCGCTACACCGAAATCCGCATGTCGAAGATCGCCCACGAGATGGTGGCGGACATCGGCGAGGATACGGTCGACTTCCAGGACAACTACGACGGCAGCGAGAGCGAGCCGATGGTGCTGCCGGCGAAGATTCCCAACCTGCTGGTCAACGGCAGTTCGGGCATCGCCGTGGGCATGGCCACCAACATCCCGCCGCACAACCTCACCGAGATCATCGAAGGGTGCTTAGCCCTCATCGACAACCCGGCGATTGATCTCGCTGGCCTGATGCAGCTGATTCCGGCGCCGGATTTCCCCACCGCCGGCCTCTTGCTCGACGCCCACGAGCTGAAGACTGCCTACGAGACCGGCCGCGGTCGTATCGTGCTGCGCAGCCGCACCCACTTCGAGGAGTGGGGCCAGAGCCGCGAGGCGATCATCGTCACCGAGCTGCCGTACCAGGTGAACAAGGCGAACCTGCTCATCTCCATCGCCGAGTTGGTGAAGGAGAAGAAGCTGGAAGGCATCAGCGGCGTGCGCGACGAGTCCGACAAGGACGGCATGCGCATGGTCATCGAGCTCAAGCGCGACGAGAACGCCGAGGTGGTGCTCAACAACCTGTTCCAGCTCACCCAGATGCAGGTGAGCTTCTCGCTCAACATGGTGGCCCTCGACCAGGGCCAGCCGAAGCGCCTGGGCCTGAAGGCCCTGCTCGACATCTTCATCCGCCACCGCCGCGAGGTGGTGACGCGCCGCAGCCGCTACCGCCTGGCCGAGGCGCGCCGCAAGGCGCACATCAGCGAGGGTCTGGCGATTGCGCTCGCGAACATCGACGAGATGATCGAGCTGATCAAGCGCAGCGCCAATGGTGCCGCCGCCAAGATCGCCTTGATGGAGAAGGGCTGGAATCCGGGCCTCGTCACTGCGATGCTCGACCGCGTCGATCTCTCCGCCACGCGCCCGGTCGATCTGGAACCCGGCTTTGGCCTGATCGAAGGGATCTACAAGCTGAGCGAGGCACAGGCCACGGCCATCCTCGAAATGCGACTGCAGAAGCTCACGGGGCTGGAGCAGGAGTCCATCCACGAGGAGTTCAAGGGCTACATCGCCAAGATCATCGACCTGCTCGACATCCTCGGCAGCGAGGTGCGTCTGCTCAGCGTGGTGAAGGGCGAACTCACCGAAATCCGCGACAACTTTGGCGACAACCGTCGCACCGAGATCACCGGTGCTGCGCTCAACATGGCGCACGAGGATCTGGTGCAGCCGCAGGACATGATCGTCACCATGAGCCACGCCGGTTACGTGAAGGCGGTGGTCTTGAGCGAATACCAGGCCCAGCGCCGTGGTGGCCGCGGCAAGATGGCGGCGACGACCAAGGAAGAGGACTTCCTCGAAAAGCTCTGGGTCACCCACACCCACGACACGCTGCTGTGCTTCAGCAGTCACGGCAAGGCCTACAAGCTGCGCGTGTTCGAGCTGCCCACGGGTTCGCGCGGCGGCCGTGGCCGCCCCTTCAACAACCTGCTGCCGCTGGAAGACGGCGAGAAGATCAATGCCGTGCTGCCCATCAGCGGCTTCAGCGCCGAGCAGGATGAGGCGAGCGAGTCCGGTCCCTTCATCTTCATGGTCACCCGCCGCGGCACGGTGAAGAAGACCGTGCTGGCAAGCTTCGCCAATATCCGCGCCAATGGCCTGATCGCGGTCGACCTGCGTGCCGACGACGAGCTGATTGCGGTGGCGCTCACCACCGGTGGCGACGACATCCTGCTGTTCAGCGATGCCGGCCGCGTCATCCGCTTCAAGGAACACCTCGTGCGGCCGATGGGTCGCGGTGCCACCGGCGTGCGCGGCATGAAGCTGGTGCGCGTCGCCGAAGGTGCGGAGGAAGAAGTTGCCGATGCGGGCGAGGAGGGCGCGGAGGAATCCACCGCCCTGCTGCCCGCCGCCGCCCGCATCATCAGCATGATCGTAGTGCAGGCCGGTCTCGACATCCTCAGCATCACCGAGCAGGGTTTCGGCAAGCGCACGCCGATCGAGCAGTTCCCGCTGCGTGGCCGCGGCGGCATGGGCGTGATCGCGCAGGCCGTCACCGACAAGACCGGCGATCTGGTCGCCGCCATCGCTGTGGACGATCGTCACGAACTGATGCTCATCACCGAAGGCGGCAACTTGATCCGCACCCGCTCGCACGAGGTGCGCATCGCCGGCCGCAATACGCAGGGTGTTCGCATCATGAAGCCGGAAGCGGGCGACCGGATCGTTGGTGTGGATCGGTTTGAGCCGGAAATCGAAGCATCGGCCGCAGCTGTGGATGTCGAGCCGCTCGACGGAAGTGCCTAATCCTTCTCACTCGCCGACCTGGTTCTCACATCGGCTTCTGGTGAGGTGGCAATCGGCTCGAAATGTGGCTATTTTTTGAGCGCGCGGGTCTTCTGCGCAACTTTCAAAGGGGAACCACATGTCGATCAGAACATTCGTTGCCGTCGGGATCACGGCCTTCACAATTTTTGCGGCACCCGCCTACGCTCAGGATGAGCCTGCCAAAAAGCCGCCCAGCGAGAAGCAGCTCGCGCAGCGCGCGAAGATGAAAAGCTGCAATGCCGAAGCCAAGTCGCAATCGCTGGCCGGCGATGCCCGCAAGGCTTTCATGAAGACCTGTCTGTCCGGTGGCGCGCCCGATTCAGAAGGGTCCACCACCCCGGCGCCTGCGCCCACCAGCGATCAGAAAGCGAAGATGAAAGCCTGCAATGCCGACGCAAAGGAAAAGGCATTGAAGGGTGATGAGCGCAAAGCTTTCATGAAGGATTGCCTCACGGCGGGTTGAAGCGCGCGGTCTGCATCGAGCCCAGTGGCGTGTGCCGCTGGGTTTTTTCGTGGCCCGAACCGCGCTGCTGGCCGCAGACTTATTTTTTCGCCCCGAACTGGCTATACTTCGCGCCCTTTTGGGTCGGGGAAGCCATTTGCGTGGCACGCCGTCCCCGTCTTCGTGTCAGTAGGAATAGCAAACATGGTCAAGATTCGTCTCGCCCGCGCTGGTCAGAAAAAGCGCCCGTATTTCCACGTCGTTGCGACGGATAGCCGCAGCTCGCGCGATGGCAAGTTCATCGAGCGTCTGGGCTACTTCAATCCCAGCGCCCGTGGCCAGGAAGTGAAGTGCCACATCGACACCGCCAAGGTTGAAGCCTGGGTCAAGACCGGCGCGCAGGTCTCCGACCGCGTCGCCTTCCTGGTCAAGAGCCTGCCTGCCGTGACGGCTGCTCCGGCAGCCTAAGCATGTCGGCTGGTGATGCGCACAGCGACCGTCTGGTGACGCTGGGTCGCATCGCCGGGGTGTATGGCATCAAGGGCTGGGTGAAGATCGTTTCATCCACCCGGCCCATCGACGCCATCCTGGATTACGACGAGTGGCACATCGGTTTTCCGGGTGCTGCAAAAGTCGCCACCGCGTTCGAGGGCAAGACCCACGGTGCGGGCCTGGTGGCTCAGATTCACAACGCCAAGGGCGGCCTGATCGCAGATCGTGACGAGGCCGCCCGCATGGTGGGTGCCGAGATTGCAGTGAAGCGGTCGGCGATGCCACCACCCGAAGGCGAAGAGATTTACTGGTTCGATCTGGTCGGCATGGCCGTGCAGTCGAACGAGGGCACGGCATTGGGTGAGGTGATTGCCCTCACCAACAATGGCGCGCAGGACATTCTGATCGTGCGCGACACGAGTGGTGCATTGGATGAAGACGGCAAGCCCTTGCAGCGGCTGATTCCCTTCGTCAGAGGCCCGATCATCGAATCGGTGAGCCTTGAGACGAAGCGGATCG
>JAZKFO010000040.1:0-2632 GCA_040386395.1 Pseudomonadota bacterium | reverse complement strand
GCACGATGGGGCGCAGCCGCCGCACCGCCGACTCGACAATCGCGTCCCAGGCCGGAATGCCGGCCGCGCGGTCCTGCTCGATCTGGTCAATCAGAATCACCGAGTTGCGCTGGATCATGCCCATCAGCGCGATCACACCCAGCAGCGCGACAAAACCAAAGGGCCGACCCAGCAGCAGCAGCGCGCCGGCGACACCGGCAATACCGAGCGGCCCGGTCAGGAACACCAGCATGGCGCGGCTGAAGCTGTGCAGTTGCAGCATCAGCAGGGTGAAGGTCAGAAACAGCATGATGGGCACACCGGCCACGATCGAGCTGGAGCCTTTGCTGCTCTCCTCGACGGCGCCGGCGACCTCGATGCGGTAGCCGCCCATGCCGTTTTTCTGCCACCTGGCCTCAATCTCTTTCAGGGCCGGCAGCAATTCGGCGGTCACCGTCGCGCCCTGCAGGCCTTCGACGATGTCGCTTTGCACCGTGATCGCGTAGTCGCGGTTTTCCCGCCACATCACGCCCGGCTCCCAGGTGAATACCGGCTTGGCGATCTGCGTCAGCGGGATAGCCTTGCCCGACGCGGTCGGCAGGTAGGCATTGGCGATGTCGGTGATGGCGTTGCGCTCGTCCACCGGCTGGCGCAGCACGATGTCGATCAGTTTGTCACCCTCGCGGAACTGGCCCACGGTGCTGCCGCTCAGTATGGTTTTGGACGCCTGTGCAATCGACTGGCTGGTCACGCCCAGCGCGCGCGCCTTGGACTGGTCCACTTCCAGGCGCAGCACCTTGACGGATTCGTTCCAGTTGTCGTTGACACCACGGGTGTTGCTACTTTCGCGCATGGCGGCTTTCACCTCGTCAGCGCGGTCCCGCAGCACCAGCGGGTCGATCCCGACGACACGGAACTGCACCGGGTAAGGCACGGGCGGGCCGTTGGGCAGCAGCTTGATGCGGCCGCGCACTTCCGGAAACTCCTGGGCCAGCAGCGCCGGCAACTTGATGCGCAGCGACTCGCGCAGTTTCAGGTCTTTCGGCAGCACGATGAACTGAGACACATTGGTCTGCGGGAAGACCTGGTCCAGCGGCAAATAAAAACGCGGCACGCCCGAACCGACCCAGGTGCTGACCGAGCGCACGCCCTCTTCCTTGAGCAGCCGCTCTTCAACCCGTTTGGTCGTGAGCTCATTGGCTTCAAACGAGGTGCCCTCCGGGAACCAGATGTCCACCATGATCTCGGGCCGGCTCGAATCGGGGAAAAATTGCTGCTGCACCTGGCCCATGCCGACAATGCCCAGCGCAAAAGTCAGCACCGTGGCCCCAATCGTGACCCAGCGGTATTGCACACACCAGTTCACCAGGCGTCGAAAGCCGCGATAAAACGGCGTGTCGAAATGCTCCTGGTGGCCGGCATCTGCACCTTCCGGCAGCGGCTTGGCCTTGAGCAACAAGGTGCCCAGGTAAGGCACGAAGTAGACCGACACAATCCAGCTCAGCACCAGGGCAATCACCGTGACCGCAAAAATCGCGAAGGTGTATTCACCCACCGTCGATTTGGCCATGCCAATCGGCAAAAAGCCGACTGCCGTGATCAGCGTGCCGGTCAGCATCGGCATGGCGGTGATCTCGTACGCAAAGGTCGCGGCGCGCACCTTGTCGTAGCCCTCTTCCATCTTGCGCACCATCATCTCGACCGCGATGATGGCGTCATCGACCAGCAGGCCCAATGCGATGATCAGCGAGCCCAGCGAGATCTTGTGCAGCCCGATGCCGAAATAACTCATGGCCAGAAATGTCACCGCCAGCACCAGCGGGATCGTGATGCCGACCACCAGCCCCGGCCGCATGTCGATGTAATAACGCTTCCACAGCGGGTGTTGACCCGGGCGCCGGTGAAAACCCAGCGCGATGAAACTCACGGCCAGCACAATGGCCACGGCCTCGATCAGCACCTTGACAAACTCGTTGACCGAGGTCGTCACTGCGGTCGGCTGGTCCTGGATCTGCACCAGCTCGATGCCTGCCGGCAAGGTGGTGCTGATCTGGCCCGTGGTGGCCTTGAGCGCCTTGCCCAGCGCGATGATGTCGCCGCCCTTGCCCATGGACACACCCAGCGCAATCACTTCGCGGCCCTGGTGCCGCACCTTGACGGCTGGCGGATCGACATAGCCGCGCTTGATTTCGGCAATGTCGCCCAGGCGAAATTGATTGCCCGAATTGCCGCGTATCGGCATGGCGCGCAACTGCTCGACCGCCTCGAACTGACCCGCTACACGCACCTGCACCACGTCGAGCGGTGTCTGAATGGCGCCGGCCGATTCCACCGCGTTTTGCTGGCCCAATTGATTAAGTACCTGGGTAAAGTCCAGCCCGAGCTGGGCCAGGCGTTTTTGCGAAATTTCGATGAACAGCTTTTCGTCCTGCACCCCAAACTGCTCGACCTTGGCCACATCGGGCACGCGCAGCAACTGCTGGCGCACGTCGTCAGCAAAGGTCTTGAGTTCGGCGTAGCTGAAGCCGTCGGCCTGCAGCGCGTAGATCACGCCATAGACATCGCCGAAGTCGTCGTTGAAAAACGGCCCCACCACCCCGCCCGGCAAGGTGCCGCGCATGTCGCCTATCTTCTTGCGCACCGCGTACCAGAC
>JAZKFO010000039.1:0-3924 GCA_040386395.1 Pseudomonadota bacterium | reverse complement strand
AAGTTGCCATCACTGGTGCCGCAGGCCAGATCGCCTACTCGCTCATCTTCCGCATTGCCGATGGCTCTTTCCTTGGCCCCGACCAGCCGGTGATTCTGCAGTTGCTCGAAGTGCCGGTGCCGGAAGTGCTGGAGAAGCTGAAGGGCACGGTGATGGAGATTGAAGACTGCGCCTTCCCGCTCGTGCATTCGATCACCGCCACCGGCGACATGAAGGAGGCCTTCGACGGCACCGACTACGCCTTCCTCGTCGGCGCGCGCCCGCGCGGCCCCGGCATGGAGCGCAAGGATCTGCTCACCGCCAACGGTGGCATCTTCGGCCCCCAGGGTAAGGCGATTGACGCTTACGCCTCGCGTGACGTGAAGGTGCTGGTGGTCGGCAACCCCGCCAACACCAATGCGCTGATCGCCGCCTCGGCTGCCAAGTCGCTCAAGCCCACGCAGTTCCACGCCATGGTGCGCCTTGACCACAACCGTGCGGTGAGCCAGCTCGCCAGCAAGACCGGCATCCACGGCAACGACATCGAGAAGATGATTATCTGGGGCAACCACAGCTCCACCCAGTATCCCGATATCACCAACACCACGGTGGCCGGCAAGCCCGCCAAGTCGCTGGTGACGCAGGAGTGGATCGAGAAGGATTTCATCCCCGTCGTGCAGCAGCGCGGTGCGGCAATCATCAAGGCGCGCGGCCTCTCGTCGGCTGCCTCGGCCGCTTCGGCCGCCGTCGACCACATGCGCAACTGGGCGCTGGGCTCGAACGGCAAGTGGGTGTCGATGGGCGTGCCTTCGGACGGCAGCTACGGCATCAAGCCGGGCATCGTTTACGGCTACCCCTGCATCTGCAAGGACGGCAACTACGAGATCGTGCAGGGCCTGAGCGTGGACGAGTTCAGCCGCAGCAAGATGGATGCGACCGAGAAGGAGCTGCGCGAAGAGCGCGAGGCTGTCGAGGCGCTGCTGGCCTGAGCGGTGCTGCCTTCAAGAAAAGCCCGCGAGAGCGGGCTTTTTTGTGGGCGTTGACGCTTTGCGCAATCATCAGTCACGTCGAAACAGCACTTGATCCTGAGGCCCCCAATGACCACACCAGCTGCCGCTGTGAACCGCCGCATCCTGTTGCGCGAGCGCCCGGTGGGCGACTTCGATCCGAAGATCATGCAGCGGGTGGTCGAGCCAGTACCCGTTCCAGGGTCTGGTCAGGCACTGGTGCGCAACCTGTATCTCTCGCTCGACCCCACCAACCGCATCTGGATGGCGGAGGGCGAAAGCTATCTGCCGCCGGTCGCGCTCGGCAGCGTGATGCGCGGTGCGGGCGTGGGCCAGGTCGTGGCTTCGAACAACCCCCGGTTTCGCGTGGGGGCCAAGGTGGCCGGCGCACTCGGCTGGCAGGACTACGCCGTGATCAGCGACGACGACGAGATCGTCGCGCAGGCACTACCGCGCTTCCTGCCGGTGCCGCTCACCGCCACGCTCGGCGCGCTTGGCATTACCGGCATGACGGCCTACTTCGGCATGCTGGATATTGGCAAGCCCAGGCGCGGCGAAACCGTCGTGGTTTCTGCAGCAGCAGGCGCAGTGGGCAGCATTGCCGGGCAGATCGCAAAGATCTACGGCGCGCGGGTGATCGGCATCGCCGGCACGCGCGAGAAATGCGACTGGCTCACCGGCGAGCTGGGCTTCGACGTCGCCATCTGCCGGCGCGATGCCGACTGGCACCAGCAACTGATCGCCGCCTGCCCGCAAGGGGTGGACGTCAACTTCGAGAACGCCGGCGGCGAGATTCTCGAAGCCGTTCTTGATCTGATGAACAACCACGGCCGCGTGGTGCTGTGCGGCATGATTTCGCAGTACGGCAAGGACAGCCGCACGGCAGACACCGGCCCGCGCAACTTCGTCAATCTGCTGACCCGGCGCATCCACTTGCAGGGTCTCATCATCCTCGACTACCTCACCCGCATGCAGCTCGCACAACTACGCATGATCTGGTGGATGAAGCGCGGCCAGATCAAGGACCGCCATACCCTCGTCCGTGGACTCGACAACGCGCCGCAGGCACTCACCCAGCTCTTTCGCGGCGACAACATCGGCAAGCTGATGGTCGAAATCGGCGAGCCTTCGCCAACCGACACCGTGGCTTGAGTCAGGGCTTCAGGGGCCCTTGCCGCGCGCGCTCCAGAACCCCGCATTGCGAATACCGAGCGCATCGGGATCAAACCCCGGCTCCTTGCCCGCCTTCTTCTGCGCTTCATAATCCCGCAGCGCCAGCAGCGCCGGCTTTTGCAGGATGAGGATGGCGATGATGTTGAGCCAGGCCATCAGGCCCACGCCGATATCGCCCAGCGCCCAGGCGGTGCTGGCGCTGCGCAGCGTGCCGTAGGCCACCGCGGCGATGAGGGCGAGGCGCAGCACCAGCACCATCCAGGGGCGGCGCACCTGGCGGTTGAGGTAGGCGAGATTGGTCTCGGCCATGTAGTAGTAGGCGACGATGGTGGTGAAGGCGAAGAACAGGATCGCCAGCGCCACGAAGCCCGCGCCATAGCCGGGCAGGCTCGACTCCACCGCCGCCTGCGCGAAGCCCGGCCCCGGCGAGAGGCCGGGCAGTGCTTCGACGATCATGCCGCCTGCGGGTGCGATGACGTTGTACATGCCGGTCGAGAGGATGATGAAGGCGGTGGCACTGCACACCAGCAGGGTATCGACATAGATCGAGAACGCCTGCACATAGCCCTGCTGCGCCGGGTGGCTCACCTCGGCCGCCGCCGCCGAATGCGGGCCGGTGCCCTGGCCTGCCTCATTGGAATAGATGCCGCGCTTCACGCCCCATTCCACGGCCAGCCCCAGCACCGCGCCAAAGGCGGCTTCCATGCCGAAGGCGCTGCGGAAGATGAGCGCTACGACCTCAGGCACCTTGCCGGCGTTGAGCACCATGATGAGGACGGCGACCAGGATGTAGGCCGCCGCCATGAACGGCACCACCAGTTCCGCGAAGGTGGCAATGCGCTTCACGCCGCCGAAGATGATGAAGGCGAGTGCGATGGCAATGCCAGCTGCGCTCACGCTGGGCGCGATGCCCCAAGCGGTTTGCATACTCGCGGCGATGCCATTGGCCTGCACACCCGGCAGCAGCAGGCCGCAGGCGATGACCGTCACCACCGCGAACAGCAGCGCATACCAGCGCTGGCCCATCGCCTTTTCGATGTAGTACGCCGGGCCGCCGCGATAGCGGCCTTCGGCGTCTTTCTCCTTGTAGATCTGCGCCAGCGTGCATTCGATGTAGGAGGTGGACGCACCCAAGAACGCCGTCATCCACATCCAGAACACCGCGCCCGGCCCACCGTAGGCAATGGCGGTGGCCACACCCGCGATGTTGCCGATGCCGACCCGGCCGGAAAGCGACATGGCCAGCGCCTGAAACGAGGACACGCCCGATTCCGAAGCCTTGTTGCTGCGCATCAGCCGCAGCATCTCGCCAAAGCCGCGCACCTGCATGAAGCGGGTGCGGATGGAGAAATACAGGCCCGCGCCCAGGCAGAGCGCAATCAGCGCCTTGCTCCAGATGAGGTTGTTGATGGCGTCGATGAGTGCAGTCACTGGGCAGGCCTAGGGCGGAAAAGGGAGTTGATGCGAAGACTGTGCCGCAGCGGCTGCCGCGATGCACGCGGCGCTATCATGGTCGGCATGCAAATCTTCCAATTCAGTCGTCAGGGCGAGCGGCCGGTGCGGCTCGAAAGCGTCGAAAAGCTGCCGGACGAAGGCTTCGTCTGGCTCGACTTCACGCGCCAGAACGCGCGCGACTGGCCCCAGTGGGTGCTGCGGCTGACCGGCATCGAGGTGATGGACGAGCACGTCATCGACAGCTTCAACGGCGACCACATGTCGAGCTTCGATGGCACCGAGGAATACGACGTGCTGATCTTCCAGGGCC
>JAZKFO010000038.1:0-14442 GCA_040386395.1 Pseudomonadota bacterium | reverse complement strand
CCGCCAAGGTGTTCCCGTATTTCGCGCAGCACGAAACCTTCGGCGCGATGGCCGGCGGGCCGGTGGCGGCCAAGCTCAAGTTCATCCGTCGCGTGCGGCTGGGCAGCGACATCCGGCACCCCGATGGCGAGGGCTCGGTGCGGCGCATCGGCTATGGGCCGATCGCATTTGAAGAAACCGTACGCACCAGCACGCCCGGCAAGCTCATCGAGTACTACATCAGCCAGGGCTCGCCTTTGAAAAACCATCTGGGCGTGATCGAGTTCCATGCCGAGGGCAGCGGTACGCGGGTGGATTACGTCATCACCTTCGAGCCGAAAGTGCCGGGCACCGCCGGGCTTTTGAAGGGCGTTTTGAAAGGCATGATCTCGCCCGCTTTCGGCCGCATCCGCAAGGCGCTCGCCGGCGGTTGATGCGGGTGCATCGCACATCTGCGATGAGAGTGGTCTCGCACACCTGCTCGAACACCGAAATCGTTTGCGCGCTGGGCTGCGAGGCGATGCTGGTCGGGGTCGATAACGACTCCGACTTTCCGCCTGCCGTGGTGGGCGCGCTGCCGCAGCTGGGCCGCGATCTCAACCTCGAACTGGTGGCGGTGCTCGCACTCAAGCCCGACCTCGTGCTGACTTCGCGCACCCTGCCCGGCCATGACGGCATCGTGCGCGAACTCGAAGCCGCCGGCTTGCGCACGCTGGTCTGCGAGCCGCTGCGACTGGCGGATGTCTACGAGGACATCACCCGCATCGCAGCGGCGCTCGGTGTGCCGGAACGGGGTGCTGCTCTGTGCGCCGAGATACGCGCGGCCATGCCCGCCGTCGCACCGAAGGCACAGCGCGCCAAAGTGCTGGTGGAGTGGTGGCCGAAACCGGTCATCGCGCCCACGCGCGACAGCTGGGTGACGGACTTGATCGAACTGGCGGGCGGGGCCAATCCCTTTGCCGAGCGGGCTGGCAAGAGCACGCCGCTCACCGATGCCGAAGTGTTGCAGGCCGCACCCGACGCCATCGTGATGAGCTGGTGCGGCGTGCCACTCGCCAAATACCGCGCCGAAGTGGTGCGCCGCCGTGAAGGCTGGGAGGCGCTTGCGGCGGTGCGCGACAACCGCATCCACGCCGTCACCGAGGCCTACCTCGGCCGACCCGGCCCGCGACTGGTCGAGGGCTATCGCGCCTTGCGGCGCCTCGTCGAAGACCTCAGCGGCTGAGCTTGCGACGCCGTGCGGCCAGGCCGAACAGGCCCAGCAACACGCCGCCCAGCGCGCCGCCACCAAAACGGCCCTCGTCGAGCGCCGACGCAGCAGGCACCGTCGGCGTCGGTATTGGCGTCGGACCAGGGCTGGGTGAGGGCGTGGCTGTCGTCGCCTTCAACTGCACGCCGCGCAGGCCCGTCGGCTCCCACACATCACCCGGCCCCGCATTGCTGGTCACCCGGCCCGCGATGCCAGGGCAGCCCGCCGCAAACGCGGTGGGATTGCTGCCGCGCTCTTCGGCACTCGTCTGGTTGCCGCGCGCATCCACGGCGGTGCGCAGCAGATCGGAGTTGTTGGTAAAAATGCCGTCGATGCCCATGTCCAGCAGCAGGCCCATCTGCTGCGCGTCGTTGACGGTGTAGGTGTGAACATCGTGGCCGTTCTGGTGGTAGAGCGGAATCAGCGAAGGGTTGGAGAGCAGCGCGGCAGAGTTGGGCGCGTAGACATCCACGAAGTCAGGCAGCGTGCCGGCCAGCTCCCCTGCGGTGGTGGGTGCCGCGACGAGATAAGCGGTCGGTAGCGCATCGCTCAGCATGCGAAAGCGTTCGAGGCTGCCGATGTCGAAGCTCTGCAACAGCATCGTGGTGGTGGTGACTTTCTTCGCCGGGTCGCCGGTGACGAGCAGGCCCTTGCGGGTGAGCAGGTCGAAGAAAATCTGCTCGGCGCGGCCACCGGCGGAGTCCTTGGTCTCGACGTGGAAACGCATCTTCGGGTTGAGACGCAGATAGCAATCGAGCTGTTCCTCAAGGGGCACGATCTTCGCGCCGACGAACTTCGCATCGGCCAGCGTCGGATTGGCGGTGTTGAACCAGGTGCCGAAGTCCATCGCCCGCATCTCGGCCAGGGTGAAGCTATCCACCCGGCCCGTGCTCTCGCTGGTGCGATCGACGGTTTCGTCGTGGATGCACACCGGCACCTCATCCTTGGTGAGGATGAGGTCGCACTCCAGCATGTCGGTGTTCTGCGCAATCGCCAGGTCGTAGGCGAAGAAGGTGTGCTCCGGCGTATAGGCCGAAGCGCCGCGATGCGAGATCACCAGCTGCTTGTCGCGCGGCGGCGCACCCACTTGGGCCAAGGCAGCGGTGGCGAGGGTGCAGAGGGCAGCGGCAAGGGCGGTGCGTTTCATGGTCAGTCTCCAATTTGCGCGGAGGCTAGACCTGATCGGTGACGCAGTTATGAAGCTCGCATGACAGCTCGTATCAGCTGCGGTCTCTCGCACTCGCGGCGTGGGCCTGCAAGCCCTCGGCATCGGCAATGCGCCCTGCGATGGGTGCGAGCGCCTTGGCACCTTCGGCCGTGCATTCGATCAGGCTGGTGCGCTTCTGAAACTCGTAGACGCCGAGCGGATTGCTGAAGCGCGCGGCGCGGCTGGTGGGCAGCACATGGTTGGGGCCGGCGCAGTAGTCGCCGAAGGCTTCCGGCGCGTGGCGACCCAGGAAAATCGCACCGGCGTGGCGGATCAGTGGCAGCAGAGCGCGCGGGTTTTCCACCGACAGCTCCAGGTGTTCGGCGGCGATGCGATTGGCGAGTTCTGCGGCTTCTTCAAGCGAACGCACTTGAATCAGCGCACCGCGATCCTTCAGAGCCGCACGGACGATGGCATCGCGCGGCAGCTCGGCGATGCGACGGTCGAGTGCGGCCTGCACTGCATCGAGAAACTGAGCGTCGGGCGAGAGCAGGATGCTCTGCGCATCTTCGTCGTGTTCGGCCTGGCTGAAGAGATCCATCGCAATCCAGTCGGGGTTGGTCAGGCCATCAGAGATCACCAGAATCTCCGACGGCCCCGCAATCGCATCAATGCCCACGCGTCCGAATACGAGGCGCTTGGCGGCGGCAACGTAGGCATTGCCGGGGCCGAAGATCTTGTCCACCGCTGGCACGGTCGCGGTTCCATAGGCGAGTGCGGCCACGGCCTGCGCGCCGCCGATGGTGAAGACGCGATCCACGCCAGCAAGATGTGCGGCACCCAGCACGGTGGTGTTCGGCTCGCCGCCCGGCGTCGGCGTGACCATCACCAGCTCGCCCACACCCGCCACCTTGGCGGGGATCGCGTTCATCAATACCGACGAGGGATAGGCCGCCTTGCCGCCCGGCACGTAGAGGCCCGCACGATCCAGCGGCGTGACTCGCTGGCCCAGGGTGTTGCCGTGGGCGTCGGTAAAGCTCCACTCCGCAATTTTCTGATGCTCGGCATAGGCGCGGATGCGCGCTGCCGCTGCTTCGAGTGCCTGCTGCAAATCAGCGGGCAGGCTGTACCAGGCCGCTTCGAGTGCGGACCTGGGCAGCTCCAGTTCGAGCGCCGTGCCGACGCTGCGGCGGTCGAAGCGCTCGGTGAACTCGACCAGCGCCGCATCGCCGCGCGTGCGGATGGCTTCGACAATTTCAGCGGTGCGCGCGGTGACTTCAAGCGAGGACTCCGGCGCGCGGTCGAGCAGCGCACTGAAGGCGCGCTCGAAGTCGGCGCTGGCGGTGGAGAGGCGGTTGATCTGGATCATGGCGCTGCGGATGGCAAAGTCGTTGCGGATTGTGATGGGGGCGCGGCCTCGGCGTGCAAGCGCAGCACGCTGATTTCCGGCGGCACGCCAAAGCGCACCGGCAAGCCGCTGGTGCCGATGCCGGGCGAGACGAACAGGGTCTTGCCGTCCTCCCGGATCACGCCGATGGTGTAGCGCAGGCCGTAGCGCGAGGGGATGCGCAGCACGCCGAGCAGGGGCAGCCGCACCTGCCCGCCGTGGGTGTGGCCGGCCAGCGTCAGCGTGATGGCGGCTGGCAGGTCGGCGAACACATCCGGGCTGTGGGTGAAGGCCACCACCGGCTCGCCGGGCGGCAGTCTGGCCAGGGGGGTTTTCCAGTCATGCCGGGTCTGGTTGTAGTCGCCGATGCCCAGCAGCCAGAAACGCCTGCCGCGATGGGTGAGTGCGGCGGCCTGGTCTTCCAGAACCGCCACGCCCGCTGCCGAAAATGCCCTGGCGACGCGGGCGCCATCAAGCCACCAGTCGTGGTTGCCCAATACCGCATACACCCCCAGCGGGGCCTGGAGTGCGGCGAGTTCGGCGGCAATGGCTTCGGGCGTGATGGCCTCGCCGCCCAGCACATGCTGCACGTAGTCGCCGGTGAGCAGGATCAGGTCCGGCTGCTGCGCATTGCTCGCTGCCACCACCTCGCGCAGCTTGCCGAGGCCCACCCAGGGCGCGCCGACGTGCAGGTCGGTCAGCTGCACCACCTTCAGGCCATCGAGTGCGGCAGGCCAGCCGCCGGGCGTGACCTGCACCTCGCGCACCAGCAGGCGGTTTGGCTCCCACCAGAAAGCCCAGGCCGCCAGCAGCACCGCGAGACCGCAAACCGGCCAGCGCAGATGCCTGATCACCCTCAGGCCGCCGTCTTCTCGAACTCGGCCAGCAGGGCGCGGATGCGGGCGTGCTTCATCTTCATCGCCGCCTTGTTGACGACCAGGCGGGAGGTGACTTCGCAGACTTTCTCGATCTCGACCAGGCCGTTCGCAACCAGGGTTTTGCCGGTGGCGACGAGGTCGACGATGACATCGGCCAGGCCCACCAGTGGTGCCAGTTCCATCGAGCCGTAGAGCTTGATGATCTCCACCTGCTCGCCGCGCGCGGCGTAGTGGCGCTTGGTGATTTCGGGATACTTGGTGGCCACGCGAAGGCGCTTGCCGGGGCGGTACTCGAAGCCTTTCGGTGCGGCCACCGAAAGGCGGCAGCGGGCGATGTTCAAGTCCAGCGGCTCGTAGAGCGCGGCACCGCCGTGCTCCATCAGGATGTCCTTGCCGACGATGCCGATATCCGCCGCGCCGTACTCGACATAGGTCGGCACGTCCGTGGGGCGGATGATGAGGAAATGCACGTCCGCCTGGGTGGTGGGCACCCGCAGCAGGCGGTCGATGTCGCCGGCAGGCGCGAGGCCGAGACGGGCGAGCAGGGGCAGCGATTCTTCGAGAATGCGGCCTTTGGAGAGGGCGATGGTAAGCATGGGGCCGCGATTCTAACGCGGCCCCATGTCAAGCCTTAGCGCAGCGGCACGAGCAGCGTGCGTTCGTCACCGGCAATCACCACCAGCTGGCCGAAGTTGGCCACCCGCAGCTCGCGCGTCAGTGCGCCGGGGTTGGCGCTGAGCGTGATGCTGCGGGTCTTCACATACACCCCACCGCTGGCGGCGCTGCTGACGTCGTAGACATCCAGCATCGTGCGGTCGCTGCTGAGCGCGTAGGCAGTGCGGCCATCCGGCGACAGCACGCTGTGGGTAAGCGGCAGCCGGCCGAGCAGATTGAAGTTGAGGTCGTACAGGCTCTCGCCATTCACCAGCGTGCGCGCGCCATCTGCCGAGAGCGACAGGCGACTGACGTTGGCGCTGAGCGGCAGCGTGGTGACCACGCCGGTCGGCTCGATACGCTGCAGCGCAAGGGTCGGCGAGGCACTGCCGCTGCCGATGACAGCGCGGCTGCCGTCGGCGCTGGCATCGACAAAGCCGTTGATGGGGGTGACGCCGGGGAACAGCGAGGCCAGCGTCGTCACCAGATCAAGCTGCTCCACCACGCTGGGTCCGCCGCAGGAATCGAGATGGTAGGGCAGCAGCAGCTTGAGGCTGTTGAGCAGGCCCAGCCAGGAGTAGCGGGCGGTGCAGCTGGTGTTGAGCGGTTGCGCCAGACGCGAGGCACTCAGCGGCACGGTATCGAGCGGAACCTGCTGCAGGCTGCTCTGCGTGGCGATCAGCAGCTGCTTGCCGGAGGGCGTCAGCTCCATGCCATAGGGCTGGCCGATGACACTGATGCTGCTGCCGGCCGTCCAGGCGTTGTTGGCAAATTGATAGACCTCGATCATCCCGGCCGCAGGGCGTGGCAGGTAGACGCGCTGGCGTTCGCGGTCGAACACCACATCAGGGCGCACGCTGGCCGTGGCCAGGGTTGCCGCCGCATAGCTGACCGGCGCCACCGCAACGAACTCGGCCAGCGAGCGGGTGAGACCCAGCGCATTGCTGACCTGCACCGCATGACGCCCCACCGCCAGCGCCGGCAGTGTCAAACGCAGCTGCTTGCTGTCGATGAGCTGGTAACTGCTGACGCTGCTGCTGCCGATGCGGATGGCCGCACCCGCCAGCCGGTCGAAGCCGCTGCCGCCCAGCACCACGCTGCCGCCGCCGGTGGTCTCGCTCAAGTACGGCATGCCACTCAGGAACTGCGGCAGGCGCAGGTCGAGGCTCACCGGAATCGAGCGCGTCTCCTCGTTGCCGGCGCCGTTGCGGTAGCGGACCAGCACGCTCGTCTGCGCCAGGCCGGCCGGCAGCTTGTCCAGCTCGGCCTTCACCAGGGTCAGGGTCAGGTCGGTGGCGGGCGTGGTGGTGCCGCTGGTGGGCGATAGGCTTAGCCAGGGCACGCTCGGCGCATCGGCGGTCCAGTTGTAGTTGTCGCTGCTCTGGCTGCTGTCGTCACCGATGCTGACGACACGTGGCAGGCCGGCATCCGTGGTCTGCGCATCCACCACATAGCTGAGCGTGGCCGGGGTGGCGACGAGCTGGACGCCCGTGATCTCGACCCGAATCGGATAGTCCGTCCCCGCCTGGCCGCTGCCATTGGTGAAGCGGATCGATTCCATGTAGCTGCCGCGGCTGCGGCCATTGGCGAGCACGCTGTAGTTCAGCGTACCGCCGCTGCTGCCGCTCTCGGTTTGCAGGCGGATGCCGGACGAGCCGCCGGCCAGCCACTGCGCCGGCCCCTGCACGCGGACGCTGCCCTGCTGATCGACCCCGCCTTCGCGGAAGGTATAGGTCGGTGCGCTGGCCGGCGTGAACACGAAACTCGCCTCGTTGACCGCCAGCGTCACGTCGTAGAAGGCCAGCTCACCGCTGGTCACACTGGTGAAGCGCACCCGGCCAAAGTAGCTGCCGGGGGCAAGGCTCGATGGGTCGACCGTCACCTGCATGGTCGTACCCGAGGGGCCGCTGGCAGACGACACGGTCATCCAGAACACCTCGGAGGCGGCCTGCCAGTTGCCGTTGCTGACACTGACGTTGCGGATGGCCGGCGGCGAATTGACGCGGAGCGAAAGCTGCTCGTTAGTCGGCGTCACTGCGAAGGCGGCGGCGACGGTGAAGGTCACGGGCAGGTCGATCGACATGAGCTGGGAGCCATCCTCACGCCCGGTGACGAAGCGCAGCGTGGTGTTGTAGCTGCCCGGTTGCAGCCCGCCGGCCCTGGCACTGAGCCGGAACGTGGCCTGCGTCGCCGTGCTGCTGACCGTGGTGATGTCGAGCCAGCTCGGCACCGGCACGCCAGGGCCGTAGCCCACCACCACGCCATCGCCGACGTAGCGCGCCGTGACATCCCGCGTGACAGCTGTCGACGAGCCGCTGATGGCGTTCAGGCTCACCGAGGTGGTGTCGAGCGAGAGCGAGGTTCTGCCGCCGCCAGCACTGCCACCGCCACCCCCGCAGGCGACGAGCAGCAGGGTCATCAGCAGGGCAAGAAGAGACTGGCGCAGGCGGAATGAAGGAATCATGGCGGCTCGATGCTGGGGTGAATGCGGCATGGCGGGTCAATCCCTGATCGCTGATCGTCACCCGCGATCTCTGGCGATGCTAGCCGCAGCCCGATGCAAGACGCCACCGCAGCGGCGCGCCAGCACGATGCAAGGGCAGGCCATAATCGAGCCTGTTCGGCAGCACCCCCTGTTTGCGCAAGGAACCCGCCATGAAACTGGTCATCGGCAACAAGAACTACTCCTCCTGGTCGCTGCGCCCCTGGCTGCTGATGCAGGTGCTCGACCTGCCGTTCGAGGAGGTGCTGATCCCGCTCTACCAGCCCGGCTCGCGCGAGACACTGCTCACACTCACGCCCAGCGGCAAGGTGCCGACACTGATCGACGGTGAGCTCGTCATCTGGGACTCGCTGGCCATCGTCGAATACCTCGCCGAGCAATATCCAGGCGTCGCGGTCTGGCCTGCAGATGCGGAGGCGCGGGCGACGGCGCGCTGCGTGGCGGCGGAGATGCACGCCGGCTTCGCCGCCCTGCGCAATCACATGCCCATGAACCTTCGCGCCTCCCATCCCGGCAAGGGCCATACGCCGGAGGTGCTCGCCGACATCGCGCGCATCACCGAACTCTGGCTGGACTGCCGCGCCCGCTTCGGCAGTGAGGGGCCCTTCCTGTTCGGGCCGTTCAGCGCGGCGGATGCCTTCTATGCGCCGGTGGTGACCCGGTTTCTCAGCTACGGCGTGTCGCTGCCGGCGGTGTGCCGCGAGTACGTCGAGGCGGTGCGCACGCTGCCCGCGATGCAGGTCTGGTATGCGGCGGGTATCGCCGAGACTGATCGCATCGCCGCCAGCGAACCGTACGGCTAGTACAAACGGCGCGGAGCTTGCGTCGCCATCGGCATGAGCTTCTCCACCCGCATCGGTATCCGCCAGCACGTTTTTGCGGATTTGAAGACCCTGCTCGCCAAGGCCAGCCCGGCGCGCAGCGGTGACGCGCTGGCGGGTATCGCGGCCGTGAGCGCCGAGGAGCGCATCGCCGCCCAGCTCTGCCTCGCCGACCTGCCCCTGCGGACCTTGCTCGATCAGCCGCTGATCCCGTACGAGATCGACGAAGTCACCCGGCTGATCATCGACAGCCACGATGCGGCAGCCTTCGCGCCGCTCAGCGCCTTGACGGTGGGCGGCTTCCGCGACTGGCTGCTGGCCTCGCCCGACGAGGCGGTGATGGCGGCAGCGCGCGGCATCACGCCGGAGATGTCAGCGGCAGTGAGCAAGCTCATGCGCAATCAGGATCTGATCGCGGTCGCGCGCAAGTGCCGTGTCGTCACCCGCTTTCGCAACAGCATCGGCGTGGCCGGAAGGATGAGCCTGCGCCTGCAACCCAACCACCCCACCGACGACTTGCAGGGGGTCGCTGCCAGCCTGCTCGAAGGCCTGCTGTATGGCTGCGGCGATGCGGTGATCGGCATCAATCCGGCGGGCGATGCGCTCACGCAGTTGGCACCCCTGTGGCGGATGATGGATGCGCTGATCGCGCACCACGGCATCCCCACCCAGAGCTGCGTGCTGGCGCATGTGACGCGGCAGATCGAGGCGATCAATGCGGGCCTGCCGCTGGACCTGGTGTTTCAGAGCATCGGTGGCACTGAGGCGCTGAATGCGAGCTTCGGCGTCTCGCTTAGCCTGCTGCGAGAAGCGCGCGAGGCCGCACTCTCGCTGGGGCGCGGCACCTTGGGAAACCAGGTGATGTATTTCGAGACCGGACAGGGCGCGGCCCTGAGTGCCAATGCCCATCACGGCCTCGACCAGCAGACCTGCGAGGCCCGCGCCTATGCCGTTGCGCGCGCCTTCGACCCGCTGCTGGTGAACACCGTGGTCGGCTTCATCGGCCCGGAATATCTCTACGACGGCAAGCAGATCATCCGCGCGGGGCTCGAAGACCACTTCTGCGGCAAGCTGCTCGGCCTGCCGATGGGTGTCGACGTCTGCTACACCAACCACGCCGAGGCCGACCAAGACGATATGGACACCCTGCTCACCGTGCTCGCCGCCGCCGGCTGCACCTATGTGATGGCGGTGCCGGGAGCGGACGACGTGATGCTCAACTACCAGAGCACCAGCTATCACGATGCGCTGTATGTGCGCGACACGCTGGGCCTCAAACGTGCGCCGGAGTTCGAGCACTGGCTGCTGTCGATGGGGATTGTCGATGCGCAGAGCGGGCGCATCGCACCCGGTGATTCCGCCAAGCGGGCACTCACCCGATCGCTGCCGGCGCTGCGCCCATGAGCGCGTCGGAATCACTCACCGTCACTCGCGACGACTGGCCCGAACTGCGCGCCTTCACCCCCGCCCGGCTCGCGCTCGGCCGCGCGGGCAGCAGCCTGCCGACCAGCGAAGTGCTCGCCTTTCAACTGGCGCACGCACAGGCACGCGACGCCGTATGGACAGCACTCGACGTGCCCGCCCTCGCCGCAGCGCTGGCAGCCGATGGCTGGCCGACGCAGACCGTGCGAAGCGCCGCACCCGACCGCCAGGCCTATCTCGTCCGCCCCGACTGGGGCCGCCGCCTGCACCCGGATTCGCGTGCCGCCTTGACGCACGCCGGCGGCAGCGATGTGCTGTTCGTGCTCAGTGATGGCCTCTCTGCCACCGCCGTGCAGCGCCATGCCGCCCCCTTGCTGCGGGCCCTGCGCCCGCTGCTGCAAGGGCTGATGCTGGCACCGCTCATCATCGCCACCCAGGCCCGCGTGGCGCTGGCCGACGAGGTGGGCGAGGCGCTCGGCGTGCGCCTGGCCGTCAGCCTGATCGGCGAGCGGCCAGGGCTGTCATCGCCCGACAGCCTCGGTGCCTATGTCACCCATGCACCGCGTGCGGGCCTGAGCGACGCGGCGCGCAACTGCCTCTCCAACATCCGGCCCGCCGGGCTGGCCATCGATGCTGCCGCGGCGCAGCTGGCGGCGCTCATCCATGCCGCGCTGCGGCAGCAACGCAGTGGCATCACGCTTTCCAGCCAGGTGGTCGAGCGGCTGGAGCCGCCGCTGACTTTGTAGTCAGCCCCACGGCGGTATGCGATAAGTGGCGCCCATCCGGCACGGCACCATCAGGGCCGCGCCGTGGTGAGGCGGCACCAGACAGACTCAAGGCCAGGCTCGATGAACCCCACCACCGCACAGGATCGTGCAGTCGATCAGCAGCTGACCACGCGCATCGCGCTGGCGTTTCCCGCTGCCAGAGCCGATTTCCAGCGTGCCGTCAGTGTGCTGATCCTGGCCGTTGCCAGCGTGGCGGTGATCGTGCTGCTGGGCTGGACCTTTCACATCGAGCCGATGAAACGCATCGTCACCGGGCTGACTTCGATGAACCCGGTGACGGCGGTCTGCTTCCTGGTATCGGGCTTCGTGCTCTGGCAGCTGCGGCAGCAGCGGCCCGGTGGCCGCAGGGCGCTGCTGGTGAACCTGCTGCCCCTGTTCGTGCTGTATGTCGGCGTTACCAAGCTGCTTGATCTCTGGATGGGCACGGCGCTGTGTCCCGATGCACTGCTGTTCACCTCCCAGCTCAACTTCGGGCAGGTCTACCCCAGCCGCATGGCCCCGAACGTGGCGGTAAGTTTCGTGCTGCTCGCCATTGCCCTGCTGGTGGTGGATCGCCCCCGCTGGCCCGCCTACCTGCATCCGCAATGGCTGGCCACGCCCATCCTGCTGGCCGCACTGACGGCACTGGTGGGCTATGCCTACGACACCAGCGGCTTCTACAAGTACAAGCAGTACATCCCGATGGCGCTGCACACCGCCGTCTGCTTCGTGATGATCTGCCTGGCGCTGATCCTGAGCCGCCCTGACCAGGCCTACCTGCGGCTGATCCCCCGCCACAGCCCCGGCGCGCGCAGCTATGCACGGCTGCTGCCCGCCTGCGTGCTGGTGCCGGCGCTGCTGGGTGGCGTGGCGCTGTTCGGCACCGACAGCGGCTGGTTCGAGGGTCGCGGCACCGGCACCTCGATTGCCACCGTGCTCACCATCCTTGCCTTCTCGGTGCTGGCCTTCATCAATGCAGCCTCGATCAACCGTGCCGAGGGCGTGCGGCGACTGTCCGAAATCCAGCTGCGCACGCTGGTGATGGAGCTCGACAGCCGCAACAAGGCGCTGCAGGTGGAGATCAGCGAACGCAAGCGCATGGAAGAAAAAGCCGCGCACCTGGCCACCCATGACCCGCTCACCGGCCTGCCCAACCGCCTGCTGTTTCTCGACCGCCTGCAAACCGCCGTGGGCCGCACCGTGCGCAGCGGCAATGCCTGCGCGCTGTTCTACATCGACATCGACAACTTCAAGCCGGTGAACGACGAACACGGCCACCAGGCCGGCGACGAGCTGCTGAAGGAACTCAGCTTTCGCCTGCGCTCGACCATGCGCGATGTCGACACCGTGGCGCGGCTGGGCGGCGACGAGTTCGCGGCGATCATGGATGCGCCGATCAGCACCGAGCATGCGCTGGGCCTGGCACACCGGCTGTCGGAGGCGGTGAGCAGACCCTATCGGCTCAGCGTGCAGGGGCACCCGCTGAACATCGAAGTGCGGGTGGGCATCAGCGTCGGTATCGCCCTGTTCCCCGGCCATGCCAGCGATCTGGACAGCCTGGTGCGGGTGGCCGACAGCGCCATGTATCTCGCCAAGCGCGACGGCAAGCGCAAGGGCAGCTCGACCAACATCGGCGTGGCGACCATCTAATAGCAGGCGGAACTCCCGACGCGGCAGCCACGTCTACCAGACATGCGCCTGCCACTGACTCTCGCCCTCGCCCTGTTCACCGCAACCGCCAGTGCCGCCTCCGGCATCCGCCTGGTCAACGAGGCCGGACTGCCGGCAGCAAGCATCCGCCAGCTGCAGGCCGACTACGAACACTGGGCGCTGAAGGTCTATCGCTACCACCATGTCGTGGCACCGACACCGGCCCGCATCGTCATCAGCCGGCAGGTCGACATCGGCTACTACCTGGAGCCCAGTGTCTACCTGCCTGTCGACGAGGATCCGACCGAGATGCTGGAAACCTTCGTCCACGAGCTGGCCCACCACGCCACCGGCCACGAGTCCACGTTTTTCTTCAAGGAAGGCATCGCCACCCACACCGCCGAGGCCTTGTTTGCCGAGCAGGGTCAGCGCATCGAAGGCTGGCCGCAGTACGGCATTTCCACCGATGCCTGGGTGAACCTGTTTCTGCAACGCGGCCAGCTGCCGCCCCTGCGCGTGCTGCTGGAAAAATCCGGCTACGACGGCAGCAGCCGCGAGGCGGATTTTCGCAGCTGGCAGACCTACCTCATCGCGGCCAGCTTCATCGGCTGGCTGATCGAACACGAGGGCTACGACACTTTTCGAAATGTGTTCTGGGAAGAAACACTGGGCGAGCGTCACGCCGAGTGGGAGCGCCGCTGGCTGGCCTCCATCCGCCAGCAGGGCCTGCCGCCTTTCGATGTGGCGCAGGCCCTGCCGCAGACGGCGCGCTACCGCGACTATGCGCGCCGCCTCGGCATCAGCTAGAAGGTCTTGCCTTCGTCATAGGCCAGCGTCTCGGCCACGGTGAGGCGCGGCTTGCGCGGCCAGTTGCCAGCCTCTTTCGCATAGCCGACTGCCAGCGTCATCACCGGCACGTAGCGCTCCGGGATGTTGAAAGCCTTCTGCACGCCCGCCGAGTCGAAGCCGATCATCGGCCCGCTGACCAGGCCCTTGGCATCGGCGGCGAGCATGAGGTTCATCGCCGCGAAGCTGGCGCTGCGGATCACCTCGTCGCGCACCAGCTGGGTGTTGCCGTAGTTGCTGTAGAAGCCCGCCGCACCGTTGACGAGATAGTCCGCCACGCCCTGCTCGAACACGCCCGCCTTCACCGCGCGCGCCAGCAAGTCCGGCAGCTTTTCGTGGCCCAGCGTGTCGCCGAGGATGATGAAGGTCACGGCCGCATCGGCCACCTTGGCCTGGTTCCAGCTGAGCGCCTTGAGCTTCTCCTTCTGCGCCTGATCCACCACCGCGATGAAGCGCGTGTGCTGGATGTCGAACGACGAGGGCGCTTCCAGCGCATAGCTCACCAGCTCTTCGATCTCGGCCTTGCTGAGCGGCTTGCTGGGGTCGAAGGCATTGGCGGAGACGCGGTGCTTGATGGAGTCGAGGGTGTTGGTGCTCATGGGTCTGGTCCGGTGTCTGACTGAAGTGCAGCGAGACTAGACCTGCGCGATGCGCGCCGAAATCAATTTGTTCTGTTGTGATCGTTCGGCTTTTTTGAGCCTGCGACGCTTAGCCCACGCGCACCGTCATCATGCTGATGGCGCCCAGCTCGATGCCGTCGATGACGATCTGCACTGGCTCATCCGCCCCCTGCGCGCCCAGCACCGGCAATAGCGGCCAATAGTGTTCGGGGGTGGGGATCGAAAGCGCGGCATCGGCACCCTGCGCGGGCCAGTCGATGAGTGCCGCATGGTCGCGCACCGTGATGGCGCGGCGGGCAAAGGCCTCGAAGCGCGTCGCCCAGTCGTAGGCGGCACCACTCTGCATGTTCAGGCGCCGCAGGTTGTGAACAACATTGCCGCTGCCCAGGATCAACACGCCCTCGTCGCGCAGCACCGCCAGTTGCTGGCCGATGGCGTAGTGAAAAGACTCTGGCTGTGTGGCGTCGAGACTGAGTTGCAGCACCGGCACATCGGCGTCGGGGAAGAGATGCACCAGCA
>JAZKFO010000037.1:0-35373 GCA_040386395.1 Pseudomonadota bacterium | reverse complement strand
GAATCGCGCGCTGGATGGGTGCCGCACCGCGCCAGCGCGGCAGCAGCGAGGCGTGAATGTTGAGGCAGCCCTTGGCGGGGATATCGAGCACGGACTGCGGCAGGATCAAGCCATAGGCGACCACCACCATCAGCTCTGGCGCCAGTTCACGCAGCTCGTCGATGGCTTCGGGCTGCTTCTTGAACGATTCGGGCTTGAACGTGGGCAGATCGAGCTTGAGTGCGCGTTCGGCGACCGGCGAGGCGGTGAGCTTCTGGCCGCGCCCGGCGGGACGATCTGGCTGGGTGTAGACGCCGACGATGTCGTGACCGGCTGCGTGCAGCGCATCGAGCGCGGCGACGGAGAACTCAGGCGTTCCTGCAAAGACAAGTTTCAAGCGACGTGCTTCTCGGCCTTGGCCCGTTTCTTCTTGTAGCGCTCGCGCTTGAGCGAAGAGAGTAGGTCGATGTAGAGCTTGCCATCGAGATGGTCGATTTCATGTTGGATGGCCTGGGCCAGCAGCCCCTCGGCTTCCAGCTCGTAGGGCTTGCCGTGCGCGTCCAGCGCCTTGAGGCGCAGGCGGTTGAAGCGCTGCACCTTGTCCTTGTAGTCGGGCACCGAGAGGCAGCCCTCGTCCATCTCCTGCTTCTCGGCCGGGTCGAGGATTTCCGGGTTGACCATGACCAGCTTCTGCGGGCCGGTCTCGTCGTTGCCGCAGTCCATCACCGCCACGCGCAGCGGCACGGCGACTTGCGTAGCCGCCAGGCCGACGCCGGGGGCGTCGTACATGGTCTCGAACAGGTCTTCGACCAGCCTGGTGAGCTTGGCGTCGAACACCGTGACCGGCTTGGCCTTGATGCGCAGGCGCGGATCGGGATCGTGAAGGATGGGTAGTAGGGCCATGGCGCGTCTTTCTCAAACGTTGCGAAACAACTTGCGCTTTCAGCGGCAACTGTTTGACGATCAAGGCACTTATGCCACAATCGACCCACGCTGCTAAGGGAGCCGCAAGATGACGCAGTATAAAGCCGTCGCACCACATTCGCTGCCTGCCGCAAGCCCGATTTCAATGATCCCGCTGCGTCTGTGCGCTGTGTCGATGGCCATGGTCCTGGCTGCCTGTGCCACCAAGCCCGCCACCCCCGACAGCTCGGTTGAAAATGCCGGCTCGGTGCTGACCGCCTCGGCTGACCCGCAGGCCAACCTGCCGCGCAACATCCAGCCCGTGCAGGACCTCAACGAGGCCAGCGCCGGTGCGGACTACGGCCTGCGCAGCGATGCGCCCCTGCGCTACGTGGTGAAGAAGGGTGACACTCTCTGGGGCATTGCCAACCGCTATCTGGCCGATGCCTGGCAGTGGCCGGAGCTGTGGTACGTCAACGGCAAGCTCGCCAACCCCCACAAGATCTACCCCGGCGATGTGCTGGAGCTCTACAACGTCAACGGCCGTACGGTGCTGGCGCGCGGTGAAGACCTCGAACGCCTGTCGCCGCAGATCCGCGAATCCGGCCTGGGTGACGGCCTGCAGGCGATCCCGATCGACGCGATCCGCAATTTCCTCAATGGTCCGCGCGTGGTCGACATCGACCAGTTCAACCGTGCGCCCTACATCCTGGACTTCGCCGACGAGCACATCATCGGCGGTGCCAACATGGCGGTGTTCATCAAGAATCTGCCGGCCGACAACACCGCCAGCAACTTCAGCACCGTGCGCCGTGGCGTGACCTACAAGGACCCCGACACGGGCGAACTGCTGGGCTACGAGGCCATCCCCTCTGGCGAGGCCGAGATCAGGACCCTGGGTAACCCCGCCGAGGCCATGCTGACTTCTTCGCGGCACGAAATCCTAGCGGGCGACCGCCTGCTGCCGCCAGAGTCGGAAAACTTCCAGGCCAATTTCTACCCGCACGCACCGAAAGCCGACATCGACGGCAAGATCATTTCGGTCTACCAGGGCGTGTCGCAGATCACCCAGTACCAGATCGTTGCCCTCAACCGGGGCAGCAAGCACGGTCTGGAGCCGGGCCACGTGCTGCGCATCAAGCAGGCCCCGCGCAAGGTGAGAGACCCTGTCACCGGCAAGTCGGAGCTGCTGCCTGAAGTGGAATCCGGTCTGCTGATGATCTTCAAGGCGATGCCCGGCCTCAGCTACGGCCTGATCATGGATGCCAACCGCTCCATCCGCGTGCTGGATCGCGTCGTCAAGCCGGTGCCGGGTTCGCTCAACCGCTGAGCCCAGGCGCAGCTTCGACCATGCAAGCCTGGCTGCGGCTGATCCGCGCCAGGGGCCTGCGCAATGCGCAGGCGCTGCGGCTGCTGGAGCAATTCGGCAGCGCCGAGGCGGTATGCGCTGCCACGGCCTCGCAGTGGCTCAGCGCCGGTGCCGAGCGCAGCAAGGTGCTGCTGCCCGACGAAGACGACGCCCAGGTGCAGGCCGATGCCGAGTGGCTGGCCGGTGGCAGTGACCGTCACCTCATCACCCTGCACGACGCGCGCTACCCGGAGGCGCTGAAAACCATCACCACGCCGCCGCTCGCGCTGTTCCTGCGCGGCGATGCCGCCCTGCTGTCGCAACCGCAGCTGGCGATGGTGGGCGCGCGCGCCGCCACGCCGCAGGGGCTTGAGAACGCACGCGGCTTTGCTGCCGAGCTGTCGCGCCGGGGCGTGATCATCACCAGCGGCCTGGCCACCGGCGTGGATGGCGCGGCGCACGCCGGTGCGCTCGATGCCAAGGCCCCGACCATCGCGGTCTGCGGCACCGGTCTGGATCGGGTCTACCCCGCCCGCCACAAGGCGCTGGCGCAGGCGATCTTGGATGGCGGCGGCGCACTGCTGTCCGAGTTCGCACCCGGCACCGAGTCCGTCGCAGCCAACTTTCCCCGCCGCAACCGCATCATCTCCGGCCTGAGCCTGGGCGTGCTGGTGGTCGAGGCCTCGCGCGAGTCCGGTTCGCTCATCACCGCCCGCCGGGCGGTGGAGCAGGGTCGCGAGGTGTTCGCCATCCCCGGCAGCATCCACAACCCACTCGCCAAGGGCTGCCACCAGCTGATCCGCGAGGGCGCGAAGCTGGTCGAGTGTGTGGATGACGTGCTGCTGGAACTGGCGCCGAAGCTCGGCGCCTGGCTGCGCGAGCAGGCCCCTTCGACCGCGGCCAGTACATCGCTCAAGCCTGGCAGCGACGATGCGGCGACCGCCGCGCTGCTGGCGATTCTGGCGGATGCACCACAGTCGGTCGACGCCCTCATCGCCGCCACCGGCCTGCCACCAGAGCAGGTGAACACCGCCCTGCTGATGCTCGAACTCGATGGCCGGGCGGGGTCCGCCGCTGGCGGTGGTTTCATGCGCTTGCAAGGTCGATGAACTACAGGTAGTGTCGGGCTGAGTGGTTCCTCACAACCGATAGGGGCTCGGGCATGAAGGAAACAGTTTTGGATGTGCTGATGTTCTTGTTCGAGAACTATCACGACACCGAGGTTCACGACGCCGAGTATCAGGACACTCTGCGGGATGAACTCTCCGCCGCAGGTTTTCCCGTCGAGGAAATCAATTACGCCTTCACCTGGCTGGGTGGCCTCGAAGAGCAGCGCCAGAGCGCGCCGCAGCTCGGCACGCCGGGCGTCATCCGCATCTACGCGCCGGAGGAGATGTGCAAGCTCTCCACCGAATGCCGCGGCTTCCTGTTCTATCTCGAACAGCTCGGCATCCTGAGTTCCGAGTCGCGCGAGCTGGTCATCGAGCGCCTGCTGGCGATCAAGGACGACGTCGATCTGGAGCGCGTGAAGTGGGTCTGCCTGCTGGTGCTGGTCAGCCAGCCAGGTGAGGAAGAAGGCGCCTGGCACCTCGAAGATATGGTCTACGCGCCGGGGCCGTTTCTCCATTGAGAAAGTGTTTTCTGATGCACTAATAAGGAGTGGTCGGGTTGCATTGCCCGCCACGCGAGGCTTATAAGCTCACGCCCGGTCATCCACCGGGCGTTTTCGTCTGTGCAGGAATAAATGAGCAAAAACCTCGTCATCGTCGAGTCGCCGGCCAAGGCCAAGACCATCGCCAAATACCTGGGCAAGGACTTTGAAGTCCTCGCCAGCTACGGCCACGTGCGCGATCTCGTCCCCAAGGATGGGGCGGTGGATGTGACGCGCGGCTTCGAGATGAAGTACCAGCTGATCGAGAAAAACGAGAAGCACGTCAACGCCATCATCCGCGCCGTGAAGGTGGCCGACGCCGTCTACCTGGCGACTGACCCTGACCGCGAAGGAGAGGCGATCAGCTGGCATCTGGCAGAGATCCTGAAAGAAAAGAACGTCATCAAGAACAAGCCCATCCGCCGGGTGGTGTTCCACGAAATCACCAAGAGCGCGGTGCAGGACGCCATCGCCCACCCGCGCGATGTCGCCCAGCCCCTGGTCAACGCCCAGCAGGCGCGCCGCGCGCTGGACTACCTCGTCGGCTTCAACCTCTCGCCGCTGTTGTGGCGCAAGGTGCAGCCGGGCTTGAGCGCCGGCCGCGTGCAGTCACCCGCCCTGCGCCTGATCTGCGAGCGCGAGGAAGAGATCAAGGCCTTCCTGCCGCAGGAGTACTGGACGGTCGAGGCCCGCAGCGACAAGGCCGGCACCCTGTTCACCAGCAAGCTGGTGGAGCTCGATGGCAAGAAGGTCGAGCAGTTCACGCTGAAGGAGGGCGACAGTTCGACCGCAGCCGTCGCCCGCATCACGGCCGCTGCCAATGGCAGCCTGAAAGTCGCCAGCGTCGAAAAGAAGCAGCGCCGCCGCAACCCGGCCCCGCCCTTCACCACCTCGACGCTGCAGCAGGACAGCAACCGCAAGCTCGGCTTTACCAGTCAGCGCACCATGCGCACGGCGCAGCAGCTGTATGAAGGTGTCGACATCGGCGGCGAGACCATCGGCCTCATCAGCTACATGCGTACCGACTCGGTGAGCCTGGCGCAGGAGGCCCTGCAGGAAATCCGTCGGGTGATCGAAACCCAGTACGGCAAGAAGGCCCTGCCGGAAGAGATCCGCTACTACAAGAGCAAGAGCAAGAACGCACAGGAAGCCCACGAGGCCGTGCGCCCCACCAGCGCGATGCGCCTGCCGGTGCAGGTCGCCCCGTATCTCACGCCGGACCAGGCCAAGCTCTACGAGCTGATCTGGAAGCGCACCGTCGCCTGCCAGATGGCGCAGGCGGTGTTCGACACCGTCACCGCTGAGCTGAAGGCCGGGCCGCATGGCTTCCGCGCCAACGGCAGTGTGCTGATCGAGCCCGGCTTCATCGCCGTCTACATGCAGGGCAAGGACGAGCCGGACGACGAAGACGACGAAAAGCGCCTGCCCCCGCTCGAAGTCGGCGAAAGCGTACGACTGGTCGACATCACGCCCGAGCAGCACTTCACCCAGCCGCCGCCGCGCTTCACCGAAGCCAGCCTGGTGAAGACGCTGGAGGAATACGACATCGGCCGGCCCTCGACCTACGCCAGCATCATCAGCGTGCTGCAGGCGCGCGAGTATGTGCGCCTCGATGGCAAGGCCTTCATCCCCAGCGATGTGGGCATGATCGTCAACCGCTTCCTCACCGATCACTTCAAGCAGTACGTGGACTACGCCTTCACCGCCGGCATGGAAGATGAGCTCGACGCCGTCAGCCGTGGCGAAGCCGAGTGGGTGCCGTTGCTCGCCAAGTTCTGGCAGGGCTTCAAGCCGCAGATCGACGAAAAGATGGAGATGAAGCGCCAGGACATGGTGCAGGACGCCCGCGTCATCGGCACCGATCCGGTCAGCGGCAAGCCGATGACCGCACGCCTGGGCCGCTACGGCCCCTTCGTGCAGATCGGTATCGCCGACAAGGACAACCCGGACGCCGAAAAGCCCAAGTTCGCCAGCCTCAAGGCGACCCAACGCATCGACACCATCACCCTGCAAGAAGCACTCGATCTCTTCAAGCTGCCGCGCATGCTGGGCAACCTGCCCAATGGCGACGAGGTGGCGGTCAACGTCGGCCGCTTCGGCCCCTATGCGCGGCATGGCAAGAACTTCGTCAGCCTGAAGAAGGAAGACGATGTGATGACCATCGAGCTGCCGCGCGTGATCGAGCTGATCGAGCAGAAAGCAGCTGCCCTCGATGCCGCTACTCTGGTGACGTTTGGCGATACCGGCATTCGCATCATCAAGGGGCGTTTTGGCGCTTACATCTTCGATGGCACGCGTAAGGCGAATTTGCCCAAGAAACGCGAGCCGGAAGACGTGACGGTTTTTGAGGCCGAGGCTTATCTCGCCGAGGCTGAGGCGGCCAAGAAGCCGGTGAAGAAGGGCAAGGGTGGCACTAAAGCAAAGGCTGCACCTAAGAGCGAAACAGCGACTGTGCCGACAGCTAAAAAATCCGCGAAGAAAGCCGTAGCCAAAAAAGCAGTGAAGAAGGCAGTTAAAACAAAGACAACGAAAGCGAGCTAGGTACGCTTATGCCGCGCAGTCAATCAGATTTATCGAATACGGCGATTCGCATATTTCTTCAAGAGGTTGGCAATGTTTACGACAAAGAGAGAGGCTTCGAGGTCTTCAAGCCGTCTGTAAAGCAGAAGAATGAAGTGCATAGGTTCTTTGCCGGTGCGTGTGCCTATTGCGGTACGCTCCTTGATGGCGATTTATCCACGCTGGACCACCTAATTCCGCTGAATAGAACGGCGTTGGGTCTACATGCCTGGGGTAACGTGATTTCCTGTTGTCGCGGGTGCAATAAAGAGAAACAATTCAAGGGATGGGTCGAGTTTTTGAAGCTCAAGGCAGGCACGCAATTCAGCCAACGTGAGTCGAGAATTTCTGAATTTGTTTCGTTCTATGGCTACAAACCTGAGCTCGGCTTACACGCTATTGCTCGAAACTTGTATGAGGATGTCGGGGAAGTTGGATCAACCCTTATTCGTCTCCGACTGAAGCAGGCCGAAGAGAACATACGCGCCGTGCTTGGTAAGGCTGTCTAGTGACGTAAGGTGGGCAGGCTTTCTCTGCCCACGCGGATGTTGGCGTTTCGCGCTCACGCGCTCTGCTCACGTTGCACTGGCATTGAGTGCGGTTTCGCCTAAGGGCGACTTACTTTTCTTTGCTTCGCCAAAGAAAAGTAAGCAAAAGAAAGGCGACCCCGAATACGGTGGTGCTTCGCACTGCCCTGCGATGCTCGGTTTTCGGGGGCGCTGCGGAACTCGCTCGCATGAAGACGCTCACTCAGACAGTCCTCGCGCACAGCAGAGCGCGTCAGCGCGACAGAGCAGCGCAACAGACACCTGGATTCCCGCCTGCGCGGGAATGACAAACCAAACAGGGCGATCAATCGCACGATTAATGATATGGTTAATGTCACGACTCAAATCGAGCCCGCCATGACCACCATCAGCGCCAACAGCCTCAAAACCCAAGGCATCGCCGCCATCACCGAAGCCTTGGCCGATTCCCCAGAGGCCTTGGTCTCCGTGCGCGGCAAAGACCGCTTTGTGGTGATGAACATCGAGCACTACCACTATCTGCGCGAATGCGAGCTGGCGGCAGCCTTGGCAGAGAGTCAGGCGGATATGGCCGCAGGCCGCTTCGTCACCGAATCGGTTGAGGCACACCTGAAGCGTCTGGCCACGCTGCAATGAGCTACACGCTGGTCTTCACCGACCAGTACAACCGCCGCGCCGCGCGCTTTCTCAGGCAGCGCCCTGAGTTGCGCGAGCAATATGGCAAGGCGCTGCTGCTGTTGCAGGCCAACCCGCATCACCCCTCACTGCGGCTGCATCCTCTGCGGGGCAAACTCAAGGGGCTGCATTCGGTGTCGATCAACCTCTCGTATCGCATCACGCTGGAATTGCTGATCAGCGATCAGCAGATCGTCCCCATCAATGTCGGCGATCACGATACGGTTTACTGAAGCCGCAGGCTTCCCCGCCTGCAGGACGAATGACAGACCGCAAAAAAGCCCGGAATCGCTTCCGGGCTTCGTCTGCAACCGCAGCAAGGGCCTAGTTCTTCGGCTCAGGCACCACGATGATGGTGGCGCCGTCCTCGCCTGTGCGGCCCGTGCTGCCAGTGTTTCCCTGCGTGCCGGTGTCGCCGGTCATGCCGGTGCGCCCCGTCTGGCCGGTCTGACCGGTGTAGCCCGTCTCGCCCGTTGCACCGGTGGCTCCGGGTGCGCCCGCCGGACCCGGCACGGGGACTGGCACCGGCACGGCAACGGCGGTGGGCTGCTGGCAGGCAGACAGGGCAAGCAGGCTGCTGGCAGCCAGGACGAGTGTGAGTGAAGTTTTCATGGTGAGGCTCCCGCGCAATGGATGGGTGTTTGGTACGACGGACACTCCGGACGGCGCTTTTCGCCCTGACCCCGCTTGAGGCGCCACCCTAGGGCTTGCTGCTGAACCGCAGAAAACGGCGCAGGAGTGGGTGCTGCCCACCGGCAACACTAAAATCACCGCATGCCCACCTTCTTCAAGACGCCCGCCGACTTCCGCTGCTGGTTGCAACAGTACGGCAGCAGCGAGCGCGAGCTGGTGGTCGGCTTCTACAAGAAAGACAGCGGCCACCGCAGCATCACCTGGCCGGAGTCAGTCGATGAGGCGCTGTGCGTGGGCTGGATCGACGGGGTGCGCAAAGGCATCGACGCCGCTAGCTATCAGATCCGCTTCACACCGCGCAAAGCCGGTTCGACCTGGAGTGCGGTCAATATCAAGTGCGTTGAAGTGCTCACCGCCGAAGGCCGCATGAGGCCAGCAGGACTCGCGGCCTTCGAGAAGCGCAGCGAGGGGAAATCCCGCATCTACGCCTACGAGCAAACCACCGAAGCGACGCTGACACCCGCCGCCGAAAAGCAGTTCAAGAGCAAGGCGGCGGCCTGGCAGCACTTCATGGCGCAAGCGCCGGGCTATCGTCACCAGATGCTGTGGTGGATCGCCAGCGCCAAGCAGCAGGCCACGCGCGACAAGCGTCTGGCGAAACTCATCGAAGCCTCGCAACAGGGCCAACGCCGATGACACCGCTGCAACTCGCCCAGGCCCAGTTCGAGGCCTACAACGCCCGCGACCTTCAAGCCTTCGTCGCCTGCTACAGCGAGAGCGTGCAGGTGTTCCGCCCGCCTGCGCCGCAACCGGCGCTGGTGGGCAAGGCCGCATTCGCCGAGTTCTATGCCATACAGCGGTTCAACCGTCCGGCGCTGCGGGCCGAGCTGGTCAATCGCATGGCGCTCGGCCACACCGTGATCGACCACGAGCGCATCCATGGCATCGGCGAGCAGCCGCTGGAGATGGCGGTGGTGTATCTGGTGCAGGATGGCCTCATCCAGACCGTTCACGCCTACCCCGCATGAGAGTCCTCAAGCCCTTGCCCACGCTCGATACCCCGCCGCTGCAACTGCGTCTGGCCGCACGCGAACTGCGGCGTGGCGCGGTGGTGGCCTGCCCCACCGAGGCGGTGTGGGGTTTCAGTTGCGACCCGCTCAACCAGCGCGCGGTGACGAGCTTGCTGCAACTCAAGGAACGCCCGGTGGAGAAGGGCGTGATCCTGGTGGCGGCGAATCTCGACCAGCTTGCCTACTACATCGAACCGCCGAGCCGCACCGCGCTGAGGCGCGCGCGCGACACCTGGCCGGGGCCGGCGACCTGGGTGTTCCCGGCCTCGCCGTTCACGCCGCCCTGGATCACCGGCAGCCACGACACGGTGGCGGTGCGGGTGACGGCGCATCCGGTGCTGGCCGCGCTGTGCCTGCGCTTTGGTGGTGCCCTGGTCTCGACCAGCGCCAATCGCAGCGGCCAGCCGCCGTGCCGCACGGTGACGGACGTGCGCCTGCGCTTCGACACCAGCCTGCGCGTGGTGCCGGGCGCGACGGGTGGGCGCGAGTCACCGACCACCATCCGCGAGGCCGCGACCGGGCATCTGCTGCGGCGCTGAGCGTCCTGCCCGGTAAAATCGGGGCATGACAGACCACGCCCCGCAGCCCGCGATCTTCGAGACCTATCTGCACGGCCTGCAACAGCAGCTGTGCGCGCAGGTGGAGGCGGTGGATGGCCATGCGCGCTTCGTGCGCGATGTCTGGCAAAAGCCAGCGGACTCTAAGTTGCAGGGCTGTGGGACTACTTGCGTGCTGAGCGAGGGCAAGGTGTTCGAGCGTGCTGGCGTGGCGCTCTCGGTGGTCAAGGGGCCGAGCCTGCCGCCGTCGGCCACCAAGGCGCGGCCGGAGTTGCAGGGCCTGCCGTTCAAGGCGATGGGCCTGTCGCTGGTGTTCCACCCGCGCAATCCGTACGTGCCGACCACGCATTGCAATGTGCGGCTGCTGAGCGTGGGTGACAGCGCCTGGTGGTTCGGCGGCGGCTTTGACCTCACGCCGTATTACGGCTTTGAAGACGATGCCCGCCACTGGCACCAGACCGCGCACGATGCCGTGGGTGCTGCTCTGTATCCGCGCTTCAAGCGGCAGTGCGACGAGTATTTCCACCTGCCGCATCGCGCCGAACCGCGCGGCATCGGCGGCCTGTTCTACGACGACTTCACCGAAGGCGGCTGGGATGCGGCGCTGGCCATGACGCAGCGCGTCGGCAATGGCCTGTGGCAGGCCTATGCACCCATCGTCGAGCGCCGCCGCGCCATGGCCTATGGCGAACGCGAGCGGCAATGGCAGCTGCTGCGGCGCGGGCGCTACGTGGAGTTCAATCTAGTGTGGGATCGCGGCACGCACTTCGGCTTGCAGAGCGGCGGCCGCACCGAGAGCATTCTCATGTCCATGCCGCCACTCGCGCGCTGGGACTACGATGTGGTCCCCGAAGCGGGCAGCGCCGAAGCGGCCCTGCTGAGCGACTACTTGATCACAAAGGATTGGTTATGAGCGTGCATCGTCGTCTGCGTCTGCTGGTGCAACCCTGGCGCCTGGTGGTGGAGCGCTTCGACCCCGCCACCTCGCTGGTCGAGGCCGCACAGCAAGCGCCCGCGCAGGGCTTCGCAGCGCTGGTGCGCTCGTCGGAGTCGGTGACGCTGGTGCGCGAAGCGCGCGGCGGCGACATCGGCGTGGTATGGCGCGCCATCGAGATCGCCGGCAGCTTCGCCTTCTCCGAAACCGGCGTGCTGGCTGCCATTGCCGGGCCGCTGGCTGAGGCGGGCGTGAGCATCTTCGCGGTCAACAGCTACGAGACCGACTTCGTGCTGGTGCATGAGGGCGATCTGGAGCGCGCGCGGATCGCGGTCGAAGCCGCAGGTCACCAACTGGGGTGAAGTGACAGCTGTAGGCGAGCACTGCTCGCCGTCGCTTCACCGCCGGGCAAGGATGCCCGGCGCGGGGCGAGAGGTAGAGAACACCGCCTCGCCAGGGACGGCGAAACCAATCTAGTTAAATGAACTGACCTGTCACCCAAAATGACCCTCACCGAACTCCGCTACATCGTCAATCTCGAAAAAGAGCGCCACTTCGGTCGCGCGGCCGAGCGCAGCTTTGTCAGCCAGCCGACGCTGTCGGTGGCGGTGAAGAAGCTCGAAGACGAGCTGGGCGTGATCCTGTTCGAGCGCACGCGCGGCGAGGTGAAACCCACCGATGTCGGCGCGCGCATCGTGGCGCAAGCCAAGAAGGTGCTGGTCGAAGCGCAGGCGGTGGAAGACTTCGCCCGCGAAGGCAAGGACGAACTGGCAGGCCCCATCCGCATCGGGGCCATCTACACCGTGGGGCCGTACCTGCTGCCGGGGCTGGTGCCCAGGCTGCGCGAGGCCGCGCCCAACATGCCGCTGATCATCGAAGAAAATTTCACCGTGAAGCTGCTCGAACAGCTGCGCGACAGCGAACTGGATGTCGCCATCCTGGCCCTGCCGGTGGACTTGAATGGCCTCGCCGCCTGGCCGCTCTACGACGAGGATTTCGTGGCAGTGCTGCCCAAGGGCCATCGCTGGGCCGGCCTCAAGTCCCTGCCGCCCAAGCGCCTGGCCGAAGAAACCCTGCTGCTGCTGGGCGCTGGCCATTGCTTCCGCGACCAGGTGGTGCTGGCCTGCCCCAAGTGCATCGAGCCGGATAATTCGCTGTCGCGTTCGCTCAGCGGCTCTTCGCTCGAAACCATCCGCTACATGGTGGCGTCTGGCCTGGGGATCACGGTCGCACCCCGTGCGGCGATGGAAGGGCGCGACGCCAGTACCGACCTGATCGGTCTCGATCTTTCCGACCCCACGCCGCACCGGCAGGTGGCGATGCTGTTCCGGCGCGGGTTTCCGCGCATGCAGGCGCTCAAGGTGCTGCGCGAGGCGGTGCTGCAATCGGGCATGAAGGGCGTGCGCTGGCTGCCGGATGCCGCCACCGTCATGGCACCAGAGGCCTGAGCACGGTCCCTGCTTGTGGTTGCAGTGAACACTCGCTAACGTGAACGCACAAAAAATCAGCAAGACATCAGGGGATCGTCATGGGTTTTCTCAGTTTCCTCACCGCCAAGAGACCGTCCACCGTCGGCGTGATCGGCGGCCGCCTGCAGGCCTGCGACCTGGATAAATCCAATTGCGTCTGCAGCCAGCACAAGCTGGAAGGCCGCAACCTCGGCCCGCATTACGTGCAGCCGTTCGCCTTCGAGGGCGACCCCGGCGATGCCATGACCCGCATCATTGCGGTGCTGATGCAGCAGAAGAACTGCCGCATCGCCGTCAACCGCCACGACTATCTGCATGCCGAGTTCAGCAGCGACACGCTGGGTTTCATCGACGACGTGGAGTTTCTGCTGTCGATACCTGAGCAGGTGATTCACGTCCGCTCCGCCTCACGACTGGGCCTGACCGATTTCGGCGTCAATCGGGCCCGTGTGAAAGAGCTGCGCGAAGCTTTCGACGAAGCCGACGAATAGGGCCGCAGGCCGTATTTCTGCATCCTGAATGGCATACGCCGCGTAATCTGTGGCGTCTCCTTCCCTCAGAACAACATGAACATTGCCGTCATCGGCTCCGGTATTTCCGGCCTTTCTGCCGCCCACTATCTGGCGGCGCGTCACCGCGTCACGCTGTTCGAATCCGAGGGCCGCGTCGGCGGCCACACCAATACCATCGAGGTGCCGCTGGCAAATGGCGGCACGCAGCCGGTCGACACCGGCTGGATCGTCTACAACGGCGTGAACTACCCCAATCTCACGGCACTGTTCCAGGAACTGGACGTGCAGACGCGCCCCACCAGCATGTCCTTCGGGGTGTCGCTCGCCGATGGGGCCTACGAGTGGATGGGCTCGGACAATCTGCTCACCGTGTTCGCGCAGCCGAGCAATCTGTTCAGCCCCAGGCACATCCGCATGCTGCTGGACATCCTCAAGCTCAACAAGACCTGCAATGCGCTGCTGAAGGCCGGCACCTTGCCCAGCGGCACGCTCGGTGAGTTTCTGGCCAGTGCCGGCTTCTCGCCCTGGCTGTCGAGCCGCTACCTGCTGCCGATGGCGGGGCTGATCTGGAGCTGCTCGCCCAAGAAGGCGATGGAGTATCCCGCCGCCGACTTCATGCATTTCTTCGACAACCACTCGCTGTTCACCGCCACCGACCAGCCCACCTGGCACACGGTGATCGGCGGCTCGCATGTGTATGTGAAAAAGCTGCTCGCCAGCTTCAAGGGCGAGCTCAAGCTCAACACGCCGGTGCATCGCATCCGCCGCGATGGTGCCGGCGTGCTGCTCTCCACCGCTGCCGGTGAGCAACACTTCGATGCCGTGGTGTGCGCCACCCACAGCGACACCACGCTGAGAATGCTGGCGGATGCCGATGCCAGCGAGACGGCGATCCTGAGCGGCATCCCCTACAACGAGAGTCGCTGCGTGCTGCACACCGACGAGTCCTTTCTACCCAAGCGCCGGGCGGCCTGGGCCTCGTGGAACTACACGCATCCGGTCGACGAAGTTCACGACCAGCCCATTACCGGCAGTTACTGGATGAACAAGCTGCAGGGCATTGGGGGTTCGGTGAATTACATCGTCACGCTCAATCCGCAGCGCGAAGTGGCGAAGGAGAAGGTGCTCTACGACATCGTCTACCACCATCCGCATTACGGGCCTGAGAGCGTGATGACCCATGCGCGCCTGCCGGAGATTCAAGGCAGGCGCGGCATCTGGTTTGCGGGCGCCTGGACGGCCTATGGCTTTCACGAAGATGGCCTGAAGTCCGGCTTGCGGGCCGTGCGGGGCATTGACCCCAGCTGTCTTCCGGGTTGGACCGTGCTGTGAGCGATGCGGCGGTCCTTTATTCGCTGCGTGTCATGCACCGCCGCCGCGTCGCCCCGCTGTACCGCTTCGTCTACAAGATCTTCAGCGTGCTGTTCGACATCGACCGCCTCGACGAGCTGGCTCGCACGCGCCGGCTGTTTTCGCACAACCGCTTCAACGTGCTGAGCGTTCACGACCGTGACCACGGCCGCGGCGAAGTCGGCGGGCTGCGCCGCTGGGCAGAAGCAATCTGCGCTACCCAAGGCATCGCACTGGCTGGCGGGCGCATCCGCCTGCTGGCGCAGCCGCGCATGTTCGGCTGGGCGTTCAACCCGGTCAGCTTCTGGTACTGCGAGCACGCCGACGGCAGCCTGCGGGCAGTGATCGCCGAGGTGCGCAACACTTTTGGCGAGAAGCACAGCTATCTGCTCTCCTCCGCTTCGCTGAACGAGGGCGCATCTGCCGGGCAGCCACTGCCGTATGGCGTGGAGCTGGAAAAGGAAAAATGCTTTCACGTTTCACCGCTGTTCGATCTCGTCGGGCGTTATCACTTCACTTTTGACGAACCGGGCGAGCGATTGCGGGTGCTGTTGAACGAGACGCGCGAAGGCGAACCGTTGATCGACACCGCGATGCTGGGGCAGGCAAGGCCTTTTTCGGATGCCGTGATGCTGCGACAGGTGCTGGCAATGCCGGTGCAGGCCGTGAAGGTGCTGGCAGGCATTCATTGGCAGGCGCTGAAAATCTGGTTGCGCGGTGCGCGCTTCCATCAAAAACCCAAGCCGCCGCTGGCGGAGGTCACATGAAAAACGACAAAGACAAGCAAGAGCAAAGTGACTACGGCCGCATGATGGGCCGCGATGGCTTCTCGCCCGATCTGCCCGCCCACCTGGCCACCCAGGGCTCGCTGCGGGGCTTAAGCTGGGGCCTGCAGATCATCAACTACATGTTCTCCGGCATGAAGGTGGGCACGCTGGAGCTGACTTTTCCCAACGGCGCGACGCGCAACTACGGCGGCGCACTGCCGGGCCCGCGCGGGGTGATGCGCATCAAGTCCGAAAAGATCGTGCGCCATGTGGTGGCGGGCGGTGAAGTCGGTTTTGGCGATGCCTATCTGGATGACTGCTGGGATTCGCCGGACCTCGCCCGGCTGCTGGCGGTGATGTACCTCAACGAGCCGCACTACAAGGGCCCGTTCGAGAAGAACTTCATCGGCAAGATCTACGGCTACTGGCAGCACCGCCGCCGCGCCAACACCAAGGTGAAGGCGAAGGAAAACATCGAAGCCCATTACGACCTCGGCAACGAGTTCTACAAGATGTGGCTGGACGACACCATGGCGTATTCCAGCGGCATGTTCATCGCGCCCAACGAGACGCTGATGGATGCGCAGATCAACAAGTTCCGGCTGATGTTCGAGCGACTTGAATTGAAGCCTGAGCACACCCTGCTGGAAGTGGGTTCCGGCTGGGGTGGCTTTGCGATCTATGCCGCCAAGCACGCCGGCTGCCGCGTGCATTCGATCACGCTCAGCAGCGAGCAGCTGGCCGAGGCGCGCATCCGCGCCGAGAAAGCGGGTGTGGCCGACCGCGTGACCTTCGAGATTCGCGACTACCGCGACGTCACCGAAACCTACGATGCCGTCGTCTCCATCGAGATGTACGAAGCCGTGGGCGAGGAGTACTGGGCGACCTACTTCGGCGCGATCAGCAAGGCACTCAAGCCTGGCGGTCGGGCGGTGATCCAGGGCATCACCATCAGCCCGACGATTTTCGAGCATTACCGCAGCAAGCGCGATTTCATCCAGAAATACATCTTCCCCGGCGGCATGCTCTGCCCGCCGGAAAAGTTCGAGTCGCTCGCCGCCCAGCAGGGCCTGCTGCCGGCCGACGCCAGGTTCTATGGCATCGACTACGCGGAGACTTGTGCCGCTTGGGATCGCAATGTGCAGATGGTGCGCGACAAGATCGTGCAACAGTTCGACGAGCGCTTCTATCGCATGTGGCGCTATTACCTGGCCTATTGCGAATGTGGCTTCCGCACTGGCAGCATCGACCTTATGCACATCACCCTCCACAAGGCATGAAAACCGCCGTCGCGGCCCTGGCCATTGCGGCGCTCGGCGGATTGATCGGGGTTTCGATCTGGGCGACCGGTCACCAGAGCATCGCGGTGGCGATCAGTGACCTGATCGCCAACCCGGCAGCTGGCAACAATCCCTGGCTGATGGCGACGCTGTTTGATGCCTATTTCGGCTTTCTCTGGTTCTGGCTCTGGGTCGCCTACAAGGAATCCAGCTGGCTGGCACGCGGGCTCTGGCTGTTGCTGATTCTGGCCCTGGGCAATATGGCGATGGCGGCCTACGCACTGATTCAGCTCTGGCGCCTGCCCAAGGGTGCGTCGATAGAGCAACTGCTGTTGCGCCGCCCGTCCGTTTGATTCGGCCTTTCGCGAAGCAGCCTGATCGGAGTGAGATCGCGAATCTGCTTTGGGAGGCGGATCAGTCACTTGGCGCACACACTTCTAGTTGCGTCGCAGCTAATTTTCGTTATATATAGAGCTTAAGCGTGTATTCACCCGGAAGGCCTGCGTTTTTCATGCGCAGCACCGATATTCGGACGATCTGCGCCAGGGGAATCACGAAGTTTGGGGTGCGAGCGGTGGGACGGGGCCATGTCGATCCTACAAAAGCTGACTAGCAGTGGCGGCAGCCGGAGCTTGATCGGGCTTGATATCAGTTCAAGCGCGGTGAAGCTGCTGGAGCTCGCCAAGCGTGGCGATCAGGTGATGGTTGAGGCGTACTCGGTCGAGCCGCTGCCGATCAATGCCGTCAGCGACAAGCAGATTGCCGAACCGGAAGTGGTGGCCGAGGCCATCAAGCGTGCCGTCGCGCGCGCCGGCACCCGCACCAAGAATGTGGCCGTGGCCGTGGCCGGCTCCTCGGTGATCACCAAGATCATCCAGATGGCCGCCTCGCTCAACGAACACGACATGGAGCAGCAGATCAAGGCCGAGGCCGATCAATATGTTCCGTATCCGATCGAAGAGGTCAACATGGACTTCCAGATCATCGGCCCCTCGGAGCGCGACAGCGGCAAGGTCGACGTGCTGCTGGCGGCCTGCCGCCGCGAGCAGGTGGAGCAAAGGGTTGCGGCCATCGAGCTGGCAGGCCTGAAAGCCAAGGTGGTGGACATCGAGGCCAATGCGCTCGAAAACTCCTGCCAGTTCCTCACCCACCAGATGCCCAACGAGGGCAAGAACAAGACTGTTGCGGTGATCGACATGGGCGCATCGACGACCTCGGTGTTGATCCTGCACAACAACGAAACGGTCTATACCCGCGACCAGGCCTTCGGCGGCAAGCAGCTCACCGAAGACATCATGCGCATCTACGGCATGAGCTACGAAGACGCCGGCAAGGCCAAGCGCACCGGCCAGCTGCCGGAGGGCTTCGAGCAGGATGTGCTGAGCCACTTCCTCAGCGACATGGCGCAGCAGATCGACCGTTCGTTCCAGTTCTTCTTCAACGCCTCTGCGGCGCACTCGCAGATCGACCAGATCATCCTGGCTGGTGGTTGCGCCCACATCACCGGGGTTGATCGTGCGATCCAGGATCGCCTGCAGATCGCCACCGTGGTGGCGCGGCCGTTCTCCCGCATGGCCGTGTCTGCACGCGCCAAGCCCACGGTGCTGGCCAAGGACGAGGCGGCGCTGCTGATCGCCTGCGGCCTGGCACACCGCGCCTTCGACCTTGCGGACTAGGGAGAAGCCGCCATGACCAAGATCAACCTGCTGGACTGGCGCGCCGAACGCCGCGCGCGGCGGCTGGAGCAGTTCCGCAACTTCATGGTGCTGGGCCTCATCCTCGCCGTCGGCGTGGTGGCGCTGGGCTATCTGACCATGACCAACGCCATCAGCCACCAGCAGGCGCGCAACGACTACCTGCGCCAGCAGATCACCGAGATCGACCAGAAGATCAAGGAGATCGAAGACCTTGAGCGCACCAAGCAGAACCTGCTCTCGCGCATGCGGGTGATCGAGGAGCTGCAAAGCTCGCGCTCGGCCACCGTGCATTTCTTCGACGAGCTGGTCAACACCGTGCCGGATGGCATCACGCTCAATTCCATCAAGCAGGCCGGTGCCACCGTCACCATCGACGGCGTGGCCGAGTCGAACGGCCGCATCTCCAGCTACATCAAGAGCTTCGAGAACTCGCCCTGGTTTGCCGAGCCGAAGCTGGTGGTGATCAAGACCACCGAGAAGAACAAGCAGCGCGAAGGTGCATTCACCCTGCAGGTCAAGAATCTCACCAAGGCCACCAAGCCTGATGCAGCCAAGACGGCGGATGCCGCGGCGGCAACACCGGGAGCCAAGCCATGAACGCGCAGGAAGTCATCAAGGAGCTTCAATCACTTGATATGGAGAACCCCGGTGCCTGGCCGGGTTGGGTGCATGTCTCGGCCGTGGTGCTGGCGGCCATCGTGGTGATTGGACTGGGTGTGAACTTCCTCATCAAGCCGGAATACGAAACCCTTCAGGTTGAAGAGTCCAAGGAAACCGGCCTGCGCGAAGAGTTCGAGACCAAGCAGAAGAAAGTCGCCGCACTCGATGCCTACAAGGAGCAGCTGGCCGAGATGGAGCGCTCCTTCGGTGCCATGCTCAGACAGCTGCCGAGCCGCACCGAAGTGGCCAACCTGCTCAACGACATTTCGCAGACGCGGGTGGCATCGAGCCTCGAAGAAGAACTATTCGAGCCCGTGCCGGAAGTGCAGAAAGAGTTCTATGCCGAGATCCCCAACAAGATCATGGTCATTGGCGACTATCACCAGATGGGCGAGTTCGTCAGCGGTGTGGCGGCCCTGCCGCGCATCGTCACTGTCGATGAGGTCGAGATCAAACCCGTCGGCGGGCAGGGTGCCAACAAAGACCAGCTGCGCATGAGCGCGCTCGCCAAGACCTACCGCTACCTCGATGACACCGAGCTGGCCGCCGCTAAGCCCAAGGCCGGGGGCGCGAAATGAAGGCCAAGCACCTGATCTACCTGCTGGCTGGCAGCTTGCTGCTCACGGGCTGCAACAGCAGCATGAGTGACCTTGAGCAGTACGTGACCGAGGTCAAGGGCCGCAAGACCAACCAGATCGAGCCGATCCCGCAGATCAAGCAGTACGAGGCCTTCGCCTACATCGGTGGCGAGCGCCGTAACCCCTTCGTGCGCGCCGAGCCACAGAAGGACCCCAACGCGCCCAGCAACAACATTCGCCCGGATGCCAACCGCAACCCGGAGCCGCTGGAGGAGTTCCCGCTCGATGGCCTGCGCATGCTGGGCACCATCAACAAGGAAAAATCCATTTTTGCCCTGGTGAAAGCGCCAGACAACGTGGTGCATCGCGTCACACTGGGGAACCATATGGGTCAGAACTACGGAAAGATCATCTCGATCAACGAGAACACGATCGACCTCGTCGAAATCATTCCAGACGGCTTTGGGGGCTTCATGGAGCGCCCTGCCAATCTGGCGTTGTCGCAATAACAAAGGGAGTTTCATCATGTCCAGCCTGATGACCCGTACAAAACGCAGCATGCGCAATGCCGTGGCAGTGACTGCTGCGGTGTTCTGCTCCATGCTCGCTTTCAGTCCGGCCACTTTCGCGCAGGCCAGCCGCGCGCTGCAGTCGGTCGACTTCGTGAGTCTCGACAGCGAGCGACTGCTGCTGACACTGACGCTGTCCGAAGCGGCGCCGGAGCCGGTGGTGTTCACCATCGACAAACCCGCACGCCTCTCGCTGGATCTGCCCGATACCCGACTGGCACTGGCCGAACGCTTCCGCAAGATCAACATCGGCAAGGTGCGCGCCGTGGCCGCCGCCGAGGCCAAGGGCCGTACCCGCGTGGTGGTGGAACTGTCCGAAACCACCGCCTATACGGTGCGTGTCGATGGCAGCAAGGTGTTCGTCGAGCTGAACGCCGGCGGTGCCAACACCGCGATTGCAGCCCGTCCGGTGGTCAGCAGCGCATCGGCGACCTCTGGCATCTCCTCGGTGGATTTCCGTCGTGGTGAGAAGGGCGAGGGTCGCATCATCGTCGCGCTCAGCGACGCGGCCACCGCAGTCGACGTGAAGGAAGAAAGCGGCAAGGTGGTGGCGCGCTTCAAGAACGCCCGCGCGACCGACACGCTGATCCGTCGTCTGGACGTGCTCGATTTCGCAACCCCAGTGAAGTTCATCGACGTCTCGCGCGAGGGCATCAACACCGTGATGACCATCACGCCGGTGACCGGTTCGGACTTCGAGCAGGTGGCCTACCAGTCCGGCAATGTCTTCACGCTCGAACTCCAGCCGCTCTCGCAGGAGAAGCTCGAAGACAAGCGCCGCAACGAACCCCTCTACACCGGCGAGCGCATCTCGCTGTCGTTCCAGAGCGTCGACATCCGTTCGCTCTTGCAGATCATTGCCGACGTCGCCGGCACCAACATGGTGGTCAGCGATTCGGTGAATGGCGAACTCGCCATGCGCCTGCAGAACGTGCCCTGGGACCAGGCGCTCGACATCATCCTGCGCACCAAGGGCCTGGGGCTGAGGCAGCAGGGCAACGTCATGCTGGTAGCCCCCCTGCCGGAACTCGCCGCCCGCGAGAAGGAAGAGGCCGAAGCCGAGAAGTCGAAAGTCACGCTGGCACCGCTGCGCAGCGAGATCATCCAGATCAACTACGCCAAGGCGGCTGATGTGGAATCGCTGCTGAAGTCGGGCGAGAACTCGATCCTCAGCGAGCGCGGCCGTGTCACCCGCGACGAGCGCACCAACAATCTGCTGGTGCTCGAAACCCGCGAGAAGCTGGCGGAGATCCGTGCGCTCATTTCGCGCCTCGACATTCCGGTGCGGCAGGTGCTGATCGAGTCGCGCATCGTCATCGCCAATGACGACTACTCGCGCGAAATCGGTTCCCGCTTCGGCGCGACGGCTGTCGGCCGTGCCGGCAACAACGGGCTGGTCTCCACCTCCGGCAGCAGCACAGCCGCCAACGTGCCGGTCGACAGTTTCCTGGGCAGTGGCCGCCAGTTCCCGGTGTCCATCAGTGGCTCGGCAACCGATCGCTTCAACTTCAACCTGCCGGCTTCGAGCAATGCGGGTCGCATTGCCTTCGCGCTGCTGGGTTCCGACTTCCTGCTCGATCTCGAACTCTCGGCGCTGCAGACCGAAGGCCGCGGCGAAGTGGTGTCGACACCCCGTGTGATCACCGCCAACGCCAAGCAAGCCAGCATCGAACAGGGTCGCGAGATTCCGTTCCAGCAGGCCGCCAGCAGCGGTGCCACCACGGTGCAGTTCAAGAAGGCCGTGCTCTCGCTCAAGGTCACACCGCAGATCACGCCCGACGAGAAGGTGATCATGGATCTTGAGGTCAACAACGACAGCCAGGGCCAGGACGTGAACACCGGCAACGGTGGCACCGCCCCCTCCATCGACACCCGCAAGGTCAACACCCAGGTGTTGGTCGACAACGGCCAGACCGTGGTGCTGGGCGGTATCTACGACCAGAGCAAGACCGACTCGCAGAGCAAGGTGCCCTTGCTGGGCGACATCCCCTTCATCGGTCGCGCCTTCCGCTTTGATTCCACCCGCACGGCCAAGCGCGAGTTGCTGATCTTCGTCACCCCCCGCATCGTCTCGGATGACCTGCGATTGAATTGAGCATGGGTCAAGGCGGCATCGGCCTGACAAACCCTGGCCGATGCCGCATCACCCTGGCTGCACCCACTACATGAGTATCGACATGCGTTTCAAAGCCCCGAAGAAGGTATTGATTGCAGCCACGGCCCTGGCCCTGAGCGCCTGCAGCGGTGGCAGCAGCGACGGTGGTGGTGGTCTGCTCGACCCCAGCAATCCGGCCGGTTCCGGCAGCGCAACGGATGTGAAGCTGGAGCTGGTCTGCCCCAATGGCGTCTCGCCGGGTTCGACCGTCGAGGGCTTTCTGGCGACCCTGACCGATGGCCGTGACAGGCCGGTGGAAGACGTGTTCGTCGGTCTCACGCCCAGCCAGGGCACTATCGACGCCCCGCCGGATACCCCCTCCACCTTCGGGGCCAACACCAGTGACGCCGGCGAAGTGCCGTTCGCGCTGCGTGTGCCCAACGATGCGGCCGTGGGGACCATCATCACCATCAAGGCGGTGGTGAAAACCACCACCCTGAATGCGATGGACTCCTGCACCGTGCCGGTGCGGGCCAATACCTTCGTGCTCACCAGGCCGCTGTCCAACAGCACCCAGCCGGTGGGCCTGCTCTATGCACAGCCGGTGCAGGTGAACTGGACCGCTGCCAATGGCACGGGCGTGCGCGGCACGGTCAATCTCACAGCGACTAGCAACGGCAGCTTCACTTACGACACGGCCAATGCCGGCAGCTCGCCCGCAGCGGCCGACACCAATGCCGCCGGCCAGATTTCACCCACGATCTACTTCGTTTGCGGCGGCGCGGGCTTCAGCACCATCACCGCCAGCGCCAGCAGTGACCCCGAGCTGCGGGATACCCAGACGGTGCAGTGCATCGACCCGCCGGAACGCGGCCAGCTGACGGTCAACCCGGCCACAGTTGCAGCGGGCTCCACCAATCCCGCCACCTTCCCGGTGTTGAGCTACACCGTCTACAGCGCCAGCAACCAGCCGCTGGCGAGACAGTCGGTGACGTTCACGCTCACCAGCCCTGCGGGCGGCGGTGACCGGGTCACGCCCTCCACCGGGGTGACGGATGCGTCCGGCACCGCCACGGCCCAGTATGAGCCGGGCACCATCGCCAGGACGGTCACCGTGCAGGCCTGCGTCGCGCAGGACACCAAGACCTGCGACAGCCGCACCATCACCGTCCAGTAGGCAGACAGCAGCAAGGAATGTCCAGAGAGCAGGCTGGCAGCGTCTTTCTCGTCGGCCCCATGGGCGCGGGCAAGACCACGGTGGGCAAGAAACTGGCCGAGCAACGCGGCCTGCGTTTTATTGATTCCGATCACGAGATCGAGGAGCGCACCGGGGTCGACATCGCCTTCATCTTCGAGAAGGAGGGCGAGCAGGGGTTCCGCAAGCGCGAGCAGCAGGTGCTGCAAGACCTCACCGGCCACCGCAGCATCGTGCTCGCCACCGGCGGCGGTGCGGTGCTGTTGCCTGAGAACCGCAGCCACCTGAAAGCACGCGGCTTCGTGGTCTACCTGCACGCCAGCGTCAACCAGCAGTACACGCGGGTCGAGCGCAGCGACAACCGCCCCCTGCTGGCCACGGGCGACCGCCGCGAGACGCTCGCCCGACTGTTCGCCGAGCGCGATCCGCTCTACCGCGAGGTGGCTGATCTCGTGCTCGACACCGACGGCAAGAATGCCAAGCAGCTGGCGCGCGACATCGAGCTGGCCATGGCTGGCGACACCCCGTGAGCGCCCTCGCGCGTCAGCTCACCGTCTCGCTGGGCAGCCACGCCTACAACATCCACATCGGCAGCGGTGTGCTGACGAGTGCAGCCGCCCGCACCGGCGTGCAGGGCCGCAGCCTGCGGGTCATCACCGACAGTCACCTCGCCGCGCTGCACCTGCCGGCGCTGCTGAACGCCTTCGGCTTGCAGCGCGAGCAGGTGTTCGTGATGGATGCCGGCGAACCCAGCAAGAGCTGGTCAACCGCCGAGCAGGTGCTGGACTGGATGCTCTCGCAAAAGCTCAGCCGCGATGCGGTGCTGATCGCCTTCGGCGGCGGCGTGATCGGCGACATGGCGGGCTTTTGCGCGGCTATCTATCAACGCGGCATCGCCTTCGTGCAGGTACCCACCACGCTGCTAGCGATGGTCGATTCCAGCGTCGGTGGCAAGACCGGCGTGAACCATGCGCGCGGCAAGAACCTGATTGGTGCCTTTCACCAGCCCAAGGCGGTGATTGCGGATCTCGACCTGCTCAAGACCCTGCCCCAGCGCGAGTTGTCGGCGGGTGCGGCCGAGGTCATCAAGTACGGAATGCTCGGTGATGCCGCCTTTTTCGATGAACTCGAAGCCGGTGCCATCGACCGCTTGATGGCGCTCGACCCTGACACCAGCGCCGCCGTGGTCGAACGCTGCTGCGCGCTCAAGGCCAGGATCGTTGCCGAGGACGAGTTCGAGACCACCGGCCAGCGCGCGCTGCTCAATCTCGGCCACACGTTTGGTCATGCGGTGGAGACCTTCACCGGCTACACGCAATGGCTGCATGGCGAGGCCGTGGGCTTAGGCCTGGTGATGGCGGCTGATCTTTCGGCGCGCTTGGGTTGGATCAGCACGGAAGACGCCACCCGCTGCACCGCACTGGTCGCCCGCGCGGGCCTGCCCATCAAGCCGCCTGCGGGCATGACGCCGGATGACTTCCGCCGCCTGATGGCGGGCGACAAGAAGGTGGCTGCTGGGCAGCTGCGCTTCGTGCTGCTCAAACGCCTGGGTAATGCGGTGCTCACCGCCGACTTCGACGACCGCAAGCTCAGCGAGACGCTCGCGCACTTCTGCGCGAAGTGATCCCCCAAACTTCTGCGCCTAAAGCCCGTACTCACAACGCTGCGGTATAAAGCGCCATGACCCTCGCCCCCTACGCCGCCCGCCCCGAATGCTCGCGCGGTCGCGGCGTGGCTGAGCCTGCACCCACCTACCGCAGCGAGTATCAGCGCGACCGCGACCGCATCATCCACTCCGCCGCCTTCCGCCGGCTCGAATACAAGACGCAGGTGTTCGTCAATCATGAGGGCGATCTGTTCCGCACCCGGCTGACGCACTCGCTCGAAGTCGCGCAGATCGCCCGCACCATCGCCCGCACGCTCGATCTCAACGAGGATTTGGCCGAGGCCATCTGCCTCGCCCACGACCTCGGCCACACGCCCTTCGGTCACGCCGGGCAGGATGCGCTCAACGCCTGCATGAAACCCTGGGGTGGCTTCGAGCACAACGCCCAGTCGCTGCGCGTGGTGGATACGCTCGAAGACAAGTACGCCGAGTTCACCGGCCTCAATCTCACCTTCGAGACGCGCGAGGGCATCCTCAAGCATTGCTCGAAGGCCCGTGCGGAAACGATGGGCGCCGTCGCCGCCCGCTTCGTCACCGGCGGCCAGCCCACGCTCGAAGCACAGGTGGCGAATCTCGCCGACGAGATCGCCTACAACAACCACGACATCGACGACGGCATCCGCGCGCAGCTGCTCACGCTCGACCAGCTGCGCGCGGTGCCGCTGTTCGCGCGCCATCACGACGAGGTGCTGCGCGCCTATCCAGAGGCCATCCCCAAGCAGGTGCGGCACGAGACGGTGCGCCGCATCATCGGCACGCTGGTGGGCGACCTCACCGAGCACTCGCGCCAGCGGCTCGCACAAGCGCAACCCGCATCACCGGATGCCGTGCGCGCCCTGGCCGAACCCTTGGTCGCCTACAGCGAGGCCATCGCCGCCGAGAGCCGCGAGCTGAAGCGCTTCCTGCGCGAGCACCTGTATCGCCACCATCAGGTCTACCGCGTGATGGAAAAGGCCAAGCGCGTGCTGAAGGAGCTGTTCGAGGCCTTCATGCACGACTCGCGTCTGCTGCCACCACAGTCGCACGCCGAGACCGTATTGGCTGCCGATGAAGCCGCGCGCGCGCGCATCGTCGCTGACTACATCGCCGGCATGACTGACAGATTTGCCATCGACGAATGGGAGCGGCTGTTCGACCCCCGACGTTTGAAGTAGGCGGCTAAAGTATCGCCATGCCGAAAACGCCGATCGACCCCGCACCCAAACCCCGCCGCAAGCGCGCCGCACAGGCCACCGGCAGCGCCGAATACACGGTGGACGAACTCGCCCGCGCCGCCGACGCCACCGTGCGCAACGTGCGCGCTTACCAGGATCGCGGCCTGCTGCCGCCGCCGGAGAAGCGCGGCCGCACCGGCATCTACACCAGCGATCACTTGGCCCGCCTGCGGCTCATCAACCAGCTGCTCGACCGGGGCTATACCCTCGGCAACATCGCCGAGCTGATCGCCGCCTGGGAAAAAGGCCAGAACCTGCGCGACCTGCTGGGGCTCGAAAGTGCCATCACCTCACCGTGGTCAGAGGAGCTGCCCGGCACCTTCAGCATGGCCGAAATCATCAGCATGTTCGGCAAGCACGAAAAGGTCACCGCCATCCCGGAGCTGGTGCGCCGCGTCACCGAGCTGGGCATCTTGCAGGCCGATGGCCTGCGCTTCCGCGCGCCGCGCCCCCGCCTCGTGCATGCGGCGGCGCAACTGGTGGCGATGGGCATCCCACTCTCGGCCCTGCTCGACATCCTGCGCATGCTGCGCGGCAACGTCGAGCGCGTCGCCAACGAGTTGGTGCAGCTCGCGCTGCGCTATGTGCTGACCCAGCATCTCAAGGATGGCCTGCCCAAGGCCAACGAGGTGTCGAAGATCGCCGAGCTGATTTGGAAGCTGCGCCCCATCGCCGATGTCGCCGTCGATGCCGAAGTGGCCCGCGCGATGGAACTGGCGGTGCAGAAGTATCTGGGGGATATCTTGAGTTCGGTGTTTGAGCAGTTGCCGAATCAGCGATAGATCGAAAAAGCGCTCGAATGCACATAATCACTCTTCGTATGGATCGTGTTTATGGCGCTTACCCAGATCCGTTCTCTGGAAATCTGCCCAGAACATTGTTCAACTTTGATTCAAATGGCAGCAGGTATCTGACGATTTCTGTCGAGGGATGGCCAAGATTGGAATCAGGCCAGACCATAACGGCTGCTCTGCGCCGAGCTGATGACTGGCAGACACTCGAAGGCTTGCTGATTCACGAAACTGGTGAGATCTGCTCACGAAGTCCGTCGCTTTACATCGGACTCATGCTCCTAATTGGATTCTTCGCGGTCATTTGTTGGATGGAGCTTAAGTTCCGTTATCCAGCATTGCTGGTACCAGCCCTAATCGGTTTCGCACTATCAGCGACCGCCTGTGCCTATGGCGCCTATCGCTGCACAAAATTGCGCAGGATGCTGCGGCGGTCTGCGGCGAGTGCAGTAGGGCGGGTTAGCGCAGCGTAACCCGCCGTTCCGCGCAGGCTTCGCGCTGGCAAGGTGGGTCTCGACCCGCCCTACAGTGAGCAGGGGTGCATGGCTATACTTTTGTCATTAAGGAGGTTCCTATGACCACTGTTCTCGCCATCGAACAAGCCATTCAAAAACTGCCTGCGGCCGACTTGGCGGCGCTTCGCCGCTGGTTTTCGCAGTTCGATGAAGCTGCTTGGGACAAGCAGATCGAGGCCGATGCTGCCGTAGGCAAACTCGATGCAATGGCCGCCGAGGCCTTGGCGGATTACAGCAGCGGCAAGGCCAAAGAGCTTTGAGGCATTTCACGTCCGCCAAGTTTTGGCAGTGCTTCAACGCACTGCCTGCGGACATCCAGAAAATCGCGCTTAGCAACTACGAGCTGCTCAAGCAAGACCCCTCGCACCCCTCGCTGCAATTCAAGACCGTGAGGAACGGCGCGTTTCGCAGCGTTCGCGTCAATCTGGGCTATCGCGCCTTGGGCGTGCCAGAGCCTGAAGGCGTGTAATGGTTCTGGATTGGCAGCCATGCCGACTACGACAAGTTGCTGGCTTAGTTCGTAGAGTGGGGGCAATGGCAAAGGTGGACACGTCTTAGTGGGTTCACCCCAGGTTTTCTGGAGAGCATGATGAAATCAAGAACAGTGAAGGCGCAGCTTCTCGTGGTGCCGCTCAGCCTGATGAGCCTGCTGCTGTCGGCCTGCGGCGGCACCGGCAAGGACGAGGCACCGCTGCTGCCCGCCACACCGCCGCCTAGCAGTCCCTCGCCGGCACCGCCAGCACCGGCACCGAATCCCGTGCCCACGCCCACGCCAGTTCCTGCGCCAAGCCCGGTGCCGCCCACTGCCATCCAGGGCATGCCGATGCCGATCCCGCCGGATGCGGCCGCCAAGGGCAGCTGGTCGGGCATCAAGACCTGGCCGATCATCCCCATCCACATGGTGCTGCTGCCGGACGGCCGGGTGCTCAACTACGGTTCGAACGTGGATGGCAATCCCACCGGCTCCTTCGTTTACGACCTCTGGGACCCCGCCGCAGGTTTTGTCAGGGGGTCCCACAACACGCTCTCCAACACCACCGGCACGCCGGGGGTGGACATCTTCTGCAGCGCCCAGCTGGTGCTGCCGCAGCCGGATGCCGGCGTGCTGATCGCCGGTGGCGACACCTACCCGCGTGACAACAACCTGCCGGATACCGACAACAACGACGGCAACGAGAAGGCGATCTTGTTCCAGCCGCGCGACAACACGCTGGATACCCTGAGCCAGACCATGCACCGCGGGCGCTGGTACGGCACCACCACGACGCTGACCAATGGCGAGGTCTACATCCAGGGCGGCACCAGCAAGGGTGGCGACGGGCGGGGCATTCAGAGCGGTGTGGATTTCCCCGAAGTGCGGCAGACCACGGGTGAGTTCCGGCTGCTCACCGGCGCGCGCACCGGCGACCCCAGCACCGATGCCCAGGGCAATGATGCGGGCCACCTGCGCTACTACTACCCGCGTAATTTCGTGGCGCCGGATGCCCGCATCTTCGGCTTCGACACCAACGGCAAGATGTACTACGTGGACCCGGCCGGCACCGGTGCCATCACCCCGCTGGGCCAGCTGGAGGACGGCCTGCTCGGCGATGAGTCGACGGCGGCGATGTTCAGCCCAGGGCGCATCCTGCAGGCCGGCGCGCGGTCCAACCAGGCAGCGATCATCGACATCAGCAGCGGGGCCCCGGTGGTCACCGCCACGGGTCGTTTCTCGTCCCTGCGCATGCATGCGAGCGGCACCCTGCTGCCCAATGGCGAGCTGCTGCTCACCGGCGGCAGCGACGCCTATAACCAGCGGGTCGGCGAGGATCACAGCGCCGAGCGCTGGAACCCGGTGACCGGCCAGTGGACGCTGGGTGCGGCCAACGATGCCGACCGGGTCCGGCTCTACCACTCCAACGCCCTGCTGATGCCCGATGGTTCGGTGCTGACGGGCGGCGGTGGCGCGCCGGGGCCGCAGACCAATCTCGATGTCGAGATCTACTTCCCGCCCTATCTGTACGCCAACACAAGCCTGGCCAGCCTCGCGCAGCGTCCGCAGATCACCTCGCTGCCGGCCAGCCCGCAGCTGGATCGCAGCTTTGCCCTGCAGGTCGACGACGCAAGCCGCATCGCCCGCGTGACGATGCTGAAGAGCGGTTCGGCGACCCACAATTTCAACATGGACCAGCGTTTCGTCGAACTCTCGTTCACGGTCGGGGCCGGCAATCAGCTGTCGGTGCGCATGCCCTCGAATCCGGGCGACATGCCGCCGGGGTATTACCTGCTGTTCGTGCTGGATACCGTCGGCGTGCCCTCCATCGGGAAAAGCGTTTTCGTCAACGTGGCAGGGACGAGCGACCCGCAGAACGATCCCGCCATCACCAATCCGGGCACGCGCAGCAATGCGCTGGGTGCGGCGATCACGCCGTTCACGGTGGCGGCGGCGGACCCCAACCAGGCCGACACACTCAGCTTCGCGGCTGGTCGTCTGCCGCCCGGCATCGCGATCAACAGCAGCAGCGGCCAAGTCAGCGGCACGCCGACCGCGCTGGGGCATTACTACGCGGTGATTTCCGTCGCCGATGGCACGGGGCGCACGGCGACGGCCAATCTGGTCTGGCACATCACGCCTTGAGGCCGGGGCAGCTGCCGCGGCTCAGGCTGTAATGCTCAGGCTGCCAGCGCCATCTCCTCGATCTCGCGCTGGTCATAGCGCGCCTTCCACTGCGCCAGCAGCGCGCGGGTATCGTGCTGTGAAGGGTGAAAGCCGGGCTTGAAGTAGTCGAGATAGGGCTTGACCGCACGACGCAGGCCGCCAGGTGCGGTGAAGGCGAACTTGCCGAGATTGAGCCAGCCGCGCCAGTCGGTGGCGATGCCGTCGCGCTGAATCAGATACGCCTGGTTCTGGAACACCCGCGCCCAGAACAGCACCGTCACGGTGGCCATCCAGCCGGTGCGGCGCAGATAGCCCGCCGGGCCGGTCGCCACGCTCTGATACACGTCGTAGCAGACGGCCTTGTGCTCGTTCTCTTCCACCGCATGCCACATCCACATGGCGCGCATTTCGGGGTGAGAGTGTTCCGGGATCAGCTCCGGGTGGCGCAGCAGCACCTCGGCCAGAATGCCGGTGAAGTGCTCCAGCGCGCAGGTGACGGCCAGCTTGTTGAGCGGGTTCTTGCCGGAGACGCCGCGCAGCAGCTTGATGCTGTCGCGCTCCAGCCGCGCCACGTCATAGCCCATCTGCGCCAGGCGCTCGTTGTAGACGCGGTGCTCGCGGCCGTGCATGGCCTCCTGCCCGATGAAGCCCTGCAGGTCTTCGAGCAGCTGCGGGCTCTTGAGCTGGTCTTTGAAATGACGGGCGCTTTCGATGAAGAACTTTTCGCCTTCGGGGAAGACGATGGAGAGCGCGTTCAGCAGCTGGCTGACATGGGGGCCATGCGGGTTCCAGGTTTTGAGGTCGACATCGTCGAGCTTGAAGTGGATATCCCGGCGCGGGATGGCCTTGCTGCCCTTGCGGTTCAGCTTGGCCTTGGGGTTGCTGGCAATGGCGGTGACGGTCATGGCGTAACTCCGGATGACTGGTTGCGTTGTTAATGTGCCATTGCAAAATGTAACAATCAAGCGGGAAGGCTGATTGCTGGCCTCCGCCCGTCACCGCCCACCGGTGCGCGGGGGGAATCCGGTGCTGCGTTTGCCGCCGCTGTGAGAAACCGTGAAGCCCCTCACATTGACGCACTGCACAACGTTGCCAATACTTCGACCTTGCACCGCAACGAAATGGCTACTCCGTGCAAAGCGGTTCCCTCGGAACTGTTCGGAAACTCCCCTGAAACAGCGGCCGCACCCTATGCGGCGAGGGCTTCGCCGACGCCACCTGTTTCATTCAGTTTCCTAGGATTGCCCATGCGCCAGCCACAAGACCAGGCAGAAGGTCTTCAGCTCAGCCAGCCGCAAGGTCTGTATCGCTCAGAGTTCGAGCGCGACAGCTGCGGCTTCGGAATGATTGCCCAGATGGACGACGTGGCCAGCCACGATCTCGTCAAACGGGCCATTACCGGCCTGGAACGCATGACCCACCGTGGCGCGATTGCCGCTGACGGCAAGACCGGCGACGGCTGCGGCCTGCTGCTGAAAAAACCCGATCGCTTCCTGCGCCGGGTGGCGGCGGAATGCGGCATCGAGATTGGCAGCGGCCAGCAGTACGCGGCGGGCAATCTGTTTCTTTCGACCGACGAAGTGAAGGCCGCCCGCGAGCGCGCCGTGCTGGCCGATGCCTGCGCCCACCACGGGCTGACGCTCGCCGGCTATCGCGTGATGCCCATCGGCCCCGAGGCCTGCGGTGCCGAGGCCCTGGCCTCGATGCCGCGCTTCGAGCAGGCCTTCGTCACTGCGCCGCTGTCGATGCACCGTTTCGAGTTCGAGCTGAAGTTGTTCAAGGCGCGTCGCCGCGCCGAGAAGCTGCTGAGTGCCGAGGGCGATACCGACTTCTACGTCACGGCACTCTCCTGCCGCGTCATCGTCTACAAGGGCCTGTTGATGCCCGAATGGCTGCCGGTGTTCTACAAGGACCTCGCGGCACCGGATCTGGAAAGCTCCATCGCCGTGTTCCATGAGCGCTTCAGCACCAACACGATGCCGAAGTGGAAGCTCTGCCACCCCTTCCGCTTCCTCGCCCACAACGGCGAGATCAACACCGTCAGCGGCAACCGTTACTGGGCGCTGGCGCGTGCGCCCAAGTTCCAGTGCGCGGCCCTGCCCGACATCCATGAGCTGACGCCGCTGGTGTCGCAGAAGGGTTCGGATTCGGAGTCGCTCGACAACATGTTCGAGGTGCTGCTGGCTGGCGGCATGGACATGTTCGCGGCCCTGCGCGCACTGATTCCGCCGGCCTGGCAGAACGTCGAGGACCTCGACGCCGACCTGCGCGCCTTCTACGAATACAACTCCTTGCAGATGGAGCCCTGGGACGGCCCTGCCGGCGTGGTGCTCACCGATGGCCGCTATGCCATCTGCGCGACCGACCGCAACGGCCTGCGTCCCACGCGCTACGTCATCACCCGCGACCGCACCATCGTGCTCGCGTCCGAGATCGGCGTCAGCGATTTCGATCAGTCGCAAGTCGTCGAAAAGGGCCGCCTGCGTCCAGGCCAGATTCTCGCCATCGACACCGACACCGGTAGCCTCCTGCGCCCCGAAGACATCGACCGCATGCTGGCCAACCGCCAGCCCTACAAGAAGTGGCTGCGCGACAACAGCAGGCGCCTTGAGGCGAGTCTGAAGGACGACCCCACCGCGCTCGACAAACTGCATCCCGAAAGCGTCGCCATCTACCAGAAGCTCTATGGCCTGAGCTTCGAGGAGCGCGACCAGATTCTGCGTGTGCTCGCCGAGAGCGGTGCAGAGACGATCGGCAGCATGGGCGATGACACGCCCTTCGCGGTGCTGAGTGAAAAAGACCGCTCGCTGTTCGATTACTTCCGCCAGCAATTCGCGCAGGTCACCAACCCGCCCATCGACCCGCTGCGCGAGCAGATCGTGATGTCGCTGGAGTGCTCGCTGGGTGCCGAGTGCAGCATGTTCGAGGAGACGCCCGAACGCGCCAACCGCCTCGGTGTCGATTCGCCTGTGCTCAGCGAGGGCAAGTTCAAGAAGCTGCTCTCGCTGCAGGAGCCCGGCTACGCCCACGCCCTGATCGACCTGCAATACGAGCCGGCCACCGGCCTGCAGAACGCCATCGAGCGCATCTGCGACGAGGCCGTGGCGGCGGTTAAGAACGGCAAGGTGGTGTTGGTGCTGAGCGACCGTCTGGTCGCCCGCGACAAGCTGCCCATCCACGCCCTGATGGCCGTCGGGGCCGTGCAGCACCGCCTCATCCGCGAAGAGCTGCGCTGCAACTGCAACATCATTGTCGAGACCGCCGTGGCGCGCGATCCGCACCACTTCGCCTGCCTCATCGGCTATGGCGCGAGCTGCGTGTATCCCTACCTCGCCTACGCCTCGCTCTACGAGCTGGCGCGCACGGGCGAGATCAAGAACAAGCAGCCGGAAGATCTCGCGTCGAGCTTCCGCAAGGGCATCAACAAGGGCCTCTACAAGATCATCTCGAAGATGGGCATCTCGACCATTGCGAGCTATCGCGGCGCGCAGCTGTTCGAGACCGTCGGCCTGTCGAACGAGGTGGTCGAGACCTGCTTCGAGGGCACCACCAACCGCATCAGCGGTGCGACCTTCGGCGACCTCGAAGCCGAGCAGATCGCGCGCGCGAAGATTGCCTGGATCGGCCGCAAGCCGGTCGATTTCGGCGGCCTCTACAAGTATGTCGATGGCGGCGAGTACCACGCCTACAACCCGGACGTGATCCGCACCCTGCAGACAGCGGTGAAGGAGAGTGACTACGCGGCGTACAAGACCTACGCGAAGATCGTCAACGAGCGGCCGGTGTCGGCGCTGCGCGATCTGTTCACGCTCAAGACCGGCAATCCGATCTCCATCGACCAGGTCGAGCCCATCGAGTCCATCTTCAAGCGCTTCGATTCCGCCGGCATGTCGCTCGGCGCGCTCTCACCCGAAGCGCACGAGGCCCTCGCGATTGCCATGAACCGCCTCGGCGGTCGCAGCAACAGCGGCGAAGGTGGCGAAGACCCGGCGCGCTACGGCACCGAGAAGACCAGCAAGATCAAGCAGGTCGCCTCTGGCCGTTTCGGCGTGACACCGCACTACCTCGTCAATGCCGAAGTGCTGCAAATCAAGGTGGCGCAGGGTGCCAAGCCCGGCGAAGGCGGCCAGCTGCCCGGCGACAAGGTGAACGAGCAGATCGCCAAGTTGCGCTTTGCCAAGCCCGGTGTGGCCCTCATCTCGCCGCCGCCGCATCACGACATCTATTCGATTGAAGATTTGGCACAGCTGATCTTCGACTTGAAGCAGGTCAACCCGAAGGCGATGGTGAGCGTGAAGCTCGTCAGCGGCCCCGGCGTGGGCACCATCGCAGCCGGTGTGGCCAAGTGCTACGCCGACTTCATCACCATCAGCGGCTACGACGGCGGCACCGGTGCCAGCCCCGTGACCAGCGTGAAATACGCCGGCACGCCCTGGGAACTCGGCCTGTCGGAAACCCATCAGACCCTGCGCATGAACGGCCTGCGCGAGAAGGTGCGCGTGCAGACCGATGGTGGCCTGAAGACCGGCCTCGACGTGGTGAAGGCCGCCATTCTCGGCGCGGAAAGCTTTGGCTTCGGCACCGCCCCGATGGTCGCACTCGGCTGCAAGTACCTGCGCATCTGCCACCTCAACAACTGCGCCACGGGTGTCGCCACGCAGAACAAGGTGCTGCGCCTCAAGCACTTCATCGGCCTGCCGGAAATGGTGATGAACTACTTCAAGTTCGTCGCCGAGGAAACCCGCGAGTGGATGGCGGTGCTGGGTGTGCGCAGCCTGCAGGAGCTGATCGGCCGCACCGATCTACTCGCCATTGCCGAGGGCAAGACCGACAAGCATCGCCATCTCGATCTGCAGCCGATTCTCGATGCCAGCGGCATGGTCAGCGACAGCCCGCAGTACTGCACCACGCCGAACCCGCCGTTCGACAAGGCCGAACTCGCCGAGCAGATGGTGCGCGACGCACTGCCTGCCATCGAGGGCAAGACCGGCGGCGAGTGGAGCTATGTCGTCAACAACACGCACCGCTCCATCGGCGCGCGCCTGTCGGGCGAGATCGCCACGCGTCACGGCAACTATGGGCTTGAAGTCGCGCCCATCACCATCAAGCTCAGCGGCACGGCGGGGCAGAGCCTCGGCGTGTGGAATGCCGGCGGCCTGCATATCGAGCTGGAAGGCGATGCCAACGACTACGTCGGCAAGGGCATGGCGGGCGGGCGCATCGTCATCAAGCCGCCGAAGAACGTGCGCTTCAAGTCGCAGGACACGGTCATCATCGGCAACACCTGCCTCTACGGCGCGACCGGCGGCACGCTGTACGCCAGCGGCACGGCGGGCGAGCGTTTCGGCGTGCGCAACAGCGGAGCGACGGCGGTGGTGGAAGGCTGCGGCGATCACGGCTGCGAGTACATGACCGGCGGTGTGGTCGTGGTGCTTGGCAAGACCGGCGTGAACTTCGGTGCGGGCATGACCGGCGGCTTTGCCTACGTGCTCGACCAGCAGCGCAACTTCGTGGACAGCTACAACCACGAGCTGATCGACA
>JAZKFO010000036.1:0-37298 GCA_040386395.1 Pseudomonadota bacterium | reverse complement strand
GCCAGTTGCGGCGCAGCTGGCCGCAGTTGGCGGCCTCGCGCATCAGGTCCAGCTCATCGCGCAGGCTCTTGGCGTACTCGGCGACGATGGCGACCGGCTGGATGCGATGGCCTTCGGGGTGCAGGCGTTCGATCAGCGAAGCGATCGTGTGCAGCAGGCCGATGTCCTTCTCGATGCTGACTTCGATACCGGGCCGAAGCACCTTGACGATCACTTCCAGCCCCGGCTCGCCATGCAGCTTGGCAGTGTGGACCTGGGCCACCGAGGCCGAGGCCAGCGGTGCGTCATCGAAGCGTGCGAACAGCTCCGCCAGCGGCTTGCCGAGCGCGGCCTCGATCAGCGCCTTCGCCTGCTCGGTGGGGAAGGGCGGCACCTGGTCCTGCAATTTCTGCAATTCGAGTGCGACGTCCGGCGGCAGCACATCGGGCCGGGTGGAGAGTGCCTGCCCGAACTTGATGAAGACGGTGCCGAGTTCTTCCAGCGCCAGCCGCAGGCGCTCGCCGCGCGGGCGAGGGTCGTTGGAGGGCTTGCCGTTCCAGAACTCCTGCAGGCGATAGCGGCGGATGACGGTGTGGATGCGCCAGAGGCGGAAAGCGGCAGGGATCAAGCAGACTTCTCCAGTCGCTTCAGGCGCGCATCGAGCCGCGCCACATCGTCACGCAAAGTTTCCACCGAAGCGCCCCATTCATCGGCATCGCTCTTGCGGGCGAGGTCGTAGGTTTCCTCGCGCAGGTATTCGGCGGTATTGAGAGTCATCGTCTTCGCACTCTGGCTGCCCCAGCCGAAAAGACTTTGAAGACCGCCGACCAGCCGCTGCGCCGCGCCATCGCCGGTGAAGCGTGCAATCAGCTCGGCCGGGTCGAAACCGATGCGCGCCAAGAGGCGGGTGAAGCGGTGCAGCAGCTCGGCATCGCCATCCACCGTCACGCCGGGCGGCAGATGGCTGTCGCCGCTCTTGAACTGGCGTGCGAGCTGGAGATAACCGATGGCGCCGCCATGCAGATGCACATCGGCCGCGCGCTCGAAGCTCGCCAGCACGCGCACGCCGCCGGGGATGCACTCGATGAAAAAATCCCACTCCAGGCCATCGATGGTAAGGGCCAGCACCTTGCCGTCGAGTCTGGCGAAATCCGCCAGCACTTCGGGTTCGAGACGCAGCGTGCGGTTGAGCGCGACTTCGACCGCCGCGCAGATGAAAGTCGGGGTCATTTATTCGAGCCGGAAGCCGCGATGTACGGCCACTATTCCGCCGGTGAGGTTGTAGACCTGCACGCGGCTCAGGCCCGCGCGCTCCATCATGCCCTTGAGCGTGTCCTGATCCGGGTGCATGCGGATCGATTCGGCGAGATAGCGGTAGCTGTCGGCATCGTTAGCCACCAGCTTGCCCATCAGCGGCAGCAGCTTGAAGCTGTAGGCGTCGTAAACCTTGGCGAGCGGCTCCAGCAGCGGCTTGCTGAACTCCAGCACCAGCAGCCGCCCGCCAATCTTCAGCGACCTGGTCATGCTCGCCAGCGCCTTGTCCTTGTCGGTGACGTTACGCAGGCCGAAGCCAATGGTGATGCAGTCGAAGGTGCCTTCGGCGAAGGGGATCTGCTCGGCGTTGAGCTGCACGGCGGGGGCCTGCACCACGCCCTGGTCGGCAAGGCGAGTGCGGCCTTCACCGAGCATGGCGGCATTGATGTCGCTCAAGATCGCCAGGCCCTTGGGGCCGACGGCCTTGGCAAACTCCTTGGTGAGGTCGCCGGTGCCACCAGCGACATCCAGCACTTTCTCACCACTGCGCACACCGGCGAGATCAATGACGAAGCGCTTCCACAACCGATGCACGCCGAAGGACATCAGGTCGTTCATCACGTCGTACTTGCTGGCGACCGAGGTGAACACACCGGCCACGCGCTTCTGCTTGTCAGCCACCGGCACCTGGGCAAAACCGAAATGCGTCTGATCGGCGCTGGGCACCGTAATAGCCGGGCTGTTTGCTGCGGTACTGTCGCTGGGGAGGATTGAGCGGCTCACGATTAGGCTGGCTTTCAGTTTGCTGTTGGAAACTGGCATGATTCTATCGGGGTCATCGCAATGACGGTTGTGCTTGGCAACAGACGTGTAGCAATGAATTCAAACCACTTGGAGATCAAAATGCTGAAGAAAACCGCCGTGGCACTCGCCGCTGCAACCATCGTGCTCGCAGGCTGCGATGGCAGCAACAACATCACTGCCGCCAGCGGCCTCACTTTCTTTGTGAGCGATGGCGCTTCGATCTACACCATCAAGGACGGCGATGCACTCAATGCCAGCAAGCAGGCCCTGACCGGCTTCAGCGGCAACCCTGCTGGTACCCTGCTGTATTCGATGGACTTCAATCCGCGCGGAGCGGGCACTGCGGTCGTCAGCACCGGCCTCAACGGTCTGGACTCCAACGGCCAGACCTACACCATTGATCCCAGCACGGGCGTGATGACAGCGCGCGGCGCGCCGGACACCACCGTCGCACTCGGCGGCAAGGCGGTCGAAATCGACTACAACCCGCGCGCAGCGATTGGTGCGGCTGGCGAAGGTCGCGTTTACCGCGTCACCACCAGCACGGGCGAGAACTATCGTCGCCAGAGCGACTCCGGCGCCAAGGTTGCCAACGACGCCTCGTTTGTTTATGTCACGGGTGATGCCAACGCCGGAAAATCGGTGGTGGTCTCCGGCGTCGCTTACACCAACAGTGGCGTGGCCATGACGGTTCCCGGCAGCACGGTTGCCTATGTGATCGACAGCCAGAACGACGTGTTGTCAGTGCTTGGCGGCGTGGGCGTGACCCCGGTCACGGACCGCAACGCCGCTGGTGGCACCTGCCCTGGCGCGACGGCCAACCCCGATTGCGGCCAGCTTCGTACGGTTGGTGCCTTGGGTCTGAATGTGTCGGGCTTCGTTGGTTTCGACATCCTCGATCAAGATACGGCTTACGCCACGGCATTCGCGAATGGTGGTTACAACCTGTACACGGTCAACCTGCTCACGGGTGCCATGACTTTCGTGACGGGTCTGAACCCCGGCATCAATCCGGTTCGCAGCTTTGCAGTGCAGCAGACGGCTCGCACTCCCTGAGCTGCCTGCTTCAAGAAAAGCCCGCTCACGCGGGCTTTTTTGTGGGTGAGGGTTTCAAGTCAGTGGTCGGGCGTGTGTGCGCACACTGCCAACGGCGGCGCGCCAGCCCTGGTGCAGGCGCTGTGATTCGGCGGCGGTCATTGCCGGCACGAAGCGGCGCTGTTCGGCCCAGAGTGCGGCCAGTTCATCCAGCGAGTCGTACACGCCAGCACCCAGCCCGGCGAGAAAGGCGGCACCCAGCGCGGTGGTTTCAGTCACCTCTGGTCGCACCACCGGCAGTTGCAGGGCATCGGCGAGAAACTGCGTCAGCCAGTCGTTGATCACCATGCCGCCATCGACGCGCAGTTCGGTGGGCAGCAGGCTGTCGGCGGCCATGGCTTCGAGCAGGTCGCGGGTCTGGTAGGCGACCGATTCGAGCGCGGCGCGGACGATGTGCGCGAGACCCGTATCGCGGGTGAGGCCCAGGATCGCCCCGCGCGCCTGCGGGTCCCAGTACGGCGCGCCCAGCCCGGTGAAGGCGGGCACCAGGTACACGCCCTGGGAATCGTGCAGCGAACGCGCCAGTGCCTCGGTTTCGCCGGCCGACTTGATCAGATGCAGGGCATCCCGAAGCCACTGCACGGCGGCGCCGGCGACGAAGATGCTGCCTTCCAGCGCATAGGTGGGTTTGCCTTGCAAACGATAGGCGACCGTGGAGAGCAGGCGGTTGGCCGAGGCCACACAGCGGCTGCCGGTGTTGAGCACCACGAAGCAGCCGGTGCCATAAGTGGACTTGGCCATGCCGGGCGTGAAGCAGGCCTGGCCGATGAGTGCCGCCTGCTGGTCGCCGGCGATGCCGCGAATGGGGATGGCGTGACCGAACAGTTGGGGATCGCTGCTGCCGTAGTCGGCGGCACAGTCCCGCACTTCGGGCAGCAGGCTGGCCGGCACCTTGAAGAACTGCAGCAGCGCCTCGTCCCACTGCTGGCTGTGGATGTTGAACAGTGCCGTGCGGCTGGCATTGGTGGCATCGGTGGCGTGGATTTTTCCACCGGTGAGATTCCACAGCAGCCAGCTATCGATGGTGCCGAAGGCCAGCTCGCCCCGCTCCGCACGCGCCCGCGCGCCGGGTGTGTGGTCGAGCAGCCAGGCGATCTTGGTGGCGGAGAAATAAGGATCGAGCAGCAGGCCGGTCTTGCTGGCCAGCCAGGCGCTTTGGTCGACATGCGCGGCACAAAACTCGGCGGTGCGGCGGTCTTGCCAGACGATGGCTGGTGCGATGGGCCGGCCACTGGCGCGATCCCACAGCACGGTGGTTTCACGCTGGTTGGTGATGCCGAGCGCGGTGATCTGCGAGGCCTCCAGTGCCGCTGCGGCCAGCGCACCGCGCACGCAGGCCAGGGTGTCGGCCCAGATACGCTCTGCGTCGTGCTCGACCCAGCCATCGCCGGGGAAGGACTGCGGCAGCTCCATCTGATGGCTGCCCAGTTTCAGGCCGCTGCGATCAAACAGGATCGCGCGGGTCGAGGTGGTGCCTTGGTCGATTGCCAGCAGTGCCGTCATGGGTTCTCCTTTTTTGAGGCTAGCATCGCGGCAAAGTGCGGCGACAACAACCGGCTGAACAAAAGCCGCCGTCAGCAAGTCTCAGCAGCCTTGCTCGAAGCCTGAATGAGCACGCCACCTAGGATGATCCGATGCGCCTTGCGACTCTTTTTCTGCTGATGTGCCTGGCCTCCTGGGCGCAGGCTGCGCCCAAGTCAGAGCCCTGGCCGCGCTGGCAGGCGCATGACGAGACCAGCACCGCCCGCATCGACCACGCGGACTGGGATCGCCTGCTGGGCATGATGGTCAAGCCCGGCAGCGACGGCATCAGCCGCGTGGCCTACGGTCGTGTCGGCGCGGCGGACAAGGCTGCCCTCGCGGCCTATGTCGAGCGCCTTCAGTCCGTGCCCATCAGCCGTCATGCGCGCGCCGAGCAGCGCGCCTACTGGATCAACCTCTACAACGCCAAGACCGTGCAACTGGTCGTGCAGAAATACCCGGTCGCCAGCATCCGCGACATCCGTCTGGGCGGCAGTCTCGCCGCCCGTTTCTTCGGCGGGCCCTGGGCCGCAAAGACGCTGAAGGTCGAAGGCGTGGAGCTCGCACTCGACGACATCGAGCACCGCATCCTGAGGCCGATCTGGCGTGACCCGCGCATCCATTACGCGGTGAACTGCGCAAGCCTGGGCTGCCCCAATCTGGCAACACGCGCCTACACGGCGGCGAACATGGAGACGATGCTGGACGAAGGGGCGAGGGCTTACATCAACCACCCGCGTGCAGCGACGGTCGAACAGGGCAGGCTGGTGGTGTCCAGCATCTATCTCTGGTTCATCGAGGATTTCGGCGGCAATGACGCCGGCATCCTCGCGCATCTGCGCCGCTATGCCTCAGCGACCAAGCATGCGGAACTGGCGCCATTCAAGTCACTCGGCGACAACAGTGATCGCTACGACTGGGGCTTGAACGACGCCCGCTAGCTCAGATTGGCTTCACGGCGGGCACCGCGCCCAGCACCTTGCCCGTCGGCAGGCCCGTCGGCGAGCCGCCGCGCGGTTCCTCGCTGATGGCGAGCGTGATGGTGGGGCGACGCTCTGAAACCGGGATCTCGGCCAGTGGCATGTCTTTCGACTGCCCGGCCTTCAGTGGCAGCAGGCCCAGTGAATGCGGCGTGCCCTTGCTGTCGAGCATCCACAGTTCGAGGCTGCGCTTGCTGGTGTCGGCGGGCATCTTCCTGCCGCTGAGCACCACGCGCATCACCTTCTCTTCGGGGTGCAGGGTGATTGCCCACTGGGCATCACCACCGGCGGGCTTGAGCACCGCCACGTAGGGCATTGGCTTGTTCTGCGCGGCTTCGAGCGCGATGTTCAGCGCCCCGGTTTTCGCCTGCTCGCGTTGCAGCCCCACGCCGAGTGCCACCGCCGCGAGCGTGGCGGCTGCCGCCCACACCTGCCAGACGATGACGCGCGAAGGCGCTGCCGGTTTGGCGGCTGGTGGCGCGCGATAGGCGCGCAGCTCAGTCACCTTGGGCGGCTGGGCAATGGTTTTTTCGAGCGCGGCCCACACCACGTCGCGCGGCGCGACGGGCTTGAGGCGGGTGGCAAACTCGCTGAAGCGTTCATGCCAGAAAGTGACTTCCTCGCGCAGCGTGCTGTCGCCGCGCAGCAGTTTCTCGAAACGCGCGCGCGCCGCCCCGCGCAAGGTGCCCAGCGCATATTCGGCCGCGAGATGGCCGCGCAGCTCGGCGTTGTCCTGATAGCGCGTGGTCATTGGGTCTCCAGGCAGCTGCGCAGCTTGGTGAGGCCGCGCCGGACCCAGCTTTTCACAGTGCCCAGCGGTGCGGACATGGCGGACGCGAGTTCGGGATGCGTATAGCCCTCGTAGTAGGCCAGCATCACACTCCTGCGCTCCGCGTCCAACAAGCCTTTCATGCACCGCTCCAGTCGCCCCATGCCCTCGCCTTCGATGGCGCGGGCTTCGGGGTTCTCGTCTTCGTCGACCACATCCATCATGGTCGACGAGCCATCTTCGTCATCCGTCATCGTCATGCTGTCTTCGGGTCGCTTCTGCCGCAGCAAATCGAGTGCGCGGTGGCGGGCGATGGTGAAGAGCCAGGTCGATGGCGAGCCTTTGCCGGGGTCGTAGGTTTCGGATTTGCGCCAGACTTTCAGAAGGCAATCCTGCAACGCTTCTTCGGCCCAATCCCGGCGCTTCAACATACGCAACAAAAGTGCAAACAGATGCGAGCCCATCTCGTCATAAAGATGACGAAACGCTTTGACATCGCCGTTGGCGGTGCCAGTGATCAGGCTTTCGAGGCGGGCTGCGTCTTGCATGGCGCTTGTAGGTCTATGAGTCTCTTAGGTTACTGGACTGCGGATGCTTTGAAAGGTTCGCCCCGCATTTTTCCGAAATGCTTCAAGTCGGGGTTACCGGCCCACACCCGGCCGCAGATTCTCGTCCGCTGCCGAATTTCTATAATCGCCCCTCGCCATGCCATTCCACGCGCTGCCCGGAATGTCAGTTTTCAGTGACCCCCTCACTCTTTTCGGAAGACCGCATTGAACGCTGGACAATTCCCCCAAAGCCGCCTTCGCCGCACGCGCCAGGCCGCCTTCATCCGCGACATGGTGCGCGAGACGCACCTCGCGCCGCAGCATCTCATCCAGCCGCTGTTCGTGGCGGAAGGCGATCTGGCCGGCCCCATCGCCTCCATGCCCGGCGTATCGCGGCTCACCCTGCCGCAGCTGGTGGAGGAGTGCCGCGCCCTGAATGCCTTAGGTATCAAGCTGGTGGCGCTGTTCCCGGTCATCCCCGTGGCGCTGAAGACAGATGATGGCCGCGAGGCGCTCAATGCGGACGGTCTGGTGCCGCGTGCGATCAAGGCGATCAAGACCGCGGTGCCCGGACTGGGCGTGATGGTCGACATCGCACTCGACCCCTATACCACGCATGGCCACGATGGCCTGCTGGACGCGCGCGGCAATGTCGACAACGACCCCACGGTCGAAATCCTCCGCCGCCAAGCCCTTTGCTATGCGAGGGCCGGTGCCGACATGGTTGCCCCCAGCGACATGATGGATGGCCGCGTCGGGCAGATCCGCAGCGTGCTCGAACGCGATGGCCACAAGGACGTGCTGATCATGTCCTACGCCGCCAAGTACGCGAGCAGCTTCTACGGCCCCTTCCGCGACGCCGTCGGCACCACAGGCAGCCTCAAGGGCGACAAGCGCAACTACCAGATGGACCCCGCCAACACCGACGAGGCCCTGCGCGAAGTGTCGCAGGACATCGCCGAGGGTGCCGATCTGGTGATGGTGAAACCCGGCATGCCCTACCTCGACATCGTCAGCCGCGTGAAGCGCGAGTTCGCCATGCCCACTGCTGCGTATCAGGTCAGTGGCGAGTACGCGATGCTGCGTGCGGCCATCGCCAATGGCTGGCTGGACGAGAAGAAGACGCTGATGGAGGCGCTGTTGTGCTTCCGCCGAGCCGGGGCCGATCTCATCCTGAGCTACTACGCAAAGCAGGCGGCACAGTGGCTGCGCGAGGAGGTCAAGGCATGAGCCAGCTCGACCGCTACGCCGTCATCGGCCAGCCCATTGCCCACAGCAAATCACCCTTCATCCACGCCGCCTTCGCACGGGCGACTGCACAGAAGCTGAGCTACGAGGCACTCGAAGTCGCACCCGAAACGCTGGCCGAAACACTGAAAGCGCTGCACGCCGAACCCTATCTCGGCCTCAACGTCACGCTGCCGCACAAGGCCGCAGTGGCAGCGCTGTGCGAGTCGGTGAGCGAGCGCGCCGAACGCGCCGGTGCCGTCAATACGCTCACCCGCACCGACAGCGGTTGGGTGGGTGACAACACCGATGGCGCGGGCTTCATCGCCGATCTGGATCGTCTCGGCATCGCTATTGAAGGCAAGACTGTGCTGCTGCTCGGTGCCGGTGGTGCCGCGCGCGGTCTGATCGCGCCGATCCTCGCGCGCCAGCCGAAGGAGCTGGCATTGAGCAATCGCAACCCCTGGAAGCCGGAAGAGCTGGCGGAGCGCTTCAAGCCGCTCGGCAACATCGTGCCGCGCACACATTTGTCACTGAAGGGCGATACCTACGACCTCATCATCAACGCCACCAGCGCCGGCCACACGGGCGCGATGCCGCGCCTGCCAGGACAGCTGCTCGCTGCCGGTGGTGCTGCCTATGACCTGAGCTATGGCACGGCGCATGCGCCATTCGAGGCCTGGGCGAAATCGCAGGGTGCGGCGGTGATCGCCGATGGTCTCGGCATGCTGGTGGCACAGGCGGCCGAAGCCTTCGCGCTCTGGCGCGGCCTCAGGCCGGAGCTGGCACCCGTGCTGGCCTGCCTGCGCGAACCAGAGCTACCCGGTAGTGGCGACACCCATCGCCAGCCGCCGAAGCCGGTGCATCCCGACCGTCGCGGTCAGGATTAGCAGCGCATCAGGCCGCCAGCGGCAGATGGTGGGTGTGACCACCCGGCGTCTGCCGCAGGGCCAGGGTGAGCATGGCGGCGGCCACATCCTCGGCGCGTGCAGTGCGATAGATGCCGAGCTTGCCCTGCAACAGCGGGTCGACCAGCGGGGCCAGCTTCTGCGCCAGCCACTCGACCCGGCGCGATTCACGCCGTTTGGCGATCAGCAGCGAAGGCCTGAGGATGTGCGCGCTCTGATAGCCCAGGTCGAGCACGGCCTGCTCCATGCGCGCCTTCACCCGCAGGTAGAACGAAGCGCCCTTGAGCGCAGCACCCACCGAAGACACCACCAGAAACTGCTGCGCCCCCTGTGCAAGGGCGGCGCGGGCGAGTTCGAGCACCAGGTGATAGTCCACCCGCTCGAAGGCGGCCCGCGAGCCGGCTTTTTTCTGCGTCGTGCCCAGGCAGCAGAACACGTCATCAGCCAGCAGCTTGGCCCCCAGCAGCGCCGGGCCGCTGTCGCTCAGCGTCAGCTCCACCAGCTTCTGGTGGCTGATGCCGAGCGGGCGGCGCACGAGCACCTTCACCATGCCATAGCGCGCATCGGCCAGCAGTTGCGTCAGCAGTGCGCTGCCCACCGCGCCAGTGGCGCCGGCAAGAAGGGCAGTTCGGACAGGGGGCGGCTGGGTCATGGCAAAGTGTCGACAAGTCACTAAAGCGCGCAGTGTAGCCAAGCTGATGTGACGCCATTCACACTTTTTGCAGGAGCAAGCCGCAGATGAGCATCTGGAAATGGAATCCCGGACTGGAGGCGATGCAGAAGTTCGCCGCCAACTCCATGAGCGCGCACATCGGTATCCAGCTCACCGAGATCGGCCCTGATTTTCTGCGCGGCATCATGCCGGTGGATCACCGTACCCAGCAGCCCTACGGCCGCCTGCATGGCGGTGCCAACGTGGTGCTGGCCGAGGAACTGGGCAGTGTCGCGGCCGCCATGTGTACGAATATCGAGGAGTGCATCGTGGTGGGCCTCGACATCAACGCCAACCACTTGCGCGGCGTGATGGGCGGCACCGTCACCGGCACCGCTCGGCCGCTGCACATCGGCCGCACCACCCAGGTGTGGGAGATCCGCATCGAGGACGAGCAGGGCCGGCTCGCCTGCATCTCGCGTCTGACGATGTCCGTAGTGCCCAAGGCCAAGGTTTGAACCCCTGTTGAAGGAGAGTGCGATGCGCCAAGTCAGCCGATGGATGATGGTCTGCCTTGCCGCCGGTCTGCTGGTGGCCTGCGGCGGCGATGGCGGCAACAGCACTCCGCCGATCTCGATCACCCCGACGCCGCCGGGCGAGCCGGCATTCGGCCTGCAGGGCAAGCCGGCACTGAAGGACCTGCGCTTTCCCGCCGCCGGCGTGAGCAGCGGCGAGATTCGTTTCAGCAAGGCCTTTCCCAACCTGAGCTTCAGCGCGCCGCTGTGGTTCGGGCAGGCACCGGGCCAGCCCGGCCGCGCCTACGTGGCAGAGCAGGGCGGGCGAATCTGGGTGTTCGATTTCAATGCCGCCGTCACCGCCAAGACCCTGTTCCTCGACCTCACCGACCGCACCCGCGCCAATGGCGAACAGGGCCTGCTGGGCGTGGCCTTCGCGCCCGATTTCGCCAGCAACCGTGTCGTCTACGCCTATTACTCCAAGAACACCGCGCCCGACGTCAATGCCGGCAATGCCACCGTCGAGCGCTTCACCGTCAGTGCCGATGGTCTGACCGCCAATCGCAGTGGCACGGTGTTCTTCAGTGAGCCGGACCCCTTCAACAACCACAACGGCGGCTCGCTGCTGTTCGGGCCGGACGGCATGTTGTATCTGGCGCTCGGCGATGGCGGCAGCGGTGGCGACCCGCAGAACAATGGGCAGAACCTGGGCAGTGTGCTGGGCAAGGTGCTCCGCTTCAGGCCCGATGGCAGCATCCCGGCCGACAATCCTTTCGTCGGCACCAGCGGCGCACGGGGCGAGGTCTGGGCCTATGGTCTGCGCAATCCCTATCGCGCCAGCTTCGACCGCGGCACCGGCCAGCTCTGGCTGGGGGACGTAGGGCAGAACGAGTACGAGGAAATCGACGTGGTCACGAAGGGCGGCAACTACGGCTGGCGCCTGCGCGAGGGCATGCACGACTTCAACACCACCGATGCGCGCGCGACGGTGCCGCTGATCGAGCCGATCTTTGAGTACAGCCACGACCTCGGCTGCTCGATCACCGGCGGCGTGGTGTATCGCGGCGGTGCCATCCCGCAGCTGGCGGGGCAATACCTCTACAGTGATTTTTGCAGCGGCACGGTGTGGGCGCTGCAACATGAGAGCGGCCAGCGCGCGCTCGCCAATGTCGAGCTTGGCAGCGTGCCGAACCCCTCCGGCTTCACCGAGGATCTGAGCGGCGAGGTCTACATCACCGCCTACGACGGCTTCGTCTATCGCGTCGAGCCCAACACGGCTGCACCGGGCAGCACGCCGTTCCCGCAGAAACTCTCGGAGACCGGTCTCTTCACCGACACCGCTGCGCTCACGCCTAATGCCGGGCTGATCGAGTACGAGATCAATGCGCCGTTCTACAGCGATGGCTCGCGCAAGCGCCGCTGGTTCGGCATCCCGGAGGGCAGCGTGGTGGGCTTCAGCACGGCCGAGAAATACGACCTGCCGGTGGGCTCGGCGACGGTCAAGCACTTCGAGATCACCCTCGCCAATGGCAGCACCCGCCGGCTCGAAACGCGCGTATTCCTGCGCTATGCCGATGGCTGGCAGGGCTACACCTACAAGTGGAATGCGGCTGGCACCGACGCCGACCTGCTGGCGGGCTCCGAGATCGAAACCATCGTGGTGCGGGCCGATGACGGCAGCACCCGTGCGCAGGACTACGAGTACCCCAGCCGTGCGGCCTGCCTCAACTGCCACACCGCCGCCGCCGGCGTGCCGCTGGGGGTGCGCACCGCACAGCTCAACCGCAGCCGCGTCTATCCGTTCACGGGCGGCAGCATCACCGACAACCAGCTGCGCGCCTACAACGGCGTCGAGCTGTTCAACCGCGACATCGGTGCAGCCAGCCAGTACGTGGTGCAGACCAATCCGACCGACACCACCGCGCCGCTCGCGGCACGCGCACGTTCGTATCTGGAGGTGAACTGCTCGCAATGCCACCAGCCCGGTGGCCCCACCGGCACCGACATGGACCTGCGCCTGACGACGCCCACCGCCAGCACCCGGATGGTCGGTGTCGCGCCCACGGGTGGTGATCTCGGCATTGCCGGCGCGCAGCGCATCCGCGCCGGTAACAAGGTGCAGAGCCTGGTGTGGGAGCGCATGCGCCGGCTCGACAGCAACCGCATGCCGCCCATCGCCAGCCATGTGGTCGACGAGGCCGGCCTGGCACTGATCGGCCAGTGGATCGACGCGGGAGCGAATTGATGGCGGCGCACTGGGCGCTGCACCTGCAACTCGCGGCCGACACGATTGTGGTCGGCGACTTTCCGCGCTCGCGGCTGCTGCTGATGAACGACGCGCAATACCCCTGGTGCATCCTCGTGCCGCGCATCGCGGGCGCGAAGGAGCTGCACCGGCTCGACGACGCTGATCAGCTGCAAGTGCTGCGCGAATCCGTCGCCTTGAGCCGGGCGATGGAACTGATCTTCAAGCCGCACAAGATGAACCTCGCTGCGCTCGGCAACATGGTGCCGCAGCTGCATCTGCACCACATCGCCCGCTACAAGGGCGACCCGGCCTGGCCTGCGCCGGTGTGGGGCAGGCATCCCGCGCGAGCCTACGAGGCGGCCCAATGCGACGAGCGCCTTGAGCAGCTACGCAGGGCGCTGTCGGGCCTACTGCCCGCTGTCTGAACGGCTTGTCGCCTCGCAGGGCCGGGCCTAGACTCGCGAGCAATTCGCCACACCAAAAATAGAAAGAGAGGAGTTTCATGCGCGCAGCCCTTTGCATTGCCCTGGCCGCCGTCGGCATCGTCACGTTTGCGGTGCGCTCCACGGCCGTCACCGCGCCGCCTGCGAGTGCGACCGATGCGGGCAGCGACTACTGGACAGCGCCGGGCAAATATCCGGTGCCGACCACGGCGTACCGCCACACGCTGCGCTCGGTCTCACTCGAAGACCTCGATGCCCGCAAGATCCTGCCGCTTGGCATCTACAAGGGCACGCCGGAGTTGAATGCGCGCCGCGAGTGGTACGACAAGAACTTCTACGCGACCCTTGCCGCCCGCAAGGTCTGGTTCCCCGGCACCAGCCCGGCAACGCATGAGTTCAAGGGCAAGATCACCTGGGGCTTCGCGCCCATCCCGCAGGCGGCACCGCCGCCCTGCGATCAGGCACAGCCGACCGGCTACGACGCCGAGAGCTGCCGCTATGTGAACTCGCTGTTCACCGAGCTGGCGAAGACCGACCCCGCCAAAGCCCAGGCCGCGCGCGAGCGCGTGCGCCGTGGCCGTGATGTCTGGTTCAAGGGCACCTTCGGCAATCAGGACGAGATTTATCAGCACTTCTCGCGCACCACGCCGAATGGTCTCGCCGACATCTGGTATCCCTGGCTCGATACCCGCGAACGCGCGCAACGCTTCACCAAGTACGGCCTCATCAACGACCCGGATTGCAGCGAGGGCGATGCCAGCACCTACTGGTGGGACAAGTGCCCGGACCCGCACAGCAGCGGCGTGCTCGGCTATCGCAAGTACGACGCCGACCCGACCGTGGACCAGAGCGGCAAGGTCACGTTCGACCCCAAGACCTCGCCCTATGAAGTGACCGAGTTGAAAGAGAACAAGCGCTTCATCATCGGCCACCCCTGCGTGCAGTGCCACGTCGGCATCGACCCCACCAACCCTGCCGCCAACCCCAACGAGCCGGAGTGGGAGAACCTGAGCGGCACCATCGGCAACCAGCACATCAAGCAGCCGGAGATGTTCTTCCAGGGCGCGCCGGAGGACTCGCTGGCGCGCGTGGCGCTGCAAGCGGGCCGTGCCGGCACCATCGATACCTCGCTGGTCGCCAATGACTTCATGAACAACCCCGGCACCCAGAACAACATCATGGATTTCCAGAACCGGCGCGTGTTCACGCACCGGATGAAAGACCCGGTGACCGGCGAGATCCGCGAGGGCCTGACGCAGAACGTGCTGAAGGGAGGTGAAGACTCGGTGGGCGACCATCTCGCTCTCATCCGCGTCTACGTCAACATCGGCATGTGTACCGAGGAATGCTGGACACCGAACTTCCCCACGCCCGGCAGCTTCTTTGGCGAGAAGGCGAAGCAGAAGCCCTTCTCGATTCAGCAATGCGCGAAAGACTGCGAGCCCTGGAACTACGCCGACGCGAAGATGGACGACCTCGCCGCCTTCCTCGTCACCGGCGGCCCGACCTATCTCATGGCTGCGCAGGATGCCGATGGCAAGCCGGGTGCCGCGCATGTGCAGCTGGACAAGGTGCCGCAGGGCCGCAAGGTGTTCGCGCGCGAATGCGCGAGCTGCCACTCGACCAAGGTGGCGCCCGAAAACGTGCGGGCGGATCGTGCTGCGCTCGAACGCTTTTACGAGGGCCATGTGTTCGGCAAGGAGGACTACTGGACCTACGAGTTTGCTGAAAGCCAGCGCAGCGATCCGGCCTTCGTCGCCCAGCATCTGGTGGCGGATGCGAGCGGCAAGCTGCGCCCCAAGCAGTTCACCAGCAGTGGCGTGAATGGCGGCGAAGTGTTCGGCCAGGACTGGCTCGGCAACGACGAGCCCACACCCTTCAACATCATCGGCACCAACAACTGCCGCGCCCGCCACGACAACCACAACGAGGGGCATATCTGGGAGGAGTTCTCCAGCCTCAACTACAAGGAGCGCGCCAGCCCCGGCAGCGTGCCGCGCATCGTCAACCGCATGTTCCCGCTGGTGGGTGGGCTGGCCTGGGGCGAGCAGAAGATTGAAGGCGGCCCCGGCTACCTGCGCAACATCTCCCTGCTGTCGGTGTGGGCCACCGCGCCCTTCTTGCACAACAACGCTATCGGCGAGCTGACCAAGACGGCGGATGGCAAGACGCTCGACACCACGGTGGCCGGCCGCATCAAGCAGTTCGAGCTGGCCTATGCCGAGCTGATGCAGAGCGATAACCCGAACGACGCCAACGCGCGCGTGCAAAAGACCAGCCTGGTCGATCGTGACTTCTGGCTCGCGCCGCGCGAAGACGGTCAGGGCTTCATCAAGCTGCCGGTGCATGAGGGCACGCCGCTGGCGCACTTCGCGTCGAGCGATCCGCACAGCCCCTTCTTCATGAAGTGCGATGACCTCGTCGAGAACAAGGGGCATCAGTTTGGCGTGTCGCTGAGCGCTGATGACAAGCTGGCGCTGCGTGAGTTCTTGAAGCTGATGTGAGATCGAGCTGATGCGCCTCGCGGTTACTGTGGTCCTTGCCATCGCCATTGCGGCGGCGGTCTACAGCGGTCGCCAGGCGCAGCAGAGTGGCCCGGCGATTGCCGAGCTGGCCAAGCGGCCCTCGGTCACCGATGCAACGGCGCGCTCCTCGAAAGTCATCTCGCGCGAAGACCTGCCACCCGTCGTCGGAGACGACAATGGAGATCAGCGCACACGCTCGCTGTTCGACCATCTGGTGGCGCAGGCCGATGGTGTGCCCTGGCCGTTCGAGAAGCTGGTGGAGATGGTGGCGAAGCAAGACCCCTCAGCTGCGCAGCCACTCGTGCTGCTCGTGCCCGATGGCCGCTCGCTGCTGAAAGGGCAGGCCGACTACGCCCATCCGCGCATCCTGATGGCGGCGGATTTTCAGGCCCCCGGTTCGCCGGCTTCGCTGGGCTTGGCACCGCGCGGCCAGCTGTTTCTCGGCTTCACCGAGCAGGCGAACGAGATCGAGGTCATCAGCTACAACGAGGCGGCGGGCCGCTTCGAGTTTCAGCTGGTGCAGGACTACACCGCCAACGGCGCGCGCAAGCTGGTCTACGCCAAGCGCGCGGTGTGCGAGAGCTGCCATCAGGGCGGCACGCCGATCTTCTCGGTCCGGCCCTGGAACGAGACCAACGGCCAGCCCGAAACCGCCGCGCGCATCGCGGAAGCGCAGGGCGGCAAGCCCTATCTCGGCTTTGCGGCCAGCGTGCCGCTCGCCGTGCCGGAGCGCTATGACGAACTCACCGACGTCGGCAACTTCATCGCTGCTGCCCAGAAGCTCTGGCTGGATCAATGCGCCGATGCCACCTGCCGTCGGGCACTGCTGAAGCTGGCACTGAGCTATGCGCGCGCGCCGGGTGATTTCAAAGCGGATGGCCCCGCCGTGGCCGAACTGCGCAGCCTGCAAGCCGCAGCGAACGCCAAGCCCATCGCGGTGCCGCAATCCGACCTGCCCAACCGCGATCCGATTGGCGAGGCCAAGGGTATCAAGGGCTGGTGGCGCGGCCTGTTCAAGCCCCAGATCAAGCTCGGCGATGGTGCGAAAACCAATGAAGACCTCGAAGCCTTCGACCGTCTGCCCAAGCTACCCGCCGAGCAAGACCCGCTGAGTTCGCGCGCGCCCCAGCGTCTGCTGCTTGCCAGCGACATCGACGGCGTCTACGGCCTCGCCAGCCTGTTCACGGCGGATGACATTCGTCGTCTACAAACTGCTGGTAGTCAGCAGTGGGCAGCGGTGGAGCAGGGCGTGACGAAGCTGCCCGATGCCTTCTTCGCCGATGCCCCCTTCTCGCGGGTGAAGACCCTGCAAGCCCTGCTGCCGCTGGTCTCCGCCAGTGCCGCAGCACCCGCCTACTGCTGCCTCGACGTGAGCGAGATGTCCCCGCCCATCGCCAGCGGCGAGCCGCCGGTGCAGCTGGCGGCGGACTCACCCTTACAACCCTTCGCGCACTTCTGCTTCGCCTGCCATCGCGGCAACCCCAGCAAGCGCCTGAACTTCATGAGCGGTGCCACCGAGGCTGAGGTGCGCGCCCACATCGAAGCCAAGAGCGAAATCCGCGAGGCGCTGGACTGGGATCGCTATCGCGGCACCGACAAGGCCGCCAAGCTCATGCCGCCGGTGGATGCACCGCAACATGCGGCGATGGAAGCAGCGATAAAGCAGAATCCGAAGTTGCTGGAAGAAATGCGCGCCGTGGTGCCCGGCCTGTTCGAGTTTTGAGGATGCCTGTGATGACCCTGAAGTTCCCCCTGGCGATGGTGGCTCTGCTGCTGGCGACTGCAGCGCAGGCCGAACCCGCCTTCTCCCGACTGTACAAGCAGCAATACGGCTACATGCCCAGTTGTAACGCCTGCCACAAGGACGGCGGCGGCACGCCCAACAATGCTTACGGCTTGCAGTTCAAGGAGGCCGGCGAAAGCCTCGCCGCTTTCGGCAAGATCGCCGCACTCGACGGCGATGGAGATGGCGCGAAGAACGCTGACGAAGCGCAAGCCAAATCCAACCCCGGCGACGCCAAGTCCACCCCCGCAAACAAGGGCGCTTGGTTGGATACGGCGAGCCTCATCCCGCGCGAAGTGCAGGCCCTGTTCCCCGGCGTGCGCGAATATCTGCCGCGCGATGCGGTGCTGACCGATGCCGACATCGCCCGCGCCAAAACACTCGGTGCAGGCTTAAGCAAGGTGGATGAAAACACCATCTACATCCCGCTCATCGACAAGAAGCCCGCAGGCACCGCGCTGATCTTCCCCGCCCAGTACAAGGGCAAGGATTTCTTTCTGCTGATGACTACCGACCGCCAGCTCAATATCACGAGCGTGGCCCCGCTCAATGCCACGCAGGTGCCGGAGGCGAAGAAGAGCAAGGTCTATGCAGGCTTCAAGGGCATCGCCCTCGACAAGCTGCCAGCGGCCAGTGGCACGGGCGTCGATGCTGCAATTACAGAGGCGGTAAAAAAGGCTGGCACCTTGATCTATGTGCGATTAAAAAATGCTTAAGTCCAGACTATTCGCGGTATCGATGGTCGTCGCGTTCTGCCTGCTGTTCTGGGGCGTGCGCGTGGTGGCGCAGACTGCCGCCGATCAGGACATGGCGGCTGCCGCGACGATCGAGGCGCCAGCCCTGCCGGCCGAGCAGCCCGCAGCTGCCGATGACTTCGATTTCTTCAGCGAAGCCCCGGTGCAGAGCGCCGAGGTGGTCGAGTTGCCACCAGAGAAATCAAAGTGGATCACCATCGGCGCGCCACTCGCCCTCATCGCCTTCTTCTTCCTCATCATCCTGTTCAACTGGTGGACGGTGCCCTTCACCAGTCACAGCGTCGACATCAACCTGCGCGACTTCCCGCCTGCGGCCAAGCGCGGCATCGCCTTCGCCGTGGTCATTTTCGGCATCGCCTTCTGCTTCGGGGCCTCCGAGATCTGGTACCAGCTGCGCCTGCACGGCACCGCCGAGGCCTATTTCGCGCAGATGTCGCTGGGCAAGCTCATCGCCTTCACTCATGCGCATCTGTTCGGGTTTACCACCTGTTTCTTCATCATCGGCATCCCGTTCTCGATGCAGTTCAACCAGATCAGCCTCTACCAGTGGATCTTCCCGGCGGGCCTCGCGGCCTCGCTCACGGATGTGATGAGCTGGTGGGGCATCAAGTACCTCACGCCCAACTTCGAGTGGGTCAGCATGTTCTGCGGCATCGTGTTTTCGGTGAGCTACCTGTGGATGCTGATTGGTCTCCTGCGCGTGCTCTTGTTCCCGGACGTGATCTGGGCCAGCGACAAAGACCGCAGCCCGCGCCTGGCCGCCCGGCAGAGCGAGCGCGAGGCCCGCAAGCACCATGAAGGCGATTACTGAATCTGTTTGATCAGCTGCCTGGGCTCAGTCCGCGCCGGTGGGGACATGCGCCTGGCAGCCACAGGCCGAGCAAGATGAACGCCGGCGCGGGGCGACGCAATGCGCTGATGCCGATACCATCACGGGCTGACGCGGCATCCGCAGTCAAGTGGTCTCACTATTCATTCGGAGCAGGTCATGTCGTCTACCCGCATCTCTTTGATTGGCGCTGTGGCGCTTCTGTTGCTCGGCGCCTGCGCGAGCCCCGGTCCGGGTCGCAGCCCGGTGGTTGATGACGGTGTGCCGGAATACGGCGGCGGCATCCAGACCCGTTCCATGGGCGCAGCACCGGCTTCGCGCGAGGCCGTCAACGAGTCAAAACCGCTGTCCGAACTCAATACGCCGGAAGCTGTTGCAGCCCGCGAGCAGTCGGCACGCAGTGCGCCTCGCAGCACCGCACCGGCTGCACCGCGCCCGCCGGTAACCCCTGAAAACTCCGAGACGGCGGCAGCCGAGGCGCTGCTGGCCAGCGCTGACCCGCACAAGCAGAATGCCGCCCTGCAAAAAGGCGCGAAAGTGCGCGCCCGCAGCGGCGCCTCGCTGCGCAGCCGGCCGAGTGACACCAGCGAGATCATCGCAATCCCGTCCAATATCGAGATCGAGCTGGGGCCGCAGGTCTACAACGCCGCCGGCTACTGGTGGTACGCCACCGCCGGCAAGGAAACCGGCTGGCTGCTGCAAGCCGATATCGCCCGCTGATGCGCCGCCGCCTGCCATGGCTGCCCTTGGTCGCGATGGCGCTGATCAGCTGTCGCGGCACCGCCCCGGTCGAGACAGTACCCGCGCCGGCACCTGCGGCGGGCATGGCCACGACGCAGGGTGCGGCCACGCAGGGCAATGTGCGCACACAGCCGCTGACACTCGGCAACGAGCTGCTGCCTTCGATGACGGTCAGCGCCACCGTCAAGGCAGAAAGCCCGCTGCTGCAACGCCCCAAGGCCGGCAGCGTGATCTTGAAGACACTTGCCGCTGGCGACACCGTGCAGCTCCTGGGCAGCCTCGACAATGCCGACGGACAGTGGGTTTCGGTGGCGTCCGGCGATTCACAGGGCTGGTTGCGCGCTGGCCAGGTCACACCATAAAAACAGACTCAAGGAGAGAACCATGAACTACTTCGTCACCGGTGCCACCGGCTTCATCGGCAAGTTCCTGCTGGAAAAACTGCTGGCGCGTGAAGACGCGAAAGTACATGTGCTGGTGCGCAAGTCTTCGGCGGAAAAGTTCGAGCTGCTGCGCGAGCGCTACGGCGAGGCGGGCAAGAGACTCGTCACGGTGTGGGGCGACATCACCACGCCGGGCCTGGTGTCGGCGGCGGAGTTCAAGAAGCTGCAGGGCAAGATCGACCATGTGTTCCACCTCGCCGCCGTCTACGACATGACGATGAGCGATGCCGAGGCGGACCAGATCAACAACGAGGGCACGCGCAATGTCGTGGCCTTTGCCAACGAGCTGGGTGCGGACGTGACGCTGCACCATGTATCGAGCGTGGCAGTGGCGGGCAGCGATTTCGTCGGCACGTTCCGCGAGAGCATGTTCGACGAGGGTCAGTCGGTCGACCACCCTTATTACCGCAGCAAGTTCCAGAGCGAGGCGATCGTGCGCAACGAGGCAAAGGTGCCGTTCCGCATCTACCGCCCCGGTGTGGTGGTGGGCCACAGCGAAACCGGCGAGATGGACAAGATCGACGGCCCGTACTACTTCGCCAAGGCGATCCAGAAGATCAGCCACCGCGTGCCCAAGTGGCTGCCGATGCTGGGCATCGAGGGCGGCAAGGTGGCGGTGGCACCGGTGGACTACATCGCCGCCGCCATGGATGCGCTGGCCCACAAGCCCAAGCTCGACGGCAAGTGCTTCCACCTGATGCAGTCCACCAGCCCCAGCGTCGGTGACTTGCTGCAGGCGTTTCTGGAAGCTGCGCATGGCCCGGAGTTCGCGCGCAAGCTGCCGATCCCCCTGCTGCCCAAGAGCGTCAAGAAGCTGATGGCGAATGTGGGCAAGCGCATCTCGCACGCCAACCAGCAGAAGTTCTCCGAGGCCATCGGCGTGCCGCCCTCGGTGCTGGGCTATGCCTTCAACCAGGCGATCTTCGACGACCGCGAGACCCGCGCCGCGCTCAAGGGCACGGGCGTGAACTGCCCCGACATCCGTGACTACTGCGGCAAGCTCTGGGCCTACTGGGAGCTGCACCTCGATCTCAAGGTGAAGATCCCGCGCGAGCTGACCCAGCGCATGTCCGGCAAGGTGGTGCTGATCACCGGTGGCTCCTCCGGCATTGGCTTCGCAGCGGCGAAGAAGCTGGCGGCGGCAGGTGCCAAGGTGATTCTCGTCGCCCGCACCAAGGCCACACTCGACGAGAGCCGGGCCATCCTGATGAAGGCCGGCGGCGATGCCTATGTGTATCCCTGCGATCTCTCCGACATGGCGGACATCGACCGCATGGCGGCCGAGGTGCTGAAGGACTTCGGCCATGTCGACGTGCTCATCAACAATGCCGGCCGCTCGATCCGCCGTGGGGTGATGGAATCGACCACGCGCTTCCATGACTTCGAGCGCACCATGCAGCTCAACTACTTCGGCTCGGTGCGGCTCATCGTCGCGCTGCTGCCGTCGATGACCCAGCGCAAGAGCGGGCACATCATCAACATCAGCAGCATCGGCGTGCTCGCCAATGCCGCGCGGTTCTCGGCCTATGTGGCGAGCAAGGCCGCACTCGATGCCTTCACCCGCTGCCTCTCGGCCGAGGTGAAGGCGCGCAATGTACACACCACCGCCATCTACATGCCGCTGGTGCGCACGCCGATGATTGCGCCCACCAAGATGTACGACTACATCCCGACGTGGAGCCCGGAAGACGCGGCCGACACGGTGGTGAAGGCGATCATCGAGCGTCCGAAGAGCATCGCCACCACCATCGGCACCGCCGCGGCGGTGAGCTATGCGATCTGGCCCAAGGCCAATGACTGGGTGCTGTCGAAGGGCTTCCAGCTGTTCCCCTCGTCCAGCGCCGCGCGCGGCAAGAAAGAGGGCGCCAAGCCCTCGCTCGAACAGGTGGTGTTTGCCAACGTCTTCAAGGGCGAGCATTGGTGAGCCCCAGGCCAGGGCTGCAACAGCAACGGGGCGCAGGCCCCGTTTTTGTTGGTGCTGGCAGGTGTCGGTAGACTCATCTGATGCGCACCCGCCAACTCTCAGCCAACAACCGTCGACTGCGCTGGGCGCTGGCCATCGCGCTGGCGCTGCATGCGGTACTGCTGTGGTTCTACGCCCCGCAGTTCCTCGCGCGTTTCGAGGCCTCGCAGCTGCTGCCGGTCAGTGTGCCGGCGCCGCAGCCGGTGGAGCAGATCATCGAAATCACGCCGCCCGCGCCACCGCCCAGAAAGCGCGGCATCGAGCTGGCGACCCGGCTCGGTGGCGGTTCGCCGGAGGCCTTGCAGCCGGAACTGCCGCCTGATTTCTTCCCCAAGCCGACGCCACTCGGCAATGGCCGGCTCAACCTCAGCGATGATCTCGATTTCGCCCGCGCCAGCGGTGCGCAGATCGTCGCCAACATCATCCCCGCCGCCACCCGCATGGCCAACCTCAGCCTGGTCGACGGCAGGGTGCGGCGGCTCAAGCCCAAGCCGATCCGGCCGACATCGGCGGCACCCGCCCGCACCACCGCACTGGCACCGATTGCGCCGGTGACTGCGAGTGCTGCGGCCAGTGTCGGTACTGTTGCTGAAGCCCCGGTGCCGATCCAGTCCACCACGCCGCAACAGCCCCTGAGCGCCCGCGCCACGCCGGCGCAGGCGGTTCTGCTCGACACGCCCCAGCTGCGGGCCGATGAGCCTCCACCCCAGCCTCCCGCCCCGATTCAGCTCCAGCCCCAGCCGCCGCTGGAAGAGCCGACGGTGCTGTCGGAGGAATCCTTCGTGCCCGAAGACACGACCGCCGTGCCCTTCCTGCTGCCGCCCCCGCCGCCCGTGGTCGAAGATCTCGAAGATCTCAATGTCGATGCCGCCATCGAACAGGCCGCGCGCGCCGCCGCGCAAAGCGCGCGGGTGGCCCACAGCAGCAGCACGGCCCGCGCCGCGCCCGACTACCGCGCCATGCTGCCGCAGGGCCCGCTGGTGGCCGCACCGCCGCTGCCGCTGGGCGGTGACCGCGTGATTGCCCCGGCACCGCGCGAAAGCAGCATCACCACCTATGCGCTCGAAGCCCCCAGCGCCCGCCGCCCACCGCCGCCAACGGTGGAGCAGCAGAAGGCCGCTGCCGTGGCGCGAAAGCAGTTCTTTGCCGAGCTCACGGCGCGGCTCAAGGCCACCAACCAGCGCCTGCTGGCCGAGGCACTCAAGGCCGGGCCGCGCACCACGGTGCAGATGCGTTTTCTCATCGACCGCGAAGGCCGCGTGATCGAGATGGGGCCGGTCGAGCCCGGCAACCGCCTGCTGGCGGAGCGGGCGATGGCGGTGATCCGCGCCGCCGCATTGCCGCGCGTGCCGGACTCGATGACGCAGCTGCCGGTGGAATTGTCGTTCCCGGTCGAGGTCTATCGTTGAGCGGTCGTCGCCGTTCGGCAATACACGTTATGAGAACACCATGAAGAAAATCATCGTTCCGCTGCTGACCCTGCTGCTCTCGGCCTGTGCCACCAAGCCGATCCCGGAAACGCCGATTGAAGAAGCGCAGCGGCGCATGCCCGCCGAACCGCCGGTGGTGGTGGCCGATGGCTGCCTCTACCGCCGCAACCTGGCCTATCTCAACCATTTCATCATCGATGAGTCGCGTGATCTCGGTCAGCAGGGCGCGAAGGAGGTGATGGCGGGCTTCAAGGAGTTCGGCGTCGACATCAAGCAGTTCGTGGTGCCGGTGATGTGCGCCACCAAGATGCCGCCGCGCGGCGACGAAAAAGGCGGGCGCATCTCGCAGAGCGAATCGACCCAGGACAAGGCCGAGAGCCTGACTTTCCCTGAACCGCTCAGCCCGCTCATCGCCAACGATGCGGCGCTGTTCGCCGCCTACGGCCAGATCTTCGATGACTGCGATGACAAGCGCCGGCGCAAGGAGAAACGCTACGACTGCCCCCTGCTCAAGCCGGAGCAGGCGGCGTTGCTGAAATCACGCCTGAAGACCAGCTACATCGTGGCGGTATCGGTTGGCGGCGAGCGGGTCTCCACCGCCAGCCGTTCGGCGGGTGCCTTGTTCGGGGTGTTCCTGGGCTTCATCAACATCGCCGGCGATGCCGGTGTGGCGCGCGTGCGCCTGGTGAATCTCGACACGGGCGCCCTGGTCTACAGCTCGTTTACAGGCGACTACAACGGCCAGTCGCCGGCAGACTTGGACAGCAATGGTGGCGGCGGCAGCCGAGGCATGCAGATCGACGAGCGCTGGGTGAAGCGCATGGTCAAGCCGCTGTTCGAGAAACAGCGCTAACCCGGTGGCAGCAGATCATCCGTACGGATCACGCCGCCGCTGCCGACGGACTTGGTGGAGCTGCCGGAGGGATTGAGATTGGCTGTCCAGGTCGCACCGGCGCGCAGGCGCACCGGCGCCGGCAGGCTGCTGTAGCAGCTCTCGAACGCGACGCCCGGCAAAGCCTCCTGCACCACGAAGCGTGCGGCTTGCAGCACCTGCGATTCGGCGATGCGCCCGCGCTGGCCCCAGCCCACCACGAAGTCCTGCCCCGCAGCCGGGCGGTTGCTGGTGGCGAAGTCGCGCTGAACGCCATAGAAGCAGTACGCCAGCAGCTCTTCGGCCAGCATCGCGGCGTCTTCGTACTGGGTGAAATAGCCATAGGCATCGGAGGCGCGGTCGGGCTCGACCAGCGCGCCGGCCTGGGCGGGTGAATAGTTTTTTTCCGTCGCATTCGGGGTGCGGTCGGCATACAGCACCTGGGCCAGTCCGAGCCAGGCGCTGGAGCGGAGCGGGTCGCTGCGCGTCAGCCGGGTCGAAATCCACTGACTGGACTGGCTGGTGATCGCCGCCTCCACCGTCTGGTTGCGCGGCAGCGAGGCAAGGCCCGCCGGCGGGCTGAAATCGCTGGCGTGGGTGAGTTCATGCACCAGCAGGCGGCCCAAGGCGATGCGGGTATCTTCCAGCGTGCGGCTGCCACGGTAATCCGATGCGTAGAAGGGGTAGGCGTAGTCGTTGTCCTTGACGTAGCGCCAGATCGCACGGAATTGCAGATCGCGGCCGAAGGCGATGCGCGCATCCGGGGTCTTGTCGATGGTGTCGTGCTCGGCCTGCGTCAGCCAAAGGGTGTCGGGGTCGAGATAGATCGCCCCCGTCGCCGCGTAATAGAACGAGGGCCGCACCTTGCTGCCGATGATGATGGCGGTGGTCGAGCGGGTCATCTGCAACAGCGCCGCCGGCTGCGCTTGCAGGGCCTCGCGGAAGCGCGTCGCCATCCAGGGATGGGTGACGGCGACTCGCTCCATCACCTGGTCGACAGTGACCGTGCTGCTGTCCTGCCCCAGGAAGGGCAGCGTGCTGAGCAGGCAGGCGCTGCTGCGCTGCGGGTTGAACACGCAGTCGCCCAGCACCTTGGCATAGGGGGCATTCGGCACGGCGGGCTGCACAGGCTGGGCGATGTCACCGAGCGGTTGCGGCAGTCCCGAATCGCCATTGCCGGAGCCACCACCGCAGGCGGCGAGGCCGATGCCGAGCAGGGTCAGTGCTGCGACGCGCAGGCCGCTTGAAAACAGGGTGGGGCGATCACGAACCATGAGCGGGTCTCGAAGCGGCAATGGGATGGCTACGATTCTGCGCCCGCCCCGGATGCTGCCGCTACCGCACGGCGGTTCAGCCGCGCCGTGTAGCCACACCCTGCGCCAGCGTGGTCAGCAGTGCCTCGGTGCGCGGCCAGTCGATGCAGGCATCGGTGATGCTCTGGCCATAGGTGAGCGCCACACCGGGCTGGATGTCCTGCCGGCCTTCGACCAGATGGCTCTCGATCATCACGCCGGTGATGCGGCGCTCGCCGGCGGCGATGCGGGCGGCGATGTCGCTGCCCACCTCGATTTGTTTGCCGTGCTGCTTCTGGCTGTTGGCGTGGCTGAAGTCGATCATCACCTGCTCGCGCAGCTTGCCCTTGGCCAGCTCGGCGCAGGCGGCGTCGACACTGGCGGCATCGAAGTTGGTGCCCTTGCTGCCACCGCGCAGGATCACATGGCAGTCCGGGTTGCCGCGCGTCTCGAAGATGGCGACCTGGCCACCATGGGTGAGCGAGAGGAAGCGATGCGAGTGCTTGGCCGACTGGCAGGCGTCGACCGCGATCTTCACCGAGCCATCGGTGCCGTTCTTGAAGCCGACCGGGCAGGAGAGGCCGCTGGTCATCTCGCGATGCAGCTGGCTCTCGGTGGTGCGCGCGCCGATGGCACCCCAGCTGACGAGATCCGCCATGTACTGCGGCGTGAGAATGTCCAGGAACTCCACACCGGCCGGCATGCCGCGGGTGTTGAGGGTGAGCAGCAGCTCGCGCGCGACGCGCAGGCCACGGTCGATCTGGTAGCTGTCGTTGAGGTCGGGGTCGTTGATGAGGCCCTTCCAACCCACGGTGGTGCGCGGCTTCTCGAAGTACACCCGCATCACGATCAGTAGCTCCTTGTCGAGCTTCTCGCGGGCATGGGCGAGCTTGTCGGCGTATTCGAGTGCGGCCTTCGTATCGTGGATCGAGCAGGGGCCGACGATCACCAGCAGGCGGTCGTCCGTGCCGTTCAGCACGGCCTGGATCGCCTCGCGCGTGCGGGCCACGGTCGCCGCAGCGGCTTCGAGCAGCGGCAGTTCGGCCTGCACCTGAGCCGGCGTGGCCACGGGGCTGACGGAGGCGATGCGAATGTTTTCGGTGACGAGTTTCATGGCCGCAAGAAGTGACGCCGCAAGGATTTGAAGGCGCGCGATGATAACCAAGCACCCCGTGGCGCACCTATCGCCAGAAGTAGTGCCGCTGATAGCCTTTGGTAATTCGATTGCCCGCTTGCTGATTTTGGAGTTCAAGGATGAGCCGTCTGCTGCCTGTTGCTGTCTTGCTGTTGTTCGCTTCGGGTGCCGAGGCACAGGGCTTCGACACCTTCAACCAATCCAGCCTTGCCCGCAGCGCCGTGCTGCCGACGATGGCGCAAGGTGCGGTCATCGCCAGCGGCAGCACGCAGAACAGCGCCACCATCAACTGGACCAACGAGTCGTATCAGGGCCGCAGCAGCCGCGAGACCCTGCTGATTGATGGCGAAACCCTGCGGCTGGCCGCGCTCTACCGGCAGGGTTTCGGCAAGGGCTTCGAGTGGTCGATCGAGGTGCCGCTGATGTTCACCGGCGGCGGCGTGCAGGACTCCGCGATCGAGAGCTGGCATTCGGCTTTTGGCTTGGGCAACGGCAATCGCGGCCTGCGGCCGCAGGACGACTACCGCATGCGCTATGTGCGCGATGGCGTCACCGTGCTGGATTTGCAGAAAGGCGACTCCGGCCTGGGCGATGTGCGCCTTGGCGCGGGCTGGTCGCTGAGCAAGCACTGGACGCTGCGAGCGCTGGCGCAGTTCCCCACGGGCAGCAAGAAGCGCCTCACTGGCGGTCACACCGGCATGGCCTTGTGGACGGATGCGACCCTGCCGCTGGGTGCATCAGGTCGCGCCAGCATCACCTTTTCCGCCGGCGGCAGCGTGGCGGAGCAGGCCGGGCCACTCGCCGCCCAGCAGCAGTCCGCTGTCGCCCTGGGCGGTGTGCTGCTGACGGTACCGATTTATGGTGCGCTCGATGGCCTGGTGCAGCTCAATGCCAATACCAAGCTCTATGAAGGTTCGAGCCTTGCACCGTTGGGTCGCGTTTCGCAGCCGCTGATGGTGGGTCTGCGCTGGCCCTGGCGCACGCTGCGGTTCGACCTGGCGATCATCGAAGATGCCAACGTCAACGCCTCGCCCGACTTCGGGCTGCTGCTGGGTGTGCGGGTTCTAGCCCCGCAGTGAAATGACTTCCCAGCCGCGCTGCAGGGCCTCGGCGCGCAGCACCGGGTCGGGATCGACCGCCACTGCGGTGGCGGCAAACTCCAGCAGCGGGATGTCGTTGCGCGAATCCGAATAGGCGGTGATGGTCGCCGTCTCGGCGCCGTGCAGCTGCATCCACTCGCGCAGCCGCTCGACCTTGGCGGACTGAAAGTTCGAGCGCGCCAGCTTTCCGGTGTGGCGGCCATCCACCACCTCAGGCTCGGTGGCAATCAGATGCTCGACGCCGAGCAGCGCCGCAATCGGTTCGGTGATGAAGCGGTGGGTGGCCGTGGTGATGAGCAGCGTGTCCCCCGCTGCACGGTGGCGCGCGAGCAGCGCCGGCGCGAGTGCGGCGATCTTGGGGGCAATGATCTCGGTCACGAAGCGCGCCCGCAGCGGCTGCCATTCGGCAATGGATTTCTGCGTCAGCGGCGCGAGCGAGAAGCGGTAGAACGCCGCGACGTCCAGCGTGCCCGCCGAGTAGTCGATATAGAACTGCTTGTTCTGTGACTCGTAGGCGGCGCGATCCACCAGGCCCTCGTCGCAGAGAAACTGCCCCCAGAGAAAATCGCTGTCAGCGGCGAGCAGGGTGTGGTCGAGGTCGAAAACGGCAAGGCGCATGATTTTTGCGAATCGGTAAGGCACGCAACATTGCTGCGCGCGCGGTGGATGTGGAAAGATCATCGCAATAAAACCAAGGGAATGCCGTGATCGATGCAGACGGATACAGGCCGAACGTGGGAATCATCGTGCTGCATCCCACCCAGCCAGGGCAGGTGTTGCTGGCCAAGCGCATCGGACAGGACGCCTGGCAGTTCCCGCAGGGCGGCATCAAGCGCGGCGAGACGCCACAAACCGCCTGCTATCGCGAGCTGGAAGAAGAGCTGGGCCTGAAGCCCAAGCAGGTCGAGTTCGTTGGCGTCACATCGGGCTGGCTGAGTTACCTGCTGCCTAAGCATCTGGTGCGTCGCGGCAATCGTCCCACTTGCATCGGCCAGAAGCAGCGCTGGTTTCTGCTGCGGCTGAAAGGTGACGACAGCCAGGTGCGGGTAGATGCCAGCAGCGAGCCGGAGTTTGATGGCTGGTGCTGGGTCGATTACTGGCAGCCGCTGGCGCGGGTGATCGACTTCAAGCGTGAGGTCTATCAGCAGGCGCTGACCGAGATGGCGACACTGGCTGGCGCGTCGGATCAACCTCCGAACAGCTGAACATTGACAATCATTCGCATTTGCAGGAGCATCTGATTCGCAGCAACACCGCGCTGCCTGCCTGAGCGAATCCGTCCATGTATATCTGCGTCTGCAAAGCCGTCTCCGACAAGCGGATCGAGCGTTCGGTGGAGCAGGGCGTGCGTCGTTTGAAAGACCTCAAGGACTTGACGGGCCTCGGCAGCTGCTGCGGCAAGTGCGTGCCGGATGCGCGCCGCGTGCTGACTGACGCACTGGCGCGCCAGAACGCGCAGCATCACTTCATGCCGGTCGGCATCGCGGCATAAAGCTGTTTGCGTTGCGTGTTGCGAATCGCACGCACAATCACTCAAATAATCAAATAAAACAATCACTTGCCGTTATTTGATTGGCGGGGTAGTCTCGCGCCCGTCATCCATCCAGCTCACGGAGAAAGCCATGCAAGGCGACGCCAAAGTTCTCGAATATCTCAACGCCGCCCTCAAGAACGAGCTGACGGCGATCAACCAGTACTTCCTGCATGCCCGCATGTTGCAGAACTGGGGCCTGAAGAAACTCGGTGCGCACGAGTACCACGAGTCCATCGACGAGATGAAGCACGCGGACAAGATCATCGCGCGCATCCTGTTCCTCGAAGGCCTGCCCAACCTGCAAGACCTCGGCAAGCTCTTCATCGGCGAAAACGTCGAAGAAGTGCTGCGCTGCGACCTGAAGCTGGAGCTGCAAGCCCACCCGCTCTACCGCGATGCCATCGCCCACTGCGAAGTGGTGAAGGACTACGTCACCCGCGAGCTGCTGGTGAAAATCCAGGAAAGCGAGGAAGAGCACATCGATTTCATCGAAGAGCAGCTCAAGATCATCGAGACGATTGGCCTGCAGAACTACTGCCAGTCGCAGATCGAGATGCCTTCGCACTCCTGAAACACGGCACCCACAAAAAAGGCCGCTCGATGCGGCCTTTTTTGTGGGTGGGTGAAGCTTCAGAACGGTTTGACGATCACCAGAATCACCACGGCGATGAGAATCACGGCCGGCACTTCGTTGGCAATGCGATAGAACTTTGCGCTCTTGTCGTTCTTGCGGGCCGCAAAAGCACGCACGCGGGTTTTCATCCAGCCCTGGTACCCCGAAAGGGCAACGACCAGCAGCAGCTTGGCGTGCAGCCAGCCCATGCCCCAATACGCGGCCTTCGCATAGGCCGTGTCGGCAGCCAGCAAGGTGGCGATACCGAAAATCCAGGTGCCGATCATGCCGATGAGGGCGATGGTGTAGAGCTTTTTCTCCATCACGCAAAAACGGTTGTGTTCGATCTCGCCCTGAGCCTCGGTGTGATAGACGAACAGGCGCGGCAGATACAGCAGGCCAGCAAACCAGCTGACGACGAAGATGACATGTATCGCTTTGATCCAGAGCATGAGATGAGTCAGTCGAAAGTGTGGCCTGTATCATCGCAGCCCTCCGTGGACTCTGCGCGAATCACATGATCGACATCGGAATCGTTGGCGGCACCGGCTACACCGGCACGGAATTGCTGCGCCTGCTGGCGCGCCATCCGGCCGCGCGGGTGACGGTGTTGACCTCGCGGCAAGAGGCCGGCAAGCGGGCGGATGCCTTGTTCCCCGCCTTGCGTGGTTTCTGCGATGCGGTGTTTGAGGCGCCGGATGCCGAGCGCCTCGCCAGATGCCATGCCGTTTTTTTTGCCACGCCGCATGGCACGGCCATGCAGATGGCCCCGGCGCTGCTGGCGGCAGGCGTGAGGGTGATCGACCTCTCGGCAGACTTTCGCCTGCGCGACCCGGCGCTTTACACGCGCTGGTATGCGCACGAGCACACGGCACTGGAGGCGCTCGCCGAAGCGGCCTACGGCATCCCGGAACTACATCGCGCTGCCATCAGCCGGGCGCGCCTCGCCGCCGGGCCGGGTTGCTATCCAACCGCTGTGCAGCTGGCACTCGCACCGCTGCTGGAGCAGGGCCTGATCGAAACACGCGGGATCATCGCGGACTGCAAATCCGGTGTGACCGGCGCGGGGCGTGAAGCCAAGATCGGCTCGCTGTACTGCGAGGTGGCCGAGAGTTTCAAGGCCTATGGCGTACCCGGCCACCGCCATCTGCCGGAAATCCAGCAGGGGCTGGAGTGGGCTGCAGGCGAGAAGGTGGGCATCACCTTCGTGCCGCATCTGGTGCCGATGAATCGCGGCATTCACGCCACTGTCTATGCGCGGCTCAAGCAGCCGGGTGTCGATCTGCAAAAGCTCTTCGCGGATCGCTATGCGGGCGAAGCGTTTGTGGATGTGCTGCCGAAAGGCGAACACCCGGAAACCCGCAGCGTGCGCGGCGGTAACGTCTGCCGCCTCAGCCCGCATCTCGCGCCCGATGGCGAGACTGTGGTGGTGCTGAGCGTGATCGACAATCTGGTGAAAGGCGCTGCCGGCCAGGCTGTGCAGTGCTTCAACCTCATGTTTGGCCAGCCTGAAACGGCGGCCCTGCAAGCGCCAGGCTTTGCGCCCTGATCGCATGGCCGACCATCGCATCATCATTCACCAGCACCGGCCCGGTCAGCGGGCCTGGATCATCACGGTGGCGGTTGCCGCCCTGCTGCTCGCCGGCTTCGCGCTGTATCGCTACACGCGGCAGAGCACGGTGGCTGATTTCGAGAAGGCGACGAGCGAGCGTGATCGTTTTCAGCAGGAGCGCCGCGATCTTGCCCAGCAGCTGCGGGCGGCCAAGAGCGAGCTGAGCAAGCTGCGTGGCGAGCTGGCCTATGCGCAGCAGGCGCAGACCATCGACGGCGAGGCCTGCAACAGCATCAAGGCGACGATGGGCAAGCTGGAGGCCGAGACCGGCACCCTGCGCGAGCAGCTGGCGTTCTATCGCGGTATCGCCTCACCCAACGAAACCAAGGCTGGCGTGCGGGTGCAGGAGTTCAAGGTGCGCAAGAAGGATGGGCAATGGCACTACGAGCTGGTGCTGATCCAGTCCGTGCGTGAAGAGAGTCGCATTGCGGGTTCTGCCGAGGTGCGCATCGACGGGCAGCTGGGCGGCAAGCCGCAGAGCATCCAGCTCGCCAACGTCATCACGGCGGGCGAGAAGAATCTGGTATTTTCATTCAAGTATTTCGAGGAGTTTTCGGGCGCGTTCAAGCTGCCACAGGGATTCAAGCCCCTGAAGGTTTCAGTTTCGCTCGATCCCGCCGACGATCGCCCCACCGTGGTCAACGAATACCAGTGGGCCAACATCGAGTCGCAGGAGCGCAGCAGTGATTAAAGGTTTTTCTTCAGGGTCGGCACCCGCCAAGGGTGCTGCGATGGACACATTGATTGGCCGCCAGACCGACATCAGTGGTGATGTGGCGTTCTCCGGCGGTTTGCACGTCGAGGGCCGCATCAAGGGCAATGTTTCGGCCACGAGCGACAAGGCCTCCACCCTTTCGGTTGCCGAAGCCGGCGTGATCGAGGGCAATGTGAAAGTCTCGAACGTGGTGGTGAATGGCCGCATCGTTGGTGAGGTGCGAGCAGCCGAGCGGCTGACCCTGGGTTCCAAGGCCCGCATCGTCGGCGACGTGCATTACCGGGTCTTGCAGATGGAGGCCGGTGCGCTGGTGAACGGCCAGCTGGTCTACGAAGGCACGGAAGCGACAACTGCCATCACCCATTTGAAGGGTGAAGTGGATGCCAAGAGCGGCAAGGCTGCTTGATCGCGGCGACAATGCCCCGATCTTGGGTCATAGCAACAGGAGTCAGCGATGGATACGAATGGCACGGTCTCGACCTACAAGCCGCAGGCCGAGGTGGTTTTGAATCAGGGCCCCAATCTGGTGTTCACCGATTCGGCTGCTCTGAAAGTGAAGGAGCTGCTGGCTGAAGAGGACAACCCGGAGCAGGTGCTGCGCGTGTTCGTCACAGGCGGCGGTTGCTCTGGCTTCAAGTACGGCTTCAATTTCGACGAGAAGCCGGCTGAGGACGACACCGCTGTTGCCAACCAAGGGGTTACCCTGGTGGTCGACCCGATGAGCTTGCAATACCTCGAAGGCGCGGAGATCGACTACAAGGAGTCGGCCGAGGGCGCGCAGTTCGTCATTCGCAACCCGAACGCGACCACCACCTGCGGCTGCGGCTCTTCCTTTTCGGTCTGAGGAGGCGCGCTGCCGCTGACGGCCTAGCAGCCGCCGTAGAGCCCACCCAGAATGGCCGCGCGCGAAGCGCCTGTGACGCTTGGCAGATTGCCAGGCAGCTTGTGAACCCTTTGATGCGCCAGCCAGGCAAAGGCGGTGGCTTCCACCCACTGCGGCGGCAGTCCCGCCACTTCGGTGGAGTCGATGGTCGCTGAAGGCAGCAAGGCAGCAAGACGCTGCATCAGATGGCTGTTGAAAGCCCCACCGCCACAGACCAGCACACGTCGGGTGGCAGCTGGGATGGCATCGCGGATGCTTCGCGCCGTCAGCTCGCAAAGCGTGGCCTGCACATCGGCCGGCGCGTGCTGTTCCAGGCCGCCCGGTGCCAGTGCGCGCGCCCAGTCCAGATTGAACAGCGAGCGCCCCGTGCTCTTCGGCGGTGGCTGGCGAAAGTAGGGTGCGTTGAGCCAGGCATCGAGCAGGGCGACGAGCACGATGCCTGTTGCGGCGAATTCGCCACCCGCATCGTAATGGATGCCCCGGTGCAGCAAGACCCATTCGTCCATCAGCGCGTTGCCGGGGCCGCAGTCGTAACCGGTGGTATCGCCGCCGGCAGCGCCGCTCAGCAAGGTGACGTTGGCAATGCCGCCGATATTGACGATGGCGCTCGGCGTGGCCGTTGCGAATACCGCCTCATGGAATGCGGGTACCAGCGGCGCACCCTGGCCGCCAAGAGCAATGTCCATGCGGCGGAAATCGGCTGCCACGGGGATGCCGGTCAGCGCGGCAATGAGATTGGGATCGCCGATTTGCAGGCTGCTTCGGCTGTGCTTCGGGTCGTGGAAGATCGTCTGACCGTGGCTGCCGATTGCGCAAATGTCCTGCGCCCTTAGTCCGGCTACATCAAGAACACCGAGGGCTGCGGCTGCGAACTGCTCGGCAACGGCCACTTCAAGTCGGGCGAGGGTTTCGAGCGGCAGCTGGGCATCCTGATCGCGGCCCAAGCCGATGAGCGCCGCTCGCAATGCATGCGGATGCGAAAGATGGTGGCTGCACTCGGCTTTGAGCAGCCGCCCGGCGTCGAAGCTGGCAATGACGGCGTCGACACCATCCGCGCTGGTGCCCGACATCAGGCCAATGAAGCGTTCCACGATGTCGTCGGCCAGAGTGCCTGAATTAACGCTTGCCTGAAGTCTTGATGCTGGCGAGCTTGGTGCTCGACTGATCCAGTGCTGCGATCAAGGTGTTTGACTGCGCGCGAAAGGCCGCCATGTGACTGGGCGAAACCGGGTTGGCGCGCGGCAGCGGCACGGTGACCGGGTTCTTGTGGATGCCATTGATGCGGAACTCGTAATGCAGGTGCGGTGCCGTTGCGAGGCCGGACTTGCCGACATAGCCAATCACCTGCCCCTGACGCACGCGGCTGCCGGCACTCAGGCCGGGGCGGAAGCGGGAGAGATGGCCGTAGAGCGTCTCGACACCGGCGCCGTGATTGATCATCGCAACCCGGCCGTAGCCATTCTTCGTGCCGTAGAAGCTGATCTTTCCGTCGCCGGTAGCCTTGATGGGCGTGCCGGTGCCAGCACCGTAATCAACACCCTTGTGGGCGCGAATGGTGTGCAGGATGGGATGCAGACGACGCAGGTTGAAAGGCGAGGAGATGCGCGCGAAATCAACCGGTGTGCGGATGAAGGCCTTGCGCAGCGACTGGCCGTTGGGCGTGTAGTAGGCGGTGTTGCCATCTGGCGCGGTGAAGCGCACGGCGCGGTAGCGCTTGCCCTGCGAGACGAACTCTGCGGCGAGGATGTCGCCATCGCGCAACCGCTTGTCATCCTTGAAGAGCTGCTCGTAGACGACCGAGAACTCGTCGCCATCGTGCAGGTCCTGCGCGAAGTCGATGTCGTAGCCAAAGATGTCGGCAAACGACATGATCAGCCGCCCGCTCAGATTGGCGCGGCGGCCATCGACGAACAGCGAATCGGTGATCTTGCCGCTGGCAGTGGTCTGACGATGTTCGATGGCGGCAGTGATGGTGACGGATTCCAGACCCTTGTCACCACGACGCACTTCCAGCGAGCGACGCTCGTCGAGTGCGTATTTCAAACCTTCCAACTGGTCGTCTTCCACCAGCACATGCAACTCGTCACCGGCTTTCAGCTTCTTGAGCTTCTGCACTTCGCCGCCGAGGGCGAGCAGATGCGCGGTTTCATCGTGAGCCAGGCCCAATGCGTCAAAAATGAGCGAAAGATTCTGGCCGGCTTTGACCGAGACCGTTGTCCACTGGCTGGCTTCAGGCACCTTGAGCGCATCGCTGACGGCCGTCTGGATGATGCCGTCGAAGTCGCTGGAGCTCGCCGTGCTGGGGCGGGCAACATCGCTGTCGTTGTAGAGGCGTGCCGAGCTGCCGGCCGTCACCGCGAACGGGGCGGTGCTGCCGGCAACGGCATCATTGCTGCGAACCAGCAACTGCAAGCCGCCGAGTCCGATCGAGGCGAAGAGGGTTGCTACCAACACTACTCTGCGCTTGCGCCACCGGGCCGCCGAAGCGGCTGGAATATAATCAATTTTCATCGTCCTACCGTATTAGTCTGCAAAAAAGCGCACTGATCGTCTGACAGCACACTCTTGGGCGGGTTCTTTAAGGGTTATAGGTCTGTTGCCTCGCCGTAGATAACCGTAAGAAAACACAGATTTTCAATGTTGGCAAGCGGTTCCGGGCCGAACATCAACTTCCACATCACCATTGCATTGCAACATAAATAACCATGAGTTTTGAGGCCAGCATCACTGAATTGACACGGGGTAGTGAAGAAATCCTGCCCGCAAAAGAGTTCGAAGCCCGTTTGAGGGAGGCAAAAGACAAAGGTCTCACGTTGAAAGTGAAGGCGGGCTTTGATCCGACTGCCAAAGACCTGCATCTGGGCCACACGCTTTTGTTAAACAAGTTGCGTGCCTTTCAGGAGGCTGGGCATGAGGCAATTTTTCTCATCGGCGACTTCACCGGGATGATCGGCGACCCGACCGGCAAAAACGAAACGCGCAAGCCGCTCACCCGCGATGACGTGCTGGCGAATGCAGAGACCTATAAAGAGCAGGTCTTCAAGATCCTCGATCCCGAGAAAACCACCATCGCATTCAACAGCGAGTGGCTGGACAAGCTCGGTGCCGAGGGCATGATCCGTCTGGCGGCACAGCACACCGTGGCGCGCATGCTGGAGCGGGATGACTTCAGCAAGCGCTATGCGGCCCAGCAGCCCATCGCAGTCCACGAGTTCCTATACCCCCTGTTGCAGGGCTACGACTCCGTTGCGCTCAAGGCCGATGTCGAGCTGGGCGGCACCGATCAGAAGTTCAATCTGCTGATGGGGCGGCACCTTCAAGTCGCCCACGGCCAGCGGCCGCAGATCATCATGACCTCGCCGATCCTCGAAGGGCTGGATGGCGTCAACAAGATGAGCAAGTCGCTCGGCAACTACATCGGCGTTTCCGAGGCGCCCAAGGACATGTTCGGCAAGATCATGTCCATCTCCGATACCTTGATGTGGCGCTACTACGAGCTGCTGTCGTTCAAGCCGCTGGCGGAGATCGCCGGATTCAGGGCTGCCATCGAAGGCGGTGCCAATCCCCGCGATATCAAGATGGCACTGGGCGCCGAGCTGGTTGATCGTTTTCATGGTCCAGGCGCAGGTGAGGCGGCCATGCAGCAGTTCATCGCCCAATTCACCAAGGGCGCGCTGCCGGAAAACATCGCGGAGATCGTGCTCTCAGCGGCCGCGAGCGGCATTGCACTGGTTCGCATCCTTAAAGAAGCCGGCCTAGCTGCATCCACTTCAGAGGCTGGCCGCCTGATTGACCAGCGTGCTGTGCGTGTGGAGCAACAAAAGGTGGAAGACCGCGCGCTTGTTCTGCTGCCGGGGCAGCGTTACCTCCTGCAAGTCGGCGCACGCCGCTTTGCCTATCTCGACCTGCGTCTTGATAACGTTGCCTAGATGCAGCTTTGGATGCCGCAACTAGGAAAGACGGTCTTTTTTGCTGATTTATAAGCCATGAGGGGCGCGGTTTCTAGCGGCTAGCTTGTGTCGAATGGTGGAAGAAATTGTTAAAAATCAGTGATGTGGATGCAGTCTTCATGATCCCCATTGACCCAATGTGGAATCCCGCTATTATTCGCCTCCCGCTGACGGGGCCTTC
>JAZKFO010000035.1:0-18593 GCA_040386395.1 Pseudomonadota bacterium | reverse complement strand
TGCGGGCAGGTCCGCATTGGCGGCGGCGACCACGCGCACATTCACCTTCTGGGTTTCCGACGAACCCATGCGCTCGAACTCGCCGTATTCGAGCACGCGCAGCAGCTTCTCCTGCAGCCGCAGGCTCATGCTCGATAGCTCGTCGAGAAACAGCGTGCCGCCATGCGCCAGCTCGAAGCGCCCCACCCGCGCCTTCACCGCACCGGTGTAGGCACCGGCGACATGGCCGAACAGTTCGGATTCGAGCAGCTCATCGTTCACCGCCGCGCAGTTGAACTTCACGAAACGCTTGCCCCAGCGCTCGCTGAGGTAGTGCAGGCGCGCGGCAATCAGCTCCTTGCCGCTGCCGCGCTCGCCCACCACCAACACCGGCTTGTTGAGCCGCGCGGCCCGCGAAACCTGCTCCAGCACCGCCAGAAAGCACTCAGCCTCACCCACCAGCGGCGGCAGGTTGGCAAGCAGGGAGGCGGCTTCGAGATCTTCTTCCATTTAATGGTATTTTTTACCACTACACGAATAATATCGCCATCAAAAAGGTGATTTTTATTGGCTGTAAACGCCGCCTTAAATGACTATAAATCTAATTAAGACAATGGCCTGCATGATTATTTTTGCGGCTGGCACAAGCCTCGCAATAGATAGGGCACGAGTCACCCAAAACGGAGCCAAATCATGAAAATCACCACTTTCTTCGCCGCCACCCTCGCCACTGCCGCAACCGTCGTCTCCGCTGCCCAAGCCGCTGGCGTGGTGTTCAACACCCCCGTCACCTACAGCGAGCCCGTCACCTACGCGGCAGGCGTTACCTATCTGGCCCCGGTCACCTACACCAAGACCGCCGCCGTCGAGCACCCCACGCCGGTGATGCTGGAGCGCGTCATCGTCACCCCGACCCGCACTTACGCCGAAAGCGAGTGGCATGTGCATCTGGCCAGCAAGAAGGCCCCTGCCCAGCTCTACCCGGTGAAGAGCGAACGCCGTATCGAGACCCGCTCGCACAACGCCTTCCGCATCCTGCTTCCCCTTCAGTAATCGAGATCGAAATGGGCATCTTTTCCCGCACCAAGGACGTACAGCAGGCCGATATCGAGGCCCTGCTGTCGTCATCCAACGACCCGCTGAAAACAGCGCGTCTGATCATCAACGAGATGGAGGACACGCTCGTGGAAGCTCGCTCAACCGCCGTGCGAACCCTCGCCCGCAAGAAGGAAATCCAGCGCCGCATGGACGACCTGCGCGCGCAGGCCGAAGACTGGGAACGCAAGGCCGCACTCGCTATCGAAAAGGATCGTGATGATCTGGCACGTGGTGCCCTCGCCGTGAAGCTGCGCGTGGAGCAGGAGCGCGCGCAGATTGCCGAGCTGCTGCCGCCGGTGGAGGTCGAACTGGAGAAGCTCGATACCGATCTAGCTGATCTCAGAGTGAAGCTCGCCGAGGCCCGCAGCCGCCACCGCCTACTCGCGCTGCAAAGTGCGACCGCCACCGCCCGCAAGGATGTGCGCGGCGCGCTCGCCAGCGACAAGAGCGGCGTGGCACTCGATGCGCTCGCCCGCGATGTGGATCGCCTCGGTGCCGAGGCCGAAGCCTACGACCTGGGCAAGGCCAAGCTCGAAGACCAGTTCGCGCAACTCGAACGTGCCGACGCAGTGGAGACGGAACTCACCAAGCTGCGCGGCAAACTCAACAAGAACGACGCCAATAAAGAGCAAGGGAACTGACCGTGGAAATCAATATCGACAAAATGCCGGAGGCGAGCAACGCCGTCGTGCAACTCTCAAGCGACATGCCGGATGTCGCCCTCGTGGCCGTGAGCGTGTTCGGCGCGGGGCTGATCCTCTTCGTGCTGTTCGTGCTGCCGGTGTGGCTGTTCCTGCACTACCGCTCGCGCACCAAGCACTTGGCTCCGCCGCCCGTCGTTACCCCGGTGCGACCCGCCGCCTACGAAGACCTCGCTGAACTCGCCCGCATCGCCGAACGCATCGAGCACCGCCTCGATGCCGTCGAAACCCTGATGGATGCTGAAAACCCCCGCTGGAGACGCTGAAATGAGCAATACCACTACATCGAAACTTCGCACTGGCTTTCTTTCCGAGATGCAGCGCTACCCCGCCAATGGCTGGCTCGCCGGCGTCTGCCGCGGCATTGCCGACTACTTCGACTGGAAGGTGCAGTGGGTGCGCGTGATCGTCATCGCCATCCTCATCCTCACCACCGCCTGGCCGGTGATCATCGTCTACGGCGTGCTCTGGTACGTGATGGAAGAAGGCGATCTCAACAACCCGAATCGCCCGAAGTGGAGCGACATGCCGCTGGCCGCCGCCCGCGCGGCCGGCACCACGGCGAGCACCGAGACCGCGAGCACCACGATGCGCGACATCAAGGAGCGTTTCATGCGCCTCGACGACCGCCTGCGCAAACTGGAAGACGCAGCCCTCAACAAGGACGACGCCCTGCGCCGCGAGATCGACAAGCTCGCCGACGACAGCACGCCGCCCAAGGGCTAAGACCATGGTCGCCTTCCTGCTCTGGCTGCTGCTGTTTGTGGTGTGCTGGCCGGTCGCCCTGCTGGCACTCATCCTCTACCCCATCGTCTGGCTGGTGCTGTTGCCATTCCGCCTCTTGGGATTTGCGGTGGAAGGCATCTTCGGCTTCCTGAAGGCGCTGCTGATGCTGCCGGCCAAAGTGCTCTCGCCCAAGAGCACTTGAGCGCGACCATGAAAGTCCAGCTGCTTGCCTGCATCCTGATCTGCGGTGCAGGCAATGCAGCCGCCTCGCCTGCCATCGCCGACAAGCGCTGGATTCATGGTGCCGCAGACTGCAAAAACAATCAGGACCCGGCCATCGAGGTGTTCGAGGTCGATGCCGCAACCTACGTCCTGCGCCAGAACAAATGCACGCACTTTGAAGCGCCCTTCACCTACGTGTTCTTCGGCCAGCACACCGTCTTCGTGCAGGACACCGGGGCCACTGCCGACGCGGGCCGCTATCCCCTCTACGACACGCTGCAAGGCCTCATCCAGAAACGAGGCGACTCAGCACTCCAGATTCTGGTCAGTCATTCGCACAGTCACGGCGACCACACTGCTGCCGATTCGCAGTTTCGCGGCAAGCCCGGTGTGGTGCTGATCGAACCCAGGGCCGAGGCGGTGCAGGCCCATTTCGGCTTCACGGCATGGCCGCAGGGCGAGGCGCAGATTGATCTCGGCGAACGCCGGCTCACCGTCATCCTCACGCCCGGCCATCAGGACGAAGCCATCGCCGTGCATGACGCCCACACCGGCTGGCTGCTCACCGGCGACACGCTGTATCCCGGCCGCATCTTCGTGAAGAACTGGAGCGAATACCGGGCCAGCATTCAACGCTTGCTGGCGTTCTCGACGGGCCACCCGGTTTCCGCCGTGCTGGGCAGCCACATCGAAATGTCGCGTGCAGGCCAGCTCTATCCGCTGGGCAGCCAGTTTCAGCCCGATGAAGCCAGCCTGGTGCTGACGGTGAGCCATCTCGCCGAGTTGCATACAAGCCTTCTGAAGGCCGGTGACTCGCCCAAGCCGGTGCTGCTGCCATGGGCATCCGTGACGCCAGTCGGCATGTTGCAGCGGGTGGTTGGCGGCGTGCTCAAGGCACTGGGCGTACGCTAGAGATAGCGGATCTCGATGATTTCCAGCTCCGTCTCGCCACCCGGCAGCCGCACCCGCAGCACATCGCCGCAGGCTTTTTTCATCATGGCGCGGGCCAGCGGCGAGTCGATGCTGATGGCACCGCTGCCGAAGTCGGTCTCGTCGCCACCGACGATGCGGTAGGTCTTTTCATCCCCGCTCGCGGCATCGGCCACCGTCACGCTGGCGCCGAAGAACACCCGGCCGGCGTCGGTGGGTTTGGACTCCACCACCTTGAAATCCGGCAGTCGCCTTTGCAGGTAATGCACGCGGGCGTCGATCTCGCGCAGCTCTTTCTTGCGGTAGATGTATTCGGCGTTTTCGCTGCGGTCGCCCTCGGCCGCCGCTGCCGTGATGGCACGCACCACTTCCGGCCGACGCTCGCGCCAGAGGTGCTCGTACTCGGCCTTCAGCCGCTCGAAGCCAGCGCGGGTGATGTAGAGCGAGGCCGGGCCATCGGGGTTGGGCGGACGCCAGCGGCTCATCGCCGGAACCGCTGCAACAGACCCGGCAGCAGCACCAGGGTGCAGAACAGGATCACCGCCAGCCCCACCGTCAGCAGCAGGCCCATGCTGACCATGCCGGGGTGCTGCGCCAGCATCAGGTCGCCGAAGTTGGCCATGGTCACCAGGGCGCCGAACAGCACCGCGCGGGTGGCCCCGGTCTTGAGCAGATTGGCCTCGGCCGGTAGCTGACGCGCCTGCTGCACCAGATACACGCCGTAGTCCACGCCCACGCCCAGCAGCAGCGGCAGGGCGATGACGTTGGCGAAGTTGAAGGGCGTGTTGGTCACCACCGAAGCCGCCATGGTCAGCAGGCCGGCTGCCGCCAGCGGCAGCAGCACCAGCAGGGTGTCGCGCAGGCTCTTCAGCAGCACCAGCAGCAACAGGCCGATGGCGATGGCCGAGTAGAGAAACGCCTGCTTGAAGGACTGCACCACCGCCTCGCCCGCCTCGATCATGCCCACCGGCGGGCCGCTCACCGCTGGGGCCACGGCGCGCACGGCCTGCACGAAGCGGCGGGTGTTGGCATTGTCATCGAGCACATCGCGCGGGGCGATCTCGACCCGCTGGCGGCCATCCTCCGCAAGCCAGCGGGCGCGCAGCCAGTGCGGCAGGTCTTGCGCCGTCACGGCCCTGGCGCTGAGCGCGGCGCGCAGCTGGGTGATCTGCGGGCTCAAACCCGCGAGCAGGTTGCCGCGCAGCAGCGCCACGCCCTCGGCGGAGCGGGTGCCGGATTGCAGCGTATCCAGCGCCCTGGCGAGCCGGGCCGCGGCCTTGGCGCTCTCACCGCTCCACTGGCTCGCGGCCTGCTGCATGGCGGTTTCCAGCCGGTCGAGTGCGGCACCGTCCTCGGCACGGGCGACCACGGTGAGGTCGCCGGGCTGGGTGATGGCAGGCCCCAGGCTGAAGCCGAGGTCTTCGAGAATGGCGAGCTTTTCGGGCTGATCCTTCGGGATGAGATCGGCCAGCGTCAGCACCCGCCTCACCTCAGGGATTGGCTTGAGCCTGCCTGCGAGTGCGGCGGCCTCGGCATCGCTGCCGACGATGGCCGAGAGCGTCAGCGTCGGGATGGCCGGGTCAGCCAGCAGGTCGCGGAAGGTCGCCACCGATTCGCTGTCGGGGTCGCGCAGGTGCAGCGGGTCGAAGTCGAAGCGCGCCCGCGGGGCGATGACGGCGGCCATCACCAGCAACACCGCCATGCCGAGCCAGATCGGGCGGCGACGGCGATAGGGCAGCTCCAGCAGCAGCTCCAGCCAGCGGGCTGATCGGGGCGGCGATGGTGCGGACGGTGGCAGCAGGGTGAGCAGCGCCGGCAGCAGCGTCAGGCTGGCGATGAGGCTGATGAACATGCCCGCGCCGGAGATCAAGCCCAACCCCGCGATGCCAGTGAAGGCGGTGGGCACGAAAGCGAGAAACCCCAGCGAGGTGGTGGCCGCGCACACGAACAGAAAGCCGCCGATGTCCGACGCCGCCTGCGGCACGGCCTGGCGATGCGGCACGCCCTGCTGGCGCAGCTCGCGGTAGCGCAGCGCCAGATACAGCGCGTAGTCGAGGCCCAGGCCGACGTAGAGCACGGCAAAGGCCATCGAGATGAGATTGAGCTTGCCCACCGCGAGTGCTGCAAAACCAGCGGTGAGGCTTAAGCCGAACAGCAGCGTCAGCACCGTCGCCAGCACCAGCTGCCGCGAACGCAGGGCGATGAACAGCAGCACCGCAGACAGCAGCAGGGCCACGCCAAAAGCCAGCAGCGCACCCCGAAAAGCCATGCCGATTTCCTCATGCTCCAGCGCGATGCGGCCGGTGAGGCGCATGCGCACGGTGGCATCGCCCTGCTGCACCTGCGCGATGGCGCTGCGCACGGCGGCAATCGGCGCACTGGCCGGTTGCAGGCGGCCGTAGTCCATCACCGGCAGCAGCTCGATGAACTGGCGTGGCGAGGGCGACAGCGCCTTGGGTGTGGCCATCAGGTTCGCCCAGTCCATCGGCTTCGTCGCGCCGTCGGCGGCAGCTTCGGTGGCGGCGGCGAGTGCATTCAGCGCTGGCACCAGATCGAAGTCGACATCGGTGGCGAGCAGTGATTTTTCCATCAGTCCCGCGATGCCGGTCAGGCTGGGGTCGCGGGTCAGGGCACCCAGAAACGGCTGGGCACGCAGCAGGCCATCGGCAAAATCCTGAAGGGTTTCGGTGTCGAGATAGAGCAGGCCGTTCTGCTGGAAATACGGCTCCAGCGCTGCCGCGCGCACCTCGCTGAATAGCGCCAGCTGCGGCTTGAGTGCGGCCACCAGCGCCGCCTGGGCAGCGGCAGCGCGCGAAGGATCCGCCTCGATCACCAGCACCAGGCCGGCATCGCTGTTGGGGAAGGCCTTTTCCAGCGCCGCCTCGGCCTGCCGCCAGGGCAGGCCCGCATGCAGCATGTTGGCGGGGTTGGTATCGACCGAGAGCAGCCAGGCGGCAATGCCGAGTGCCAGGCCCGCTAGGCTGGCACACACCCAGGCCACGACCTTCGCCCATCGCTGGATGAAGAGCACCCAAAGGTGCAGCAGTCCTTGCAGGCGGTCGCTCATGGAGGGATGTGTTGGAAACAGCCGCGAGCATAGCGCCTGCCTCTGCCCCACAAGAAGCCTCTCGACAGGGGGATTGCTGCCTTCAGGGCATGGCTCTTGTGCGTCGCCACCAGTCGGCAGCCGCCCTGAACCCAGGGGTGCGTCTGTTAATCTTGTGCGTCATCCGAATGTCATCTGGCGCAAGCAGAAACTTCAAGCATGTTTCGTACCCATTTTTTTGGTCTTGGGTTCGCGCTTTGCGCGGCCAGTGCGGTGGCGAGTGCCTCGCCCACGCCAGCAGGCAAGCCTGAGACCAGTGCCGCCGCCGAGGCGGTGAGCCGCTTCCACCTCACCCTCACCGACGCCATGCGCCGCAGTGCGGTGCTGGGCTGCGAGGGCCGCTACAAACTCATGCAGCCGGCGGTGGAAGCCACTTTCGACCTGCCCGGCATCGCCGCACGCGCCCTGCGCCGCCACTGGAAAACGCTCGACGAGCGCCAGCGCGAGGCCTTCACCACCGCGATGCGCACGTCCTTCATCACCACCTACGCCACCGAATTCTCAACACCGGGCGCGGTGAGCTTTGCCACCGGCCAGAGCGAGCGAATGGCCAATGGCGATGCGCTGGTTCACACCACGCTGACCCCCAAAGGCCACAGCGCCATCACGCTCGACTACGTGCTGAAAGCCCAGGGCGAGCACTGGCAGGTGGTGAACGTGCTGGCCGATGGCGTCAGCGATCTGGCACTGCGCGCCAGCCAGTACGACGGGCTGATGAAGTCCGATGGCATGGCGGCACTGCTGGAGAAAATCCATTCGCAAACCCTGCAACTGAAGGCCCGCTGCAAGTGAAACCATCACCCCTCTACGCCCTGCTGCTGGCCCTCTGCGCCGCACCGACCCTGGCGCAGGAAACCACCGCAGCCGCTCCGGCCCGCGAGTTGGAGCAAGTCACCATCACCGCCACCAAGACCGCGCAGACGCTCGAAAAAGTGCCGGCCTCGGTGACCTCGCTGAGCGAGGAGTTTCTGCGCGAGCGCGCCGTCACCAGCTTTCAGGAAGCCACCGACTACGCCGCCAACGTCACCATCAATGTGTCGGGTTCGGCGGGCCAGTTCGTCATCCGCGGTCTCGGCACACCCGACACCAATCTGGGCTTCGACCCCTCGGTGGGCACGGTCATCGACGGCGTCTACTACGGCCGTGCGAACTTCCTCGCCGCCTTCTTCAACGATGTCGATCGCTTCGAGATCCTGCGAGGGCCGCAGGGCACGCTGTTCGGCAAGAACTCGACGGCGGGATTGTTCAACGTCGTCACCAACAAGCCCGGTAACAAGTTCGCCTTCGATGGCGAGGTGCTCAACCGCGGCTATGGCGATTTCACTGCCAGCCCGGCTCTCTCGATCCCGATCAACGAGGACTTTGGCCTGCGGCTTTCCGGCAGCTTCAAGAACGGCGACACCAACACCCTCTACAACACCCTGCTGAAAAGGCCTGAGGAGAACGAGGAGGTCAACAGCCTCAGGCTGCGTGGCCGCTATGCCCGCGATAATGGCATCGCACTCGATTTCACCGTGCTGCGCTCGTTCTACACGCAGAACAATTCCAACTTCCAGCTCACCACCATCAATCAGGAGCTGGAGGATGCGATCCGCGTCTACGACCCGGATTACGACGATGACTTCGACCATCGCACGGTGTCCACCGACTTCAACAGCGCCGAGAAATCGCGCATCACCAGCGTGGCGATGACGCTGGAACTGCCGCTGCCCAGCTTCGGCGAGATCAACAATTTCAAGGTGACTGCGATCAGCGCCATTGCCGAATCGCTGACCACCCAGCGCAACATCGACGCCGATTTCACGGCCATCCCCTTCATCAGCGACAAGCTCATCGAACCCTCACGCTACTTCCAGGTGTCGGAAGAAATCCGCTTCAGCGGCAGCGGCAGCAGCCTGTTCGGACGGGGTCATGGGTTCAACTTCATCACCGGCATCTACATCTCGCGCGCCAGTTATGGTGCCTCTGACCTCTTCGCGCTCGAAAGCCTGGCGGGTGCGGCTGCCTACTGCACGGCCTCGCGCCCTGAGGGGCCGCCAAACTGCAACGAGAACATCCCGCCCGGCCTGGGCGGTATCGGCACCACCGTGGCGCTGCCGCTGGCGCAGGTGCTGCCCTTGCTCGACCCCACGACTGCCAACAACCAGAGCGTACGCACCCGCCTGAAACAGAACGAACAGACCCTGGCCGGCTTTGGGCAGTTTGAATACAGCTTTCTGCCCAAGTGGGCAGTGATCGGTGGCCTGCGCTACGGCGCCTTCAACAAGCAGGGACTGGCCTCGGCAGAGGTATCAAGCCCCATCATCGGCTTCATCGCGGCAGCGGAGCCGCATGAGACTCCGCTGAGCCGTGTGGAGGGCGACTACTCACCCAAGGCCGGCCTGAAGTTTTCACCCAGCAAGAGCGTGTCGCACTACTTCACCTTTGCACGCGGCTACAAGAACGGCGGCTTCAACGGCCTGCCGCTGCGCAGCACTGAAAACGAGTATGGCCCGGAGCGCGCGACCAGCTACGAGTTCGGCACCAAGGCGCGCCTGTTCAAGGGGCGCATGCGGGTCAGCGGCTCGGCCTTTTTCACCAACTTCAACGAGCTGCAGGTCTCCACCTTTCTCGGCAACCGCTTTCTGGTGCTCAACGCCGGCGAGGCACAGTCGCGCGGCGGCGAGATCGACTTCCAGTGGCTGCCGGAGGCGCTGCCGTTCCTGATGTTCCGCAGCTCCGTCGGCTATGCCGATGCGCAATACAAGAACTATCCCAACGGCCCCTGCTTCGCCGATGCGCCCGATTGCAGCCAGCAGGATCTCTCCGGCAAGCGCCTGCCCTATGCGCCGCGCTGGACGGCTGCTGTCGCCCCCAATCTCTTCTTCCCACTCGGCAACGGGCTGATGGGCTCGCTGGGGCTGGACTGGGTGTATCGCAGCGCGCGGTATCTGGATGTCGACATCGACGAACGCAAGAAACAGCGACCCACCAACCTCTACAACGCCTTCTTCATCATCAACGACCAGAGCAAGAAGTGGGCGGTGAACTTAGGGATACGCAACATCACCGACACCCGCTACTACGACCAGATCCTCGGCCAGCCGCTGGCGCCAGGCAACTTCGCCTCCTCAGGCATCAACGAGCCTCGGCTGTTCACGCAGAGCATCAGCTACTCCTTCTAGCGCGAAGGTTTCGCCCAACAAAAAGGCGGCCTGCTAGGGCCGCCTCTGCTTACCGTCTTCTCGAAGAAATCTGGTAGGCGCGATAGGACTCGAACCTACGACCCCCACCATGTCAAGGTGGTGCTCTAACCAACTGAGCTACACGCCCAGACTTCTTCAAGGGCGCGAAGGATACTGTTCCAGCGCGACTTAGGCAACCGCCGAGCGCAGTGATTGTTCCCTGAGCTGGCGGATGCGGTCGCGGATGCGGCCTGCCTTCTCGAACTCCAGGTTGATGGCGGCCTGCTTCATCTCCTTCTCCAGCTTCGTGATGGCACGGCCCAGCTGCGAGGGGTTGCTGAAATCCACGGCTGCATCGCTGGCCGCTTCGGCCACCGCACGCGCGCCACCGGCCTTGCGCTTCTCTTCCGGCAGCGTCTCGTAGCCCAGACGCATCACGTCCTGGATCTTCTTGCTGACGCCGCGCGGCGTGATGCCGTTGGCCAGGTTGAAGCTGACTTGCTTGATGCGCCGGCGCTCGGTTTCGCCGATGGCCTTTTTCATCGACTCGGTGATCTTGTCGGCATACAGCAGCGCACGGCCGTTCAAGTGGCGGGCGGCGCGACCGATGGTCTGGATCAAGGAACGCTCGCTGCGCAGAAAGCCTTCCTTGTCGGCATCGAGAATCGCCACCAGGCTGACTTCGGGGATATCCAGGCCCTCTCTCAAAAGATTGATGCCGACGAGTACATCGAACACACCCAGGCGTAAATCACGAATGATCTCGCTGCGTTCCACCGTCTCGATGTCGGAGTGCAGATAGCGCACCCGCACGCCGTGCTCGCCGAGATAATCCGTCAAATCTTCGGCCATGCGTTTGGTCAGCACGGTGATCAGCACGCGCTCTTCCACCGCCACCCGGAGCTTGATCTCGCCCAGCACGTCATCCACCTGCGTGGTGGCGGGGCGCACTTCCACTTCAGGGTCGACCAGGCCGGTGGGGCGCACCAATTGCTCCAGCACCTGCCCGTCGGATTTCTTCAGCTCGTACGGGCCGGGCGTGGCGCTGACATAGATCGTCTGCGGCGCGATGCGCTCGAACTCCTCGAACTTGAGCGGCCGGTTATCCAGTGCCGAGGGCAGGCGAAAGCCGTACTCCACCAGCGTTTCCTTGCGCGCCCGGTCGCCCTTGAACATGCCGCCGATCTGCGGCACGGTCACATGCGACTCGTCCAGCACCACCAGCGCATCGGGCGGCAGGTAGTCGAACAGGCAAGGTGGTGGCTCACCCGCTCCCTTGCCGGAGAGATAGCGGCTGTAGTTCTCGATACCCTTGCAGTAGCCGATCTCCTGAATCATTTCGAGATCGAAGGTCACGCGCTGCTCGATGCGCTGCGCCTCGATCAGCTTGCCCACGCTCTGGAAATACTTGATGCGCTCCTGGCACTCGATCTTGATGGTTTCCATCATGTTCAAGGTGCGTTCGCGCGGGGTAACGTAGTGGCTGCCGGCATAGATGCTGGCGCGTTGCAGCTTGCGCTTCACCTCACCCGTGAGCGGGTCGAACATCGAGATGGTCTCCACCTCGTCATCGAACAATTCGATGCGGATGGCCTCGTCGTCGCTCTCGGCCGCGAACACATCAATCACCTCGCCGCGCACACGGTAGGTGCCGCGTTCCAGCGCCACTTCGTTGCGGGTGTACTGCATGGCCGTGAGCTGCAGGATGATGTCGCGCTGGCGGATGCGGTCGCCCACCACGACGTGCAGCACCATCTTGAAATAGCTCTCCGGGTCGCCCAGGCCGTAGATGGCGGAGACGCTGGCGATGAGGATGCAATCCCTTCTCTCGATCAGCGCTTTCGTGGCTGACAGCCGCATCTGCTCGATGTGCTCGTTCACCGCCGAGTCCTTCTCGATGAAGGTATCGCTCGAAGGCACGTAGGCCTCCGGCTGGTAGTAGTCGTAATACGAGACGAAGTACTCGACGGCGTTGTTGGGAAAGAACTCCTTGAACTCGCCATAGAGCTGCGCGGCCAGGGTCTTGTTGGGCGCCATGATCAGGCAGGGCCGCTGCACCTGCTGGATGACGTTGGCGATGGTGTAAGTCTTGCCCGACCCGGTCACGCCCAGCAGTGTCTGATGCGCGAGGCCATCGTTGAGGCCCTGCACCAGCCCGGCGATGGCGGTGGGCTGGTCACCGGCGGGCGGCCACTCCTGCTTGAGCTGGAACGCCAAGTCCTGCCTGCGGCGCAGGCGGGTGACTTTGTCGGAGATGCGTTCGGCGATGAGATCAGACATGGGGGCAACTAGGCGGCAGGAGCAGACCGCCTAGTGTGCCTCAGACCCGCCGTAAAACCCTGACTGGAATCAGGGCAGCTCGTCGATCTCGGTCTTTTCCGGCGGCAGCAGGTCTTCGCGCGACACACCGAGCACCACTGCGAGGCCTGTGGAGACATAGATCGAGGAATACGTCGCCACGATCACGCCGACGAACAACGCCGAGGCGAAGCTGTGGACGCTGGTACCGCCGACGGTGAGCAGCGCAGTGAGCACCAGCAAGGTGGTCAAGTGGGTGATGACGGAACGCAGCAGCGTCTGGTTCACCGACAGGTTGACCACATCGAGAATCTCCATGCGACGCAGGCCCAGCAGGTTTTCGCGCACGCGGTCGAAGATGACGATGGTCTCGTTGTTGGAGTAGCCAATCAGCGCCAGGATGGCGGCGACGGTGGTGAGGTCGAACTCGATCCAGGTGGCGGAGAGAAACCCCAGCACCATGATGGCGTCGTGGATGAGCGCTGCGACGGCACCAACGGCGAACTTCCACTCGAAGCGCAGCGCGATGTAGACCATGATGCCGAGGAAGGCGAGCAGCAGCGCCAGCGCGCCGTCGCGGGTCAGCTCATCACCCACCTGCGGGCCGACGAACTCGATGCGACGCTGGTTCTGCTTTTCGACACCGAGCGCATACAGCAGCGAATCGCTGACTTTGGCAGAGTTGGTTTCTTCGGTCGGTGGCAGGCGGATCAGCACGTCCTCGCTGGTGCCGAAAAACTGCACCACCGGGTTTTCGTAGCCTGCCGCATTGAGCTTGGCGCGCACGTCGTCGAGCTGCACGGCCTCTGGGTAATGCACTTCCAGCAGCACGCCGCCGGTGAAGTCGATGCCGAAATTCAGGCCGCGAAAGGCAACCAGCAGGATCGAGGCGACGGTGACGATCGTCGAAACCCAAAGGCCCGTCTTGCGCTGGGCCATGAAGTTGATGTTGGGGACACCGGAGAACATTTTCATGGCTGCTTACCAGATAGGCAGATCTTTGAGGCGCGTCTTGCGTCCGAAGACCAGTTGCGCCAGAGCGCGTGAACCAACAATGGCGGTGAACTGCGAGGTGAGAATGCCGATGGCGAGCGTGATGGCAAAGCCCTTCACCGGGCCGGCACCGAGCGCGAACAGCATCACCGTGCCGATCAGCACCGTCACGTTGGCATCGGCGATGGTGAGGAAGGCGCGGTCGTAGCCGGCCTGGATCGCCTCGTGCGGCTTCACACCGTTGCGCAGCTCTTCACGGATTCGCTCGTAGATCAGCACGTTGGCATCCACCGCGATACCCATGTGCAGCACGATGCCGGCAATGCCCGGCACCGTCAGGGCTGCGCCCAGCAATGACAGCACCGCCACCACCAGCACCAGGTTGAGCACGAGGGCGGCGATGGCAAACAGCCCGAACACGCGGTAGTAGACCGCCATGAACAGGCTCACCAGACCGAGACCCAGCAGGGCTGCGGTAAAGCCCTTCTCGATGTTGTCCGCGCCCAGGCTGGGGCCGACGGTGCGCTCTTCGACGATCTCGATGGGTGCAGCCAGGGCACCGGCCTTGAGCAGCACGGAGAGGCTCTGCGCCTCCTTGCTTTCGAGCCCGGTGGTGCGGAACTGGTTGCCGAACACACCCTGGATGGTGGCGATGGAGATGATCTCTTCGACATTGCGCTTCTCGCGCATGGGCACGCCTTCGGCGTTGTAGTTGGTGGTGACGACGGTCTCCTTGAACAGCACCGCCATGCTCTTACCGACGTTCTTCTCGGTGAAGGCAAACATGCGCTTGCCGCCGGCCGAGTCGAGCTTGATCGACACCGCCGGACTGCCGTTTTCATCCACCGTGGCGGCGGCATCGACCAGATTCACGCCCGCTGCGATCACCTCGTTCTTCAACAGCGCGGGGCGACGGCCCTCGCGGGTGAAAAACAGGCTGGAGCCGGGCGGGATGATGCCGCTGGCGGCCGCACTCTCTGCACCCGCGCCGGAGTCTTCGACCGCACGGTATTCGAGCGTGGCGGTGGCACCGAGCAAATCCTTGACGCGAGTTGAATCCTGCACGGCCGGCAGCTGCACGACGATGCGGTTGACACCCTGGCGCTGCACCAGGGGCTCGGCCACACCCAGCTGGTTGACGCGGTTGCGCAAGGTGGTGAGGTTCTGCTGCACCGCGAAATCGACGATGCGCTTGGCCTCGGTTTCGGAGAGCTTGGCCGTGACCGTGGTGGTTGTCTCCGGCGCATCGAGTGTCAGCTCCGGGAACTCCTTGGCGATGGCCTTGCGGGCCGATTCACGCAGGATGCCGTCAGCGAACTCCAGCACCGTGGTCTCGCCGTCCTGACGGCGGGCGGTGTAGCGGATGCTTTCCTTGCGCAGGAAATTGGGCAGGTCGGTGACGTAGCGCTGCGCGGCGGCCTTCTTGGCCACGTCGATGTCGACTTCAAGCAGAAAATGCACACCCCCACGCAGGTCGAGACCCAGCGACATCGGCTTGGCACCAAGGGCCAGCAGCCAGGCCGGCGTCTTGGCATCGGTGGAGAGCGCGACGATGAAGCTGTTGCCGAGCGCGCGCTTGAGCGTGTCAGAGGCCTTGAGCTGCTGCTCCGGCGTGGCAAAGCGGAAGATCCAGTGCTTGTTCTGCGCGTGCGAGGTCTCGGCCGTGATCGAGGCGGCCGCGAGTGCAGCGAGAGTCTTCTCTGCAAAGTCAGCGGGCAGCGGGTCGCCGGAGAGTGTGTTGACCTGCACGGCAGGGGCCTGACCGTAGAGGTTGGGCAGGGCGTAGAGCACACCCAGCAGGGTGACGAAGACGAGCGTCAGCGTCTTCCAGAGCGGATAAGGTTGCATGAGCTTTTCGTGTGGCGATACGGGCGGCGCGATGCCACCCGATGGGGCAAATCAAAGCTGCTTGAGGGTGCCCTTGGGCAGCACCTTGGCGATGGCGGATTTCTCCACCTTCACCAGCACGCCGTCGGCAATATCAACGGTGAGATACACCTCGCCGATGCTGATGATGCGGCCTGCGAGTCCACCGGCCAGAACCACTTCATCGCCCTTTGAAAGGCTCTCGGTCATCTGGCGGGCTTCCTTCTGCCGCTTCATCTGCGGACGGATCAGCAGGAAGTAGAACAGCGGCACCATCACGATCAGAGGCCAGAAGGCTTCGAGCATGCCGGGCGTCTTGGCAGTGGTCGTTGCAGCTTGCGCGTAGGCGGGTGAAAAGAAGAAGTCGAGCAGCACGGGTTGAATCCAGCAATAGTGAGCGCCGGATTATACGGAAGCGTGACCGCTCCGCCGTCCGGCGCTGATCGTGTTCCTAGAACTGATAGCCGAGGAACAGGAAGAGGTTGTCGCGGTCACGCAGCTGATCGCGATTCTTGCCACCGGTGAACCAGGTGTAGCGCAGCTCGCCGATGAAGCGGGAGAGGTAGTCCACGCGGATGCCGGAAAGAATCTGCTTGCGGCCTTCGACGAAGTTCTGGCCCAGGCCGGGACCGACGCCATGCACGTCGTGGAACAGGCTGTTCAGCAACTCGACGTTGGCACCGAAGAAGGCGCTGTCGTAGCGCACCAGCGTGACCAGACGATAACCATAGGAGAGCGGTGTGCCGTAGCCCTCGATGTCAACCAGAGACTGCGGGATGGGGTTTTGCAGCAGCGTGTAGCAAGCCGCTGTGGCCTGGGCCTGCGTCTGGTTGTTGCCTGGTGTCGCGGCATCGCACTTGTGCGAGCTGGCGTCGTCTGGCGTGGCGGGATTGCGGATATCCAGCGGATTGATGCCTCGCGAACCGCCGATGCCCGCCGAGATGTGGGTATCGGTACCGGCACCATTGGTCTGCAACTGCGAGAGCTTCGGCAGGTTGGGCAGATGGGTGAAGCCACCCTCAAACAGCAGGGTGATCTGGCTGGCCGCCAACGGGTTGTCGCCACCGATGGTCTTCAGCAGGATGATCTCGCCCTGCCCGATCGCCTGCTTCTCGTAACCCCGGATGTACTGGCCCGGCTGCACGCAGTTGGGGTTGCAGCCAGGGTTGCGGTAGGCACCCAGAAAGTCAGGTACGGCGGTGCGACGGCCCGGCAGCGTGGTGCCGGGAATGACCGCGATGTCCTGCTCAGGGAAACCCGGCTGCAAGAGCGAGAACACCAGGTCGGTGGTGTGGATCTGGATCGGCAGATTGGGCCGGTAGGCATACTCACCAGAGAACGCGTAGTCGCCCAGGGTGGTGTTGAACGAGAAGCCGTACATCTTGATGTTTTCGGGGTATTCGACGAACACCTTGCCGGTATCCAGCGGCAGCGCCTCCGCACCCAGCGGCAGCTGTGCGCCGGGCACGATCTGGGTCAGGTCGAGATCGCAGGCTGCCGCAAACGCCACAAGCTGCGCCGGGTCGGTGAGGTTATTGGTGGTGGCCGGGATGCAGGTGGCCTGGGTGGCGATGGCGCTCACCGACGGGATGCGCGCGTGATAGTTGGCGAAATACAGCGCCACCTCGGTGCCGTTGTTGAAGTTCTCCAGGAAGAACTTGGCCGAGGCACCGTACTGCCCACCCTGGCTCGGCTTGTACTGCTGCTCCAGATCGTAGTCGCGCAGCAGCGTGCGGCTGGAGCGGGAGTTGAGGATGAACAGCGGGTCCTGCGAGTTGAGGCGCGGCTCGTAGAGCTGCAAGGGGTCGTCAGGGGCCTTGGCGAACGAGAGCATGGCAATCTGCCCGCCCTCGCCCAAGGTGTCGGAAACCGAGAAGTAACTGCCGACCGGATCGACGATCACCGACTTCCAGTCGTACTGGTAGAAGGCCTGGGCGCTGACGCCATCCACCACATCGCCTTCGAGCAGCGCCATGCCGACCGGGCGCGACAGCTCCTTCAGGTCGAAGCCGGGGATGCGCAGACGCGCCTGGTCCGGCGGGTTGATGCTGTTGAGCGAGTTGGCGAGCAAAAAGGCGCTCTCGCCCCAGTTGAGCACCTGGTTGCCAACCTTGATGTTGAACTGGCGCTCGCCCAGCTCGAACTTGCGGCTGACAAAGTAGTCCAGCGCCTGGAAACGCGCGCCGCTGCGGTCCTTTGCATCCGGCAGATACGGGGTGCGGAAAGGCCGCAGCGTGGTGTCGGGGTGGCGCTCGGAGAAAGAGGAATAGATGCCGTCGAAAAAGCCCACCGTGCGGGTGAAGAAATTGAAGTCGGCGATGCTGAAGGAAATATCCGACGTCAGCTTGGCCGTGGCATAGGCGATGTCGTACTTGTTGAAATTCAGGTTGCCGTCGTCGCCGTTGGGCGTGAGCGCGCCCGGCTGCTGCAGGAAAAAGGTGTTCGAGTTGATCGCTGTCGGGTCGGGCGGACTTGGCGCGTTGGTGGCTGGCCGCGTGCGGGTGCCTGAGCAGGTGTCGCCGCTGAAGGTGTTATTGCCGTTGGTCATCGGACCACTGACGCCATCGTCGCCCATGCGGTTGACGCAAGGGCCGGACAGGCCGAGATCACGCGCGAGGCTGCTCTTGCCCACCAGCGTGCCGTCGCGATCCTGCATGCGGATGAGCGCACCGACAGTAGCGAGGTTCTCGATCTTGACCGGCGTGCCGGCCAGGTCGAACTCGATCGCCTGCACCGTGCCGCTGCCCAGACCCACGATCGACATGGCGACCACCAATGCGACCCGCTGCTTGTAGTTTTTCATGCTGCTCGATTCTCCCTGCGCTGTTGCGCTTGACATGATTCCGTAGCGGCCGATTTGATCATCGGCCCGCGTGCTTCGCCAGCCTGCCGCTACTTGGTGGCCTGCTTGGACACGTTCGACGGATCGAAAAAGGCGACGTCATAGTCACGCTCAAAGGTTTCCGGCTCTTCGTTGTTCATGGCCAGTGTGAGGTAGCGCCCGGAGATGAGGTCATAGACGGTCTCCAGCGCCGTGGTGGGCGCGAGCTGGTCACGGGCACCATCGTAGGTGTTGATGTGATGGCCCTCCTGCACACGCCAGAGCGTGCCGCGTGCATCGTAGTTGTCCACCAGCACGATCTGCCAGGTGTCCTCATCGACATAGAACAGACGACGCTGGTAGATGTGCGTGGTACCAGCCTTGATGTTGGCCTCCACCACCCAGACCCGGTGCAGCTCGTAGCGCGGGTGGTCCGGGTTGATGTGGTTCTTGGTGACGAAGTCCTTGTATTTCAGCTTGTCCGAATGCAGGGCATAGGCGTTGTAGGGGACATACATCTCCTTCTTGCCGATCAGCTTCCAGGTGTAGCGGTCGGTCGCGCCATTGAACATGTCGAACTGGTCGTTGGTGCGCAGGCCATCCGAGCCGGTGCCGGGGTTGTCGTAGCCCACGTTCGGCGCGCGGCGCAGGCGGCGCTGGCCGGGGTTGTACTGCCAGGCGCGGCGCGG
>JAZKFO010000034.1:0-5550 GCA_040386395.1 Pseudomonadota bacterium | reverse complement strand
CGTGGATGATGTTGGCCTTGTCCTCGTCGGTGAGCGCATCGGCCGAGAGGCCGCCGCCGAGCTTGTTGATGCCCTTGCGGTTGCTGAGGATGCCGCCCTGGGTCACCACGCAGTCAATGCGGGTGCCGGCGATCTTCTGCACCAGCATGGCGATGGCGCCATCGTTGAGCAGCAGGGTGTCGCCCGCCACCACATCGCGCGGCAGGCTCTCGTAGGCGCAGCCCACCACCGTCTCGTCACCGGCCAGCTTGCCGAGGGCGATGTCGAGCGCGAATGGTGCGCCTTCCACCAGCGTCACCGGGCCGTTGGCGAAGGACTCGATGCGGATCTTCGGGCCCTGCAGGTCGGCCAGCACGCCGATGTCGCGGCCCACACCGGCAGCAGCCTCGCGCACGCGCTCGATGCGGCGCTCGTGATCGGCGGCCGAGCCGTGGCTGAAATTGATGCGCATCACGTCGGCACCCGCCGCCACCAGCGCCCTCAGCACCTTCGGTTCATCCGTCGCGGGGCCTAAGGTGGTGACGATCTTGGTACGGCGCACAAGGCGGTGACTCATAAGGCTCCATCTGGAATCTGCGGGCGATGGGCGCTAGGGTAGCGCGCTGCTGTGAACTGATGTGGATGGTTTGCGGTCTTCCAATACAACACGCCTGCGTTCAAGACAGGGCATATCACCGCTAGTCTCAAGGAGAAACCCATGCTGTTCCGCCGTCTGCTGGCCATCGCCGCCCTCCTCACGCTCGCAGCGCCCGCGCAGGCGCAGCTCTCCCGCTCGTTCACGTCCGCCACTTACACCGGCGTGGGTGCGAGCCAGGTGAAGACCGATTTCGACAATCTCGGCAAGGCCTACAACCTCGATGCCATCGGTGGCTACAACATCGTGCCCGCGCAGCCCTGGGGGCGTATTTCCGCCGAGCTCAACCTGGGCGTCACGGTCTCGCCCGGCAAGAACGACGGCTCTGGCGGCGGCGTTGGCGGTGGTGGTCTGCTGGGCGGCGGTGGCACTGCGGCCGAAGGCAACAACACGCAGACCGCTGATGATCTGCAAACCTTCATCTTCAGCCTGCAGGGCGTGTATCGCTCGCCCGGCCGGCTCTATGGCATCGGCAGCGTCGGCTTTGGCCTGATCAACACCAGCATCCCGGAGATCGAAGAAAGCGGTCGCACTTCGTTCAACTTCGGTGGCGGCATCGGCTTCAAGTTCGGTGAAGAAACCGCAGCGGTGGAGGTGCTGTACAGCCGCGTCAGCTCAGACCTGCAAACCATCGGCCTCCGCTTCATCTACTGATCATTCACTGACGCCTTCCCCAATGTCGCTCACCTTCGGCACCCCGCTCAGCCCCAATGCAACCCGTGTTCTGTTTCTAGGCTCCGGCGAGCTGGGCAAGGAGGTGGTGATCGAGCTGCAACGCTACGGCGTTGAAGTGATTGCCTGCGACCGCTACGCCAACGCACCCGCCATGCAGGTGGCGCACCGCAGCCATGTGTTCTCGATGCTCGATGGCGCTGCCCTGCGCCGCGTGATCGAGCTGGAAAAACCGCACTTCATCGTGCCGGAGATCGAGGCGATCCACACCGCGACACTGGTCGAACTCGAAACCGAGGGCTGGAACGTGATCCCCACCGCGCGTGCGGCGCGGCTGACGATGGACCGCGAGGGCATTCGCCGTCTCGCCTCGGAGACACTCGGCCTGCCGACCTCGCGTTACGAGTTTGCGGACTCCTTCGCCGAGTTTGAAAAAGCGGTTGCTGTGGTTGGTATCCCCTGCGTGGTGAAGCCTCTGATGTCGTCGAGCGGCAAGGGCCAGAGCGTGGTGAAAACCGCCGCCGATGTGCAGAAGGCCTGGGACTACGCGCAGAGCGGCGGCCGCACCGGCGCCGGCCGCGTGATTGCCGAGGGCTTCATCGACTTCGACTACGAGATCACCCTGCTCACGGTGCGGCACGGCGATGGTGCTGGCGGCATCGCCACCAGCTTCTGCGCGCCCGTGGGCCACTTGCAGATCGACGGCGACTACCGCGAAAGCTGGCAGCCCTGCGGCATGTCCGATGCCGCACTCGCCAGGGCACAGGCCATCGCCGAGACCATCACCAGCAATCTCGGTGGCCGAGGCCTGTTCGGCGTGGAGCTGTTCGTGAAGGGCGACGAGGTGATCTTCAGCGAAGTCAGCCCGCGCCCGCACGACACAGGTCTCGTCACGCTGATCTCGCAGGACCTGCCGCAGTTCGCCCTGCATGCCCGCGCCATCCTGGGTCTGCCCATCCCCAACATCCGTAGCCGCGGTGCGGCCGCAAGCTGCGCGATTCTGCTCGAAGGGGATTGCGTGGCACCCGCTTACAGCGGCGTGGCTGAAGCACTTGCCGACACCGACACCATGATTCGCCTGTTCGGCAAACCCGAAATCGTCGGCCGCCGCCGCATGGGTGTGGCGCTGGCCTTGGGTGCAGACATCGAGCAGGCACGGCAGAAAGCGCGCGATGCCGCCGCCAAGGTGCGAGTCAAGCCGTAACCGACCAAGGCCGGCTGAAACAGAAACGGGCCTCGCGGCCCGTTTCTGTTTCAGCCAAGGCGCACTACGCGGCCTGGGCCATCGGCAGTGCGTTCACGGTCGCCTCGCCACCGTTGCCGAGCAGCACCCGTCCGAGCTTTTCGCGGCCAAGGCGCGGCGTGAACTGCTGGTCTCGCCAGACGGCACGGCCGGCGATGAAGCTGGCGGTCACCACGCCTTCGCTGCGGTTCACCATCTGGTGGTGCGCCAGCTCGTGGCGCCAGACGTAGTGGGTGTTGGCCTCGCTGTTGTGGCTGGCCAGCGCAGCAGGATCAATCACGATCACGTCGGCCGGCATGCCCACCGCGATGCGGCCACCGTGAACACCGAAGAACTCGGCCGGGTCGCGCGTCAAGCGGCGCACATGCCAGGCCACTTTCTCGACGCCATGCGCTTGTGCCATTTGCAGGCCTCGCAGGTTGCCGTCGTAGAAGGCCATATTGGTGAGGTGCGCGCCGCTGTCGTTGAAGCCGGGCAGCACCTGCGGATCGAACAGCAGCTTTTCGGTGAGCACCGGGTCGCGGTTGGCGGTGAGAGTGCTGGTGCGCAGCGCAGTGTCGTATTCGCGGTAGAGGTGCAGCACGAAGTCGACTTCATCCACAGCCTTGGGAATGCGGGCGAAGTGGTCGGCCTCCTCCGTGCTGCGGGCGCCGTTGCCGGTGGTCTGCCATTGCAGCGCGCGGACGTGGATGGCCGCCAGCGTTTCGCCCTTCCATAGCGGCGGCACGGGGCCTGAGTCGACGGTGATATCGCTGGCCAGACGCGAGAAGGCGTACTGCTCGCGCTTCAACAGGCGCATCAGGTTGGGCAGGTTGAAGCCGCTGCGGCCCATCAGCCACATCTTGCGGAACCGCAGCTGATAAGCCGGATCATTGAGGAGCTTGAGGCGAGCCGCGCGGTCATCGAGATCGGGTTCGTTCAACTCGCGCAGCTCGGCGATCTCCTCCGACAGCGGGTTGATCGGGCCATCCCACCAGACGCGGAACGGGGCGGCGAGCGCCTGGAAGCGGAAGTGTCCGCCCATGAACTTCGAGTTCAGGACGCGGGTGAGGAACATGGCGAGCTTGGCGAGGCTGGCATTGGTGGCGATGTCCATCGCCGCCACCGCCGTGACCTTGAGCGTCTTGCCCCAGAGCCGCGAGCAGGTGAGCGAGAAATTGCGCAGCACTTGCAGCGGGTTGTCCTTGGGTGGGGTGGCCTGCCAGACCCGGCCATGCGCGCGCACGACGTTGGTGAGGCGCTTCAACTCGGCAAAGCTGCCCCACTGCGAGGGAATCTTGGTGCGCCGGTGCGGGTCGTTGGCGAGGTAGTGGAAGGGCAGCGCGTCGGTCGAAAAGCCGGCATAGCCATCCTGCATGGCGGTGTCGAGAATGCTCTCCATCTTCGCCAGCTCATCGGCGGTGGGGTAGCGGCTCACACTTGCCTTGAGGCCCATCACCTCGGCGCGCAGCATCGAGTGCGGGATCATCGGGATGATGTTGGGGCCGAGCGGCAGCGTGGCGAGATGGTCGAGATAACCCTTGGGGTCATGCCAGTCCACCTTGCTGGCGGCTTTCTCCAGCACATGCTTGGGCATGTTCTCGACGCGGGCGAAGCAATCGACGATGGGCTCTTCGCCGTTGCGGTTCTGGCGGCCGAAGGCGAGGCCCAGCGAGCAGTTGCTGACGACAACAGTCGTCGTGCCGTGGCGCACCACTTCGGGCAAGCGCGGGTCGAGCTCGACCTCCAGATCAAGATGCGTGTGGGCATCGAACAGGCCGGGCATCACCCACTGGCCCCGAGCGTCGATCACTTCAGCAGCCTGGGCGGCATCCAGGCCCGTGCCGATGGCGGCAACCTCGCGGCCCTTGATAGCGACATCAGCCAGACGCGGGGCGGCACCATCGCCGTCGAACAGCATTCCGTTGCGGATCAGCACATCCCATTGCATTGCGCGCTCCCTGTAGTTGATCGACCCGATCTGGATGCGCACTGTAGGCGGCGCGCTGCCCTTCGGCAGCGGTAAATCTGGCCTACGCAGCGCTCATTTTTTGGCGCCGAACACCTTCTTCAGAATGTCCGAGCTGCGCGCCGCCGGGTTGTCGCGGATGCGTGCCTCTTCGGCCGCCACCTGAACGAACAGACTGTCGAGTGCCTTGCTCGTCACATAGCCATCCAGATCACTGCTCTTGCCCAGCGAGGCCGCGAACGGCCCGGCGCTGCTCACCATCTGCTTGTAGCTCTGCGCCAGGCCGACATTCGCGGTGGCACTGCTGACGATGGGACGGAACTTGGCGGTGAGCTTTTCGGTGGTGGTGCGCTTGAAATACTGCGTGGCGGAGTCCTTTGGACCAGTGAGGATGCCGCGCACGTCGTCGAGGGTGAGTTTCTGCACCGCGTCGCCGAACACATCCGCCGCCACCGGCACTGCCTGCTCGGCGGCGCGGTTGAGGCTCAGGTGAAACTGGTCGACGCTGCCGCCCAGGCCCGCGCCACGCACCAAAGATTCGATCTTGCGGATGGGTTTGGGCATGGGGATGCGGGCGGCGGCATTGCTCCAGAAGCCATCGCTGCGGCCCAGATTGGCCACCGCCGTGCGGGTGCCCTGCGAGAGTGCGGCCTTCAGGCCTGCGGCGATGTCGCTGTTGCTGAGTGCGGCCAGGCTGGGGGCGCTGCCGCCCTGCTGGCTGGCGGCCTGCTGCACCGCGCCGAGCGCATCCTTCCACTGGCTGGCCGCCACGCTCAGGGGCAGCAAGGCGGTGACGAAAATGGCGACGGTCAGGGGGCGCATGGCATCAATCCGGCAGGGCGATTTAGGTAGCCAGTGCAACCCGGCAATGCCCTGAGGTCAAGCCATCAAGCCAGCCCATCTCGCCTTGTCACGCCGAGACGCGTAGAATCCGCGATCTTTTTCCGTGCTGCGTCGCAGCAAAATCTCGCCAGAGTTGATTGTTTATGAGCATCCAGAACCTCCGCAACATCGCCATCATCGCCCACGTTGACCACGGTAAAACGACCCTGG
>JAZKFO010000033.1:0-42790 GCA_040386395.1 Pseudomonadota bacterium | reverse complement strand
AGCGCGGCCTGGTGCTGATGGTCGGCGGCACGGGTTCGGGCAAGTCCACCTCGCTCGCGGCGATGATCGGCTACCGCAACAAGAACTCGAAGGGCCACATCATCACGCTGGAAGACCCCATCGAGTACGTGCATCCGCACATCGGCTGCATGATCACCCAGCGCGAGGTGGGCACCGACACGCACAACTGGGAGGCAGGCCTGAAGAACACGCTGCGCCAGGCACCGGACGTGATCCTGATCGGCGAGATCCGCACCCGCGAGTCGATGGAATACGCCGTCAACTTCGCCGAAACCGGTCACCTGGTGCTGGCCACCCTGCACGCCAACTCGGCCAACCAGGCGCTGGACCGCATCATCAACTTCTTCCCGGAGGAAAAGCGTGAGCAGTTGCTGATGGACCTCTCGCTCAACCTCAAGTCGATCATCTCGCAGCGTCTGGTGCGCAAGGAGAACGGCGGCCGCTGTGCCGCCATCGAGATTTTGCTCAACTCGCCGCTGATCTCCGATCTCATCTTCAAGGGCGAGGTACACGAGATCAAGTCCGTGATGTCGCGCAGCAACGAGCAGGGCATGATCACTTTCGATCAGGCCCTGTTCAAGCTGTTCGAGGAAGGCCAGATCGGCTTCGACGAGGCCATCCGCAATGCCGACAGCCAGAACGAGCTGCGACTCAAGGTGAAGCTGGAATCCAAGCGTGCGCGTCAGAACCTGCAGGACGATCCGGCGGTGAAGGGTCTGTCGATGCAGGACGAAGACAAAGCCGTGCTGCTGCGCCGCTAAGCGAACCAACCAAACCATGCTCAAGATCCTGCCTTACCTCAAGCTCGCGGTCGAAAAGAACGCCTCCGACATCTTCTTCACCAACAACGCCCCGGCGATGCTCAAGATCGAGGGCGAGATGCTGGCGGTGGGCAAGACGCTGATGAGCAACTCGCTGATCCGCGAGCTGGTGGAGAACATCCTCACGCCGGAGCAGATCCAGTATCTTGAACAGCATCTGGAGATCGACCTCGCCACCGATGCCGGTGGCCTGGGCCGCTTCCGCGTCAACGTCTTCACCCAGCGCAACTCGACGGCCATGGTGCTGCGTTATGTGAAGGCCGAAATCCCCACCATCGAGAAACTCGGCGTGCCGGAGGTTTTGAAGGATCTGGTCATGCTCAAGCGCGGCATGATCCTGATGGTGGGTGCGACCGGCTCCGGCAAGAGCACCACGCTGGCGGCGATGATGAACCACCGCAACGACAATGCGGCCGGACACATCCTCACCATCGAAGATCCGATCGAGTACATCCACCCCAACAAGCGCAGCATCATCAACCAGCGCGAAGTCGGCACCGACACCGAGAGCTATGCCCGCGCGCTGAAAAGCTCATTGCGCGAAGCCCCCGACATGATCCTGATCGGCGAGGTGCGCGTGCGCGAGACCATGGATGCGGTCATCCAGCTGGCCAACACCGGCCATCTGGCGATCTCAACCCTGCACGCCAACAATGCCTACCAGGCCCTGCAGCGCATCGTGAACCTGTATCCGGATGAGCTGCGCGCCCAGCTCTACATGGACCTGTCGATGACCCTGCGCGCCATCGTCAGCCAGCGCCTGGTGCGCCGCAAGGACGGCCGCCGCTGTGCCGCGATGGAGGTGATGATCAACACGCCCTACATCGCCGAACTGATCCTCACCCGCAAGATCGAAGACGTAAAGGAGGCGATGGCATCGAGTTCCGACCGCGGCATGCTGACTTTCGACATGTCCCTGTACAAGCTCTACAAGGACGGCATCATCGACCTCGACGAGGCCCTCAACAACGCCGATTCGCGCACCAACCTGGAAGCGAAGATCAATTTTGGCATGTAGGCCTCTTGCAATCGGCGGGCGCGCCGCTTACCCTTCGCGCCCGCAATCGAGTCCAGCCGTATCGGATTAGTGAACGGAACGAGGTGGCTTACGTCTTGGCCACTGAACAACTACTAGCCCTCAAAGCGGTATCGGGCCTCACAATCGGAGTTATACAGACCATGTCTACGGTCTTCACAACGTCCACCGTTTTCTACAACGGCGAGACTGCAAAACGCGACTGGTTCATCGTCGACGCAGAGGGCCTCGTCCTCGGTCGCCTGGCCAGCGAAATCGCCCGCCGCCTGCGTGGCAAGCACAAGCCCGAGTTCACCCCCAATATGGACGTGGGCGACTACATCGTCGTCATCAACGCCGAGAAGGTGAAGATCACGGGCAACAAGCTCGACGGCAAGATCTACTGGCGCCACAGCCAGCACCCCGGTGGCATCAAGTCCACCACGCTGGGCCAGATGCTCGATACGCATCCCGAGCGCGCGCTTGAAAAAGCCGTCAAGGGCATGCTACCGAAAGGTCCGCTGGGCTACGCCCAGTTCCGCAAGCTGAAGGTGTATGCCGGTGCCGAGCACCCGCACACCGCCCAGCTGCCGAAGTCCTTCACTATCTAAGGCGAAACGAACATGGCAAAGACTCCCATTCAGCAGAACTACGGCACGGGTCGCCGTAAAACCGCCTCCGCCCGCGTGTTCCTGCGCATCGGCACCGGCCAGATCAGCATCAACGAAAAGACCGTGCCGGAATACTTTCCGCGCGAGACCTCGCAGATGTTGGTGCGCCAGCCGCTCGAAACCGTCGATGCGCTTGCGCGCTTCGATTTCGTGATCACCGTTGCTGGCGGCGGCCCTTCTGGCCAGGCCGGCGCAGTGCGCCACGGCATCACCCGCGCGCTGATCGACTTTGATGAGACCATGCGCCCGGCACTCCGCGCCGCTGGCCTCGTTACCCGCGATGCCCGTGAAGTCGAGCGTAAGAAAGTCGGCTTCCACAAGGCACGTCGCGGTACTCAGTACTCCAAGCGCTAATCCGCCTGGGCTGTCGCTGGCTCCACTCTTTTTTCCGGGAGGGTGGAGTCAAGCGCAGCAAGCATCTAAAATTGTTAGTGTCGCTGGGAGATCGTCTAATGGTAGGACAACAGTCTCTGACACTGTTTATCTAGGTTCGAGCCCTAGTCTCCCAACCAATGTTGTAGGCCCCGTAATCAGACGATCTTACGGGGCTTTTTTTTGTCTTGGGTTCACAGCTTGGGTCAACTCTGACCAACTTGGACCGACTTATGAACCTGCCACATCACCTTGTTTTGGTGGCCAGCACGTATCACTTCAGGATGAAGGCACCGGCTGATCTGGTGCCCCTGTATCAAAAACGCTATCTCAAGCACAGCTTGAAGACTGGCGACATCAGAAGAGCCAAAGAACTGGCCTACAGCCTCACCAGCACCTATCTTGAAGACTTCAGGAGAATGAGGGCTATGAGAAATCCCAAAGACGAAGCCGAACGCCTACAGCAGGCACGCAGCTTCTTGGATGGCATCTTCAACAAGGAAACCAGCCCTTCACTGCCAGTCCTGCCCCCAGAGGCTCCTAAGGCCCCCCAGAAGCCCAACCAGTTTGAGTTGGAACCAACAACCCAAGGTTGGGGAGTCAAGCAGGCAAAGGACGAAGCTGACTACCAGCTTGGACTCAAGGAAATCGAGAGAAGGGAGAGGGCAGGGGCATTGCCTGTCATCCAGGCCGCAGCACCAGCCCCCAGCATTCCCCAAGCCCACGTGGGCTTGCCATCCATGCCCCTGAGCATTGCCATTGAATGGTTCTACAAGAAAAAAACCGGTTCGATGAAAGAGGCGACTTTGCTCAAGCACATCACCAACCTGCGGGAGTTTTTGGCTTTTCATCGAGATTGCGAAGTCTCCACGATCCAAAATCATCACCTCGATGCCTTTCGGGAACACCTCAAGTTCAAGGTTAAAAACTCGACCCCCACCATTAAAAACAAGTTTTCATCGGTAGGGCAGATGTTCAAGGCATTGAAGGCAGCAGGCTTCTACCAAAGAGAAAGCCCCACAACGGGCCAAGTGGTCTACAGCTTCAAAGAAAAACGGCAACGCCACAAAGATCACGGAAAGCTGACATTTTCAGCAGATGAAATCGCCAAAATCTTTGAGCCCACCATCTACACCAAGAAAAAAATCCCAAGCGAGTATTGGGTGCCACTGATCCAGCTATACACCGGCTGTAGGGCCAATGAAATCTGTCAGCTTGCCATTGTCGATTTTCTACAGGTTGATGGCTTTGAGTGCTTCAGAATTACGGATGACGGGGAAGATGGCAGCGTCAAAACAGAAGCCACAAAACGAGTCATCCCCATTCACCATAATTTGTTGAAACTGGGCTTGCTTGAGTATGTGGAGAGGCTTAAAAATGAGGGTGCGACTCGTATATTCCCATACCTTAAGTGTTATCCAAACAACAACCGATATGGCGGAAAACAGGTCAAAGCTTTTGTCAGGCATCTAAATAAAGTCGGTATTGGGACTATGAAGGGGCGTAAAGCATCGCACTCGTTTCGCTCAACCCTAATCCAGAAACTTCAAGACTACCGAGTCAGTAAGGAAGTGAGAAAAGATTATGTGGGCCACAGCAGTGAAGATGGTCAAGATGATTTTATGGATAGCCACAGCTTGAATTATTCAAGAGTGAGCTACGTCAAAGAGCTGGCTGATATTGTTCTGCCGTGTCTTGATTTTTCGATTGATGTTGAAAACTTGAAAGTGGATCAATTCAAATTTAAGCTGACCTGAGCCGTTTTTTTTGGTAAATATCGTAATTCCCACCCTGCCATTCAAGTAAAGCAAACCAATGATCAAGAATAAACCGGCTAACAAGGTTAGAATTGAACTGCTTGATCCAAAATCTATTTATGAAGACGACATCACTGAAGAAGCTATAGAAATATTGCTTAAAACCTTCCCAGAGTATTACGCAGCGGTAGACCAAAGCGGGGTGGCCTTAGCTAATACTATCGAATTCGGCAGAGATGATAATGAATATGACGATGAAGCACTATATTGCCTATACCGTGAGTTTGATCGAAATAAATCACCCAGAGGGCGCATCAAGGTTTACGTGTCTGAAGAGCATATGAAAAAAGCGGTCTTGCTTGCTGAAATGGAAGAGATGACTGAAGACTTGCCACCACCACCCAAAAAACGAAGCAAGAGCAAAGGTATTCTGTAGGCTATTTCTTTTTGTCTCGTTTCTGTAGGTAGTGAATAATATCAGTCAGTTTCTGGACGTGAACCTTCATTTGCTTGTGCTCGTCATCCATTTTTCGAACTTTTGAAACTAGCCCCATCACTAGCATTTCAAGGTTTTCGATTTTGTCTGCGTGCTCTTTGCTCATTGCTATATTCCTTTCAGACTTGAATATATCGCAAATAAGCGCAATAGTCTATTGACAATATCATAGTGCTATCATATTATTTAGTTAAGTCTCCCTGCCCAGCACAGACTAATTAAAAACCCCAGCTCTCTAAAGATATTCGCACCATTTTAAGTAGCTGGGTTTTTTATTGCCCATTGACAAATATGGGCAATTCGGCAATATGATTTTGCGAATATCTTTAGATTAAAAAAATCAAACCAAAGTTAATCGCCGAAGTTAGTTTGAATGTCCTATGGATGATGTCCATAGTCACGGCTTGGCTAATTTTGGATGTTGCTCAAAAGTTGGGATACCCAAGGAGCAAACTGAGAAGCCAGTGATGTCTCAAGCAGTGGGTAACAGTCTCGTTGTGGGCTGTAGGAAGTCATCAACCTACAGCCGGTGATATAGATGGGCCTTTGAGAAACTAAGGGACCCTGATGATTTGAAAGGCGTTAATTCTTCGGAGTTAACGCCCTCAAATTACGAAGGTTTCTGTGAGCTTAGACCTGCTTTTTTGGCAGGGATGGCGCCCCTTTGGCAAGCCAACCTGAAGTTGACTAGCCAAAATAAAGCAGGGCTAGCCATAGAATACTTTCCCCTTTTTTAACAGCCATCAGCAAAACAGCTAGCTGAACTGTGCCAAAGGCACAGGTCAGACAAAGGGGGGTAGGTTTTCACGAAGTGAAAAACGAAGGGGGCTAATGTAATGGCCCCCTTTAGAAAAAAAGCACTCACATACGTTCGTGAGCTGGGAAAAAGCAGGGTCTAAGGACCAAGCGATAACAGTCAAATTAGACCGTAATTAAATCGCGTTGCTTTTTAATCTTGTCAATATTAACGGTGCTTCCCTTCAGCATTAACTCAAAAGCGTCTTTGACCATTTCATCAGGACATGACTTGTCCAAAAATCTGAAAGCAGATGAGGCCAAGTAATCCTGTCGTTGTTCAAATGCCAGCCACTGTCTACCTTCGGCTTCTGCTACTTGGCCAGTGGTGTTTGATCCTGCGAAAATGTCTAAAACTAGATCGTCTGGATCAGTCAGCATCCTAATAAAGAACTCTGGCAATTTGGCCGGAAATCTGGCCGGATGGGAGTCAGCAGATACCAGCTTACAAGCACCCATATAAAACCCGTTGCTTTCCGTATTTGGGAAGCTCAAAAGATTTGGAGGAATGGCGCCTCCGTTGTCCTTGCCAAAACCTTTGCCAATGTCATGACCCGATGGCCTCATTTTCGGTGTGTAAAACTTGGCTGGGTCCTCAATCAGCTTTTTCATACGTTCACTGTATGGAGCCAAAACCTTTGTCGTGTCTGCTTTGGGCCATTCGGTTTTTGAAAGCCACCAGACTGTGTTGACCGAGTCCTTGACCCTCAATTTTCTTTTGTTCACCCATTCGATGGGGCTGGGTAGCTTGGCTGGGTTGTGCCAGTAGAACTCTTCGGCCAGATGGAAGCCCACCTCATCGCAAAACTTGATGAGAACCCTGAACTGGTAAAGGCTTCTAACAGGAACACCGCGCTGGTAAGCACCACCAAGATCAATCACAAAACTGCCATCAGGCTTGAGCTTTTGATAGACCAGTCTGGCAAAGCCGGTCAACCATTCCAGATATTCACTTTGATCCTTGTTGCCGTACGCTTTTTCTCGAAGCAGGGCAAATGGTGGGCTTGTCATCACCAGATTGATGCTGTTGTCTGGCAAGTCGGCTAGCAGCTCCATGCTGTCACCAACATAAGCAGCCCCCTTTTTTGTGACATAGGACTGTGTGAAGTTGGGCAGCTTGATCATTTGGATTGCTACTTAAAGTCTGTCGCCTTGGAGTCATCACTTTGGCACGCTTCGACTGTGCCAAGCAAGAAAAATCAGCCTGTATTACGCCAGATTGTTGCCCAGAACCTCAGAAAGTTCAGGGCAGAGAAGCACGTGAGCCAAGAAGCATTGGCAGACATGGCGGGGCTACACAGAACCTATGTGGGGTCTGTTGAACGAGGGGAGCGGAACATCTCGATAGATAACGTCGAGAAGTTGGCCCTAGCTCTTGGTATCAAGCCACCTGAGCTACTTGAGCCATGAAATCACACGACGACTATGAAGAACTTTTGAGGCTGAAGCCGGCTGTTCAAGAGTTTCAGGACCTGGCAACAAAACATGGCATCGCAGACATCTTCCAGGATAACGGCGGCAAGCTCCTTGAGCTTTTGCTGCTGACAGGCCTCAAGGGTAAAGCAGGCAGGGAAGGCAACGACGCCGTTGATGAGCAGGGACAGGAATACGAGCTCAAAACCATGAATGCTGGCTTGGTCAGCAACTTCAGCACTCATCATCACATGAACTTGGACATCATCGAAAAATACCGCCAAGTCCCGTGGGTTTTTGGGATATACAAAAATATTGAGCTTGTAAGCGCATACCTAGTGCCTGCCAATGGCCTCAAGGATCGATTTGACGAATGGGAAGCGAAGATCAATGCCACCAAAGCAAGATTAGAAGCTGACGGCAAAACGGCAGACATGAACGCCATAAGCATCAATAACCCAAAAATAAACGCTTCAATGGTTGAGAAAGTCGGGAAGCTGTTCTATGGGGTCCATTACTCAGAACTCAGAAAAACGTTCAAGACCAATAAAAATTACGGTAAAGGAAAATCAGAAAAAGAACAGACAGAGATTGAGATCTGAAAAACCCGCCAATCGGCGGGTTTTTTTATTGCCTTTTTGGCATCAATTCGGCTCTCGCTATATCGAGATTATTATCATAAACAATAAAAAGACTACTTCTGGCGGCATCATATGATGCTAATCCTCGGAAGCTATCTGAGCCATCTGAGCAACTGATTGTCAAGCCAATCTCATAGACATTAACGTTGGCATTTGGTATGGCTGTGTTTCCAGAAATGGAGCAATTACCATTGTTGCCGGATATTTGGCCGGACGAGCTAAAGTTAAGATTTATTCCATCACACTGCGTCGAGGCGCATGTGTTGTGAGTATAGTTTCCAGAAATCATGGCAAATGAAGAAGGCGCTTTGTGTAATTCATTATATCTAACAATATATGATGAAGAGGGTCCGCCATCTGCTTGAATTGAACCAACAATTTCAACACGCTCGTCAATAATACCTGATATTGAGCCACCTGACACATTGCTACCATTGGAAAACTCGAAACCTTCAGATGCGTAACCGATGAAGCGAGAGTTAAATCCTTTTCCCTCTGGCTTTATTGTGAATTTAGATAGCCCCTTGAATGTTCCTGCGCTGGTCGTGTTTACGGTATAAGCCAATCCAGTATCAGAAACAAGCGCATAAACTGATTCATTTGCACCTGCAACTTGATTTGCTAAAGTCCCTACAAATATACCGCCTGCGTAAGCATTTTTTTCTTCTGAACCGGCACCGCCACAGGCTGCTATAAGTGCTGTTAATGTAATCGCTAATAATTTCTTCATGTCATCCCCTTTTTTCTCAGATTATTGGGAATGACAATTTTGTCAACGGCGCTGTATTCGTAATTTCTTATTTTGGCCTATCTTTTTTAGCTCCATCTTTCAAATATTGCTCGGACTGTAGCCTTAAAAACTCTACGTCAATATCACTGCCCTGAGCCATATTTCTACCGCTGTATATCTCACTGCCCAGCCACATCAAACCAATTAAAAACTTCTGGTCAACCATATCCAGACCCATTTTTTCAACGATGCCCCCTAGTGTGAAAATACGGTGTTCTCGCTCTTTTCTCAGTTGTCTTTTGCTTTTGCTTCTTTCTCGTGCTTTTAGCTTTCGGAGATTTTCTTTCTCTTTTTTTGCTAGAGCAAGGTAATGGTTTATTTTGTCCTCTGCTCGTTCTGCTGTTGTTTTCTGTCCTGTATGTTCCATTGCTTTTGTCTCCAATAATTCTAATATTGACTCGATTTAGCACTCTGTCAATATAGAAACAGGGAGGTCGCAGTGAATGTCAGGAATAGCAGATCAAATCAAAAAGCCTGTAAGTCTTAAAAGCACGCTTATGCGAACTTCGTTCGCGCGTGCCAAAGGGCATTGCCCTTTGGAAACCCAAAGACTTGAAAGCCTTTATATGTATAGCTTTCCTTTTGTCTGTAGGGATGAAGGGTAATGGCTATTTACCGTTGTTCAATAAACACGTTCTCCAGGTCTAAGGGACAGAGCGCTGTTGCTGCAGCGGCTTATAGGGCTAGGGATCGTTTTACCAGTGAGGCCACTGGCAAGACGATTAACTACAAAAACCATTCCGGGCTCGTTTCTAACTTCATGGCTTTGCCAAAGGGTCAGGAAAACCCAATCTGGGCCAAAGACCCACAACGTTTTTGGAACGAAGCGGAAAAAGCAGAGAAGAGAATAAACAGCACGGTGGCCAGGGAGTTTCTGATCTCACTGCCCCATGAGATGACCACAGCGCAACGAAAAGCACTGACAGATGCCTTGTGTGAAAAGCTCGTTGAGCGTTTTGGTTTTGGAGTGATGGGCAGCATCCATGCCCCTGATAAGGACCAGGACCAACGCAACCACCACGTCCATATTTTGGCTTCAACCAGGCAGCTGACAGCAGAAGGCTTTGGAGCAAAAACCCGCGAGCTAGACGAGAAAAAAAGTGGTGCTGTTGAAGAAGTCCGGGAGATGGTGGCAAATGTGATCAATGAGCATCTAGCCCTTGCTGGCATTGACGCCAGAGTCGATCACAGAACCCTTGAAGCCCAACACAACGAAGCCCTTGAAGCAGGTGATCTCATCACCGCATTTTTGACAGACCGTGAAGCCGTTCCCCATGTCTACAAGGGCAAAAACTGGGAGGAAGGAAAAGCAAAACAGGCAGCAGTCAAAGCCGAAAACATCGAGCATCAGAAGGAGCTGATCACAAGCTACTTCAAGGAAAGCGTCGAGGAGAACATCAACAGGGCAAGGATCATTGCCCAGCTTGAAGGACGCAGGGACGCCAACCAGGAAGACGTTAAAAATCTGATCAGTTGCTATGACACTGTTTCAAACTTGATCGATAAATCAAAAGTGTCTTGGCCCTTTCAGTCCAGTTTCAATAATCTAACAACCGTTGAAAAGCTGTTTGTCGATATTCCCAAAGACGCAAAACGGGATGAGATAATTAACCAGCTCGATAAAGTCAAAACTAAAATCAGCAATGAGCTTGTGATAACTAGTGACAAATGCTTTGACAGAGATTGCCAGATAAAAGCCTACAAGCAGGTTGGCCGTGAGGAAAATCAGCAGATCATATTCTTTTACGACCAGGCAAAGCAGCTCGGGGTAAATCTGTCTAATACCGGAATAAACCCAATTGAGAAAACAGCGGCTTATGAAAAAGGCAGAATGACAGAAGGCAATACGCCGCTAGTCTCAAAACTCAGCAATACCTTTGAGCAAGTGCGTTCAAGCCTTACCCAGTCTGGCTCTAGTCAGTTGATGAACCAAGACGAATACAGGGCGATAGACAGCGGAAAAAGCACAGCCAGAAACCTGCCCCCGTCCTCAAAATCCATCATCAGCAATAGTCTTGTGTCTCGGCTCGAAAGTGCTCAGGCAACCATCAACAAACTTGAAGGCCAGCTACGCACCTGTAGCCCTGATCAAGTGCCCCAGTTGCTCGGACAAATCAGACAGGCAGAGATAGACCGCTATCAAGCCATCGTAGCCCTTGAAGAAGCCAAGGGCAGGGCAATCGCCGATGCTCAGAACACCTCACAGCAAGCAAGAGAGATGGGAGCAGGGCAAGCCTTCATCCCACAGGTGATGGGACGAATAAACTCAAAAGAGCGGAGCTAGCTGATAACCCTGAACAGCTAGCAAGGAAACCGAAGGGACCAAGGTAGGGCAGTTGACCCAAATTGACGTGGGTCAACTGAGTGGGGCACACTTTCGGCTCACTCAGCTTCCCAAGAAAGTAAGCTAAGCCGTTGAAAGGTCGCGAGGTTTTCAGTATTGGTAGAGCGTAGGCTTTCAGCCCTAGTCTCCCAACCAATACCGGCCCTTTCGACGATTCTTCGTCGAAAGGGTTTTTTTATGGGCGCAACACTCGAAGGCAAGCTGGTGGTCGCACTCTCGTCGCGGGCGCTGTTCGACTTCGAGGAGGAAAACCGCGTCTTCGAGCAGACCAATGACCGCGCCTACATGCAGTTGCAGCTGGCGCGGCTGGATGCACCGGCGAAGCCGGGCGTGGCCTTTCCATTGGTGCAGAAGCTGTTGGCATTCAACACCGCCGAGGTGCAGCGGGTGGAGGTGGTCATCCTCTCCCGCAACGATCCGGTATCAGGCCTGAGGGTGTACCGCTCCGCCAAGGCGCATGGACTTTCCATCGAGCGTGGGGTGTTCACGCGCGGGCAGTCGCCGTTTCGCTACTTGCGCTCGCTGAAGGCAAACCTGTTCTTGTCGATGAACGAGGCGGATGTGCGGGACGCACTCGATGCCGGCTACCCGGCTGCGCGTGTTTACCCGGAGTCGGCGCGAGCGGCAGGCCAGCACCCGAATGAGATCCGAATTGCCTTCGACGGCGATGCAGTGCTGTTTTCGGATGAGGCCGAGCAGGTGTTCCAGCGCGATGGACTCGACGCCTTTCAGGCCCATGAGGTGGCCAAGCTCGCTACCCCGCTGCCACCGGGGCCGTTCAAGCCCCTGCTAGAGGCGCTGCATCAATTGCAGCGGGCGGGCGGGGCTGAGGCACCCATTCGCCTGCGCACCGCACTGGTCACGGCGCGCAGCGCCCCGGCCCACGAGCGTGCCATTCGCACCCTGCTGGACTGGGGGCTTGAGGTGGATGAGGCGATGTTCCTGGGCGGGCTCGACAAGGGTGCCTTCCTGCGCGAGTTCGAACCGGATTTCTTCTTTGACGACCAGACCCGCCACTGCGACTCCGCAGCACAAGTGGCCCCCACTGGGCATGTCGCTGCTGGTATCCGCAACCAGGCTTGATGAGCTGCGCTGATCAGCGCATCTGCACGCGGTTGCGGCCTGCCTGCTTGGCCTCGTAAAGCGCCGCGTCGGCGCGCGCGACGAGTGCGGTATGGCCCAGCAGATAGCCTTCGCTATCACTGATGCAAGCGCCGCCGATGGAAACGGTGATGACCCGCTCCGGGCTGGATGGATGTTCGATGCCCAGTTGCTGGATGGATGCGCAGAGCTTGGCGGCCACCTGTTCCGCATCGGCCAGCGAGGTTTCCGGTAACACCATCACAAACTCTTCGCCGCCGTAGCGGGCTGCGATGTCACCGCCGCGCCGCAGCTGCTGCGTCAGATGGCGCGCGACCTTGCGCAGGGTGGCATCCCCGGCCTGATGCCCCAGGGTGTCGTTGTAGGGCTTGAAGTGGTCGACGTCGATCAGCAGCACCGACAGCGGCAGCACGGTGCGGTAACCGCGCCGCCATTCGCGCTCGAAGAACTCGTCGAAGTAGCGGCGGTTGAACAGGCCGGTGAGGTGATCTTTTACCGACAGCGACCTCAGCAGCAGGGTTTCTTCCAGGATGTCGCGCAGGTCTTCGAGCAGGGCGCGCTGTTCGGGCATCAGCTGGCGGGGATGGTCGTCGATGGCGCACAGGGTGCCGATGGGCATGCCGTTGTGGGCGCGGATGGCAATGCCGGCATAGAAGCGGATGCGCGGCTCGCCGGTGACCAGCGGGTTGTCCTTGAAGCGTTCGTCGAGCAGGGCATCCGGCACGATCAGCATTTCGTCCTGCAAGATGGCGTGGGCGCAGAAGGCGACATCGCGCGGGGTTTCCCGCACATCGAGCCCCTGCACTGATTTGAAGAACTGCCGGCAGCCATCCACCACCGAGAAGGTGGAGGTCTTCACACCCAGCACGTAGCGGATGAGACGGGTCAGCCGGTCGAAGGATTCTTCGTACTCGTCGCCGGTGAGATGCAGCTGTTCGAGCGCGCTCTGGCGTGCCGCTTCGTGGGGGTGCAACGCGGCGACTTTCATCAGACAGGGTGTCAGCTGGATAGACTGAGCATGATCGTAAGGACTGCGATGTGTCCTGCGGCTTAACGCGATGGAGTGCGGCTGTGGCTGGATGAATGGTGGCGCTTCAGCGCGCCAGCCATTGCGCAACCACCGAATCGGCCCAGCTTTCGAGCCGCCAGTTGTGGATGAAGCCGCAATGTCCGCCACGGCCGGTGGCGATGTAATGGCGCAGGCCCGCGCCGGTGCTAAGGCCCTCGAAGTCGGCGGGCGGACAGACCGAATCGTCTTCGGCGGTGAGAATCGCCAGGGGCGTCGGCGAGTCCAGCAGCTGGGCCGGGCGCAGCGTGTATTGCGCGAGGTAAGTGTCGAGATCGGGATATTCGGTATGCGCGGTCACGAAGGCGCGGGTGATCTCGGTGAAATTGCGCAGGCGCTGCTGGGCTGAAAAATCGTAGCGGCCGGGAAACGCCGCCGCCTTGGCGGACATGGTCTTGCGCCACTTGTCGAGAAAGTAGCGGTTGATGAGTGCCGGCCCCTCATCAATCGCGCGCAGGGTGGAGCCTGGGTTGAGTGCAGGCGAGATGCCGACGCAGAGCGCAGGCGTAACGCCCGCCTGCGGCCCCTGCAAGCCCACCCGCAGGGCAAAGTTGCCGCCCAGCGAAAAGCCCACCACCTGCAGCGGCAGGGCCGCATCGTGCAGTGCCTGCACTTGGCGGATCGCCCCCAGCACCTCGGCCAGCCGGGCGGAATGGAACATGCCCTCATTGAGGCCATGATGGGTGCTGCCGTGATCGCGCAGGTTGAGCCTGAACAGCGCATGCCCGGCGCGATGCAGGGTGCAGGCCAGGCCATAGAGATAGCTGGAATCGTGCGAGCCCTCCCAGCCGTGGATCAGTACCACCAGACTGCGCGCTGCCGGCTGCGGCGTATGCCAGCCGGTGAGTTGCACGGGCTGGCCCTGCTCGTCTGCGGTATCGAGGGTGACCAGCGTCGACTGTGCATTGAGGTCCAGCCCGCGCCGCCGCCACAGCCAGCGCACGGGCCGCTTGCTGGCGAGCATGGACTGTACGAAGGCCGAGCGCAGGCCGGGGCTGGGTTGAAAGCGGGCCTGCTCGGTAGACGGTGCGGCGTCGAACATGGGTGGATCAGTGGCCCTGGGTGCCCAGCTGCGCACTGAGCTGTTCCAGCTCGACGAGCGCTGCGCGATTGTCGTGCTGCCAGGGGTGAAAGCCGGGCTTGAAGTAGGCAAACCAGGCTGGCGCCAGCGACAGCCAGGCGGCAGGTTTGACCAGCAGGAACTTCGCGAGTCTCAGGTAGCCACGCAGATGGCTCTCGGCCGGCCGCGCCGCGCGCACCATGCGGACATGGAAGATGGCCGTGAACAGCCAGAAAAAGAAGCTGGTCTGCAACAGCCCGAAGCAGCGCATCAGATAGCTGCCGAGCGTGTTGGGCATCACCGATTTCCAGACATCGAAGGCGACGGCCTTGTGTTCGGTTTCTTCCAGCGCATGCCAGCGCCAGAGGCGGGCGTAGTCCGGGTGCGAACCGGCCAGCACGGCCGGGTTCTTGAGCAGGTCGGCCGCCATGATGGCCGTGAGATGTTCGAGCGCGATGGTCATGGCGAGCTGCCGCGCCGGGGAAAAGATGCGGTGCGCCATCTTCAGTCGCTGGGTGCTGAAATGCTCGATACGGCTGGCAGGCAGGCCGGCGTCGTCCATCAGGGCATTGAAGGCGCGGTGCTCGCGGCCGTGCATGGCCTCCTGGCCGATGAAACCCGCCACCGCCTGTTGCAGCACCGGGTCGCTGATCTGGCCCTTGTAATGGCGCACGCTCTGGATGAAGAACTTCTCGCCTTCCGGGAAATACAGCGAGAGCGTGTTGAAGAACTGGGTGATATGCACACCCCCGCCATGCCAGTGCTTGATCTCGTCGGGCGGAAAGGGAAAGTGCAGGTCACGCCGAACGGGCATCGGCGCTTCAAGGGGCTGGGCTTGCTCGGTCATGGCGTTTCTCCAGACGAGTAGACGATTGTCTACACGATGCCAGTCTTCACTGGTATCGTCTCAAGGTCAAGTGCCTGCCCGTTCAGGTGCATGCAGGCCTTGCAGCACGCCCTCGTAGATCGCCGAGAGCCGCTCCAGATCAGACACCCGCACATGCTCGTTGATCTTGTGGATCGAGTCGTTGATGGGTCCGATCTCGACCGTCTCGGCACCCCAGGGGCTGATGAAGCGCGCATCCGAGGTGCCGCCGCCGGTGAACAGTTCCGGGGCCAGACCTGTTGCATCCGCAATGGCTGCCTGCGCCGCTGCAATCAGCGCGCCGTGCTGGGTCAGGAAAGGCTCGCCGGAGAGCTGCCATTTCAGTTCGTATCGAAAGCCTGCGGCATCGAGGATGGCCTCGGTGCGCTGGCGCAGGCTGGCCTCGGTGGACTCGGTGCAGTAGCGGAAGTTGAACACCAGTTCGCACTCGCCCGGCACCACGTTGTTGGCCCCGGTGCCGGCGTGGATGTTCGACACCTGGAATGAGGTGGGTGGAAAGAAGGCATTGCCGCCATCCCAGACCTCGGCGACCAGGGCAGCCAGCGCCGGGGCGAGGCGATGGATGGGGTTTTCCACCTTGTGCGGATAGGCCACATGGCCCTGCTTGCCCAGCACCTTCAGCACGCCGTTGAGCGAGCCGCGGCGGCCGACGATGATGCGATCGCCCAGCTGCTGGTTGCTGGAGGCTTCGCCGACGATGGCGTAATCCGGCTTGATGCCACGGGCCTGCAAGACCTTCACCACATGGCGGGTGCCGCACTGGGCCGCGCCTTCCTCATCGCTGGTGATCAGAAAAGCCAGCGTGCCAGCGAGCTGCGGCTGCAGAGCCAGCAGGCGCTCGACGGCGCAGACCATCGCCGCCAGACCGGATTTCATGTCAGCCGCACCCCGCCCATACAGCACGCCATCGCGGATTTCCGGCTTGAAGGGATCGCTGTGCCATTGGTCGAGCGGGCCGGTGGGCACCACATCGGTATGCCCGGCAAGGATGGTCAGCGGCGCACCGCTGCCGCGCGTGATCCAGAGATTGGTGACGCCACCCTCGTCGATCCACTCGCTGGTAAAGCCGAGTGCTTCGAGCCTGGCGGCAATCAGCGCGCAACAGCCGTCATCGTCGGGTGTGAGCGAGCGGCGGGTGATGAGTGCGGTGGTGAGGGCAAGGACGGGCGAGGCGGCGAGGTCATCGGCCATAGGAAGCAGCAAGACGAAAATGCGCAGAGATATGCGCCGCAATTATCAGTGCTCACGCGCCTTCATGCGACCATCCGGCAACGCTCCGCCTGCGACTTTGAAAATGCCCCTGCCCATGCTGCTGCCCACGGCCGCCGACACACCGCTGATCTCGATCGCCCATGTCATCCAGTTGGCGGTGGCACCGGTGTTCCTGCTGTCGGGTATTGCCGCGCTGCTCAATGTGCTCAGCAACCGGCTGTCGCGCATTGTCGATCGCGCCCGCCTGCTGGAAAGCCAGTTTCCGCATGCCACGCCGCAACGGGCCGAAGGGCTGCGCACCAGCCTCAAGCGACTCGCCATGCGGGCGCGGCTGGCCAGTTTCGGCATCGGGCTTTGCACCAGCAGCGCGGTGCTGATCAGCGCCGTGGTGATCGTGTTGTTCCTGGGCTCGCTGTTCGACGCCAATGTGCGCACCGGCATCGCGGTGCTGTTTATTGCCGCCATGGTGAGCCTCACCGCCGGGCTGCTCTGCCTGCTGCGCGAGGTGTATCTCTCCACCTATTACCTGCGCATCGGCGAACCTGAGCCTGAGCAGAAGCCTGCTCAGGCTCAGGTAATCGAGGTCAGCTCAGCGCCGGATGGCCGCACGCCCTGAGAGCTGGAACACCAGCGGCTCGTCCGGGGACAGCTGCACTTCGCCGGCCTTGATGAGCAGATCCAGCGCGTGAATCAAAGAATCGCGGCTGTGCTTCCAGCTCGATTCGAGTTCGACGAAGGCAATGGAGGGTGATTTCTTGAACAGCCCCAGACCCTTGCGACGCAGGTCTTCGTCCGGGTAGCTCTCTTCGATCTGGCGCAGCGGCTGTGCCAGCGCCAGCAGGGCCGGGTGGCTGATGGGTGCGCTGAGATAAGCGTGACCGGCGGGTGTGAGCATCCAGTAATTCTCATAGCGCTTGACGGCCGCCTGCACGTAGCCATCGCGCAGCATCACGTCGATGCCCGCGCGCAGGTGTTCGCCGCGCTGGCCGGTTTCCTGCCAGTAGCGGGTCAGCGTCATGGCGATCAGCTGCTGGCCGGCTGCCAGCTTCAGGTCGCGGAAGATGGTGAGCACCTGGTTGCGCAGGCCGATCTCGGTCGGCTGCTTGGCCGGGTCCACGAAGCGGCTCGGCGCCGCAGCGGCTTCTGCTGGTGCGGTCATCACCGGCATGGCAGCTGGCTGTTGCTGCACCAGCGTTGCAGCCGCTGGCTGCACGGTTGGGGCCGGCTGGGGCGCCGTTGCGGCGACGGGTTTGGGTGCGGCCATCGTCGATGCAGGCACGGCTGCGAGCAGGTTGGCAACCAGATTGGGCGGCTGGCGCGCCTTGTCCATCGCACCCAGCAGCTGCTCGAAACCCTTGCCCGAAAGCCGCACATGCGGTTGTTCCAGACCAGGGGTCATCACCAGCAGGCCCTGCCCGAACAGCCACTCCAGGCTGCTGCGCAGCTGCGCGTAGGGCCGCTTGCTGGCGGTCCACTTCTGCTGCATCAGCGAGAACGGAATACCGTCCGAGATGCTGATGCTATGCACATTCAGCCAGTGCAGCAGGTCGTCGGCGTCTTCGTGTAGCGAGTCGGTCATGGCGAGGTTTGTGTGAGTGCCCGCCATGACTATGGCGAGGCCGCAGCCTGTCAGCAAGCAGGCGGTGCAGGCCCTTGCCTGGTTTCAGTCGTCGCGCAGCAGCGCATTGATGCCGGTCTTGGCGCGCGTCTGTGCATCCACCCGCTTGACGATGATGGCGGCATTCAAGTTGTAGCGGCCGCCATCCTTGGGCAGTGAACCCGGTACCACCACGCTGTAGGCGGGCACGCGGCCGTAGGTGATTTCGCCGGTGGCACGGTCATAGATCGGCGTGCTCTGGCCGATGAACACACCCATCGACAGCACGCTGCCCTTCTCGACGATCACGCCTTCGACCACTTCGCTGCGCGCGCCGATGAAGCAGTCGTCCTCGATGATGGTGGGCGAGGCCTGCAAGGGTTCGAGCACGCCGCCGATGCCAACGCCGCCGGAGAGATGCACATTGCTGCCGATCTGCGCGCAGCTGCCGACCGTGGCCCAGGTATCCACCATTGTGCCGCTGCCCACGTAGGCGCCGATGTTGACGAAGCTGGGGGTGAGCACCACGCCGGGTGCGATGTAGGCGCCCTTGCGAACGGTGGCGGGCGGCACCACGCGCGCGCCCTGGGCCTTGAACTGCGCGTCGCTCCAGCCATCGAACTTGAGCGGCACCTTGTCGTAGCCCATGAGCTGGCCCATGTGGACGGGCGCGTTGTCGTGCAGGCGGAAGAACAGCAGCACGGCCTTCTTCAGCCAGTCGTTGACCTGCCAGCCGGCGGCTGTGGGCTCGGCGACGCGGGCCTTGCCGCTGTCGAGCAGCTCGATGGCCTCCAGCACGGCGAGGCGGATTTCGGCGTCCTGCGGATTCAGCGTCGCGCGCTGCTCCCAGGCGGATTCAATGGTGGTTTTGAGAGTGGTCATGTCAGGAGTCGGTGCGATCAAGGGTGCGAACCAGCACTTCGCGCAGCTCGTCGAGCAGGGCGTCGTCGAGCAGCGGCTGGTGGGCGCGGTCGGTGAGGTAGAAAACGTCTTCGGCACGCTCGCCGATGGTGGCGATCTTGGCGGCGTCGAGCAGGATGCCGCGCTTGTGGAACACGCGACCGATCATGCTGAGCAAGCCGGGCTGGTCGGCCGCCACCAGTTCCAGCACGGTGCGGCCGCGCGCGACTTCCTGGCTGATGTGGACGGTGGTCGGCGTGTTGAAGTGACGCAGGCGGGTGGACATGCGGCGGTTGACATCGACCACCGTCATCGCCGGGTCGGCGATGACGCGGGCGAGGCGCTCGATGATCTCGTGGGTGCGGTGGTCGCTGGTGATGGCCGAGCCATCGGCTTCGAGCACCACGTAGCTGTCCAGCACGTAGCCATCCGCCGTGGTGTGCAGGCGGGCGTCGAGAATGTTGAGGCCGAGGCTGGCCAGCACGCCGGTGGTGAGGCCGAACAGATGGTCGCGGTCACGGCAGTAGATGAAGACGCTGGTGCCGCGATCCTCGAAGTTCTTCACCAGCACGAGCGGCTGCGGCGCATCCGGGTGGATCAGGATTTCCGGCAGGTGCCAGGCCAGTTCATTGACGGTATGGCGCAGGAAGTATTCGCTGTCGATGCGCGACCAGACCGCAGTGGCGGCATCGCGCGCAATGCCGTTAGCCACCACCTGCTCCAGCGCACGGGCGCGGTTGGCCTGGGCGCGCTGCTCCAGCGTGAACAGGCTGTCCAGCCCCTGTTCCAGCGCGCGCGCGGTGGCCTTGTACAGCTCCTTCAGCAGCGAGTCGCGCCAGCCATTCCAGAGCTTCGGATTGGTGCCGCGAATGTCCGAAACCGTGAGCAGATAGAGGTAATCCAGCCGCTCGCGGGTGTCGCAGGTCTTGGTGAAGTTGGCGACCACCTGCGGGTCCTGCACGTCCTGCTTCTGCGCGGTGAGCGACATCGTGAGGTGGTGCCGCACCAACCAGGCGATGAGATCGGCATCGGCATGCGACAGACCGTGGTCCAGGCAGAAACCAATCGCATCGGCACCGCCCAGCTCGGAGTGATCGCCACCGCGCCCCTTGGCCAGATCGTGGAAGAAGGCAGCCAGATACAGCAGCTCCGGCTTGGGCAGACGCTTGAAGATCTCGGAGGGGAAGGGCAGCTCGTCTGCGAACTGCGGCATCGCCAGCCGGCGCGCGTTGCGCACGACGTAGAGGATGTGCTCGTCCACCGTCAGCGTGTGGAACAGGTCGTACTGCATGTGGCCGACGATGCGGCCGAAAGCCGGCAGATAGCGGCCCAGCACGCCGTAGCGGTTCATGCGGCGCAGGCCATGGGTCAGCCCGTTGCCGTTGCGGAACAGCTCGATGAACAGCGACTTGGTGCGCAGGTCGGCCCGCACCGTCTCGTCGAGCAGGCGCAGGTCACGGCGGATCAGGCGCAGGGTCTGCGCGCGGATGCCGGTGACTTCCGGATGCGATTGCATGAGGGTGAAGACTTCGATCAGCGCCCAGGGCTGTGTGGTGAAGATGGCGTCGTCGCGTGCCTCGATCACCGTGCCGCGAATCTGGAAACGGGCATTGAGCACGTTCACGGCGGCATCGTCACCGACGCCGAGAATGGCCTCCTCGAACAGCTGCAACAGCATGTCGTTGAGGCAGCTCAGCGATTTGATGGTGCGGTAGTAGAGCTGCATGAACTGCTCCACCGCGCGGTTGTCCGCCTTGCCGCCATTGGTGGGCACGTCAATGTAGCCAAACAGGCTCGCCACCCGCACCTGGTGGTCGAACAGCAGGCGATCCTCGTGGCGGCCGGTGATCATGTGCAGGGCAAAGCGCACACGCCAGAGAAAATCCTGCCCGGCGAACAGCTCGTCGCATTCCTGCTTGCTGAGGAAGCCCTTGTCGCGCAGCTCGGTGAGCGAGGCCGCACCGAAGTGGCGCTTGGCAACCCAAGCAATGGTGTGGATGTCGCGTAGGCCGCCGGGTGATTCCTTGACGTTGGGTTCGAGCTTGTAGCCGCTGTCGTCGTACTTGGCATGGCGGCGGCGCTGTTCTTCGAGCTTGGCGGTGAAGAAGCCAGCGACCGGCCAGAGCTGGTCGGGCGCGGTGTCGCGCAGGAGCTGCGCGTGCAGCGTCGCATCGCCGGTGAGCAGCCGGGATTCGAGCAGGTTGGTGATGACCGTGAGGTCTTCGGCGGCGATGCGCGCGCACTCGTCCACGGTGCGCACACTGCTGCCGACTTCGAGGCCGATGTCCCACAAGAAGGTGAAGAAGGGTTCGAGCCGGGTGCGGTGCTCCGCCAGAGCTTCCGGCGTGTGCAGTACCAGCAGGTCAATATCGGAGTAGGGCAGCAGCTCGCCGCGACCGTAACCACCGACGGCGACAAGCGCGATCCCATCCGCCGCGCCAACATGCCGCTCCCAGACTTCGCGCAGCACTTCGTCGATGAGCTGCGCGCGGGCGTGAACCAGCACGTCGGCTGGTGCGCCATCGTTGAAGAGACCGAACAGCCGCTCGCGGCCCCAGGCCAGCGTTTCCTTGAAGGTCGCAATGGCCGATTTGCCCGCAACCCGCAGGCGGCCGCGAATCTTGCGCGTCGAGAAGACTTCGGCGGCGGAGGACTCGGTGAGATCGAGATCAGCAGTCACAGTGGGGTTTCGTCCGAACGCAGGGTGAGCACTTCGACACCGGTCTTGGTGACGAGAACAGTGTGCTCCCACTGTGCCGACAGCGAATGGTCCTTGGTCACCACCGTCCAGGCATCGGGCAGCAGGCGGGTTTCGTGGCGGCCGGCGTTCACCATGGGCTCGATCGTGAAGGTCATGCCTTCCTGCAATTCAAGACCCGTGCCGGGTTTGCCGTAATGCAGGATCTGCGGGTCTTCATGAAAGATGCGGCCGATGCCGTGGCCGCAGTAATCGCGCACCACCGAATAACCATTTTTCTCGATCACCTGCTGCACCGCATGGCCGATGTCACCCAGGCGGGCGCCGGGCCTGACCACGCGGATGCCGGCCCACATGGCCTCCTGCGCGGTCTTGACGAGGCGCTTCGCCAGCACGCCGGGCTCGCCGACCAGGAACATGTAGCTGGTGTCGCCGTGGAAGCCATCCTTGATGACGGTGACATCGACGTTGACGATATCGCCCTTCTTCAGTGGCTTGTCACCGGGGATGCCGTGGCAGACCACATGGTTGACCGAGGTGCAGAGCGACTTGGGGAAGGCCGGGCGATCGGCCGTGCCGCCATAGCCGAGCGGGGCGGGGATGCAGTGCAGCACCTCGCTCACGTACTGGTGGGCGTGGTCGTTGATGGCCCCGGTGGTGACGCCGGCCTTCACGAATGGCTGCAAGTATTCGAGCACGCTGGCGGCAGCACGGCCGGCGGCGCGCATGGCGTCCTGCTCGGCGGGAGTTTTGATCGTGATGCTCATGTTCGCCGTTGAAACGGCAACTCATTGTTTGCGAAGGGGCCGCATGGTATAAAGCGCGCCCTTTTATGGCAATCCGCCGCAAGAGGAATCTCATCCGCGCGACCTAAGGGTGTGTCTTTATCTTAAGGACATGCACCGCGCGGTTAGCCCAAACCCTCAGGAGCTACACCATGTCTACACAAGTCGCGTCCAGCCTCACCATGCGCCAGCTGCTCGAAGCCGGCGCCCACTTCGGCCACCGTACCCGTTACTGGTCGCCCAAGATGGAAGCCTTCATCTTCGGCAGCCGCAACCGCATCCACATCATCAACCTTGAGCAGACCCTGCCGCTGTTGAAGGATGCCTGCAACTTCGCCGGCAAGCTCGCCGCAAACGGCGGCAAGATTCTCTTCGTGGGCACCAAGCGCGCTGCCCGCGAAACGATCGAAGCCGAAGCCATCCGCAGCGGCATGCCCTACATCAGCCAGCGCTGGCTGGGCGGCACGCTCACCAACTTCAAGACCGTCAAGGTCTCGATCAAGCGCCTGAAGGACATGGAAAAGCAGGTCGAAGACGGTTCGATCGTGCGCCTGAACAAGAAAGAACAGCTCACCTTCACCCGCGAGATCGAGAAGCTGCGCAAGTCGCTCGGCGGCATCAAGGAAATGCCCTCGCTGCCGGATTGCCTCTTCATCATCGACACCGGCTTTGAAAAGATTGCCGTCGCCGAAGCCAAGAAGCTCGGCATCCCGGTCATCGCTGTGGTGGACAGCAACAACAGCCCCGAAGGCATTGACTGCGTGATCCCCGGCAACGACGACGCCACCCGCGCCATCAAGGTCTACACCCAGGCGATTGCCGAAGCCATCATCGAAGGCAAGGGCACGATTACCACTGCACCCCGGCCTGAGGCTGTGGAAGGCGGCGAGCAGGACAAGAGCCGCGCGAAGCCGGCTGGCCGTCGTGACGACCGCAACGACCGTGGCGGCCCGCGCCGCCCGGCACCCCGCGTTGAAACCCGTGGTGCCGCCCCGCGCGCTGCCGCCAAGCCTGCTGCTGCCGAAGCCGCACCGGCTGCCGACGTCGCTGCCGAAAAGACCGAGGGTTAATCGACATGGCTGATATCAACGCCAAGATGGTGGCCGAACTGCGCGAGCGCACCGGCGCCGGCATGATGGACTGCAAGAAGGCCCTCGTTGCGACGGCAGGTGACATGGATGCCGCCATCGAGAAAATGCGCATGGACGGCATGGTCAAGGCCGACAAGAAGGCCACCCGCGTGGCTGCCGAAGGCCGCATCGCGGTGGCCAGCAGCGCCGACGCCATCGCCCTGGTCGAAGTCAACTGCGAAACCGACTTCGTCGCCAAGGCCGATGACTTCATCGCACTCGCCAACGCTGCCGCCGGCATCGTGCTGAACGCCAAGCCGGCATCCATCGAAGAACTGGTCGCCATGAAGAACGGCGACTCGACCCTCGACGAGCAGCGCCGCGCCATGGTCATCAAGCTCGGTGAGAACATCACCATCCGCCGCTTCGAGCTGGTCGCCAAGGCTGCCGGCCCCATCGTCAACTACCTCCACGGCAGCAAGATCGGCGTGGTGGTGGCGATGGAAGCCGGTGACGAGACCCTGGCCAAGGACCTGGCGCTGCACGCAGCCGCCATGTCGCCCAAGGTGCTGTCGCCTGCCGACGTCTCCGCCGAGGCGATTGCCGCCGAGCGCAAGGTGATCGAAGGCCTGGTCGCCACTGAAGCCGCCGAGGCCCAGGCGAACGCCGAAGCCGATGGCAAGGTCTACAAGGCCAAGCCTGCCGAGATCGTTGCCAAAATGATTGACGGCAAGATCAACAAGTTCACCTCCGAAATCTCCCTGCTGGGCCAGCCGTTCGTCAAGAACGACGCCTATGGCATGAAGAGCGACGAGGCGGTGGAAAAGACGCTGAAGGCCAAGAATGCCAAGGTCGCCCGCTTCGTGCGTCTGGCGGTCGGCGAGGGCATCGAGAAGAAGGTGACGGACTACGCAGCCGAAGTGGCTGAGGCAGCCCGGATGTAAGTCTTCGCGGGTAGAATTGCTGCAACTTGCAAGGCCCCGGTTTCGGGGCCTTGCTTTAACTGAACCATGGACTGCCGATGCCCAACGACACCCAACCTGCACCTGTCTACAAACGCATTCTCCTCAAGCTGAGCGGCGAGGCGCTCATGGGCAAACTCAACTTTGGCATTTGCCCGGACGTGATGAGCTTCGTCGCCAACGAGATCAAGCAGGTCATCGATGCAGGCGTGCAGGTGGCGGTGGTGGTGGGTGGCGGCAACATCTTCCGTGGCGAGGGCCTAGCGCGTGGCGGCATGGACCGCGTCACTGGTGACCAGATGGGCATGCTGGCGACCGTCATCAATGCGCTCGCCATCCAGGACGCCGTCGAGCGTCTGGGCATGGAAGTGCGTGTGCAGAGCGCCATCCGCATCAATGAAGTCTGCGAGGACTTCATCCGCCGCCGCGCGGTGAGCCATCTCGAAAACGGCCGCGTGGTGGTGTTCGCCGCCGGCACCGGCAATCCCTTTTTCACCACCGATTCTGCCGCCGCCCTGCGCGCCGTCGAGATCGGTGCCGACCTGCTGCTGAAAGCCACCAAGGTAGACGGCATTTACACCGCAGACCCCAAGAAGGATGCGAGTGCGACCCGCTACGACACGCTGACCTATGACGTCGCCCTCGACCGTCGCCTCGGCGTGATGGATCAGACCGCGATGGTGATGGGCCGCGATCACAAGATGAAACTGCGGGTCTACGACATGGAGCGCCCTGGCGCGTTGCTGCGCATCGTGCGTGGCGAAAACGTCGGCACGCTCGTCACCGCCTGAGCATTCGAAGGAGCACACCATGATCGACCCCGTTAAGAAAGAAGCCACGCAGAAAATGGTCAAGGCGCTCGATGCCTTGAAGAACGCCTTCCTGAAGCTGCGCACCGGCCGCGCCCACGCCGGCCTGCTCGACAGCGTGGTGGTGGACTACTACGGCTCGGATGTGCCGCTCAGCCAGGTCGCCAGCGTGGTGGTGGAAGACGCCCGCACGCTCTCGATCACGCCCTGGGAGAAGCCCATGGTCGTCGCCATCGAAAAAGCCATCCTGAAGTCCAATCTGGGCCTCACGCCCAACTCGGCCGGCACCACTATCCGCATCAACCTGCCGCCGCTGACCGAAGACCGCCGCAAGGACCTGGTCAAGGTCGTGAAGGGCGAAACCGAAGACGCGCGCATCTCCATCCGCAACGCCCGCCGCGATGCCATGCAGGCGATCAAGGACCTGCTGAAGAGCAAGCAGATCAGCGAGAACGACGAGAAACGCGCTGAAACCGATATCCAGAAGCTGACCGACCAGCACATCGCCCTGGCAGAGGCCGCAGCCGGCGTGAAAGAGAAAGAACTGCTGACGATGTGAGGCTGACGTGACCGCTGCAGTCCCCAACATCCCTGCGGATCAACTGCCGCGCCACCTTGCCATCATCATGGATGGCAATGGCCGCTGGGCGAAGCTGCGCGGACAGCCGCGTGCCTTCGGCCATCGCGCCGGGGTGCGTTCGGCGCGCAAGGTGGTGCGGGCGGCATCGAGGGCAGGCGTCGAGGTGCTGACCATGTTCGCCTTCTCGCAGGAGAACTGGCATCGCCCGCTGGAAGAAGTCACCCTGCTGATGAAGCTGTTCGTGGCCACCCTCAAGCGGCAGATCGCGAAGCTCGACGAGTATGGTCTGGTCTGGCGTTTCATCGGTGATCACGCCGCGTTCGGCCCCGATCTGCGGCGGCTCATGGCCGAGACCGAGGTGCGTACCCGGCACAACAAGGGCATGACCCTGCTCATCGCCGTCGGCTACGGTGGCCAGTGGGATATTGCCCAGGCCGCTGCCCGGCTTGCCGAAAACGGCAGTCACATCACGCCGGATGCCATCGAATCCCAGCTGGCCACCGCAGGCTATCCGCCGGTGGATCTGATGATCCGCACGGGTGGCGAGCGGCGTATCAGCAACTTCCTGCTCTGGCAGGCGGCGTATGCCGAGCTGTATTTCTGCGACACACTGTGGCCGGAGTTCGAGGGCCGCAACCTGCATGAGGCGCTGAGCTGGTTTGCAGGCCGTCAACGCCGCTTCGGCCGCGTGCCGGAAGCCACCTGATGCTGCTGCCCCGCGTCCTCACCGCACTGGTGCTGCTGCCGCTGCTGCTCGGCGCCATCTTCGGCCTCAATACACCGCATCTCTATCTCGCCTTTTCAGTCGTCGGTGTGCTGGCGGCCTGGGAGTGGTGTGGTTTCATGGGTCTCACGCCGATTCCGGCACGCATCGGCTACTCGGTGGCGATGGCGGCGGTACTGACCGCTGTCTGGTGGCTCACGCAAGGGGCGGCCGACGCGAGCGTGCCGGCACTGCTTTCACTGCTGTGGTGGTGCGCTGCCTTTGCGCTGGTGCTGCGGTTTCCCGCCAGCTTTCCCAAGGGGCCCTGGGGCATCGCCCGTATGGCGCCGCTGGGGCTGCTGCTGATTGCTGCCACGCTCATCACCGTCGCCGCCCTGCATCGCCAGGGCAATGGACCGTGGCGCCTGATGTTCATGCTGTTCATCGTCTTCGCGGCCGATGTCGGTGCCTATCTGGTCGGTCGTAACTATGGCCGGCGCAAGCTGGCCCCTGCGGTTTCGCCGGGCAAGAGCATCGAGGGCGCAATTGGCGGCCTGGTGCTGGTGGCCTTGTGGGCTGCGGCAGCAGGTCCCTACGTGTTCCAGGTCGATTCACTGGCGCAGATCGCGCTGCTGGTCGCGGTGTCGGTTTTCACTGCCATGGTGTCGGTGATCGGCGATTTGACCGAGAGCCTGTTCAAGCGCCTGCGCGGCCTCAAGGACAGCGGCACGCTGCTGCCGGGACATGGCGGTTTTCTCGATCGCATCGACAGCATTCTGGCTGCGGCACCCGTGTTCTATCTCGGCGTGACCCTGCTGGGATTGTGAAATGAGTGGTCCGCAAAAACTGGTGGTGCTGGGAGCCACCGGCTCGGTGGGGCGCAGCACGCTCGATGTGGCCAGCCGCCACCCGCAGCAGCTCGAAGTCTGGGGCCTGAGCGCGCACCGCGATGTGGAAGGCCTGGCGCAGCTTTGCGAAACCTTCAAGCCGGCGCATGCCGTGATTGCAGACGCCAGCCAGCTGCCTGCGCTGAAGAGTCGCCTGCAAGCCTCCGCACGCGCGACGCAGTTGCATGCGGGCAGTGCGGCGCTCGATGCACTGGCTGCCGCTGCTGAAGCAAACCAGGTCATGGCCGCCATCGCCGGCGCTGCGGGCCTGCCCTCGACACTGGCGGCCCTCAAGGCCGGCAAGCGCGTGCTCATCGCCAACAAGGAGCCGCTGGTGATGGCCGGTCGCCTGATGATGGCGGCGGCTGCCAGGTCCGGTGCCGTGGTGCTGCCCATCGACAGCGAGCACAACGCCATCTTCCAGTGCCTGCCCCACGACACCCGTTGCGGTGCGGCGCTGGCCAGGGGTATCAGCCGGATCATCCTCACCGCCAGCGGCGGGCCCTTTCGCGAAACGCCGCTGTCTGCCCTGTCAGGCGTCACGCCCGAACAGGCCGTGCGCCATCCCAACTGGAGCATGGGCCGCAAGATTTCCGTCGACTCCGCGACCATGATGAACAAGGGGCTGGAGTTGATCGAAGCTGCCGTTCTGTATGGTTTGAGCGAGCAGCAGATCGAAGTCGTGATCCACCCCGAAAGCATCATCCATTCGATGGTCGAGTACGACGACGGCAGCACACTGGCCCAGCTCGGCAACCCGGACATGCGCGTACCGATTGCGCATGCACTGGCCTGGCCAGACCGCTGGGCTTCGGGTGTGAAGGGGCTGGACTGGGCCGCCGCACGCAGCTTTCGCTTCGAGCCGCTGGATGCGCAACGCTTCCCCGCCGTGGGCATTGCACGACATGCGCTCAAGGCTGGCGGCATCGCACCGAATGTATTCAACGCGGCCAACGAGGTCGCGGTAGGCACCTTTCTCGATGGTCGGCTCGGCTTCAACCGCATTGCCAGCCTGGTCGAAGCGGTACTGGCGCAGGCCAGCACATCTGGCTTCGGCGACAGCGACGAACTTGAAGCCATTCTCGCGGTCGATGGCTGGGCGCGACGTGCCGCTGCCACAGCGTTAAAGTCGCTGGCTTAGGAGAAACACACATGCTGGACTTCATCCGCAATGCAGGCGCCTTCGTGGTGGCCATCGGCATCCTCGTCGCCTTCCACGAGTTCGGGCACTTCTGGGTTGCCCGCAAGCTGGGCGTGAAAGTGCTTCGCTACTCCGTGGGCTTTGGCAAGCCGCTGTGGATGCGCCGCGGCAAGGACGGTTGCGAATACGTGCTGGCAGCCGTGCCGCTGGGTGGCTACGTCAAGATGCTGGACGAGCGGGAGGGCGAAGTGGCCCCCGAAGACGCGCATCGCGCCTTCAACCGCCAGTCCCCCTACAAGCGGTTCGCGATTGTCGCGGCCGGCCCCACGGCCAATTTCCTGCTGGCCATCCTGTTTTTCTGGATGGTCTACGTCATCGGCCAGCCCGGTCTGAAGCCAGTGGTGGCGGCGCCTCCCGAACGCTCGGCGGCGGCCCAGGCCGGCGTGCAGGCCGGTGAGGTCATTACTCGCATCGACGGCCAGCCGGTGGAAACCTGGACGATGCTGCGCACCACGCTGCTCGAAAAAGTGGTGGATCGCCAACCGCTGACACTCGAATTGCAGAAGAGCACGGCCGACACCAGCCGCCGCACGATCACCGTGCCGCTCGATATGGTGCGCATGGACCCTGAGTTCCTGTTTGCCGATCTGGGCCTGTCGCCCTACCAGCCCAAGATCGAAGCGCGCATTTCAGCGGTGGAGCCGGGCGGTGCAGCCGAGCAGGCGGGCTTCAAGCCGGGCGACAAGCTGCTGACGCGCGATGGGGTTGCCATTGACGACTGGCAGGCCTGGGCACTGTGGGTGCGCGCCAATGCGGGCGCGATCCCGGTCGTCAGCTTCGAGCGCGACGGCCAGGTGCTCAGCCTCAAGCCCCTGCTCGCCACGGTGGAAGAAGGCGGCGTGAAGATGGGGCGCTTCGGCGCGCGCATCGAGCTGCCGCGCGAGCAGTCCGCCGACCTGCTGGCAGAAGACCGTCTCAATCCCCTTGCAGCCGTGCCCGCTGCCATCGAGCAGACCTGGCGCATGTCGGCCCTGACCTTGAAAATGTTCGGCCGCATGTTCACCGGCGATGTCTCGGTGAAGAACGTCAGCGGCCCGCTGCAGATTGCCGAGGCGGCAGGCTTCACCGCCAGCATTGGTGTCGCGGCATTCCTCAGTTTCCTGGCGCTGGTAAGTGTCAGCCTCGGCGTGCTGAACCTATTGCCGGTGCCGCTGCTGGATGGCGGCCATCTGGTCTACTACACCATCGAGATCATCAAGGGCTCGCCACTGTCGGAGTCGGTAATGCTCGCAGGCCAGAAAGTGGGCATCACCCTGCTGATGATGTTGATGGGTCTGGCCTTCTATAATGATCTTTCCCGCCTGATTGGCTGAGCTGCTGCTACCTAAGCGTTTGCGCTTCACGACACCACCGCGACCCACAGAAGGCCACACTTGAGTTTTTTCCTGAAACCCCGCGCGCTGGTCGCGTACGCATCGCTGTTGTTCTTGCCCGCCGTGCTGGCCGCAGGCCCAACCTTCACCATCGACGCCATCGAGGCGCAGGGTTTGCAGCGTCTGGACGAGGGCACGGTACTCACCTATCTGCCGCTCACCACCGGCGATGAGCTGAACGACCTCACCCAGCGTCAGGCCATCAAGGCCCTGTATGCCTCCGGCCTGTTTCAGGATGTGCAGCTGCTGCGCGATGGCGACACCCTCATCATCAAGGTGGTCGAGCGTCCGCAGATCGCCGACTTCGAGATCGAAGGCAACGAGAAGATCGGCGGCGACGAGCTGAAGAAATCGCTGACCGACGTCGGCCTCACCGCTGGTGAAACCTACAAGCGTGCGCTGCTCGACCAGGTGCAGCAGGAGCTGCGTCGCCAGTACTACTCCAACGGTTACTACGACGTCGCCATCGACACCACGGTGACCGATCTGCCCAACAACCGCGTCAGCATCAAGGTGAAGGTGACCGAGGGCAAGGTCACCAAGATCAAGGACATCAACATCCTCGGCGCCAAGGTCTTCACGCAGAAGGAACTGAAGGAGCAGATCGAGCTGAAGGCCACGACCTGGATGCCGTTCCAGAAGACCGACCGCTACTCCAAGCAGACGCTGGGCGGCGATCTCGAAAAGCTCCAGTCCTACTATCAGGATCGTGGCTATCTCAAGTTCAACGTCTCCTCGGTGCAGGTGGCCTTGTCCGAGAACAAGGAAGACATCTTCATCACCATCAACGTTGAAGAGGGTGAGAAGTACCAGGTCAAGGATCGCCGTTTCAGTGGCGAGATCGTGCTCAACGAGTTGTTCCTGCAACGTCTGGTCAGCACCAAGGCGGGCGATACCTTCTCGCGCAAGGAGGCCACCGAGTCTTCCGATCGCATCGAGGCTGCGCTCTCGGATGTGGGCTACGCTTTTGCCAAGGTCACGCCGCTGCCGGAGGTGGACGAGGACAACAAGCAGGTCAGCATCAATTACGCCATCGAGCCGGGCAAGCGCGCCTATGTGCGCCGCATCGGCTTCAGTGGCCACAGCGGCACCAACGACGAGACGCTGCGCCGCGAAATGCGCCAGCTCGAAGCCTCGCCGTTCTCCAAGTCGGCGGTGGAGCGTTCGCGCGTGCGTCTGGCGCGTCTGCCCTTCATCGAAGAGGCCGAGGTCGACACCAAGCCGGTGCCAGGCTCGGACGACCTTGTCGACATCAATTTCAAGGTGAAGGAACGCGCACCCGGTTCGGTGCAGTTCGGCGTCGGCTACTCCGGCGCGCAGGGCTTTCTCATCAATGCCAGCCTGACGCACACCAACTTCCTCGGCACGGGCAATCGGGTCGAGATCGCGGCGGATCGCTCGACCATCTACACCCAGCTCAATCTGTCGTGGACTGATCCCTATTTCACGGCTGACGGCATCAGCCAGACGGTGTCGACCTTCTACCGCAAGTCGGAGTCGGTGATCCGCTTCAGCTCCGGCTTCAACTCCAACGTGGTGGGTGCTGATCTCACCTACGGCATTCCGCTGTCGGAGTTCACCACCCTGCGTGCCGGTGGCGGCGTGTCGCGCACCACCATCGAGACCTTCCCCTCGGCCTCGGCCGACGAGGTGCTCGACTTTGTCCTGCAGAGCGGCGCCGAGTTCACCGACTTCACCCTGCGCACCGGCATCACCCGCGATACGCGCAACCGCACGTTCTTCGCCTCACGCGGCGCGCTCTCGCGCGTCAACCTCGACGTGACGCTGCCGGGCAGCGGCGTGGAGTTCTACAACCTGTTCGCGCAGCACCAGCAGTTCGTGCCGCTGTTCTACAAGTTCTTCATCGACGCCAACGCCACGCTCGGCTATGTCGATACCTATGGCGATGCCAAGATCGTGCCGCCGTACGAGAACTACTTTGCGGGTGGCCCGCGCACCGTGCGCGGTTTCCAGGACGGCACGCTGGGGCCACGCGACACGCCCTTCAACAACCCGTACGGTGGCCAGCTGCGCACCACGGCGCAGTTCGATCTGGTCATCCCGACGGGTCTGGACGCCGACAACAAGTCCTTCCGCAGCTCGCTGTTCTATGACATCGGCAATGTCTTCGCGCGTCCGGGCGACTTCAAGGTGTCCGAGCTGCGCAGTTCGGCGGGTCTGTCGGTTTCCTACTTCACGCCGTTCCTGGGCTTATTGCAGCTTTCGTATTCCTTCCCCATCACCGACAAGCCCAACGACCGGGTGGATCAGTTCCAGATCAGTTTCGGATCGGGTTTCTGACGCTGTTATTGCCACTACAATTCACTGACAACAACTGAAGAGAGAGACTTTGATCATGCGTATTCGCTTTGCCTTCGCCGCCCTGATGCTCGCCGCTGCTGCCACCACCGCAAATGCCCAGGCTCTGGCCGCCCCCAAGATCGCCGTCGTCCGCTCGGCTGATCTGGTGCGTGATTCCATCCAGTTCAAGACTGCCGAAACCAAGATGAAGGCGGAGTTCGAGAAGCGCAAGAACGATCTCGAAAGCCAGGCCAAGGCCTTTGGCGAAGACGTGAAGAACTACCAGCGCGATGCCGATACGCTGTCTGCCGACCAGCGCGCCAAGAAGGAGAAAGACCTCAACGCCCGCCAGGTCGACATCCAGTTCGCCCAGCGCAAGTTTCAGGAAGACCTGCAGAACCGTGACCGCGAGCTGACCCAGGACATGATGAGCAAGATCAAGAACGTGATCGGCGCCGTCTCCAAGGAAAAGGGCATCACTCTCGTCGTGCAGGACCCGGTGTTCTCTGATGACAGCATCGACATCACCGCCGATGTGCTCAAGCGCCTGAACGCGGGCGGCGGCAAGTAAGATCTGATTAAAGGCCCGGTCGCGCAAGCGGCCGGGCCTTTGCTATTTTTGCGACATGACCACTTTCTCCCTGGCTGAACTCGCCATCCGCTTCGAGCTGGAGCTGGTGGGTGATGGCGCGACCCGCATTGATGGCCTCTGCGCCCTCAATCCCGGCGAGCCCGGCAAGCTGGCCTATCTGGGCAGTGCTGCACACCGCGCCGCGCTGCCGGGTACACAGGCCGCTGCCGTGATCGTCGGCAAGCGCGATGCCGCAGCGCTCGCCACACCGGGATTGCTTGCACGCGACCCCAACCTGGCCTTTGCCCGCATCGCCCGCCTGTTCGACCCCTCGCAATCATTCGAGCCGGGCATCAGCCCTGATGCACTGATCGACCCCTCGGCCCTTATCGGCAGTGGCTGCCGCATCGAGCAGCGTGTGGTGATCGAAGCCGGCGCGGTGATTGGCGAAGGCAGCCGTATCGGCCCCGGCTGCATCGTGCGCCGTGCTGCCACGCTGGGTGCGGGCGCGAGGCTGGAAGCAGCCGTCGTGGTGGGCGAGGGCGTGACGATTGGTGCGCGCATCCATGTGCAACCCGGTGCGATCATCGGTTCACGCGGCTTCGGCAATGCCCGCCTGCCCGACGGCAGCTGGGAGGAAGTGCCACAGCTCGGCAGTGTCGTGATCGGTGACGATGTCGAGGTGGGTGCCAACACCACCATCGACCGTGGCGCGCTCGGCGATACCGTGATCGGCAACGGCGTGAAGCTCGATAACCAGATCCAGATCGCTCACAACTGCGTGATCGGGGCCAATACCGCCATCGCCGCCTGCACCGGCATCGCCGGCTCCACCCGCATCGGCCAGCGCTGCATGATTGGTGGCGCGGTGGGTATCAGCGGCCATCTGAATATTTGCGACGACGTGGTGGTGCTGGGGCGCGGTATGGTCATCAGCCACATCACCGAGCCTGGCGTCTATGGCTCCGGCCTGCCGCTCAGCCCCGCCGTCGAATGGCGCAAGACCGTGGCGAGAGTGCGGCGTCTGGACCGACTCGATGCCCGCATCAAGCGGCTGGAAGCAGCTGCGAAAATCCATAACAAAACCACCGACAGCGAGAGCGACGCATGAGCGGAAGTACGGAAGCAACCCCCTGCACCTTGAACCAGAGAACCAGTTTCGACATCCGCGATGTGATGCGGCTGCTGACGCACCGCTATCCCTTTCTGCTGGTCGATCGTGTCACCGACTACCAGAAGGGCAAGACGCTGACGGCGCTGAAGAACGTGACCTTCAACGAGCCTTTCTTCGTCGGCCATTTTCCGCTGGTGCCGACCATGCCCGGCGTGCTCATGCTCGAAGCCCTGGCACAGGCTTGCGGTTTGTTGGCGGTGCTGGATTCCGGCGTGCGACCGGAGAGCGGGCACATCCTCTACTTTGCCGGCATCGACGAGGCGCGCTTCAAGCGCGTGGTCATCCCCGGCGACCAGCTGACGCTGCATGTGCAGCTGGAAAAAACCAAGCGCAATGTCTGGAAGTTCAAGACCGTCGCCCGTGTCGGCACCGAGACGGCCTGCGAAGCCCTGATGACCTGCGTGCTCAAGCACCCGGACGAGGGCAGGCCCGCTGCCGAGGTGGCTGGCTGATGGCGCGCATCCATCCCACCGCGATCATCGACGCCAAGGCGGAGCTGCATGGCTCGGTCGAGGTCGGCCCGTATTCCATCATCGGCCCCGGTGTGGTGATTGGTGAAGACAGCTGGATTGGCCCGCATGTGGTGCTGAGCGGCCCCATGACGCTGGGCAAGCGCAACAAGGTGTATCCCTTTGCCAGCGTCGGCGCGCTGAGCCAGGACAAGACCGCCACCGAAGAGCAGCCCACCAGCACGGTGATCGGCGACGACAACCAGATCCGCGAATATGTGTCGATCCAGCGCGGCACCATGAAGGAGTACGACACCAAGCGCGGCGAGACGCGCATCGGTGATCGCAACCTGATCATGAACTACTGCCACATCGCGCACGACTGCGTGGTGGGCAGCGACACCATCTTTGCCAACAATGCCTCGCTCGCCGGCCATGTCGAGATCGGCGATCACGTAGTGCTGGGCGGCTACACGCTGATCTACCAGTTCTGCCGCGTCGGTGCGCATGGCTTCACCGCCTATGCCGCCGGCCTCTCCGGCGATGTGCCGCCGTTCGTGATGGTGCAGGGCTCGCCCGCCGATGCCCGCGCGATCAACAAGGAGGGCCTCAAGCGTCGTGGCTTTACGCCGGACGAGATCGAGCCGATTGAAGAAGCCTTCAAGCTCATCTACCGCAGCGGCAAGGTGATGGCCGAAGTGCGGGCCGAGCTGGCGGTACTGGGCGAAAGCTCGCCGCATGTGAAGCTGATGAGCGAGTTCATCAACACGGGCAAACGTCCGTTAGCTCGCGGCTGATGCACTGCGCACTCATCGCTGGCGAACTCTCCGGCGACATTCTTGGTGCCGCGCTGATCCGCGCACTGAGAGTGCGTTACCCCGATGCGCGCTTCACCGGCGTAGCCGGCCCGCGCATGGTGGCCGAGGGCTGCGAGGCTTATGCGAGCATCGAGGCGCTGTCGGTGATGGGCATCGCCGAGGTGCTGCCTGCCATCCCGCGCTTGTTCAAATTGCGTGCGGCGCTGATCAAACGCTATGTCACCGAGAAGCCCGATGTCGTGATCGGCATCGATGCCCCCGACTTCAATCTCGGCCTCGAAAAGCGCCTGCGCGCGCGGGGCCTGAAGACCGTGCATGTGGTCAGCCCCAGCGTCTGGGCCTGGCGCGAGGGGCGGGTGCATGGCATCAAGAAATCGGTGGACTTGATGCTTTGCCTGTTTCCTTTCGAGACCGAGTTTTATGCGCGACATTGCGTGCGTGCGGCCTACATTGGCCACCCATTGGCAGATCAGCTAGACGATGCAGTTAGCCCTGTCAGTGGCCGCCAAGTGTTGGGCTTGAGCGAAGCCCCGACACTCGCTGTGCTGCCGGGTAGTCGCGGTGGCGAAGTCGGCAAGCTGGCTGAACCCTTCGCACAAGTGGTGGCCTTGCTCGCTAGGGAAATGCCCGGCTTGCAGGTGGTGACACCTATCGCCAAACCCAGTCTGCTGCCACTGATGCAGGCCGCCATCCGCCAGCACGCGCCTGCGGTTTCATGGACGCTGCTCACGGGGCAATCCCGCCAGGCCATGCAGGCGGCGGATGTGGTGCTGCTGGCAAGTGGCACTGCGACGCTCGAATGCCTGCTGCTCGGCCGGCCGATGGTGGTGGGTTACCGGGTGGCGGCGTTCACCAATTTTCTGCTGCGCAAGCTGGGCTGGCTGAAGATCGACAACGTCAGCCTGCCCAACCTGCTCTGCGGCCGAAAAATCGTGCCTGAATGCCTTCAGGATGACTGCAACGCCGAGGCCCTGGTGCAGCAACTGCGCCCGCTCCTCAGCGCGGCCAGCGCCCGCCGTGCGCAGACGGATGCGTTTAGCGCCGTGCGGCAGGAACTCAAACGCGAGGCCGGCACGCTGGCAGCCAATGCCATTGCGGAGTTGCTGCACTAAAGCCCGCCGTCAAGACTGCCCAGCGACCGCAAAAACCGGCAGGCTATGGTCATGCAGAACGTGAAGGCCACCATGCAGGCGGGGATCGACGAAGCCGGGCGCGGCTGCCTGGCCGGGCCGGTGTTCGCTGCGGCCGTCATCCTGCCGGCCGATCACGGTATCGTGGGCTTGAACGACAGCAAGCAACTGAGTGCGGCGCAGCGTGAGCGGCTGTTCCCGCTCATCCAGCAGCGCGTTTTGGCCTTTTCGATTGCGACGGCCAGCGTGGAGGAGATCGACCGCCTCAACATCCTGCAGGCCAATCTGCTCGCCATGCGGCGGGCGGTGGCGGCACTTGCTATCACGCCGAAGCTTTGTCTGGTCGACGGCAACATCGACCCCAAGCTGGGCGTGGCCACGCGCTGCGTGATTGGTGGCGATGCGCTGCACGCGGAGATCATGGCGGCCAGCATTCTCGCCAAGGTGGCGCGCGATGCCGAGATGCTGCGACTGGACGCTGAGCATCCGGGCTATGGATTCGCACAGCACAAGGGCTATGGCACCGCGCGGCATCTGGCGGCCTTGCGCAAGTTGGGGCCTAGTGCAGCGCACCGCATGAGCTTCGCGCCCTGCGCGCAGAGCGTCTTGTCACTGGGTGAAGCCGCATGAGCTTCGTCCACCTGCGCCTGCATACGGAGTACTCGCTCACCGACGGCATCGTTCGCATCGAGCCGCCCAAGCGCAAGGGCGGCGGGCAGGGCGCCACGCTCACCTCGCGCGCCAGCGAGCTGAAGCTGCCCGCACTCGCCATCACCGACGCCAACAATCTGTTTGCGATGGTGAAGTTCTACAAGGCCGCCGAGGGCGCGGGCATCAAGCCCATCGCGGGCTGCGATGTCTGGCTCGAAGAGCGCAACAAGGACGAAGGCCCGGAACGCCTTACCTTGTTCGTGCAGCACGAACAGGGCTTCAAGAATCTTTCGGAGCTGCTGAGCCGCGCGCAGCTCGAAAACCAGACCCGCCACGGCGCGCTGGTGAAGCGCGAGTGGCTGCTGCCCTTGAGCGGCGGTCTGATTGCCATGACCGGCAAAGACGGCACGCTCGCCCGCGCACTGTTTGCCGACCAGCTCGACGTGGCCGAGGCCATCGCGGCGGAATGGCGCACCCTGTTCCCGACACGGCTCTATCTGGAAGTGAGCCGCTGCGAGCGCGCCGAGGACGAAGACTGGGTGCAGCTCGCATCCGGCTTCGGCCGCCATGCGCGACTGCCGCTGGTCGCCACCAACGACGTGCGCTTTTTGAAGCAGAGCGAGTTCGCCGCTCACGAGGCGCGCGTCTGCATCGCCACCGGCCGCGTGCTGGCCGACGACAAGCGGCCGAAGCTCTACACCGAGCAGCAGTATTTGAAATCCGCCGAGGAAATGCGCGAACTGTTCAAGGACCTGCCGGAGGCCATCGAGAACACCCTGCATATCGCACGGCGCTGCACGCTCAATCTCAAGTTCGGCACCTATCACCTGCCCAACTTCCCGGTGCCGGAGGGCTACACGCCCGACAGTTTTCTCGCGCACGAATCGCGCGAGGGCCTCAAGCGCCGCTTCAGCGAGATCACGCTGGCGCGGCCGGAGCAGGAGTATCTGGATCGCCTGGAGTTCGAGATCAGCGTCATCCAGAAAATGGGCTTCCCCGGCTACTTCCTGACCGTGGCCGATTTCATCCGCTGGGGCAAGGCCAATGGCTGCCCGGTGGGGCCGGGGCGTGGCTCTGGTGCCGGTTCGCTGGTGGCCTATGCCCTGCGCATCACCGACCTCGACCCGCTGCCGTACGACCTGCTGTTCGAGCGATTCCTGAACCCGGATCGCGTCTCCATGCCCGACTTCGACGTCGATTTCTGCATGGACAACCGCGACAACGTCATCCGCTACGTCACCGAGAAATACGGCCGCCCGTACGTGGGCCAGATCGTCACTTACAACACCATGGCGGCGAAGGGTGTGGTGCGCGATGTGACCCGCATCATGGGTCACGGTTATGGCTTTGGGGATCGCATCGCCAAGCTCATCCCGCCGACGCCCGGTGCGACGCTGGCCGATGCGGTGGAGCAGGTGCCGGAGCTGAAAAAAGCCTACGCCGAGGAAGAGGACACCAAGGCGGCACTCGATCTCGCACTCGAACTCGAAGGCATCACGCGCGGTGTCGGTGTTCACGCCGGCGGCGTGGTCATCGCGCCCGAACCGCTGATGGTCTACACGCCGCTCTACTGCGACCCTGACGGCAGCGGCGTGCGTACGCAGTTCGACATGAAGGACCTCGAAGTGCTGGGGCTGGTGAAGTTCGACTTTCTCGGTTTGAAGACGCTCACGGTGATCGAAGAGGCAGTGCAGACCATCGCCAAGCGCACCGGCCGGCAGCTGGACATGCTGGCCCTGCCCATCGACGACGCCGTGACCTACCGCAAGATTTTCCAGAGCGGCGAGAGCAGCGCGGTGTTCCAGATGGAATCGCCCGGCATGCAGAAGGCCTCGCGCGACTTAAAGCCCGATTGCTTCGAGGACATCATTGCCCTCGTCTCGCTGTATCGACCGGGGCCGATGGATAACATCCCGCAGTTCTGCGAGAACAAGCGCGACCCGAAGAAAGTCAGCTATCTGCACCCGGAAATGGAGCCGGTGCTGAAGGCCACCTATGGCATCTTCGTCTACCAGGAGCAGGTGATGCAGATGAGCCAGCGGCTTGCTGGCTACACGCTCGGCGGGGCTGATCTGCTGCGCCGCGCGATGGGCAAGAAGAAGGCCGACGAGATGGCCGAGCAGCGCGCCATCTTCAACAAGGGCGCGGTCGAGCGCGGCGTGGATGACGCCGTGGCGACCAAGGTCTTCGACCTGATGGAGAAGTTCGCCAACTACGGCTTCAACAAGTCGCACGCCGCCGCCTACGCGCTGGTGAGCTACCACACGGCCTGGCTCAAGACGCACTACCCGGCGGAGTTCATGGCCGCTGTGCTCAGTTGCGAAATGGCGCACCCGGAGTCGGTGGTGGTGATGCGCGACGAGGCCGTCCGCATGGGCCTCAAGGTGTTGCCGCCCTCGGTGAACCAGTCGCGCTATCGCTTCACCGTGCCCGCCAATGGCCAGGTGCGCTATGGCTTGGGCGCGGTGAAGGGCGTGGGCGAGGGCGCTGTGGAAGGCATCATCGCCGAGCGCGACCAGCACGGGCCCTATCTCGACCTGTTCGATTTCTGCCGCCGCATTGATCTGAAAAAAGCCAACAAGAAATTGCTGGAGGCGATGATCTTCAGTGGCTCGTTCGACGAGTGGGGCCTCAACCGCGCCTCGCTGCTCAAGACCCTACCGAAAGCACTGCAACATGCCGAGCGCGCGGCCAGCAATGCCAACAGCGGCCAGAACGATCTGTTCGGCAGCGGTGGCGGCAGCAAGCTGCCAGAGGCACAACCCAAGCACGAGCCGGAGCGCGTCGCCGAATGGTCGCTCGATGAAAAATTGCAGCACGAGATGGAAACGCTGGGCTTCTATCTTTCCGGTCATCCCATCGAATCGCACAAGGCGCTGATCGACCAGACCTGCAACGGCCGAATGTCCGAAATACTCGCCAAGCTCGCACCCGCGCCCAAGCCGGATGCCAAGGGCAAGACACCCTGGGTGCCGCGCAGTAAAAATCTCTTTGCGGCCTGGGTGACGGACATCCGCTATTTCAAGGCCCGCGACGGTGCGATGGGCAAGGCGGCGAAGGACAGCTACAAGGTCACTTTCACCGAAGGCGGTGCGACGCTCACCACCTTCATCGACGCCGACAAATGGAATATTGCCAAGAACACCGTGAAGCTCGACGACGTGGTGTTCGTGCAGGGCGAGCTGTCGATGAGCGCACCGCGCGAGGGCCGCGCCAGCGAGCCGCGACTGTACAACGCCGAGTTCTTCAGCCGCGCGACGATTGACGCCGACTACGCCCAGCGCGTGTGGCTGGTTTGGGATCGCCCCGCCGCCGATGTGCAAACCCTGCGCTCGCTGCTGACGCCGTTCCGCAACGCCGAAGGCATGCCGGTGATGGTGGAAGTGGTGAACGCGCAAGCCCGCGCGCTGCTCGACTGGCCTGCGGACTGGAAGCTGAAACTGAGCGAATCCGGCATGGCTGCATTGAAACAATTTTTGACGCCCGACTGCGTTAAAGTGCAGTACCGGCGCTACACGCCACCGGTGCAGGAGCGGCGCTTCTCTGGCTCCGGCGGCGGCAATTTTGGCGGTGGTGGTGGCGGCGATGATGAGTGAGTCTTCCTCTGTTGATGTCATTCCCGCGAAAGCGGGAATCCAGCATCGCAGCGGTGCGCATCACGAGCCACTGGATTCCCGCTTTCGCGGGAGTCATTCCGGTTAAAGGAATGACAAGCAAAAACGAAGCTCAAGAATCAGGACGCAGACATGAATCTCAACTATCTCGACTTCGAGCAGCCCATCGCCGACTTGCAGGCCAAGATCGACGAGCTGCGCTTCTCGACGCAGGGCAGCGGCGTGAATCTCACCGCCGAGATCGAAAGCCTGGAAGGCAAGATCAAGATGCTGACCGAGCAGATCTTCAGCAAGCTCACGCCCTGGCAGATCGCCCAGCTCGCCCGCCATCCGCAGCGGCCCTACGCGCTCGACTACATCCACGGTATCTTCACTGAGTGGGAAGAGCTGCACGGCGACCGCCACTACGCCGACGACCCCGCCATCGTCAGCGGCGTGGCCCGCATCGACGGCCGCGCCTGCGTGGTCATCGGCCAGCAGAAAGGCCGTGATGCCAAGGAGCGCGTGCATCGCAACTTCGGCATGCCGCGCCCTGAGGGCTATCGCAAGGCGCTGCGCATCATGAAGCTGGCCGAGAAGTTCAACCTGCCGCTGGTGACCTTCATCGACACGCCCGGCGCCTACCCCGGCATCGGTGCCGAAGAGCGCAACCAGAGCGAGGCGATTGCCCGCAATTTGTTTGAACTCTCACGCCTGCGCACGCCCATCATCGCCACGGTGACGGGCGAGGGTGGCAGCGGTGGCGCGCTCGCCATCGGCGTGGCCGACGTGGTGATGATGTTGCAGAACTCGATCTACTCCGTGATCTCGCCGGAGGGCTGCGCCTCCATCCTGTTCAAGAGCGCAGCCCGCGCGCCGGAAGCCGCCGCCGCCATGCGCGTGGGCGCGAATGACATTCTCAACCTCAAGCTCATCGACGAGGTGATCCCCGAACCCTTGGGTGGTGCGCACCGCGACGTGCCGGAGATGATCGCCCGCGTGAAGGGCCGCCTGATCGAGCATCTCGACGTGCTCGCGCACAAGCCGATGACGCGGCTCTTGGCCGACCGCTATGACAAGTTCATGCGGCATGGGGTGTTTGAAGAGCCGCAGGTGGTGACGCAGTTGCGGCAGGCTGGATAGTTTTTTGGCGCTATGGCCGACCAATTAGTCAGCAAGTCGCGGCAAAAGCGACGCAATAGTCTTCGTTCTATGGGTTATGTCTGGGCTGTGTTTGGTGCGCTGTTCTTTGCAATCTTTATCTTTGCTGCGATGCAAAGCGACAAATGGCTTCTGTTCACTGGCGAAACAATCCGTCGGCCTTGGTTCTACTTGTTTGGATCGCTCGTGTTTGCTTGTCAAACCATCGCAGGGATCGTATTTGTTCGATCTTCAAATCAAACACTTGATCGCGTCATCAATTGGCTTGAGTCGCAATGGCCATATTCAAAACTTCCGCGCGGCTAACGCCTCAAAATTGGCACGGTAGGCTGGGTTGCAGCAACGCAGAAACCCAGCGATCCATGAGGCTTCACCACATTGCTGGGTTTTCAACCCAGACTACGATTTGAAACCCATGCTCCAACTCCGTCCCAACTGCGAATGCTGCAACGTGGACTTGCCGCCAGACTCGCCCGATGCGCGCATCTGCTCGTTTGAATGCACGTTCTGCGTGCATTGCGTCGAGGGCAAGTTGCAGGGGCGTTGCCCCAATTGCGGTGGCGGGTTTGCACCGCGCCCCATCCGTCCTGCAAACAAGCTGCTGCGTTACCCGGCTTCGACTGAGCGGGTCTACAAGCCGCAGGGCTGCGCCTAGCTTGTCATTCCCGCGAAGGCGGGAATCCAGTTAGCGCGAAGCGCACCTGAACTCAAAGCAACAGACACCTGGATTCCCGCCTGCGCGGGAATGACGGATGAGAGAGGGCGCTGTCGATCTGTGCAGCATCACTTGCCCGACCCTGCAATCAGCCCAACAATCGGGCGATGTCCTTAAGCTCTCAATTGCTGCAAGCACCACCCAGCGCCACCGCCTACTGCGTGGCCTACAGCGGCGGCATGGATTCCACCGTGCTGCTGC
>JAZKFO010000032.1:0-44539 GCA_040386395.1 Pseudomonadota bacterium | reverse complement strand
TCTCGACTTCGTTCTTGCTGCCCATGATCACCGGCACGCGCTGGTGCAGCTTGTGCGGTTGCAGGTCCATGATGCGCTCGCGGCCGGTGCTCGACGCACCACCGGCCTGCTCGACGATGAAGCTCATCGGATTGGCCTCGTACATCAGGCGCAGCTTGCCGCCCTGCTTCATGGTCTTGGCATCCATCGGATACATGAAGACACCACCGCGGGTGACGATGCGGTGCACGTCGGCGACCATGCTGGCCACCCAGCGCATGTTGAAATCCTTGCCGCGCGGGCCTTCCTTGCCCTGCACGCATTCGGCGACGTAGCGCTGCACCGGGGCTTCCCAGTGGCGCGCGTTGCTGGTGTTGATGGCGAACTCCTTGGTGTCCTCCGGGATCATCATGTCGCGCTGGGTGAGCACGAAACTGCCCAGCTCGCGGTCGAGCGTGAAGGCATGCACGCCGGTGCCGACGGTGAGAATCAGCACCGTCGATGGGCCATACACCGCGTAACCCGCCGCGACTTGTGAAGTGCCCGGTTGCAGGAAGGCTTTTTCGTCGCTGCCGCTCACCCCTTCAGGGCAGCGCAGCACGCTGAAGATGGTGCCGACGCTCACGTTCACGTCGATGTTGCTGGAGCCGTCGAGCGGATCGAACAGCAGCAGGTAGCCGCCCTTGGGGTATTCATCGGGGATGGCGACGGGGTCGTCCATTTCCTCGCTGGCGAGGCCGGCCAGATGGCCGCCCCAGGCGTTGGCCTGCAACAGGATTTCGTTCGAGAGCACGTCGAGCTTCTTCTGCGCCTCGTCCTGGATGTTGCTGGTGCCGGCATCGCCCAGCACGCCGCCCAAAGCCCCCTTGCCGACGGCGATGGAGATGCGCTTGCAGGCACGGGCAACCACTTCGAGCAGCAGGCGCAGATCGGGCTCGATGGTGCCCTTGGCGCGCTGCTCTTCGATCAGGAACTGGGTGAGGGTGATGGTTTTCATGGCGGCTGGGGGCTGTCGGAGTGCGCACAGTTTAAGCCGTGAACCGGCGACGAGCGCCCATCAAAAAAGCCCATCCTTGCGGACGGGCTTCGTGGTGCAGTGTGCGGCGGCTTACTTGGGATCGGGGGTGACTGCATCCTTGGCCGCTTCGCCTGCGTTTTCGAGGGCCTTGGCGGCATCTTCACCAGCATCCTGCAGGTTTTCGTTGGGACGGGCGTCGAGACCATCCTTCACCTTGTCTTCGAGTTTCTCGATGGCGGTTTCGGGCTTCTTCTCGCAGGCGGTGAGGCCGATACCGAGGGTCAGCACGCTATACATCAGAACATTGTGCAGTTTCATGGGGAACTCCTGTGATCAAAAAAATGGCGGGGTCTCTTCAGGAGACCCCGCCATCTTCGCCACGCCCACTGAACCGCGACTGATCGCTAGCTCTGCTTTTTCAACAGGTCGCGAATCTCGGCCAGCAGCACTTCCTGCGGATTGGGTGCAGGCGGCGCAGCGGCTTCCTCCTTCTTCTTTGTCGCGTTGATGCCCTTCACCAGCATGAAGATGGCGAACGCAACGATGATGAAGTTGAGGATGGTCTGGATGAACTTGCCATAGCCCAGCAGCACCGCCGGCACGGCCTTGACGCTGCCGTCGGCGCTGGCGACCACGCCTTCTTTCAGCACGATGGCGGCCTTGGAGAAATCAACGCCGCCGGTCAGCACGCCCACCAGCGGCATGATGAGATCACCCACCAGCGAGGTGACGATGGCACCAAACGCGCCGCCGATGACGACACCGACTGCGAGGTCCACGACGTTGCCGCGCATTGCGAAGGCTTTGAACTCTTGCATCATGCTCATGTTTTGGTGCTCCCTGTTGATTGATGAGTGTCGATTGTAGCCAGCCATCTGAGCAGATCGGAGTGGCTCAGAGACACTGCGGCAGGCCGCTGGCGAGGTCTGCATGGCGCGGCTTGAAGCCCAGTGCAGCCAGCCGCTGCGGCCGGATGCGCTTCGACTCCTCGAAGAAGGACACCAGCATGGGCGAGAGCCGCTCGCGCGCCTCGGCCAGGCTGATCTGTGCCGGCGCTGGCAAGCCCAGCAGCGCCGCACATTGCAGGAAGTAATCCGTCATCGTGGTGGGTGCGCCATCGCTGACGTTGTAGGCCGCGCCCGCCATGCCCTTGGCGAGGGCGAGCACGGCCGCCGCTGCCAGGTCATCGGCGTGGATGCGATTGGTGTACGGCGACTCTGCCTCGCAGAGAATCGGCTCGCCCTTGCGCAGGCGCTCCACCGGCAAGCGCCCAGGCCCGTAGATGCCGGGTACCCGCAGGGTCACAGTCTTCGCCCCGGTGCGAGCGGCCCAGGCGCGCAGGTGCAGCTCGGCTGCGAGCCGGCGCAGGCCGCGCTCGCTGCGGGGTTTGAGTGGTTCGGCCTCGTCGATCCAGCGACCCTGGCAATCGCCGTAGACGCCGGTTGTCGAGATGTAGAGCAGGCTCTGCGATGGCGCTGGCAGCAACTGCAAGACCAAGGGGAGGCGCGGGTCGTCCACGCCCGCTGGGGGCGGCGGCGCGCACCAGTAGACGGCATCGGCGGCGGGCGGCTGCCAGCTGCCATCGAGATTCGCCAGCAGCGGCGTGATGCCCTGCGCTTGCAGCGGTGCAGCCGCATCGGCACGGCGCAGCACGCCAGTCACCATATCGCCACGCGCCAGATGCAGCCGCGCAATGCGCTCGCCAATATCGCCGCAACCGACGATGAGAATGTGTTGAGACATGCCGCCAGTATGGTGGCTTCAGCTACACAAAGCCGAGATTGCGCTGGCTGAAATTGCGCAGGTTGGGGAACACCGTATCGAGGTCGCCATTGCTGACCCCGAACCACTGCGCGAGCGTGGCCGCGACCTGATCGGTGCTGGTGGTGGGCAGCATTGCACCGCGCCCCACGTCGTCCGGCCCTTTGAGGATCAGGCTGGGATAAGTGCCGTAAAACTTCTGCCCCTGCACCGCACCACCCAGCACCAGCGTGTGGCCGCCCCAGGCGTGGTCGGTGCCGTCACCATTGCTGGTCAGGGTGCGGCCGAACTCGCTGGCGACGAAGGTGGTGACCAGGTTCTCGGTGCCAATTTCGGTCATGGCATCCTGGAAGCTCTTCAGCGCCTTGCTCAGCTCGCCCAGCTTGGTGGCCTGGTCGCTCAGCATATTGTCGTGAAAATCCCAGCCGCCCACCTGCACGAAGAACACCTGCCGCTTCACGCCCAGGGCATCGCGGGCACGCACCATCTGCGCGGCCATCTTGAGCTGCTTGCTGGCGGTGTCGGTACCGAAGCTGGTGGTGAGCGCAGACACCGAAGCAAGTGCGGCATTCACTGTTTCGGCGGTCTGGTAGCTGCGTGTCAGGGTGTTGCCAAACTCCTGCTGTAACAGGCTGGGGTCGTTGCCGGATTGGCGCAGCAGTTCGAGGAAAAGCTCACGTCGCTTGCCCTGCCGATAGCCATCCTCCCGGTAGATGTTCATCTCCGGCGCGCCATTGACACCGAGGCTGTAGAACACCGTTTCGCGCCCGCCCTGGAACACGTTGTTGCCATTGATGCTGACGTTCATCGCCAGCGGCTGGCGGAAGCCCTGCGAGTTGAGCAGGTCAGCCGTGCGACCGGCCCAGCCATAGCGTTCAAGCGAGTTGGCGATACAGGTTTGCGTCAGTGCCTGCTGGTCGGAGTGGCTGTACAGCTGGTAGGGCAAGGGCACCGACTCGGCCTGGTACTGCGCGATGGTCGTGGGCTGCACCAGCGGCCCGTTATTGACCACGAAAGCCGCCTTTCCGGACTGGAACAGGGTCCGGATTTCAGGGCAGGACGGATGCAGGCCATACAGCGCACTGCCGGTATTGGTGGGAGTGATGGGCAGCAGGTCGGCTTTCGGCAGCGCCAGGTTGCGGCGGCTGGCCGCATAGTCGTTGTAGGCCGCATCGCTGCGCGGCACCAGCCAGTTGTAGCTGTCGTTGCCGCCAGCCAGAAACACGCAGACCAGGGCCTTGTAGCCGCTGGTGTCGCTGGCGGCCATCGCGGTTTGCAGGCTACCCAGGGTGGCCATCATCGAAGCCGAGGCCGTGGCCTGCGCGCCCAGCCGCAGGAAGCCGCGACGATCCAGATGGCGGGTGAGGATATTGCTCATGCGCGAGCCCCTACTGTTGCAGCGCGAACTGCGCGCTGCTGGAGATGATGTAGACCATGTCGAACAGCCGCGTGCCGCCCTCGGTGGCAGGCGTGGTCTTGACGTAGGTGATCAGGGCGTTCTTGTAGTCGGCACTCATCCGCCCGCCGACGAGCACAGTACTCAGATCATCGACGAAGGCCGGCAGGTTGGCGTCGAGCACACGGGGCTCCCAGGGGCGGTAGTCCAGAAGAATCGTTCGCGCGTCGTAGAAGGTGCGGCCCATGCCGCCGCTCCACTGGTAGCGCACGGCGATGCTGCCCATCTCGTTGGTGAGATTGGTGATCGTGGCCTCGTTGGTGATCTGGCACTCCGGGCAGACCAGGCCGGCATTGGTGATGGCTCCCACCGGACGGTAGTCGGGACGGAAGAAATTGAACACGCTGGGGCTGCGCAGGGCGGCCTGGGCGTAGTCGAGCTCCGGCGACCATTCGTCATAACGGCCGTTGCCGCCGATGGCATTGAAGAACCGCCAGAGATGGGTGGCGCGCAGCAGTGGCTCCTTGATCTTGCCGAACCGCTGCGGGCTGGTGAGATGGCCATTGCGCGCTTCGGTGTCGGTGAGAATCGCCTTGACCACTGCGAACAGATCGCCGCGAACACCGACACCGTTGTCATTGAAACGCGCAGCCACCCTGGCCACGTAGTCCGGGCTGGGGTTGCTGGTGACCAGCCGCTGGATCAGCTGCCTGCCGATGAAGGGCCCGACATTGGGATGGTTGAACAGCGCATCGAGCGCGAGATCAAGCTCGGTATCGGGGTCGAGACCTGCCGGGATGCTGGTGTTGCCGACGATCACCTTCGAGCCGCTGTCGTGGAACCTGTCCCAGGACTGCATCGGCAGCAGCGTGTCGGGCTTGCCGTAGAGAAACACGTTGTCGGCGTCGTTAGCTGAGAGGTGCTGGGTGCCGAAGCCCGTGAAAACTCGCGCCAGGCCTTCGATATCCGCCTGCCGATAGGTGGGGATCGGCTGGCCGCCGGAATCTTTCCTGACCGTGCCATCGAGATTGAGCTGCACCAGGCCGATGGTGAACAGCTGCATCACCTCACGGGCGTAGTTTTCGTCGGCGCGGATGCCCTTGGACTCATCCGGTTTCTGGTTCTTGAACATCGACAGGTACTGGCCCATCTGCACCGACAGCGTGATGTCTTCCAGCAGGGTGCGGTAATTGCCGAGAGCATTGCGCGCCAACGTGTCGTAGTAGTTGCCGACGCCTTCAATATCGTTGCTGAGCGGGTTGACCTGGTCGGAGACCACGAAGATTTCGGACAGGGCGAACGCCATGCGCTGGCGCAGCTGGTCTTCGCCGCGCACGGCGTTGTGCCACCAGATGTCCATGCGCTGGTTGCGGTAGACCTCCTCACCATTGGCTTTCAACTGCTGCAGGTAGGGCAGCTCCAGGCTGACGGGCTTGGCGCGCTGGCTGTCGAACCAGGCGTCGAACGAGGTCTCGTCCTGCAGCGACTCCACTTCGGACAGGATCGGGCCGAACGTGGCCTGCATGAGGAAGCGCGCTGCATCCAGCTTGCCAACCGGCCTCAGCGGCACCGGTGTGGGGCTTGGGGTCGGCACCGGATTCGAGGGCGGCGAGGCGGGCGGGATCTCCGACGTGCTGATCGAGCCGCCACCGGCACCGCAACCCACGAGGCCGAGAGCCAGCAAGGCCGCGACGCCTTTCATCCTGATCAGTCCCCTTGCTTGCATGTTGTTGAATCCCAGGCTGTCAGCTCATTGCTTGAAAAAACGCGGCAATCGTCCCAGACCTGCTGTGCTGTCTGCGTGACGCATGCCGCTTTTTTTTCAAACCGCAGTCGCGCGGTGCCGAATTCTCGATGGACGGACGCTGCGTGTCAGGGGTCGCCTGACGACAGCTTCGTTCCGCTCGATCATCACGCGCAAAACCTGTGCCTGTGAGGCGTCGGCGCGATGCTCAGCGCAGCACTTTCAAGCGCTGCCCCGACAGCGGTTTTGCCTTGCTGCCGTACTGGCCGTTGATTACCCGCAGCACATCCTCGGCCTCGGAGCCCAGCGGCGCGTTGAGCGCCAGGCTGCGGTAGTCGAGCGGCTTTTTTTTGGTCGGCACCGCCAGCCGCACCTTGATGGATTGCGCCAGTACCTTCTCATCGCCCCGCAGCGGCTTGAACGAGCCCGCCACCTTGTCGAAGCTCTTCAACCAGGCCGTTTCGCTGAGCGGGCTCTTGGCGTCGCGCACGCCCACCAGCGCAAAGCCCCGCTCGGACTGGGTCCAGGTCATCGCCTGGTAAGTCGCACCGCCACCCAGCATGGACTTGCTGATCACCGTGCCGCGCCAGACCTGCTGGCCGGCGGTGCTGCGGGTGACGCCCGCCAGCTGCGAGCCCGTGAAGAACTGTTCCGCAAAGCCCTTGGCATCGGCACGGGTGGAGAGATCCTGCGAGATCAGCACCACGCGGGCGGTGTTCTTCTCGCTGAAGAACATCACCGATTGCTCGTTGGGGGCCTGCGCCACGAACCAGCCCGGTGGCACCGCCAGCGAAAGGTCATGCGCCTGGCTGTAGAAGGTATTGCCGCGCTGCACGCCGATGCGGTCGGAGATGCCGAACACCAGACCGTCGATGCTGCTGAGGTAATCCGCCTCTGCCGGGCGCAGTGTGCCCGGCAGATTGGGCGAGGTGGCCAGGGCGTCGATGCGGGTCTTGTTCTCCGGGTGGTCGGCCAGCACGCCCCATACCGCCTGTGGCTTGATGCCGCGCACTTCCGCCTGTTTTTCACCCCACTTCGCCTCCTGCTGGAAGCTCAGCAGCACCCTGGTGCCGGCCGATCTGTCGTAGCCCGCCAGCGTGCTGTAGCTGCGACCGATGCGATCTGCCGTCAGCTCGATGTCGCGCGAGTAACCGTTCTCGTAGATCGCCGAACCGAAGGCGGTGGCGGTTTCGCTGGTGGTGGCCAGACCCATCAGCAGGGGGTTGAAGGTGATCACGCTCAGCACCGTCAGCCCCATGGTGCCCAGCCCGCTCACCACGTTGGCGCGGGCGGCGGCCTGGCTCGCCTTCACCGAGTGGCCGTCGGTGATGTGGGCCACCTCGTGCGCCAGCACCGAGGCCAGCTCGTCCTCGCTGTTGAGCATGGCCAGCAGGCCACGGGTGACATAGACGTAACCACCCGGCACCGCGAAGGCATTGGTGTCGGGATCGTCCAGCACGAAAAAGCGGAAGATCAGCTGCGCATTGGCACCGCCGTTCCGGCTCTGCGCGGCGGCCGCCACCCGCGTGCCGACGCGCGAGACATAGGCATTGATGCGCTCGTCGGTGTAGATGAGCTTGTTCCTGACGATCTCCTGATGCGTCTCCCGGCCCTCGGCCTGCACCTCGGCCTCGCTGATGTTGATGCGCTGCGCGCCAGAGATCACCTGCGCGGCACCGCAGCCACTGAGCGCATGCACGGAGACGAGCGTTAAGGCAGAAAACAGGACGACAGGCAGCCGCGAAGGGCCGCGCGATGACAGGCGTGAGAGGTGCATGGGCAATGCCAACAGGTCGACGACGAAACAGCCCACTGCACTGCGCCTTATCCCTTTGGCGCGGGCCTTATTTATGTCGCCATGCTAGCGCAGCGTCGATGACGTTTTGGTTTTGCCACCTGCCAACTTTTCTGCCTACGTCTGGGCCGCCAGTTCCAGCCCTGCCTTGTAGAAACCCTGCGCCTCCTGCGGCTGCTGGGTCATCTCGCAGAGCTTGGCGAGTTCGAGGTAGGCACCCGGCGTGGGGGCGGTGGCGATCACTGCCTCCAGATAGCTGCGCGCCTTGCCCCAGAGCTTGTTCTTGAGGCATACCTGCCCGGCGGTTTCGAGCAGCGCCGGCTGCTCGCCGTGCTCCTGCAACCAGCGTTCGAGCGTGGCGAGCTGGGCGATGGGGTCCTCGCTGTGCAGCGGGCCGTAGAGACGCACCAGTGCTGCATCCCACTGCTTGCCCAGACGCTGTTCGATGAAGGCACGCGCCTCGGCATCGGCATTGAGGCGGGCGAGACCGGTGGCATATTCGCGGGCGACGTCGGGCAGGTTGCGGACGTCGTTGGGGGTGGCATCCCACACCGCCTTCAGCTCCGACAATCTGGCGGCCTGGATGCTCGCACGCAGCAGCTCGGTGGCGGCCCGCGTGGAGAGCTCGCGCCAGCGTGCCTCGGTGAGCGCCTTGCGCGAGGGCGGCTCGGCCAGCAGCGCGCGCAGGCCGGCCCACTCGCCGAGTTCGGCGTGGCTCTCGGCCAGCAGCTCCATCGCGTAGGCGTGGCCGGCGTCCTTCTGGCGCAGGCTGCGGGCGGTGTCGCGCAGCAGGGCGAACTCACCGCGCTCGCGTTGCAGCTCGGCCTGGGTCAGCAGCAGGGCGAAATCGAGCTTGGGGGCGATGTCGCGCACCCTTTGCAGATAGGCATCGCGGCGCTCCGGCGCGCCGACGCGCTGGGCCGCACGGGCGGCGGCGAGATAGTTGAGATGCTGGGCGTGGTGGTCGCTGGCGCGGCGCACCAGCTCCACCTCGGCGCGTTTCCACTGGCCCTCGAACAGGCGCAGCAGGCCGCGCTCGAACGACAGCTGCGCGGCATCGGCCTTGCGGCGTTCGTGGTGGCTCTTCCAGCGTCCCGGCAGGGCGATGCCGGTGCGGATCAGCTTGAACAGATAGAACGTTGCCAGCACCACCAGCAGCACGGCGGCGATGAAGCCGAGCAGCGAGGTCTCCAGCACCCAGTCGCTGTAGCTGATCAGCACGTAGCCGGTCTCGCTGCGCAGCTGGAATGCCGCGAACACGCCGACGCCGAGCGCCAGCGCGAGCACAAAGAAGAAGACCAGCATCAGCGGGCGCTCACGCTGCGCAGCTGTTCCAGTGCCTTCTTCGGCAGCGGCAGCGCGGGGTTGAGGTCGAGCGCGCGCAGGCGTTCGAGCTCGGCACGCACGGCCAGCACGCGGGCATCACCGGCGACGTAATACTGGTCGAGCCAGGCCAGTGCGCCATCCAGCAGGTCACGGAAGCTGGTCGGCTCCTGCCGCAGCAGGGCCAGGCGAGCGCCTTCGAGCTTGAGGGTGAGCAGGGTGTGGATCAATGCCTCCTGCTCCGGCGGCAGCAGGCGGTCCACCGGCCGCGTCTCGCGCTGGATGCGGAACACCGAATGCAGCGCCGACTTGGTGCCGGCCCAAAGGCGGGTCGGCCACTCGGCATCGTCGGGCAACGGCGGCTCTTCAGCCGCACCGGCACTGCTGCCATCGAAGCGGTTCGGCACCCTGGCGCGCAGCGGCAGTGACGGCGAGCGGTCAATCAGGCCACCCAGCGCCAGCGCGCTGCCGGTGATATCGGGCTTGGGCGCGGCCAGCAGCGCCAGGCGCTCGGTGGCCAGCAGCTGGCGCACCGGCAGCAGGCGCGGATCAGCCAGCGCAGCGAGGCGGGCATCGGCCAGCTCCAGCGCGGTGACGGCACCGCTGCTGTCCTTCGCCAGCGCCACGCGGTCGTGGGCAAGCAGCAGCAGCTCTTCGACGGCGGCGAGCTGGAAGCGCGCGCGACCGCCTTTCAGCGTCGCATCCAGCGACTCGATGGATTTCAGCGCGCTGTCCTGCTGCGCTTGCAGGGTGTTGATGCTGAGCGCGTTACGCTGGGTGGTGCCGTCGGTATCGCCCAGGTGGCGTTCGAGCTGGACGTTGTCAGCCTCCAGCACGCGCAGCTGCTGGCTCAGGCGGCGGATCAGCTCGTCCTCGGCTTCCAGTGTTTTGGTGGTGGTCTCCAGCCGCTGCCAGAGCTTCCAGCCGCCGTAGGTGAGGCCCGCCACGAGGGCCAGCAACAGCAGCCAGGTGAACCAGTGGAGGCCGCCAGTGGAGGCGGTGCTGGCGGTGGCACTGGCCGGGGCTGCGGTCATGGGGGGCACGTCATTCATGGGTGGTCATTGTGGGGCGCGCGCTGCCATTGTTCCAGACGGGCGAGGATGGCTGCATCGGAGACTGCGGCGGGCAGCAGGATGGCAGCTTTGCAGCCGGATGCACGCGCGGCCTGGGCAACCCGCTGCGAGGGCAGCAACAGCGGCAGCGCGCTGACATCGGCCAGCGCCTGCACGGCCATCAGCGCCTCGCCGCTGGTGAGCACGGCCACGTCGGTTGCCGCCAGCGCGGCCTGCACCACTGCGGGCGGGTGCGCAACGCGCAGCCGCCGGTAGCAGCACGCCAGCGTCACCTGCGCGCCGCGCGCCGTGAGCGTCTGCACCAGCAGCTGGCGGCCGCCCTCGCCGGTGACGATGAGCACGCGCTTGCCCTGCAAGTCGCCGAGTTCCGGCCACAGCAGCAGGTCTTCGCTGGTGCCGCCTTCGGGCGCGATGGCGCGGTGGCCGTGGCGTGCGAGTGCCCTGACACTGCCCTGCCCCAGCGCGAACAGCGTCGCCGGCCACCGCTCGCCATACAGCTGCTGCGCGCCATCGACGGCATTGGCGCTGGTGAAGATCCAGAAATCGGCATTCGCCCCCGCATGCAGCGCGGCGCGGGCGGCTTCAGGATCTTGCGGTGGCGCGATGGCCAGCAGCGGCAGGGTGCTGACCAGCGCGCCCGCGTCTTCGAGCTTGATGACCAGCCCCGCCGCCTGGTGCGCGGGGCGGGTGACCAGCACGCGCAGCCCCGCGAGCGTGGGCGACATTCAGTGGCCCAGTGCCGCCAGCAGTTCGCGCGCGCCGGCGGCCAGCAGGCGGTCTGCGAGTGCGATGCCCATCGCCTCGGCATCTGTCGCTGGGCCGATGAGTTCGTCGCGCAGCAGGGTGACGCCATCAGGCGTGCCGACCAGCCCCACCAGCCGCATCTGGCCATCGGCCGTACGCGTCGCATGGCCTGCGATGGGTGCCTGGCAGGCACCGCCCAGCCGCGCATTGAAGGCGCGCTCGGCGCTGAGCCGCAGGGCGGAGGCGGCATCATTGAGCGGTGTCAGCAGCGCCTGTGTGCGCGCATCACCACGGCGGCATTCAATGCCGACGATGCCCTGGCCAATGGCCGGCACGAAGGTTTCCGGGTCCAGACGCTCGCGGATGCGCTCACTCAATCCCAGCCGCATCAGGCCCGCGCAGGCGAGCAGGATCGCATCGTGGCGCCCCTCGTCGAGCTTGCGCAGGCGGGTGCCGACATTGCCGCGCAACACCTCGATATGCAGGTCAGGACGCAGGCGCTTGGCCTGCACCTGCCGCCGCAGGCTGGCGGTGCCGAGACGTGCGCCCTGCGGCAGGCTGGCGAGCGTGGCGTGGTGATTCGAGACGAAGGCGTCGCGCGGGTCTTCGCCTTCCAGATAGGCACTCAGCATCAGGCCCTCAGGCTGCTGCGCCGGCACGTCCTTCATCGAATGCACGGCGATGTCGGCGCGGCCTTCGAGCAGGGCGGCTTCGAGCTCCTTCACGAACAGGCCCTTGCCGCCGGACTGCGACAACGGCCCGGCGAGCAGCTGGTCGCCCATCGTCGTCATCGGCACCAGCGTGACGGCGAGACCGGCATGTGCGGCCTCCAGCAGCGCCTTGACGTGCTCGGCCTGCCACAGGGCCAAAGGGGATTCGCGGGTGGCGATGCGCAGTGTTTGCATCGCGACAGTTTACGTGGAGCTAGTCGGCGTGGTCGCTGGTGAGGAAGCGGCGCACCTCGGCCAGGCGGCGGCGCGACACCGGCAGCAGCGCCGGCGAATGGCGCATCTTCAGCCAGTGGGCGCTGTCCTCATCCAGCTCCTCGCCCTTGCGGCGTTCGAGGCTGGCGATGTACTTGGTGGCGACCAGGGCCTTGCGATGCACACGCAGGAAGTGTCCGCCCAGGTCTTCTTCGAGGGTCTTCAGCGATTCCTCGATCAGCACCTCGCCATGCAGATGGCAGACGGTGGTGTATTTCTGGTCGGCGAGGAAATACAGCACATCGCTCACCGGCACCCGCACCAGACCCTCGCGGGTGGTGGCCAGGATGAACTCGCGGCTCGACTTGGCATTGGGGTCACGCGGCGGGGTGGCCGGCTTCTGCGCGCGGCTGAGCTTGCGCACCTTGAGCAGCGCATCGCGCAGTTTCTCCTTGCGCACCGGCTTCAGCAGATAGGCATCGGCCTGGGCATCGAAGGCGCTCAACGCATGCTCGGCATAGGCGGTGGTGAAGATGATGGCGGGCGGCATGTCGAGCAGTGCGAGCTGGCGCGCGACGGTGATGCCATCGGTGCCGCCCATGCGCACGTCGAGCAACACGAGGTCCGGCTCTTCGTCCTCGATCACGTCGAGCGCGGTCTCGCCATCGCCGGCTTCGGCAATCACTTCGTAGCCTGGAAACTCGGCCATCAAACGGCGCAAACGCTCACGGGCCAGAGGCTCGTCATCCACGATCACTACACGCATTTAGTCATCCCCTTCGTCGTCTCTCGCCGCACGCCCGGTTTCCAGCTCCACCGTGGTGTACGGCACCTTGATCTGAGCCCGGTAGACCGGACCATTCTGTGTTTTCGCCAAACCCTGCGTAATCTGCGCAGTGTCTCCGTAGATGAGCTTAAGCCGCTGCGCGATATTCTCCAATGCCACGCCGGTCGATTCGCGCTTGGGCGCGTCGTCGGGCGGTACCGGATTCTCCACGTCGATCAGCAGTCGCTGGCCCTCGCGCTGCACGGTCACGTCGATGCCGCCACGGCCACGCAGTCGCGAGACGCCATGATGCACCGCGTTCTCCACCAGCGGTTGCAATATCAGCAGCGGAATGCGTGCATCGAGTGCGTCCGGTGCGATGTGCCAGTTCACCCACAGCTTGTCGCCGAGACGCACGGTCTCGATGCGCATGTAGGTTTTGACGAACTCGATTTCCTCCGAGACCTTCACCAGGGTGTTGCGCTTGTCGAGGCTGGCGCGGAACAGCTCGGACAAGTCCAGCACCATCTCTTCGGCCTGATCGGGCTTGGTGGCGATGAGCGAGGCGATGGAGTTGAGCGAGTTGAACAGGAAGTGCGGGCGGATGCGGGCCTGCAGGGCGAGATACTGGGTCTCGGCATCGGCCTTCACCTGGCTCTGCAGCTGCGCCCGGCCCCAGAAATAGCGCAGCAGCAGCAGCGACAGAATGGCGCTGATACAGACATTGCGCAGCACGAAGGCCTGCTGGGTTTCGCCCACCGGCTCGCCGATGGGCAGCACCCGCGACAGCCACCAGGCGCCGTCCGCGATGATGATGGTGACCAGCATCAAGAGGCCCCAGCAGACGAAGAACACCGTGCCCACGCTGCTCTTGGTCATCACCCGCCGCGCGGTGCAGAGCACGATGGCGCTGCAGATGCCCATCCATTGCAGGTAGAGCGAGAACATCAGCAGCGTGCCGAGCGCCTGGGCGCCGCGCTCGCCGGTGAACAGGGTCAGCACCAGCGCCATCATCTCCATCACGAACACCAGCAACCACACGGCCTCGCCCGCACAGAAGTTGGGGATCAGGGCCTGCGGATCTGGTGCCAGCGAGTTGGCGGTGTTGCGCTTCATGCGTCGTTGTTTCCCTCCGGTTTCTATAATGCCGCGCCTTCAACCACTCTGCTCTGCACCACGCCATGTCGAATACACCCGCTGACAAGAACAAGATGTGGAGTGGCCGCTTTTCCGAATCGACCTCCGAACTTGTTGCCCGCTTCAGCGAGTCGGTGTCCTTCGACCAGCGCCTGTGGCGCGCCGACATCGCAGGCTCCAAGGCGCATGCGGCCATGCTCGGCAAGATCGGCGTGATCGCTGCCAGCGACGTCAGCACAATCCACACCGGGCTGGATGCGATTGCAGCCGAGATCGAGGCCGGGCAATTCGTCTGGAGTGCCGCACTCGAAGACGTTCACATGAACATCGAGGCCGCACTCACCACCCGTATCGGCGATGCCGGCAAGCGCCTGCACACCGGGCGTTCTCGCAACGACCAGGTGGCGACCGATGTGCGCCTGTTCACGCGCGGGGCCATCGACGAACTGCTGGCGCTGGTGGCCAGCGTCAGCGAGGCGCTGCTGAATCTCGCCGAGCAGGAGGCCGATTCGATCCTGCCCGGCTTCACCCACTTGCAGGTCGCGCAGCCGGTGACTTTCGGCCATCACCTGCTGGCCTGGCGCGAGCAGATGCTGCGCGATGCCGCGCGCCTCACCGATGCGCGCCGTCGCACCAATGTGCTGCCGCTGGGCAGCGCCGCGCTCGCCGGCACGGTGTATCCGCTCGATCGTCACTACGTTGCCGAGCTGCTGGGCTTCGACAGCGTCACCGAGAACTCGCTGGATGCGGTGAGCGACCGCGACTTCGCCATCGAGACCGTGTTCGCGTGCAGCCTGGTGATGGTGCATCTCTCGCGCTGGAGCGAGGAGCTGATCCTGTGGAGCACACCCATGTTTGGCTTTGTCTCGCTGCCGGATCGCTTCTGCACCGGCAGCTCGATCATGCCGCAGAAGAAAAACCCCGATGTGCCGGAGCTGGTGCGCGGCAAGACCGGCCGCGTGGTGGGCGACCTCAATGCCCTCTTGATGCTGATGAAGGCGCAGCCGCTCGCCTACAACCGCGACAACCAGGAAGACAAGCAGCCGCTGTTCGACGCGCTCGATACCGCGCGCGACTGCCTCGCCGTCTATGCCGACATGATTCCGCACATCGTGGTGCGCCGTGAGCGCTGCCGTGCCGCTGCGGCGCAGGGCTTCAGCACAGCGACGGATCTGGCCGACTACCTGGTCAAGAAGGGCCTGCCCTTCCGCGATGCCCACCACGCCGTCGGCAATGCCGTGGGGCTCGCCGCCAGCAAGGGCTGCGATCTGGCCGAGCTTTCGCTCCCCGAACTGCAAGGCTTCAGCCCGCTGGTGAGCGATGACGTGTTCGCGCACATCACGCCGGAGGCCAGCGTGGCCGCTCGCACCACCTATGGCGGCACCGCGCCCTCGCAGGTGCGGGCGGCCATTGCGCGTGCCCGTGCGCGCCAGGCCTGAGCCAGCGTGCGCTCACCCGGCGGCACAGCCCCGCGTTAAAGTGCCGATCCGCTGCTCGACTTCTGTCCCGTCTCGATCTCCCGCATGACTCGATCCATCGCCCTCGTAGTGCTGTCTGCCGTGCTCTGGGCCATGGGCGGCACCTGGTATTACGACTGCAAGATCAAGCGGGTCTGCGGCCCTGAAACCGCCGAACCTGAGGTCGCTGCCGCCGTGGCAGCAGCGCCCGCAGAAGCCGATGCCGTCATCGCACCAGCAGCGGCGGCAGCAACCACGACCACGACGTCCAGGGAAACGGCACCAGCCCCGCAGGCTGCGGTCTCGCTCACCGTCTACTTCGGTCGCAAGTCCACCGACATCGTGGTGCCCGCTGCCTCGGCGGCGGCGCTGCCGGAACTGCTGGCCGCCACCCGCGAGGGCCGCAAGCTGCGCGTGGTGGGCCACAGTGATGCACGCGGCAAGCCAGCGCTGAAGGCCGAGCTTTCAGCCCAGCGCGCGCTGATCCTCCGCGACTGGCTGTTGGCGCAGGGCATACCAGCCACCGCGATTGCCGCCGTGGAATCGCAGGAAGACCGCGAGCCGGTGGCCGACAACGCCACCGCCGCAGGCCGCGCGCAGAACCGCCGCGCAGTCGCCACGCTAGTGACAAAGGAGTGAGCCGCATGTTTGAACAGAGCCCCGCCATCGGCCCCGGTGCCGGCACCGTCACCCAGCACAGCGCAGAGATTCTGCTGCTGCTCACGGGCGCCTTCCTGCTCGGCCTGCTGCTGAGCTGGCTGCTGTCGCGCGCCATCAGCCGCCAGCTGCGGCAGACCGCCACCGAACTGGCGCGCACCAAGGAGCGGCTCATTGCCGCCGAGCGCCGCCCGGCCCCGACCGCGCGTCTGCGCGAGTCCAACAGCACCGAACACGAACGCACACTGACGCAGCTGCGTGAAAGCCGCGAAGCCGAGTCGCTGCTGCGCGAGCGCATCCTGCTGCTCGAAGGCCGCATCGTCGAGCTCGAAGCCGCCGCGCCAGTGCCGGATCCGCTCGCCGCCGTGCTGCCCTTCGTCGCCCCCGTCGGCGAGCGCCCCAAGAAACGCTGAGCACAAGCTTCTCCACCAGAGTATTGCCGATGTCTGCTTCACTGCCGTTTGCGCCGCACACCGTTTTCATCACCGGCGCCAGCGCGGGCTTCGGCACCGCGATGGCGCGCCGCTTTGCCGCCAGCGGCAGCCGCGTGGTGCTGGCGGGGCGTCGGCTGGATCGCCTGCAGGCCCTGGCCGCCGAACTGGGGCCGAAAGCGCTGCCGCTGATGCTGGATGTCGGCGACCGTACGGCCGTTGCCGCCGCCATCGCCGGCCTGCCGCCCGACTTCGCCGCCGTCGATCTGCTCATCAACAATGCCGGCCTGGCACTGGGGCTTGAACCGGCGCACAAGGCCAGCCTCGACGACTGGCAGCAGATGATCGACACCAACATCACCGGCTTGGTGAACGTTACCCACGCCCTGCTGCCGGGCCTGGTGGCACGGGCGCGCGGGCACATCGTCAACATCGGTTCGACGGCGGGCGAGTGGCCGTATCCGGGCGGCAATGTCTATGGCGCGACCAAGGCTTTCGTGCATCAGTTCTCGCTCAATCTGAGAGCGGATCTGCTGGGCTCTCCGGTGCGGGTCAGCAACATCGAGCCGGGGCTGTGTGGCGGCACGGAGTTCTCCACCGTGCGCTTCCACGGCGACCAGTCCAAGGCCGACAAGGTCTATGAAAACACCCAGCCGCTGACAGCCGAGGACATCGCCGAGACCGTCTACTGGGTCGCCACCCTGCCCGCGCACGTCAACATCAACACCGTGCAGATGATGCCGGTGTGCCAGGCCAACGGCCCGCTCGCCGTGCATCGTGGTTGACGCCGTGCGCCGCACTCGCAAGCCGCTGATCCTGACCCTGCTGCTGGTGGTACTGGGCTATGTGCTGGTCTATCCGCCGTTCCCGCGCGCCAATGCCGCCAGCGGCAGGGCTGCGGCACTTCAGACTGCCGTGGACTTCCCCTCCAGGCTCGGCGTGGTGCGGGTGGAGCCGGTGGCGCAGGGGCTTTCCAACCCCTGGGCCATGGCGTTTCTGCCGGATGGCCGCATGCTCGTCAGCGAGCGCAGCGGGCAGCTGCGCGTGGTCACTGCACAGGGCCGCATCGGCAAGCCGCTGAGCGGTGTGCCGGCGGTAGCGGCTCGCGGCCAGGGTGGCCTGCTGGATGTGGTGCTCGCGCCGGATTTCGCCCGCAGCCAGCTGATCTATTTCAGCTACGCCGAACCGCGCGATGGCGGCAACGGCACGGCGGTGGCAAGCGCCAGACTGGCGCTGGACCGCGATGGTGGCGCCATCGAAAACGTGCAGGTGATCTTTCGCCAGCAGCCGACCATTGCCAGCAGCGCACACTTCGGCTCGCGGCTGGTGTTCGCCCGCGATGGCACCCTGTTCGTGACGCTGGGCGACCGCTACGTCGGCAAGGATCAGGCACCGCTGAAAGACAACCACATCGGCAAGGTGGTGCGCATCACCACCGAGGGCAAGGCCGCAGCCGACAACCCCTTCGTCAATACGCCGGGTGCCAGGCCGGAGCTTTGGAGCATCGGCCACCGCAACCCGCAGGGTGCGGCGCTGCACCCGGTCACCGGCCAGCTGTGGATCACCGAGCATGGCCCCAAGGGTGGTGATGAAATCAATGCGCCGAAGCCCGGCCTCGACTACGGCTGGCCGCAGATCTGCTACTGCGTGGACTACAGCGGTGCCGCGATGGGCACGGGCAAATCCGAACTCGCCGGCCTCGAACAACCGCTGTGGCACTGGACCCCTTCCATCGCGCCGAGCGGGCTGGCTTTCTACAACCACGAGCGCTTCCCCGCCTGGCGCGGCAAGCTGTTTGCCGGCTCGCTCAAGTTCGGCCTGCTCGCCATGCTCACCCTCGATGGCGAGAACGTGGTGGCGGAAGAGCGCCTGCTTGAAGGGCTCAACCAGCGCATCCGCGATGTGCGGCAGGGGCCGGATGGGGCGCTGTACCTGCTCACCGATTCCAGCGATGGCAGCATCCTGCGCGTGACCCTGGCGGCATCCAAGTAAGACGGGTTTCAAAAATCCGCATTGTCGGTAGCGTTGAGCGGCATGAGCAAAATCACCCTGCGCGACGGCGCCAGACTCAACGTCCACATGGTCGGTCGCGGCCCCACCGTCGTGCTGCTGCACGGTTTTGCGATGCCGGCCTTCCTGTGGCTGCCCTTCGTGGCCCCGCTCGCGCACAAATACCGCTTCGTGCTGCCGGATCTGCGCGGCTTCGGCGGCTCGCACCGCCTGGCACTCACCAAGCCCTGCCTGCTCGACCAACACGCGAGTGACCTTGCCGATGTTCTGGGCTATCTGGGCGAGTCACAGGTCTTGCTGGGTGGCCTGTCGATGGGTGCCTGCACGTCGCTGCAATACCAGCGGCACCACGGCTTCGGCGCGGTGCGCGCCTATCTGCACATGGATCAGGCCCCCTGCGTGCGCAACCTGCCGGACTGGGAAGATGGCCTGCTTGGGAGCCTGCAAGCGACAAGGCTTGGTTCCTGGGCGGCACTGATGAGCGACATGGAGCCGTATCGCGGCCAGGCTTTCAGCCAGATTCCGCGTGCCCTGCGCAGCCGCCTGTGGGCCACGCTGGGCGACTTCTTCGGCCATGCCTTTGCGCTGCGCCATTGGCAGGCCTTCACCAGCCTCGCCCGGCAGGAGCTGCTCATCCGCCGTGTCGCCCCGGTCGCCAACTGGCCGATCTACATGGACACGCTGCGCTCCTATCTCAACGACGACTACGACTGGCGGCCGAGCCTGCCGAACATCCAGATTCCGATGACGGCGATGATCGGCATGCAGTCGACGATGTATCCCGCCAAGGGCCAGCTGCGCTTCCGCGAATGGGTGCCGCACGCCGAACTGGTGCGCTTCCAGCGCTGCGGCCATGCGATCCCCTTCGAGTCGCCGAGGCAGTTCATGGTGGAGCTGTCGGGCTGGCTGGGCGCGCATCGGCCGCAGACCCGCAGCGTCAGTGTTGGGAATCCTCAGGCAGCCTGAAGATCGGAAGTCGTAGATTCCAGACGATCGCGGCAACGCGCAGCGCGAATATGGCGAGCATGCCCAATCCCGCCGCGATGTTGCGCTCCATGCCGAGTGCCGTCAGGCCGATGTAGAGCGAGCAACCCGCGATGATGGCCGTGGCATAGAACTGACCCTGCCGGAAAATCATCGGGATGTCGTTGCACAGCACGTCGCGCAGCAGGCCGCCGAAGGCACCGGTGATGACGCCCATCACCACCGCAATCAGACCATCGTGCCCCAGCCCCTGCGCGATGCGCGCCCCGGCGATGCCGAATAGCGCCAGCCCCAGCGCATCGGTGGTCTCCAGCACCCGCTCCGGGATGCGCCGCGTGCGGGCGTAGAGCAGGGTGAAGGCGGTGGCCGCCAGCGTGGCGTGCAGATAGCTGGGATTGGCAATCCAGAACACTTCACGGTCCAGCAGCAGATCGCGCACGGTGCCGCCACCAATCGCGGTCACCCCCGCGATCACCGCCACGCCGAGCCAATCGAACTGCCGGCGGCCTGCGACCAGAGCACCCGCGATGGCATTGGCGGCGACGCCGATCAGGTCCAGCCATTGGGCGAGCGAGTTCATTCGAGTTCGGACCGCTGATTTCGGAGTGCGGATTGTGCGGCCTACAACCACCCCGCCGCGATGCTCTTGAGCACGGCATGGGTGCGGTCGCGGGCGTCGAGCTTGGCGAGGATATCGGTGAGGTGATTGCGCACGGTGCCGTCGGAAATATGCAGCGCCTGACCGATCTCCTTGTTGGAATAGCCACCCGCCACCAGCCGCAGGATCGACAGCTCGCGTTCGGTGAGCTGGGCTGCGCGGGCGGGTTGCGGACCCGTGGCGCGCGCGCGGTGCAGGCTGATCGGTGAAAGCCGCGTCTGGCCGGCGGCGAGGGCCTTGATGGCGTCGTGCAGCTCTTCGGGTGCGGCGTCTTTCAGCAGATAGCCCTGTGCGCCGGCCGCACGCGCGGCTTGCAGCAGGGCGGGTTCGTCGAAGGTGGTGAGCAGCAGCACCGGTGTCGCATCACCGCGCTCGTGCAGGGCGCGCACCAGTTCGAGGCCGGACATTCTGGGCATGCGGATGTCACTGACGATCACCTCTACCGCCACGGCCTTCACCGCATCGAGCAGGGCCGCGCCATCGGCAGCCTGCACGCAGACTTCCAGCCCCGGCAGGCCGCCGAGCAGGGCGGCGAGGCCGCTGCGGATCAGCGCCTGGTCGTCGGCGAGTGCAATGCGAATGTTCACGTCGGCACCGTCGCGGTGAGGCAGCTGCCACCGTCCGCCAGGGCTTGTAGCTGCGCACGGCCCCCGACTGCCGCAAGGCGCTCCTGCAAGCCAGTGAGCCCATGCCCCGGCGCACTGCTGCCGGGGCCGCGACCGTTGTCGCTGACGCAGAGATGCAGGGCTGATCCTTCGCGCCGCAGCGCGATGTGCAGCCTGCTCGCCCCCGCATGGCGCAGGGCATTGGTCACACCCTCCTGTGCGGCGCGCAGCAACGCCTGGGCGCGGGCGAAGTCGGCAGGGCGCGCGTCGTCGGCGAGGGCGAGCGTGATACGCGGACTGGGGATGCTCGCCGCGAGTGCGGTGAGCGCGGCGTGCAGATCAACCCCATCGTGCGCACGCAGCGCACCGACGACACCGCGCACGTCACTCAGCAGCTCATCGGCCAACTGGCGGCTGGCGGCGAGTGCGGCGCTGGCCTCGCCACTGCCCGGCGCGCAGAGACCCAGTTGCAGCTTGAGTGCGGTGAGCTTGTGGCCCGCCACATCGTGCAGCTCGCGGGAGAGATGCAGGCGCTCCTCCGCACGCGCGCCCTCGGCCAGCAGGGCGCGAGTGGCGAGCAGCTCGGCGTTGATGGCCTGCGCTGCATCGCGCGCGGCCTGCGCCTCGGCCATCGCCCGCACGGTGATGGCGGCAAAGCACTGAAAGCCGATGTAGGCGGTTGCACTGACCAGCGTTCTGGTGAACGACCACTGCTCCAGCATGAGCAGCACCAGCAGCCCATTGGCGACTGCCATCAAGCCCAGTAGACGACGGGTACTGAATAGGGCAGCCGCCTGGGCGGTGATGAGGATGAGCAGGATCGGCTGGGTGCCATCCCGAAACGCGGCGAAGGCGATGAGTGCAGCAGGTAGCTGCGCCATCGTGAGCGCCTGCTGCCGGCGCCGCTCTGCGCTGGCCTCGCGCAGGATGAACAGCAGCAGCACGGCCATCAATCCGGCCAGGCCTGCGAGCATCAACAGGCCCGGTGGCCAGCCACCGCGCCAGAACGCCACCACTGGCTCGGTGGCGACCGCCAGCCAGGTGACGTAGGCCGCAAGGCTGAGCGGTGCGAAATGATCGGGGCGGTGCGGCATGTCCGCAGTGTAGGCAGGCAGCACTCGCCCTGACAGGTGAGTTTTGTCACCCCCGCGAGGTGCGTTTTGTCAGCTGTGCGCTGGCCTGCCCAGCGGTGACGCTGTGATCTCGCCCCGCAGGAGCTCACCGCCATGTATGCCCTCATCGTCATCGCCCATGTCGCCGTCGGCGGCCTCGCGCTCGCCGCCTACTGGACAGCCGGATTGAGCAAAAAAGGCAGCCCGCTGCATCGCAAGGCAGGCTGGCTGTTCATGCTGATGATGCTGCTCGTGCTCGCCACCTCCGTCGTGTTCGTGGCGCGCATGGTGGACCACGAGGCGCTCAGTAGTGCTGCCTTTTTCGCCTACCTCATCGTCATCTCGGCAACGGCGCTCGTCACGGGCTGGTTCTCGCTCCAACTCAAGCGCGACCACGCCCGCTACCACGGCCGCTGGTATCAGGCGCTGGCCGTGTTCAACATCGTCTGCGGGGCGGGCGTGCTGTTGCTGGGCATCCGCAGCGGCCAGGCCGTACTGATGGGCTTCTCGCTGGTGGGCCTGGTGCGCGGTGCGGCCATGCTGCGCCTCGCGCGCCAGCCGGAGCAGCCGCGCTGGTGGCTGCGCGAGCATCTGGGTTCGATGATCGGCAACGGCGTGGCGGTGCATGTGGCGTTCCTGCTGGTGGGCCTCAAGCGCCTGCTGCCAGAGGGCTGGGGGGTGCAGACCGAGTTGGTCGGCTGGCTCCTGCCACTGACGGTGGCCGGCATTGCCGGGGTGGTGTTCGGCCGACGCTATGCGGTGAAGCCGGTCAGCGCGTCAGTCACCTCGACCTCGGCCTGAGCCAGTCCGCCGCCATGCGCCAGGTGGTGGCCGGTGCCTTGCTGCCCGCGAACACACCGGCGTGACCACCGGGTGCCAACTTGAACAGCTTGTCGGTGCTGGCGACGATTTCCATCACCTTGCGGGCGGCTTCCACCGTGACGATCTTGTCGCCGGTGCCGGCGATGGCGAGCAGGGAGGCGTCGATGCGATCCAGCAGCGCTTCCTGATCCTTGCCGAGTTTCACGCGGCCTTTCGACAGCGCATTGTCGAGGCCGACGCGCACCACGAAGTCCTGCACGATACCGCCCGGATAGGCGTGCATGTCGTTGAACCAGCTCGCCATGGTGTCGTGCTGGGTGACGTAGTCGCGGTCCCAGAGGTTCATCAACAGGTCGAGATAATTGGTGAGCGTGCCCATCGGGTTGGTGAGCTTGAAGGCCAGCGAACTCACCCAGCCCGGCACGTTGAGCCGCTTGGGATCGAGCTTGTGGATGCGCAGGCCCGTATAGCGCCGCACCAGGCGGATGGGCGTGCGCATCGCGCCCAGCAATTGCCCGGCCACACCGATCTGGTGCATGTCGATGGGGCTGGCGATGGTGACGATGTTCTTGATCTTCGCGTCGTGCGCCCAGCCCGCGTGGATGAGGCAGAACAGGCCGCCCATGCAGTAGCCGACGAGCGAGATGTCGCGCACGCGCGAGTCCTTGCGCACCGCGCTGATGGCAGCAGGCAGCATGCGGGTGGTGTAGTCAGCCAGGCCCAGATGCGAGTGGTCCTTATCCGGGCTGCCGAAGTCGACGAGGTAGACCTTGAAGCCCTCTTGCAGCAGGAAGCGCACCAGGCTGCGCTGCGGCAGCAGGTCAAAATTGAGCGGGTCTGCGGCGAGCGGTGGCACCAGCAGCACGGGCACGCGGTGACGTTTTCTGGGCGGTGCGGCGTCCTCTGCATCGAGCGGCCGGTAGCGGCGCACCGAGAGCAGGCCGTCCTCATGGATGAGGTCGTAGGGGGTGAGGTCGGCGACGATGAAGCTCGCGGCATCGCTGCGTCGTTCGGCGAAATGCGCCGCCGAGGCGAGCGCACGTTCGAGCAGCAACTCGGCGGCATCGAGTCGCTTCAGCGCCAGCGAAGGCAGACGGGATTTGAACTGGCTGTACAGGGCTGCGGAGGTACTCATCCGCAGAGTTTAGGGCTCAGAGCCGCTTGTCCGAAGAAGGCTTTTCGGAAACCACCGATTCGTGGATGTAGAGCGGGTAGCGGCTTTCGCTGTCGGTGAGCTCGAACCAGCCCTTGATATCGGGCACCTTGCGGGCAAGGCGCACGACACCGGCTTTCAGGCTGGCCACTTTCTGGCCGGCGAAGGAAGGCTTGTTGCGCAGCACCGCCGTCTCGACAATCTTCAAACGCACAGGCATGTTCTTTTTGGTGTTGCCGGGCTTGGTGCTGGCCGGTGCGGCCTTGGCGGCCGTCGTCTCGCTGGCATCGACCACGCTGGCGCTGATGAAGCGCAGGCCGCCATCGAGCGCGAACCACTCGCTGTTGCCGGCAATGCGCCAGGCCTTGAGATGGGTGCCTGCATCGGCACGCGAGAGCTTCTCGCCGCTGCGGCTGGGGGCATCACGGATGATGGCTTTCTCGCGCACCAGCAAGGCCACTTCGCTGCCTTGTTCGGTCACGACTGCGGGGCTGCTGGTTTCGTTGAGATGCGCGGTGCTGCCGCCAGCCCGCGCCACCAGCACCCGCTGGCCGGGCATGCTGTCGCTACCCCTGCCCGCCAGGCCGAGCTGCTCGGCGATGTTGCGGGCGCTGGCATCGGCCTGCGCCGCCATGGCATCGGCAAAGTTCTGGCAGGGGCCATCCTGCACCGAGCGGCGGCTGAGATTGGTGATGCGCAGGCCCTTGCGCTCGAAGGGTTGGTCGTGAACCAGTTCGAGCGTGCGGCGGCATTGCTTGCTGTCGATGGTCTCCAGCCTGGCCTCGCCGCTGAGCACCACGGGGCTGCCGACCAGGGGCAGCTTGAAGGACTGGGTGACGCTGGGCGTGGTGCCTGCCGTCAGCTGCCGCTCCAGACCCACTGCCGCCTCACGCACGCCCACCGCATGCACCGGCTGGATCAGGGCCAGCAGCGCGATGCAGAGTGTGAGAGGGAGGTGGCCCGCAGGCCTCGGAAGGTGAGTCATTGAATCCAGTCCGGCATCAAGTGGCCGTTCAGCAGCCAGCAATATAGGGCCGTTGATCACCCGAAATCCAGCCACTCATCAGATTTCACGTAGCAAAATTGGCTAGTTTTGGCGTGCCACACTTGGCCCTGAGCCGCCCATCAGCCCGATTGCCATGACCATCCCGCCGACCCGATTCGACCACTGCGACGCCGCCGTGGATGCCCTGATTGCCAAGCTGGGCAAAGACCTGCGCATCGGCCTGCCCCTGGGCCTGGGCAAGCCCACGCAGCTCGTCAACGCCCTGTATGCGCGCGCCAAGAGCGACCCGACCCTGCAACTGACCATCCTCACCGCCCTCTCGCTCGAAAAGCCGGTGCCGACTTCAGCGCTTGAGGCGCGCTTCCTCCAGCCCTTTCTCGACCGCGTGTTCGGCGACTGCCCCGACCTCGACTACATGCTGGACCTGCGCGCCCAGAAGCTGCCCTCAAATGTGTTGGTAAAGGAGTTCTTCTTCAAACCCGGCAGCAATCTCAACAACGCGCACGCGCAGCAGCACTACATCAGCACCAACTACACCTTTGCCGCGCGGGATGTGTTCAACCAGGGCTGCAATGTCGCGGCACAGCTGATCTGCAAGCGCGAGGGTGCTGGCGGCACCCGCTACTCGCTGGCCTGCAACCCCGACACCGGCCCGGAGCTGGTGGAACTGATGCGCGCCAGTGGCCGCCCGCACGCCGTGGTGGGGCTCATCAACCAGAACCTGCCCTACATGGTCAATGACGCCGAAGTGGAACCGGCACTGTTCGACTTCGTGATCGACGCGCCCCGCTACAGCACCGCCCTGTTCTCCACCCCCAAGCTCGCCGTCACCACGCCCGACTACGCCGTGGGCCTGTATGCCGCAGCCCTCATCAAGGATGGCGGCACCCTGCAGGTGGGCATCGGCGCGCTGGGCGATGCGGTGGTGCATGCCGCGTGCCTGCGTCACCAGCAGGCTCCCGTGTTCGGTGCCGCCCTCGGCAGCCTGGGCGCACTTGCATCGCATGGCGACCTGATCGCCTCGCAAGGTGGCATCCAGCCTTTCGAGCAAGGTCTGTACGGTGCGACGGAGATGTTCGTCGATGGCTTCATGCACCTCTACCAGGCCGGCATCCTGAAACGTGCGGTCTACGATTTCTGGGCCTTGCAGCAGCTCATCAACGAGGGCCGCTGCAATCCCCATGCGCTGAGCGCCGACGTGCTCGATGGCCTGGAGGCACTCGGCGTGCGGGTCATCCGCACCCAGGATTTCGAGCTGCTGCAACATCATGGTTTCTTCAGCGAGGCCACGCGCTACGACGCCGGCCATCTCATCGCCCCCGATGGCGAACGGGTGATTGCCAACGTCGCCAACCCCGACTCAAGGCGCGTGATGGCGCGCTGCCTCGGCACGGCACTCAGGCACGGCATCGTGCTGCATGGCGGCTTCTTCCTCGGCCCCAATGCCTTCTACGAGGCGCTGCGCGCCATGCCCGAAGCAGAGCGCGCGACCATCTGCATGACCGGCGTCTACAAGGTCAACCAGCTCGACCACAACCCACGTCTCTACAAGGCGCAGCGGCAGCACGCGCGCTTCATCAACAGCGGCATCATGGTGACGCTCAGCGGCGCGGTGATGAGCGATGGCCTGGAGGATGGCCGTGTGGTCAGCGGCGTGGGCGGCCAGTACAACTTCGTGGCGATGGCGCACCAGTTGCCCACCGGTCGTTCGATCCTGCTGATCCGCGCCGTGCGCGACAAGGAGGGCAAGACTAGCGCGCCCTCCAGCAACGTGGTGTTCAACTACGGCCACATCACCATCCCGCGCCACCTGCGCGACATCGTCATCACCGAGTACGGCATCGCCGACCTGCGCAGCAAGACCGACAACGAGGTGGCCAAGGCGCTGCTCAACATCGCCGATTCGCGGTTTCAGGACGAGCTGCTGGCACAGGTGAAAAAGAGCGGCAAGGTGGAAGCCTCGTACGTGATCCCGCAAGCCTTCAAGAACAACACCCCGCAGGCACTCGAAGCGAAGCTGTCGGCATTCAAGAAAGACCTGCCTGCCTTCCCCTTCGGCACGGATCTCACGGTGGACGAGATCAAGCTGGGCAAGGCGCTCAAGGCCGTGAAGGCAGAGGCCGCGAAGCGCAACAAGCTCAAGCTCGCCTTCGATGCCTGGCGCTTCAGGGACATCCCCGAAAGCAGCAAGCCCTACCTAGAACGGATGGGTCTCAGCGATCCACAGACGATGCAGGATAAGGTGGTGCGCATGTTGCTGGTTCAATCGCTGTAGACGCGCGTTGAAGACTGGAAGTGGAGTTGCAGGCCGCCGGGCTTCAAGACGCATACCCTTCGGCAAGGAGGCTGAATGCGGACGATCATCGTCATAGGCGCCGGGTTTTGCGGCACCGCCGTTGCGGTGCAGCTGTTGCAGCGTGCGGGCAAGGAGCCCACGCGCGTGCTGCTGCTGAATCGCTCTGGCCTGATGGCGCGGGGAGTGGCCTATGGCACACGTACCGAGAGCCATGTACTCAACGTGCCGGCCGCCCGCATGAGCGCGCTGCCCCACGATCCCGATAGCTTTCTGCGCTATGCCCAGAGCCGCGATGCGCGCGTGAGCGGTGCGAGCTTCGTGCCGCGCCGCTGGTTTGGCGACTACCTCGAAGAGTTGCTGACCCAGGCCGCGCACGCCGCCGCGCCCGACGTGCGCTTTCGGGCAATGGTGGGCGACGTGATCGGCATCAGCATCGTCGAGGGCAAGGGCCAGGTCGAACTCGCCAGTGGAGAACGCATCGAGGCCGACCGCGTGGTGCTCGCCCTCGGCAATTTCGCACCGGCCGATCCGCCACTCGCCAACAGCGATTTCTTCACAAGCCCGCGCTACGTGCGCGACCCCTGGCGGCCGGATGCGCTCTGGGGTGTCGCCGCCGACCAGCCCGTGCTGCTGGTGGGTACGGGGCTCACCATGCTCGACGTACTGCTGGACCTCAGGAGCCGTGGCCACCGCGCGCCGATCCACGCCCTCTCGCGGCGCGGACTGCTGCCGCAGGCGCATCGCACGCTCGATGAAGCGCCGAAGTATCAAGGCAATCTTGCCGAACGCCTCGCCTCGCAGCCGAACGCACGCACCGCACTCGCCCTGCTTCGCCGCGAGCTGCGCGAGACAGCAGCACAAGGCATCGACTGGCGGGACGTGATCGGCGGCCTGCGCAAGGCCACGCCGATCATCTGGGCGGCCTGGCCAGCGGTGGAAAAGCGCCGATTCCTGCGCCATGTCCGCCCGCATTGGGATGTCCATCGCCACCGCTGCGCACCCGCACAGCACCTCGCACTGTGCGAGGAACTCGCCGCCGGCCGCCTGCATGTGCTGGCCGGCCGCCTCGGCGCCTGCGAGGACGACATCGATGGCGTGACCGCCACATGGCGACCGCGTGGTGCCATCCAGACGCAGTCGCTGCGCATCGGCAGCGTCATCAACTGCACCGGCCCCGCCAGCGACACCCGCAGCCTGCACGAACCCCTGCTGCTTTCACTCGCCGCCAGCGGCCTGCTATGCCGCGATGCGCTCGGTCTGGGTCTCGACACCGACGACCGCTACGCCCTGCTCGACCGCCACGGCAAACCCTCGGCGGTGCTGCACTACATCGGTCCCTTCCTCAAGGCCCGCTGGTGGGAGGCCACCGCCGTGCCCGAATTGAGCGGGCACACCGCGCTGCTGGCCGAAGGCCTGATCGAGAGCCTGGGCGAACGCGCCAGCAGCCGCGCACAGCAGCAAGCCTGAGCGGGCTTGGCCCGGCAAAACGCGCAGGCGCACAATGGCGGCATTCGGGCGCACCGCGTCCACACCCTCTTGTGCAGACCATGAGCAAACTCAGCAAATATGTCTCACCCCTGCCCGACAGCAGCGGCATCGTGCGCTACAGCGACGAGGAAAACAGCATCTGGGCCGAGCTGTACGCGCGGCAGGAAAAAGCCGTGCAGGGCAAGTGCTGCGACGAGTTTCTGCAAGGGCTCGATCTCATCAACATGCCGAAAGATCGCGTGCCGCAGCTGCCCGAAATCAGCCGCGTGCTCAAGCGCGAAACCGGCTGGGAAGTGGCCTATGTGCCGGCGCTCATCCCCTTCAGCGAGTTCTTCAAGCTGCTCGCCAACAAACAGTTCCCCGCCGCCACCTTCGTGCGCACCCGCGAGGAGCTGGACTACCTGCAGGAGCCGGACATCTTCCACGAGCTGTTCGGCCACACGCCCCTGCTCACCAACCCGCACTTCGCCGAGTTCACCCACCTCTACGGCAAGCTCGGCCTCGCCGCGAGCAAGGAAGACCGCGTGTTTCTGGCGCGGCTCTACTGGTTCACGGTGGAGTTTGGGCTGGTGCAAAAGCCCGGTGAGGCCATGCGCATCTATGGCGGCGGCATTCTCTCGTCGATTGGCGAAACCGATTACGCCTATTCGTCCAACGTCGCCCTGCGCAAGCGCTTCGACCTGCTCGACGTGCTGCGCACGCCCTACCGCATCGACATCATGCAGCCGCTGTATTACGTGCTGGAAGACTTCGCACAGCTCACCGAAATCACCAAGCGGGATTTGATGGCGGATGTGGCCGAGGCGCGCAAGCTGGGGCTGCATGCGCCGTTGTATCCGCCAAAGCTGGCAGCCTGATTCGTGCAAGCTGGCAACCTCTATGCCTACCACTTCTAATTTGACCGATATCTACAAGTGCCCAAGCTGTTCGGCACTCGTCGCAGCAGGGAATCTATATTGCCGCGGCTGCGGAAGGCGATTTACTGAGAAAGATGTGATGCAAATGCGCCATGCCAATCGCATGAGCTTGATGAGAGCGATCAATATCATCTTGGTGTTTTCGGCGATAACGGCACTACTTTTTGTGTTGATGAAATAACGAGGACCGTAAGTCGCGTAGCCACGTAGCCTGGTTCGCCGCATCTGTTCGCGGCGAGCCGGGAATGCGCCACAACGCCGCACACAAACCCCGGCTCCGCGTTGCGGAACCAGGCTACCTTGGGGCGCGCAGCCCTTCCTGCGATCTAGATGCTCAGGGCGGCTTCGGCAAAGCCTGCATCGGCATCGCCGCAAACAATCGTCGTGCTTCGGCATACGAAATCTTGCTGGTCGCACCCAGCTTGTGGTCGGCCCACCAGCGCCGCACGGTCGCACTCTTCACCACCCAGTACGGCACGGCGGGAAACTGCTCGATGTCGCTCACCAGATAACCCTCGATGCCATCGAGCTTGGCCATGAAGCCGCGCTCGTCGAAGTTGCGGCTGGAGCCGACCATGTGGCTGGGGCAGAAGTAGATGCCGCGATCACTCAGCGAGCGCACTTCCCACTTGCCGCCGTGGGCGTCGATCACGTCGTAGGGCGTGGCCTCGCTGGGGCTCAGGCGGCCTTGCAGCACCTCGCGCGCAAAGCGGCGTTCGATGAGAAAGGAAATGCGGCGGCCATCGGTGAAGTATTCGCGCACCTCGGCGGCACTCACACCCAGCGCGCCTTGCAGCGCGGGCAGGTTCCACTCCATCACGCCGTTCGGCTCGGCGGCCTGCGCCGTGCCCAGCCACAGCGCGCCCCACAGCCAGCTGCTTTTCATTGCCCTGCCCCTGCATCAAGCCTGCACGGATGATGCCCCGCCGTCACCGGGCCGCGCGAGGTCGGGGTTTACAATCGCGCCATATCCACCTTTGAGTTGCAGCCATGACGAATCACAACCCCCTGGGCACCGACGGCTTCGAGTTTGTCGAGTTCACCGCCCCCAGCGCCGCTGGCATTGCACAGCTCTGCACGCTGTTCGAGATGATGGGCTTCACCGCCATCGCCAAGCACCGCAGCAAGGACGTGACGTTGTTCCGCCAGGGCGGCATCAACTTTCTCGTCAGCAGCCAGCCGTATACGCACTTCGCGCAGTTCGCCACCGCCCACGGCCCCTCGGCCTGCGCAATGGGCTGGCGCGTGAAAGACGCCCCCGCTGCCTACGACTACGCGATCTCGAAGGGCGCGGTGGCCTTCGACGCGAAGCCCGGCTTCATGGAGCTGCGTCTGCCGAGCGTCTACGGCATCGGCAACTCGGTGCTGTATTTCGCCGACCAGCGCACGGGGCATTCGATCTACGACGTGGACTTCATCCCCATCGAGGGTGTGGATCAGCAGCCCGCCGGCGTGGGCCTGACCGAGATCGACCACCTCACCCACAACGTCGCGCGCGGCAACATGGATGTGTGGTCGGGCTTCTACGAAAGCATCGCCAACTTCAAGCAGATTCGTTACTTCGACATCGAGGGCAAGCAGACGGGCCTGTTCAGCAAGGCGATGACCAGCCCTTGCGGCCGCATTCGCATCCCCATCAACGAATCGGCGGATGACAAATCACAGATCGAGGAGTTCCTGCGTCAGTATCGCGGCGAGGGCATTCAGCACATCGCGCTGGCCTCGCCGGACATCTACAAGACCGTGGCCGCACTCAAAGCGCGCGGCGTGATCTTCATGGACACGCTCGACACCTACTTCGAGGGCATCGACAAGCGCGTGCCCAACCACGGCGAGAACGTGGCCGCACTCAAGGAGCTGAAAATCCTCATCGACGGCGCGCCAGTCGAAGGCATTCTCTTGCAGATTTTTACGAGCACCGTGATCGGGCCGATCTTCTTCGAGATCATCCAGCGCAAGGGCAATGAGGGCTTTGGCGAAGGCAATTTCCGCGCGCTGTTCGAGTCGATTGAAGAGGACCAGATCAAGCGCGGTGTGCTGCAAGCCCAGCCTGCCTAAGGCACAGGCCATGTCGCGCAAATGGATTCACCGCCCGCACGTTGAGGGCCTGGCCTCGCGCCAGGCGCATGCCGACCTGCCTCCCGGCACGGTGGAGCGCGAGCTGGGCAAGGAGGGTTTCTTCGGCCCGGCCACGCATATGATCCACCCCAAGCCGCCGACGGGCTGGACCTCGTGGGAAGGCCCGCTGCGGCCGCGTGCCTTCGATGCCGTGAAGCTGAGCGGTGATGGTGCCTCGCCCTGGGATGCCCACGAGCTGCTGTTCAACGCCCACTGCCGCTTTCGCCAGTGGACTTGCGCCGCCTCGATGACCCAGCTCGTGCGCAACAGCGATGGCGACGAGCTGCTGTTCATCCATGCGGGCGATGCCGAGCTGTTTTGCGACTACGGCCATCTCACCATCGCAAAAGGCGACTACGTGGTGCTGCCGCGCGGCACGCTGTGGCGCATCGAGTGCGCCGCAACCGTGACGATGCTGCTGATCGAGGCGACCAACTCCAGCTATCAGTTGCCGGACAAGGGTCTGCTCGGCGAGCACGCCATCTTCGACCCGGCGATGCTCGACATTCCCGCCATCGACGAGGCCTTCAAGGCGCAGGCGGCGCAGACACAGCAGGAGTGGAAAGTCGTCATCAAGCGGCGTGGGCAGTTCAGCACCGTCACCTATCCCTTCAATCCGCTCGATGCGGTGGGCTGGCACGGCAACCTGCACCCGGTGCGCATCAACGTGAAAGACATTCGCCCGCTGGTGTCGGCGCGCTATCACCTGCCACCCTCGGCGCACACCACCTTCGTCGCCAACCGCTTCGTGGTCTGCACCTTCGCGCCGCGCCCGTTCGAGACCGATCCGGGTGCGATCAAGGTGCCGTTCTTCCACAACAACGACGACTACGACGAGGTCTTGTTCTATCATGCAGGCGATTTCTTCAGTCGCGACAACATCCACGCCGGCATGATCACCCTGCACCCCTGCGGTTTCACCCACGGCCCGCACCCCAAGGCGCTGGGCAAGATGCTGGTGCAGCCCAAGGTGGCGACGGACGAATACGCGGTGATGATCGACACCCGCGATGCGCTGGAGATTGGCGCGGCGGCTACGAGCGTCGAGACGCCCGACTACCACCTGAGCTGGCGCACCGCGCCCTGAACGACGCGCATAAAAAAGCCGGGGCGCTTTCGCGCCCCGGCTTTTTTGTGCCCACGGTTCAGTGATGGCCGCGCATTTTCTTGAAGTCCGGCTTCGGCATCGCCGCCAGCTGCGACTGCTGGCTGGGCGTGAGAATGGCCCACTCCTGCGCGCGCACCGCCGCACGGTCACGGATGCGGTCAGCGTGCTCCTGGCCCATCAGCGTGGCGATGCGGTTGACCTCCTGCGTGTAATTGGCGGCTGAGGGGCTCAAGTCGCGCAGGCTCTCGTGCAGGGCCTTGCCCTCAACGCGATCCTGCTTGCGCTTGGCGAAATTCGCTTCGCGGATGGCCTTGAACTGCGCCTTCTGCGTGTCGCTCAAGCCAAGCGCTTCGAGATGCTTGGGGATGCGGTCGGGGTTGAACTCGCGGTGCTCGCCGCGACCGGGGCCATCGTGGCCGGCGATGGCAATGCCGCTGAAGGTGGCGGCAGCGAGGGTGGCAGCGAAAAGGGTTTTGGTGAGGGTATTCATGGGATGAGTCTCCGGGGGTGGGATCAGGCTCCGTTGCGAAGCGAGTGCATTACACCCAGCGGGGTAGTTAAGAGGGTTTGCGGCGGCGTAAAGATCGGTAAAGCCCTGCGCGATTCAGCCATCGCTCGCTAGAGTGCGCTGCATGAACGCCACCGCACCAGTCATTGGTCATGTCCTGCTCGTCGACGACGACCGCGCGCTCGCCGCCTTGCTCGCCGAGTATCTGGTGCAGGAGGGCTTCGCGGTGCGTGCCGTCCACGATGGCGATGCCGCACTCGCCGCCCTGGGCGATGCGAGCTTCAAACCCGATGTGCTGGTGCTCGACGTGATGATGCCGGTGCGCGATGGCCTCGACACCCTGCAAAAGCTGCGCAGCACGCATGCGCTGCCGGTGCTGATGCTCTCTGCGCGCGGCGAGCCGCTGGACCGCGTCATCGGCCTCGAACTCGGTGCCGACGACTACCTCGCCAAGCCCTGCCTGCCACGCGAGCTGCTGGCGCGCATCAAGGCGCTGCTGCGGCGCGGCACCTCGCCCGTCGCGCAGCAGACACTCGAAGCCGGCGTGCTCAAGCTCAGCACCGGTGAGCGCCGCGCCTGGTGCGGCGAGGTGCCGCTGGAACTCACGGGTGCGGAGTTCGCCCTGCTGCACTGCCTCTTGCAGCATCAGGGTGCGGTGGTGGACAAGGCCACGCTCACGCAGCAGGCCCTGGGCCGCGAGCTGGAACGCTACGACCGCGCCATCGACGTGCATGTCTCGCGCCTGCGGCAGAAGCTCAGCGCCGCCTGCGCCGAGGCACCGCAGATCGAGGCCGTGCGCGGTGCGGGCTACCAGTTGCTGGCAGGCAGCGGCGCATGAGCCCGCTCTACAGAAAACTGCTGCTCTGGTTCTGTGCCGCCAACATCGCGGTGCTGCTGGTGAGCGTGTTCGTCACCGACCGCATTGGCCGCTACGTCACCGGCAACGAGCCGGACTGGGATGCGATTGCCAGCGAGACGCTCGCCAGCTACGAGACCAATGGCCTGCTCGGCCTGGCTGCCTTCAACGATCTGCAACGCCGCTCGCAGGGCATGGATGTGGCGCTGTACCGCGACGGCACGAACCTGATGCAGCGCAAGCCGCCGCCGCCGCTGCGTCCCTTTCTGCAACAGCTGCTCGCTGCCGACCGCCTGGTGCTGCAAGCGGGCGAAGGCCGCTGGATGGCCTCGCGCAGGCTCACCACGGCCCAGGGCGAGCGCCTGCAATTCATCGCCTTTCGCGGCGTGCCGCCACCGCATGCGCGGCGCAATCTGCTGCTGTTCGTGCAGGTGGCACTGTCACTGCTGGTGATTGCCGCACTCGGCTTCGTGCTGGCCCGCTCGCTCACTGCACCCATCGCGGCGATCCAGCATGCCACCCGCCAGATGGCCGATGGCGATCTCAGCGCGCGTGCCGATGGCACCACCACCGCGCGCCGCGACGAGCTGGGCGCACTCGCCCGCGACTTCAACCACATGGCCGCACGCACCGAAACGCTGGTGAACCAGCAGCGCACCGTGTTGCAGGACGTGAGCCACGAGCTGCGCTCACCCCTCGCGCGCCTGCACCTGCTGCTGGAACTGGCGCGGCCAGGCGGCAGCGACTCAAGCCAGCACCAGCTCGACCGCGCCGCGAAGGAAGTGGGCCGACTCGATGCGCTGATCGGCGAAGTGCTCAATCTCTCGCGGCTGGAGTCGGTGCTGCCGGGTATGGCCATGCTGTCCCTGCCCGTCGATGCCCTGCTGCACGCAGTGGTCGAAGAGCAGGCGCTTGATGCCGAGGCGCGTCGCATCGAGCTGCAGGTGGAGACCAGCTCGGCACTGCGCATCAATGCCGATGCGGCGCTGATGCAGCGGGCGCTGGGCAATGTGCTGGCCAATGCCATCAAGTTCAGCGCCGAGGGCAGCATGGTCTCGTTACGGGCAGCCCTCAGCGGCAGCGAGGTGCTGCTCAGCGTGCGCGATCAGGGCCCCGGCGTGCCGCCCGCGCAGCTGGAGAAACTGTTCCAGCCCTTCTATCGCGGCGACAACGCCAGCCGCGCCGAGGGCCACGGCCTGGGCCTCGCCATCGCGCAGCGCATCGTGCTGGCCCATGGCGGCCGCATCGAGGCCATCAACATCCCCGGCAGCGGCTTGCAGGTGACGATCAGCCTGCAGGGCGTTTGACGGACTGACCTCGCCGATTCACAGTCATCGCACAAGCTGATTGGGGACAATCACGGCGAGGGGAGTGAAGTCATGGTTTCAAGTTTTCGATGCCTGTCTGTGGGTGCGATTTCCATGCTGCTGGCCGCCTGCGGCGGTGGTGGTGGCGGGCAGAGCAACCTCAACAACCCGCCGCCAGTGGTCAATCAACTGCCGGTCGCCAATGCCGGGGCCGATCAGACCGTCGCTGCCGGTGCGCTCGTCAGCCTGAGCGGTGGGGGCACCGATAGCGACGGCAGCATCAGCGGCTTCAGCTGGGTGCAGAGCGCAGGCCCGACCGTGACGCTGAACAACCCGCGCACGGCAAGCCCCAGCTTCACGGCCCCATCTGCCAGCAGCAACAGCACGCTGCGCTTCACGCTGACCGTCACCGACAACCAGAACGCGACGGCCAGCGACGAGGTGGTCGTCAACGTCGGCAGCACCGCCGCCACGCCGCCGGTGGTGGTGTCGGGCCGCGTCAGCTATGACCGCATCCGCTTCAAGGCACAGCAGGATGCCGGGCTGGACATGAACAACCCGGTCGTCGCCGCTGCACGCGGCATCACGGTGCAGGCACTCGGCAGCAGCAATACCGTGATAGCCAGCACCACGACGGATGGCAGCGGCAACTACAGCCTGAGCGTGCCCGGCAACAGCAGTGTCACCCTCCGCGCCCGCGCCGAGACCAAACGCACCACCGCCCCCCTCTGGGACGTGGGCGTGGTCGACAACACCAATGGCAATGCGCTTTATGTGCTGGACAGCGTCATCAGCAACACCGGCTCTGCGGCCTCCACGCGCGACCTGCACGCGGCCTCTGGCTGGACGGGCAGCGCCTATACCGCCACCCGTGCGGCAGCGCCCTTCGCAATTCTCGACAAGATTTACGACGCCCTGCAGAAAACCGTCGCAGTCGATGCCAGTGCGAGCTTCCCGCGCCTCACCGTCAACTGGAGCGTCAACAACGTGCCTGCCGACGGCGATATCACTGAGGGCAGGATCGGCACCTCTTTCTACAGCAACGGCCAGCTCTACATCCTGGGCCAGGCCAATGTCGACACCGACGAGTTCGATGACCACGTCATCGTCCACGAATGGGGTCATTACTTTGAAGACACGCTCTCCGCCAGCGACAGCATCGGCGGCCCGCATGGCGGTGACGAACTGCTGGATTTGCGGCTGGCCTTTGGCGAGGGCTTTGGCAATGCGCTCTCCGGCATCGTCACCGACGACCCGGCCTATCGCGACTCCATCGGCAGCAACCAGGCCAGCGACTTCACCATCAATGTCGAGGCCAATCCCACCGCTGCCGACAACTCCGGCTGGTACAGCGAATCCTCGGTGCAGTCGATTCTCTACGACCTTTACGACCCGGCAGCCGATGGCAGCGACAGCCTCGCACTCGGCTTCGGGCCGATCTACCGGGTGCTCGTCGATGCCCAGAAAACCACGCCGCTGCGCACCAGCATCTTCAGCTTCGTCACCGCACTCAAGGCGGCCAATCCAAGTATGGAGAGCGAGATCAACGCCATCGTTTCGGCGCAGCGCATCAACAGCGCGGCCATCGACAATGCCGGTTCGCAGGAGACCAACGATGCCGGCGTGGGCAGCGATGTGCTGCCGGTCTACACCGCCATCAGCGTCAACGGCCCGGCGCAGGTGGTGTGCAGCATCAACACCTTCGGCGAACCCAACAAGCTGTCGAACGCCCGCTTTCTCAGCTTCACACTGGCGGCAGCAGCCAACCTCAGCGTGCAGGTCACGGGCGGCGTCGATCCCGACATCGTGCTGCATCGCCGGGGCCAGGCCTCGCGGGTTGCCGAGAGCAATGCGATGGGCAGCGAAACGCTCGCCGCCAGCAACCAGGCAGCCGGCACCTATGTGATCGAGACCTACGAGTTCCGCAACACCGACAACGACAGCAGCTCAGGCGGCCGCACCTGCCTGAACGTCAGCGTCACCAGCAACTGACCGCATTCCATCGACGAGGCCCGACCGATGAACCACGCCATTCCTTTCTGCGCTGTCCTGCTGCTGCTCGGCAGCACCGCCTGCACCACTTCAGCCACCAGCACCGCCAGCGATGCCCCCGCCGCGCAGCCTGCCGGGGCTGAAGCCAGCGCCGGCAAGCCTTCGGCGGCCGTCACCGTGCGCTTCGGCCCCGTCACTCCACTGGCACTGGGTGTGGCCAGCAGGGTCGAGACGGTGATTACATCCACTGCCAATGTCGATGCGCTCGAAGTCAGCTACAGCCTCAGCGAGGGCCTCAGCGCCGTCGACGCACTGCCGCTGCTGCAACTTGCCGCGCAGACGGCGGGCACCGTGGTGCAACAGCCGCTGCGCTTCGTGCCGCGTGCCGAAGGCCAGCACTATCTGAATGTCTTCGTGCGCACGCGCCAGGGCGACCAGTACCGCAGCAAGACCGTGTCGCTGCCGCTGGCCCTGGGCACCATTGCCGCCAAGCCCTCGGCGGCGGTGCAGCAGATGCCGGATGGCGAGCGCGTGATCTCGATGCCCGCCAGCGAGCCACGCTGATGACAGGGTGGCCTGCGCACTGACACACTCGGCGCATGAAACTCGCCACCCTCAAAGACGGCAGCCGCGATGGCCGCCTGCTGGTCGTCAGCCGCGACCTCACCCGTGCCGCCACCGTGCCGCATGTGAAGACCCTGCAAGCGGCACTCGATGACTGGGAGGCCGTCGCCCCCGACCTGCTGACGCTCAGCGAGCAGCTCAACAGCGGCAAGATCAGCGGCACCCTGGCCTTCGACGCGGCACAGTGCGCCTCGCCGCTGCCGCGCGCCTACCAGTGGGCCGATGGCAGCGCCTACGTCAATCACGTCGAGCTGGTGCGCAAGGCCCGCAACGCAGAAATGCCCGCGAGCTTCTGGACAGATCCGCTGATGTACCAGGGCGGCGGCGATACCTTTCTCGCACCCACCGAAGCCATCCGCATGGCCAGCGAGGACTACGGCATCGACCTCGAAGCCGAGGTCGCGGTGATCACCGCCGATGTGCCGATGGCGGCGAGCATGGAACAGGCGGCGAAGGCGATCCGCCTCGTGATGCTGGTCAACGACGTCAGCCTGCGCAACCTCATCCCCAACGAGCTGGCGAAGGGCTTCGGATTTTTCCAGAGCAAGCCTTCCAGTGCCTTCTCGCCGGTGGCGGTGACGCCCGACGAGCTCGGTGATGACTGGCAGGGCGGCAGGCTGCACCGGCCGCTGCTGAGCTATTTGAACGGCAGCCCGCTGGGCAAGCCGGATGCCGGCGTGGACATGACCTTCGACTTCCCCACCCTCATCGCCCATGCCGCGAAGACCCGGCCGCTCGGTGCCGGCTGCATCATCGGCAGCGGCACCGTGAGCAACAAGGATGCCGACGGCAGCCCCGGCAAGCCCATCAGCGCCGGCGGCCTGGGCTACAGCTGCCTGGCCGAGGTGCGCACCATCGAGACCATCCTGCACGGCAAGCCGGTCACGCCCTTCCTGCGCTTTGGCGACACGGTGAAGATCGAGATGCGCGACGCCCATGGCGCGTCGATCTTCGGCGCCATCGAGCAGACCGTTCAACCCTACCAACCTTAAGAGAACTTCCACCATGCGCTCCCTATTCATCGCTGGCCTGCTGGGCCTCGCCGCCACCGCAGCCACGGCCCAGCAGGATTTCAGCAAGGTCGAGATCAAGTCCACCGACCTGGGTCAGGGCCTGTATCTGCTCACCGGCAGCGGCGGCAACATCGGCGTCAGCAGCGGGCCGGATGGCGTGGTGCTGATCGACGACCAGTACGCCCCGCTCGCGCCGAAGATTCGCGCCGCACTCGATGCCATCGCGCCGAAGCAGCCCATCCGCTTCGTGCTCAACACCCACTGGCATGGCGACCACACCGGCGGCAACGAGAACTTCGGCGAAGGCGGCGCGCTGATCGTCGCCCACCACAATGTGCGCAAGCGGCTGGCGGCGGGTGGCTTCATGGAGGCCTTCAAGCGCGATGTGAAACCCGCGCCGCGCAAGGCGCTGCCGGTGGTCACCTTCGGTGAGGACGTCGAGTTCCATCTGAACGGCCTGACGCTGCGCGCCGAGCATGTCGCACCCGCACACACCGATGGCGACGCGGTGGTGTTCTTCCCCGAAGCCAATCTCGTCCACCTGGGCGATCTCTACTTCAATGGCCTCTACCCGGTCATCGACTACGGCAGCGGCGGCCATATCGACGGCGTCATCGCCGCAGTGAGCGAGTTGCTGCCCAAGCTCGACGACAAGACCCGCATCATCCCCGGCCATGGCCCCATCGCCAACAAGGCGGATCTGATCGTCTACCGCGACCTGCTGGCAACCGTGGCCGCGCGCATGAAAAAGCTGATGGCCGAAGGCAAGACGCTGGAGCAGATCCAGGCCGCCAAGCCCACCGCCGAATACGACGCCAAATGGGGCAAGCAGTTCCTGAGCCCCGAAGCCTGGGTCGAGATGGTCTACGGCGGCCTCAAGCGCGTCGCCAAATAACCGCCCGGCTCAATCGCCGAACGGCTCGCCGAAGGCACCTGCGACGAAGAGCCCGACAAAAACCAGGAAAGCGCCCGCAATCACGCCGATCGAGAGACCCGCTGTCTTGACGACACTGAGCTTGCGGATTTCGAGCGTCCTGATCTGCTCGTAGCGCATGGTGACTTTCTGGTTGTTGCCGACACCGGTGATCTTCTCCTCATCGACGGCGGTGAGCACCAGCAGATAGGTCTTGCCGTTGACGGCACTCACGCTGACTTCGTCACCCACCTTGAGCTCGGCGCGAACCGCCTGCTTTTCGCCGCTGGGCACCGCGCGCATGGAAGTGCAGGCCGTCAGGCAAAACGCCGTCAGCAGGGCGATGAGGGTCTGGAACTCCGGGTTTCTGGGCATGGCAGCGACAATGGGATGGACGGCATAGTCTGGGCAGTCTTCATGGCTTTACAAGCGCCCCAAGCCTGCCGACTATCAGTGGACAAATCACGCCCGCCTGTACCGCCACCATGCCCAGCATCCGCTCCCTGCTCATCGCCCTGCCCCTGCTGCTGCTGGCATTTGCCGCCCGCGCGCAGCCGCTGCCGCCTGCTTTCGAGGGCTATCGCTTCTTCGCGTTTCTGGATGTCACCGCCGAAGTCGAGGAGCCGCTGCCGACCGTGATCCGCCGCGAGATGCCGGAGCTGCCGCAGGCCTGGTACGAGGTGGAGAAATACATCACCACCTATTACCCCAACGCCTTCACCGCGCCGCGCAGCCGCATCCTCAAGCAGGGTGCCGCGATCCGCCTGCCGCTGTACCGCAAGCCCAGCGAGCGGCCGCTGCCGCCCCCGCCGCCCCAGCTGGTCATGGTCGAGCCGGTGGTGCTGCCCAAGCCGCAGGAGGCGATCATCGGCGCGCTCGTCACCGCCGACGGCCCGGTGCTGGTTGAAGGCAGCCTCGGCCAGCGCCGGTCGCTCTCCGCCGTCGACAACGTGCGGCGCGGCGACACCATCACCACCGATGCCCGCACCGAGGCCAGCCTGAGGCTGCTCGATGGCACCACCATCCTGCTGCGCACCGGCAGCAGCCTGCTGCTGAAGGAGTTCCGCTTTGCCGCCAAGGACGACAGCAACGGCGTGCTCAACCTCAAGCTGCTGAAGGGCGCGATGCGCACCATCAGCGGCATGATCCCCAAGAACGCCAAGAGCCAGTACGCACTCGAAACCCCCAAGGCCACCATGACCGTGCGCGGCACCGACTACGCCGTGCGCATCTGCGAGGAAGCCGACCGCTGCCAGATCGACGGCGAGGCAGCACCTGCCGGCCTCTACGCCGGCGTGCTCGAAGGCGGCATCGACCTGGGCAACGCCAGCGGCAGCAGCCCGGCCGAGGCCGGTGACATCGTTCGCATCGACACCCCTGAAGTCGCCCCCGCGCCCGCGCCGGAAGCCGCGCCGCTGCTGTTCAACGAGGAAGAACTCAAGCTGCTGCCCGTCAAGCAGCGCTGCATGCGCAGCGTCGGCGGTGGCGATGGCTTCAACTGCCGGGGCTGAGAGGCCCGCCATGCTCAAGCTTCATGCCTATTGGCGCAGCTCCGCCAGCTATCGCGTGCGCCTTGCGCTGCGTCTCAAAGGCCTGCCCTTCGAGGTGATGCCGGTGCATCTCGTGAAGAACGGCGGCGAGCAACACCAGCCCGCCTACCGCGCCCTCAACCCCGAAGGCCGCGTGCCGCTGTTGGTGGATGGCGACTTCAAGCTCGGTCAGTCGCTGGCCATCTTTCAGTACCTCGAAGCGCAGCACCCCACGCCCGCCCTGCTGCCCGCCGATGTGCGCCAGCGCGCCCGCGTCTGGCAGTTCTGCGAGGCCATCAATGCCGACATCCAGCCACTGCAGAACCTCGGTCCGCTCGATTATCTCACCGGCACGCTGGGCCTGAGCGAAGCGCAGAAAACCGCCTGGGTGCGCCACTGGATCGACCGCGGCCTGAGCGCGCTGGAGCAGGAGATCATTGACCTGCCCGAACGCGCGGCCCTCTTCGGCGACAGCCCCGGCTATGCCGACTGCTGCCTGGTGCCACAGATCTACGCCGCGCGCCGCTTTGCCTGTGACACCGGCCAATATCCGCGCCTGCTGGCGACGAGCGAAAGGCTGGAAAAACTGCCCGCCTTCGAGGCCGCGCACCCGGAGCAGCAGCCGGATGCGAACACTTGAAACGTGCAGCACCTCAATTTCATTCAACCGGAGAAGGAATCAAATGCTAGAGAAAAATATCGTCATTGCAGCTGCCGCCATCCTCGCCAGCGCTTGCGCAACGGTCCCGATGGAAAACAAGGACGCATCAAACCGGGCCAAACTCTTCAATGCACCTTCGCCGGGACAGGCCGGGCTTTACATCTTCCGTGGCGGCGGTCCCGGTGGTGCCCTGAAGAAGGACATTCGTGTTGATGGAACCTGCCTGGGCGAGTCCGCACCGAAGGTGTTCTTCTTTACCGAGGTCGCCGGCAACCGGGAGCACACCCTTTCCACCGAGTCCGAGTTTTCGGCGAATGACCTCAAGCTCGTGACGCAGAGTGGCAAGAACTACTTTGTTCAGCAGTCCATGAAAATGGGCGTGTTCGTGGGTGGGGCCAAGCTCACCGTCGTCGACGAGAGCGAAGGCAAGCAAAGCGTGCAGAAGCTTGAAATGGCCGCGAAGGGCCCTTGCACCTCGCAATAGCACGGCCGCGCAGCTGGGCGGCTAGCCCGGCAGGTCGGATTACGCTGCACCAATCAGACCTGCAGGGTTGAGGTTCAGTTGAACACCGGGGAACCCAGATGGCCTTCGCAATCATTGTCAGCCTGTATGTGAGCATCGGTCTGATGGCCGCCGCCGGCTCGGTGTATCTCTCGCAACGCTTCCTGCCGACGCGGTTCGAGTCGCTGCTGTTCGGCTTGTTCCTGATCCCCATCGCGGGGTTCTACCTTGCCTTCACGGCCTACTTTGCGGAGGCCTCGGCGTGGCGGCTCGAAGCAGCTGCCGTGGCGGTGTTCGCCGTGCTGGGCGCGCTCGGCACGCGCATTCCCGCCGCGCTCATTGCAGGCTACCTGCTGCATGGCGTGTGGGACTTTCTGCACGAGCTGCACACCCATGCCGGCACGGATGTGTTCGGCGGCGCGGCGAGCACACAAATTCCGCTCGCCTATGGGGTGTTCTGCGCGACCTACGATGTCTGCATGGCAGCCTACTTCCATTCGCGGCGCGGCAAGTGGCGCGCGGCTAGGACAGGCTCTTCAGGCGGTCGGGGAAATCCGTGAACACGGCATCGACACCCATCGCGCCCAGGCGTCGGTATTCGTCGACATCGTTGACGGTGTAGACGTTGACTGCGAGGCCACGCGCCTTGGCATCGGCCACCAGCCGCGCATCGACGAACTCGGCGGACTGGTTGAGGGCCGCAGCCTGCAACTCGGTGGCGCAGGCGGCCCAGTCCAGCGGCACGCCGCACAGCAACACGCCGATGGGCACCTCCGGCAGCAGCTGCTTGAACTCGTACAGCTCCGGCAGGTGGAAGCTGCTGACCATGAAGGCCTCGGCCGGCCAGCCCTCGGCGAGCCTGGCCTTGAGGCACTCGACGACGGCAGCAGCGGTGCCATCCCAGGTTTTCAGTTCGATGTTGATGCGCGCACGCTGGTCGATGAGATCGAGCGCCTCGTCAAGCGTGGGCAGGTGCTGCCCCTGGCCGGCATCGAGTTTGCGCAGCATCTCCCAATCGCATTCGGCCGCCAGGCCGTGGCCACTGGTGGTGCGTTGCAGGGTCAGGTCGTGCAGCAGGAACAATGGGCCTGAGGGATGCAGCTGCACGTCGAACTCCAGCCAGGGGCAGCCGGCAGCGATGCCGGCATCGAGCGCAAGCAGGGTGTTCTCCGGTGCCAGACCGCGCGCACCGCGATGCCCGATGAGCGCGGGCCGGTGCATCAGGCCACCACGATGATCTTCATGGTGTTGCTGCCGCCGGGGCCGGTGAAATCGCCCTTGGTCATCAGCACGCGGTCGCCGGCTTTCAGCAGGCCGCGCTGGGTGAGGGCCTCCACCGCCTCGCGCTCGGAGATCATACTTTCCAGCACGCTGGGGTCGAACAGCACCGGATACACGCCGCGGCACAGCGCCATGCGGCGGCGGGTGCGGTCGTGGCGGGTGAGCGCGTAGATGGGGGTGTAGCGCTCGACGCGCGACATCATCAGCGCGCTGCTGCCGGACTCGGTCAACGCGATGATGGCGGCGGCATGCATGCGCCGCGCAGTCCAGGCCGTGGCCATCGCCACCGCCTCGTCGATGCGCTGGAAGTGCGATTCGCTCAGGCCCGTGGCGAGGTCGGGCACCGAGTGCGCCTCGGCACCCAGCACCACGCGCACCATGGTCTCCACCACCTTGATCGGATATTTGCCGGTGGCGGTCTCGGCGCTCAGCATCACCGCGTCGGTGCCATCCATCACGGCGTTGGCAACGTCCAGAACCTCGGCGCGGGTGGGGATGGGATTGGTGATCATTGACTCCATCATCTGGGTCGCGGTGATCACCATCTTGTTGGCCTCGCGGCCGGCGGTGATGATCTTCTTCTGCCAGCCCGGCAGCTCGGCGTCGCCGATCTCCACACCCAGATCGCCGCGCGCGACCATCACCGCATCGCTGGCCTCGATGATCTCCTTGAGGTTGATCAGCGCCTCGGCGCGTTCGATCTTGGCCACCAGCAGGGCGGTGCCGCCGGCCTCCTTCACCAGCCGGCGCGCCTCGTGCATGTCGGCGGCGGTGCGGGGGAAACTCACGGCGATGAAATCGCAGTCCCAGCGCACGGCGTGGATGATGTTGGCCTTGTCCTCGTCGGTGAGCGCATCGGCCGAGAGGCCGCC
>JAZKFO010000031.1:0-2358 GCA_040386395.1 Pseudomonadota bacterium | reverse complement strand
TGATCCGGACCACACCGCTACGACGCACAACTTTGCAGTTGCGGCACATTTTTTTAACCGAAGCGCGCACTTTCATGGCTACTACCTATGTTTGGTTTTGCGTCACTGATTAACGGGGGCTCGCCAGCCGACCCGTTACTTTTGAAGGAGTGCCGTCGGCCTTCTTGCCGAGGGTCTTGAGGTTCTGCTTTTCAAGCAGGCCCTGGTACTGGTGCGACATCAGGTGCGCTTGCAGCTGTGCCATGAAATCCATGACCACTACCACCGTGATCAGCAGTGAAGTGCCGCCGAACACGAAGGGGATCGAGAACTGCGCAATCATGATCTCAGGCACCACGCAGATGGCGGTGATGTAGAGCGCACCGGCCACCGTCAGGCGGGTCAGCACGGAGTCAATGTAACGGCCGGTCTGGACGCCAGGGCGCACGCCGGGAATGACTGCGCCGGATTTCTTCAGGTTCTCGGCCGTCTCGCGGCTGTCGAAAACCAGCGCAGTGTAGAAGAAGCAGAAGAAGATGATCATCGCCGCGTAGAGCACGGTGTGCAGTGCCTGGCCTGGCGAGAGTGCATTCGCGAGTTTTTGCAGAAAGCCTGCCTCACCCTCGCCGAACAGGCTGACGATGGACGCCGGGAACAGGATGATTGAAGAAGCGAAGATGGGCGGGATGACGCCGGCCATGTTGAGCTTCAGCGGCAGGTGCTGCGTCTGCGCTGCGAAGACGCGGTTGCCCTGCTGGCGGCGTGCATGGTGGATCGGAATGCGGCGCTGCGCACGCTCCACATACACCACACCCCAGGTGACCAGCGCAATCATCACGAACAGCACGATCACGAGCAGACCGTTGAGCGAGCCTTCGCTGACGAGCTGGGCTGTGGAAGCCAGCGCGCTCGGCAGGCCAGCCACGATGCCGGCAAAGATGATCATCGACATGCCGTTACCAACGCCGCGCTCGGTGATCTGCTCACCCAGCCACATCAGGAACATGGTGCCGGTCACCAGCGAAACCGCCGCGACAAAAACAAAACCGTAGCCCGGGAAGATCGCCACGCCACTCTTCTGCAATGCAGTAGCCGCGCCGATGGACTGGAAGATGGCAAGACCCAGCGTGGCCCAGCGGGTGTAGCGGGTGATCTTGCGACGGCCCGCTTCGCCTTCCTTCTTCAGCTCTTTCAGTTGCGGCACGGCAGCGGCCATCAACTGCACGATGATCGACGCCGAGATGTAGGGCATCACACCGAGCGCGAACAGCGAGAGTCGCTCCAGCGCGCCGCCGCTGAACATGTTGAACATGCCCAGGATGGTGCCCTTCTGCTGCTCGAACAACGAAGCCAGCTTCAGCGGGTCGATACCCGGCACCGGAATGAATGTACCGATGCGGTACACCACCAAGGCCCCCAACAAGAACAGCAGACGATTGAGTACGTCCTTGCTCTTGGTCAGGTCCGGCATCATCGGCGCGGAAGCATTGGTGGCCATTCGGGTCTCGTGTTCTCTTGAGGTTTGCTAGAACTATTCAGCGAAGACGCCGCCGAGGGCTTCGACTGCTTCTTTGGCGCCCTTGGTGGCACGCACGCCCTTGAACGTCACCTTGCGGGTAAGCGTGCCGGACTTGATCAGCTTGGCGGTCAGCACCATCGCGTCAACGACACCAGCGGCCTTGAGGGCAGCGAGGTCGATCTCGGTGGCCGTCATCTTCTCGATCTCCGAGAGACGCACTTCGCCGGTCAGCATCTTGATCGGCGACTTGAAGCCGCGCTTCGGCAGGCGGCGCTGGATGGGCATCTGACCGCCCTCGAAGCCGACCTTGTGGTAGCCACCCGAACGGGCACGCTGACCCTTGTGACCACGGCCGGCAGTCTTGCCGAGGCCAGAGCCGATGCCGCGACCGACGCGAGTGCGGGTCGGCTTGCTGCCCTTGGCGGGCTTGATGGAATTGAGTTTCATGTTAGTTCAGCTCTTCAACTTTCAGCATGAAGCGCGACTTGTTGACCATGCCCATGTTCTCAGGGGTGGCCGACACGATCACGGACTGGTGCATCTTCTTGAGGCCAAGGCCGTTGACGCAGTTGACGTGCATCTTCAACTGGGCGGCGAGGCTGCGGATCAGCGTGAGCTTGATCTGCTTGGGGGCGGTGGCGTTGCTCACTTGGCGGGCACTCCGAGAATCTCGGACACCGTCTTGCCGCGCTTGGCAGCGATGTCGGAAGGCAGGTTCATTTTCTGGATGGCATCGACCGTGGCGCGGATCACGTTCATCGCATTGCGCGAGCCGTAGGTCTTGGCCAAGATGTTGGTGACGCCAGCGACTTCAAACACCGAGCGCATCGCACCACCGGCGATCACGCCGGTGCCGTCCG
>JAZKFO010000030.1:0-4913 GCA_040386395.1 Pseudomonadota bacterium | reverse complement strand
ACGGCGTGGGTGTGAGCGTGGTGAACGCGCTCTCGACGCGGCTGGATGTGTTCGTGAAGCGCGGTGGCATTGAGCACACCATGCACTTCGAGAGTGGCTACCCCAAATCGCTGCTGCGCGAAGTGGGCACCGCCGGCAAGAAGGAAACCGGAACACGGGTGCGCTTCTGGCCTGATCCGAAATACTTCGACAGCGCCAAGTTCTCGCTGCCGCGCCTCAAGCAAATCCTGCGTGCGAAGGCCGTGCTCTGTCCGGGCCTGAAGATGTCGCTCAAGGACGAAGCGACGGGCGAAGTCACTGAGTGGCATTACGAAAACGGCCTGATGGATTACCTGCTCGATGCCGTGAAAGGCCACGAGCTGATCCCGGCCGAGCCCTTCACCGGCAAGTTCAAGGCCGACCGCGAAGAGGCCGAGTGGGCGCTGGCCTGGATCAATGCCGATGGCACGCCGGAACTGCTGCAAGAGAGCTACGTCAACCTCATCCCCACGGCGCAGGGCGGCACCCATGTCAACGGCCTGCGCACGGGTCTGACCGAGGCGATCCGCGAGTTCTGCGAGTTCCGCAACCTCTTGCCGCGTGGCCTCAAGCTCGCGCCAGAAGATGTCTGGCAGGGGCTCGCCTACGTCATCAGCATCAAGATGCAGGACGCGCAGTTCGCTGGCCAGACCAAGGAGCGTCTGTCGTCGCGCGAGACGGCGGCTTTCGTCAGCGGCGTGGTGCATGACTCCTTCGGCCTCTGGCTCAACCAGCACCCCGACGAGGGCGAGAAGGTGGCCCAGCTGGTGATTGCGAATGCCAGCGCGCGCATGAAGGCCAGCAAGCAGGTCGTGCGCAAGAAGATCACCACCGGCCCCGCGCTGCCCGGCAAGCTCGCCGACTGCGTGCTGACCGACCTCAACCGCACCGAGCTTTTCCTGGTCGAGGGTGATTCCGCCGGTGGCAGCGCCAAGCAGGCGCGCGACCGCGACACGCAGGCGATCATGCCGCTGCGCGGCAAGATTCTGAACACCTGGGAAGCCTCAGCAGGTGAGGCCATTGCCAGCGAGGAAATCCACAATATCAGCGTCGCCATCGGCGTCGATCCGGGTAGTGCCGACATCAGCGGCCTGCGCTACGGCAAGGTCTGCGTGCTGGCCGATGCCGACAGCGATGGCCTGCACATTGCCACCCTGCTCTGCGCTCTATTCCTCAAGCATTTCCGCCCGCTGGTCGCCGCCGGCAACATCTACATCGCCATGCCGCCCTTGTTCCGCATCGATGCCGGCAAGCAGGTGTTCTATGCGCTGGACGAGTCCGAAAAACAGGGCGTGCTCGACCGCCTGCAGGCCGAGGGCAACAGGAGCAAGGTCGGCGTCACCCGCTTCAAGGGTCTGGGCGAGATGAACCCGCTGCAGCTGCGCGAAACCACCATGAACCCCGACACCCGTCGCCTGGTGCAGCTCACGCTCGACGAGCTGCCGGAGGCCGAAGAAGGTGCGGCGCCGGTCAAGACCACGGATGGCCTGATGGACATGCTGCTCAACAAGAAGCGCGCCGGTGATCGCAAGACCTGGCTCGAAACCAACGGCGACAAAGCCGAGATCGAGGTTTAAGGCTTAAGCCATGCATCACACCCCGCTCATCGCCACCCTCGTCGTCGGACTCGTGCTGGCGTTCGTGTTCGGCGCGCTGGCGCACCGGGTGCGGGTGTCGCCGCTGATCGGCTACCTGCTGGCGGGCGTGCTGGTGGGGCCGTTCACGCCGGGTTTCGTGGCGGATCAGAACCTCGCCAACGAACTGGCCGAGATCGGCGTGATTCTGCTGATGTTCGGCGTCGGCCTGCATTTCTCGATGAAGGATTTGCTCTCGGTGAAGGCCATCGCCGTGCCGGGCGCGGTGGTGCAGATCGCCGTCGCCACGCTGATGGGCATGGGCCTCGCGCACTGGCTGGGCTGGCCGCTGATGGCGGGCTTCGTGTTCGGCTTGGCACTCTCCGTCGCCAGCACCGTGGTGCTGCTGCGCGCCTTGCAGGAGCGGCGTCTGGTCGATACCCAGCGTGGCCGCATCGCGGTGGGCTGGCTGATTGTCGAAGACCTGATGATGGTACTCGCGCTCGTGCTGATTCCGGCCATTGCCTCGGTGGACGATGCTGGTGCGCACGTGAAGGGTGGCGTGCTTGGCATTGTGGGTATCGCGGTCGGCAAGGCGGCTGCCTTCGTGGTGTTCATGCTGGTGGTGGGCCGTCGCGCCATCCCCAAGCTGCTGCACTGGGTGGCGCAGACCGGCTCGCGCGAACTGTTCAGTCTCTCGGTGCTGGCGATTGCGCTGGGCGTCGCCTTTGGTGCGGCCATGCTATTCGGTGTGTCGTTCGCGTTGGGTGCTTTCTTCGCCGGCATGATTCTTAATGAGTCACCACTGAGCGCCCGCGCGGCTGAAGAATCGCTGCCGATGCGCGACGCCTTTGCGGTGTTGTTCTTCGTCTCGGTGGGCATGCTGTTCAACCCCTCTATCATCATCGACGCGCCTGCGGCCCTGGCGCTCACGCTCGTCATCATCCTGTTCGGCAAGTCGTTGGCGGCCTACCTCATCGTCCGCGCCTTCGGCCACCCCAACCAGACCGCGCTCACCATTGCGGCGAGTCTGGCGCAGATCGGCGAGTTCTCCTTCATCCTGGTGGGCCTCGGCGTGTCGCTCAAGCTGCTGCCGCAACAGGGGCAGGACCTGGTGCTGGCCGGTGCGATCTTCTCGATTCTGCTCAACCCGCTGCTGTTCAAGCTGTTCGTGCGCAACCAGCCGGAGAAGCTCGCCGAGCCCATCGCTGATCTCAAGCCCACGACGCTGCACGGCCACACGGTGCTCGTCGGCTACGGCCGCGTCGGCAGCCTCATCGGTGCGGGCCTCAAGGACGCTGGCGAGCCTTTCGTGGTGATCGAAGACCGCAAGAGTCCTGCTGCTGCCGCACTCTCCGATGGTGCTGAAATCCTCAGCGGCAACGCCGCCGACCCCAAAGTGCTGAAGGCTGCGAATCTCGCCGGTGCGCGCCGTCTGTTCGTCGCCATCCCGCAGGTCTTCGAGGCCGGGCAGGTGGTGAGCCAGGCCCTGCTCGCCAATCCCGATCTGCGCATCCTCGCTCGCGCGCACTCCGATGCCGAAGTGATCCACCTGCAAGCTCAAGGTGCCACCGCCACCATCATGGGCGAGCGCGAAATCGCGCGCGGCATGCTGGATGCCGCCTTCGAACGCCGTCATACCTAATTCACTGATTCATTGATCCGCTGACCATGAACCCGATCATCATCGAACCCGAACGCCTGCCGCTGCGTGTCTTCGCCGAAAAGGCCTATCTCGACTACTCGATGTATGTCGTGCTCGACCGCGCCCTGCCGCATGTCGAGGACGGCCTCAAGCCCGTGCAGCGCCGCATCATCTACGCCATGAGCGAGCTGGGGTTGCAGAGCACCGCCAAGCACAAGAAGAGCGCGCGCACCGTCGGTGACGTGCTCGGCAAATACCATCCGCACGGTGACTCGGCTTGCTATGAAGCCATGGTGACGATGGCGCAGCCCTTCAACTACCGCACGCCGCTGGTGGACGGGCAGGGCAACTGGGGCTCGGCCGACGACCCGAAATCCTTCGCCGCCATGCGCTACACCGAGTCGCGCCTCACGCCGTACGCGCAGGCGCTGCTGGCGGAACTCGAACAGGGCACGGTGGAGTGGGCGCCCAACTTCGACGGCACGCTGGAAGAGCCCAAGCTGCTGCCTGCACGCCTGCCGAACATCCTGGTCAATGGCACCACCGGCATCGCGGTGGGCATGGCCACTGACATCCCGCCGCACAACATCGGCGAGCTGGTGAAGGCCTGCATCCATCTGCTCAAGCACCCGAACACCTCCATCGACAAGCTCATGGAGTTCGTGCCGGGGCCGGATTTCCCCACCGGTTGCGAGATCATCAGCGAGAGTGCGGAACTGCTGAAGCTCTACCAGACCGGCAACGGCGTAGTGCGCACCCGCGCCCGCTGGGAGCGTGAGGATGGCGGCGCCAATGGCCTGCAGATCGTCATCACCCACCTGCCGCACCAGGTCAGCGGCAACAAGATCCAGGAGCAGATCGCCGAGCAGATGCGGGCGAAGAAGCTGCCGCTGGTCGAAGACCTTCGTGATGAGTCCGACCACGAGAATCCCTGCCGCCTCGTCATCATCCCGCGCAGCAACCGCATCGACGTCGACCAGCTGATGGCGCATCTGTTCGCCACCACCGATCTCGAAAAATCGGTGCGCGTGAACTTGAACATGATCGGCCTCGATGGCCGTCCGCGCGTGAAGAACCTGCGCGAGATTCTGGGTGAGTGGCTGGAGTTCCGCTTCACCACCGTGACGCGCCGGCTCAACCACCGCCTGCAAAAAGTGAATGACCGTCTGCACCTGTTGGAAGGCTTGCTGATTGCCTTCCTCAATCTCGACGAAGTCATCCGCATCATCCGTTTCGAGGACGAACCGCGCGCCACACTGATGCGCACGTTTGCCTTGAGCGAGATTCAGACCGACTACATCCTCGACACCCGCCTGCGCCAGTTGCAGCGGCTGGAAGAGATGCGCATCAAGGGCGAGCAGGACGAGCTGGCGGCCGAGAAGGCCAAGCTCGAAGAGCTGCTGAACTCCGACGAGGCGCTGCGCAAGCTCATCAGCGACGAGCTGCGCGAAGACGGCAAGAAGTATGGCGATGCGCGCCGCAGCCCTCTCGTCGCGCGTGCGCCGGCGGTGGCGATGAGCGCGGAAGAAATCCTGCCCGCCGAAGCCATTACCGTCGTGCTGTCGAAAGCCGGCTGGATCAGGGCCGGTAAGGGCCATGAGCTGGATCCTGCATCGCTCAACTACAAATCCGGCGATGAATATTTTGCGCATGCGCTGGGCAAGACCAACCAGCTG
>JAZKFO010000029.1:0-22428 GCA_040386395.1 Pseudomonadota bacterium | reverse complement strand
TGTGTATCCAGGCCCGCTCTTCGAGCGGGCTTTTTTTATGGGGTGAAGCCTAAAACGCCTTCGATGGGCTCGGCGGCCAGCGCCTCGGCCTGCGCCAGCGTCAGGCGCTTGGCGGGCAGGCCGTCGGTGGGCGAGAGCGGTGGCCGGCGCTCCTGGCCCGGCTCGAACAGCGCGACATCGACGCCGATGCCACCGGCATCGAAGCAGGCCAGCGGCACGCTCTCGACATGGCCATCGCTATAGCGGTAATCGCGCTCGCTTTCCTTCCATTCGAAGCCGCGATCATCAAGGAACACATCCACCATCTCTGCCTTGTCGGGGAAGCAGTGCAACTGCACCCGGTGCGCCTCGCCGATGGCGCCGGTGACGACGCCACCGGTGAGGCGTGGGTCGAAGTCGGCGAGAAGCTTCATCGCCTGTACAGCCGTGGTGCGCATGCGCCGCAGGCGCTGCTGGTAGGCCGCGCCGCCGAACAGGCGCTGATAGGCGATGACCTCGGCCTGCACGCGGGCGTTGTCCGGCAATGCAGCACGACTGCCGAGCCCCATGCGCTCTGCCGCCTTGCGCTTGGCGGTGGCGTAGTCGGTGAGTGATTCCTCGACGAAGATGCGCGCCGCTTCCAGCGCCAGTTCTGCCGTGCCGCCGGCGGGACGCTGGCCCATGACTAGAAGAGGTCCTGCGCCGCTGCGCCGGCCTCGCTCTCCTGCCCTGGCATCAGACCATCATCCTGTTCCGGCAGGCGATCGAGCGGCAGGGTCTCGTTGATGAAGCGCTCACTGCCTTCCCAGGCCAGCTTGCCGTTGCGGGGATTGATGCGAACGGTGGTCATGCCCGCCGGGGCGATGGGTGACATGTCCGCCACGCCCTTGAGCGCGCCGCGCATGAAATCCATCCACATCGGCAGCGCAGCTCGGCCGCCGACCTCGCCCTTGCCGAGTGGCTTGGGCTGGTCGTAGCCCACCCACACCGTGGCTGCGAGCGTGGGATGAAAGCCGTTGAACCAGGCGTCGGTCTCGTCGTTGCTGGTGCCGGTCTTGCCAGCCAGGTCGCGGCGACCGAGCGAATTGACCGCCGCACCCGTGCCGCGCACCACCACGTCGTGCAGCATGCTGGTCACCATGTAGTCGGTCTTGGGGTCGATGGTGCGGCGCGCGAGCTGGGCGGTGGGGTCGCCGGCCTCGATCTCCGGCGGGCACTCCGGGCAGGCCTTGACCGGCCGCGCCTCGTAGATGATCTGGCCTTGCGCATCGCTGATCTGGCGGATCACATAGGGCTCGATCAGGAAGCCGCCGTTGGCGATCACCGCATAGCCGCGCGCGACTTCGAGCGGCGAGAGCGAGGCGGTGCCGAGCGACAGCGTGAGATCGCGCGGCAGGGTCTTGCGGTCGAGGCCGAAGTTCTCGGCATAGCGCATCGCGTAGCTCATGCCGACGGCCTGCAAGACACGGATCGATACGAGGTTGCGCGACTGCACCAGGGCTTCGCGCATGCGCATCGGGCCCTTGAAGTCGTTGTCGTAGTTGGAAGGCCGCCACTCGTTCCGGTTCTGGCTGGCATCGAGCACGATGGGCGCATCGACGAAGATCGAGGCCGGGGTGTAGCCCTTTGAAAGCGCTGCCGCATACAGGAAGGGCTTGAAGCCGGAACCGGCCTGCCGCTTTGCCTGGGTGACGCGGTTGAACTTGCCGGCGTTGAAATCGTAGCCACCCACCAGCGCCTCGATCGCACCATCGCGCGGATCAAGCGCGACGAAGGCACCCTGCACGCCCGGCACCTGGGCGAGGCGCAGCACATCGCCATCCTTGCTGCTGGATTTGCGGATGCGGATGATGTCACCAACGGCGAGCTTCATCTGCTTGCCGGCCCAGGCAAAGCCCTTGGCCTCGATCACGCCACGGCCCCATTCCCGCGAGACCAGCTGGATCTGCGTGGCACTCACCGCCGTCACCAAGGCGGCGGGCAGGCCCGCGTAGACGGGGCGGGCGCGCAGGGCGGCGATCACCGCCTCGCTCTGCATCGGCTCGCTGCGTTCGAGCGCGCGGATGGCATCGGCTTCAAGCCGCGCCTCAGCGCCGGGATACCCATGGCGCTCCTCATAGTCGAGCAGCTTGTTGCGCAGCGCCTCGTTGGCGAGTTCCTGCCGGGCGCTGTCGATGGTGGTCACCACCTTGAAGCCGGCGGTGTAGGCCGCCTCGCCATGCTTGGTGAAGAGATCTGCACGCACCATCTCGGCGACGTAGGCGGCATCGAGATCGACCGGCGGCGCATGCTCCTGCGCCAGGATCGGTTCGGCGCGGGCGGCTTCGTACGCCTCGTCGGTGATGAACTTCAGCTCGCGCATGCGCCGCAGCACGTAGTCGCGGCGTTCGAGCGAACGCTTGGGATTGGTGAGGGGGTTGAGCGCCGAGGGTGCCTTGGGCAGTGCGGCCAGCACGGCGGTTTCAGAGAGCGTCAGCTCGTCGAGCGTCTTGCCGAAATAGACGTAGGCCGCCGCTGCCACGCCATAGGCGCGGGTGCCGAGAAAGATGCGGTTCAAATAGATTTCGAGGATGCGTTTCTTGTCCAGCTCGCGCTCGATCTTCTGCGCCAGCAGGATCTCGCGGATCTTGCGTTCGTAGCTGCGCTCCGGCGAGAGAAACACATTGCGCGCCAGCTGCATGGTGATGGTCGAACCGCCCTGGCGCTTTTCACCGGTGGCGGCGAGCTTGAAGGCCGCACGCAGCAGGCCCATGTAATCGACACCGCTGTGCTCAAAGAACTGGTCGTCCTCCGCGGCCAGAAAAGCCTTGATCACCTGATCCGGAAACTGCTCGTAGGACAGTGGCGAGCGGCGCTCGGCACCGAACTCGCCAATCAGCTTGCCGTCGGCGCTGTAGATGCGCAGCGGCGCGCCAAGATTGGGCTCGCGCAGGCTCTGCACCGAGGGCAGCTGTGCTTCGATGCTGCGCACCTTATACCAGGCCCAGCCCGCCGCACCCAGCACCACCAGGAGCAGCGATGCCAATGCGATCACCACGATTTTCTTGGTCAGGTTCAAGCGACTGCGTCCAGTTTCTGGTATTGCATTCTAGTGTCAGGGCCGTGTTCTAAGGCTTGCCACTTCGCCATCTTTCACAGTCCACAAGTCGTTGACCCAGGCCTGGAACTGCTGGCGGAACGCAGCATCCTGCGCATAGTCACCGCCGAGCAGTGCCGTGGGCAATGCACGCACGCTGCAATGCACCCGCACGCGGCTCTGCTCGCCGCACAGCCAGCTCCACACCAGCTTGCGGCGGGTGGGCCGATAGGCGACGGTGACATCGATCAAGCCCGCAAACTGCTCGCCCATGGCATTGAGCGTGTAACTCAAGCCCGCAGCCTTGGGACGCAGCAAGTGCTGAAAAGGGTTTTTCTTCAACGCCTGCTTGGCCGGTGTGAAGCGGGTGCCTTCGAGGAAGTTCACCACCGTCACAGGGTCGAGCTTGTAGATCTCGCAGGCGCGGCGGGTGGTGGCGATGTCGGCAGCGCCGGATTTGCGGGTCATGAAGGGGAAATCCATCGCCCAGCACACCACGCCGATGATCGGCACGTAAACCAGATCCTGTTTCAAAAAGAAGCGCAGGAAGGGCACGCGGCCATGGAAGCAGCTGAACAGGATCAGGATGTCCGCCCAGGACTGGTGATTGCTGATCAGCAGATAACTCTTGCCGGACTGCAACTCACCGTCGATCGACAGATCGCCGTAGGCATCCGCCTTCGGCAGTCCGTGCAGGCCGCGAAAAATCAGCTGGTTGGTGCCCACCCAGCGCCGCGCGCACCACACGCAATAACGCGCACCGATGCGCTGCACTGCAAACACCGGCACCAGCTTGAGCAGGATGCCGGGCAGCATCGTACCAATGGTCCACAGCAGCAGTGACGGCACCATGAAGAGGACGGTCAGCACCCCGATCAGGGGCCTTGGCAGCAGTCGCAACAGCACGCGGTTTTCCCTTGGATTAGTTCGCCTGATGATACCGAGGCGACAGCTGAACCACGGCCTCGATCATCGCGCCCGCGTGGTCAGGATTGACCTGTGGCGTGATGCCGTGACCGAGGTTGAAGATGTGGCCTGAACCGGGGCCGTAGCTGGCCAGCACGCGCGCCACCTCGGCGCGGATGGCCTCTGGCTGGGCCAGCAGGCAGAGCGGATCGAGATTGCCTTGCAGCGCCACCTTGCTGCCGACGCGGGCACGCGCCTCGCCAATGTCGGTGGTCCAGTCCAGGCCCAGGCCATCGCAGCCGGTGGCCGCCATCGCCTCCAGCTGCTGGCCGCCGTTCTTGGTGAACAGCATCACCGGAATCTGCGGGTGCTTGGCTTTGAGCGCAGTGACGATGCGCTGCATCGGTTCCAGCGAGAACTGCCGGTAGCCGGCGTGGTCGAGCACGCCGCCCCAGGTATCGAACACCATCAGCGCATCGGCACCGGCGCAGGCCTGTGCATCGAGATACAGCGTGGTGGCCGCAACCAGCTTGTCGAGCAGCTGCGTGAGCAAGGCGGGGGCTTCAAAGCGCATGCGCTTGATGCGCGCGAACTCCTGTCCGCCCTGGCCTTCGACCATGTAGGTGGCGAGTGTCCACGGCGAGCCTGCGAAGCCGATCAGCGGGCAGCGGTCACCGAGTGCGGCGCGGATGGTGCGCACCGCATTCATCACGTAGCGCAGCTCGACTTCCGGATCGGGGATGGGCAGCGCGGCGATGCTCGCGGCATCGCGCACGGGGCGGTCGAATTGCGGGCCTTCGCCCTCAACGAAGCGCAGGCCCAGGCCCATCGCATCCGGCACGGTAAGGATGTCGCTGAAGAGGATGGCGGTGTCGAGACCGGGATAACGGTCGAGCGGTTGCAGCGTGACTTCGCAGCACAGCTCGGCATTGCGACACAGCGCCATGAAGTCGCCGGCCTTGGCGCGGCTGGCTCGGTATTCGGGCAGGTAGCGGCCGGCCTGGCGCATCATCCACACCGGCGTGCGGTCTACCGGCTCGCGCTTGAGGGCGCGCAGGAAACGGTCGTTCTTCAGCGCTCTCATGACAGTGCCTCGGCGATTTCTTTCTGGATGGCCAGCGCCATAGAACGTGGGTCGGCGGCGTCGCGGATGGGGCGGCCAATGACGAGGTAATCGGCCCCGGCCTTGATCGCCGCACTCGGCGTCATGATGCGTTTCTGATCGGCTTCGACACGGTTCTCGACCGGGCGAATGCCGGGCGTGACGCAGATGAGTTCGCTTGGCGCCTCAGTGCGCAGGCGCGGCACTTCGAGCCCCGACGACACCACGCCATCACAGCCCGCCTGCAGCGCCCGACGTGCGCGGCTGAGCACCAGTTCTTCCACCTTGCACTGGAAGCCGAGATCGTCGAGATCGCCCTGATCGAGCGAGGTCAGCGCCGTCACCGCCAGCACCTTGGTGTGGCCGGTCTTGGCCTGTGCTGCCGCCTGCATGATCGACTGGTTGCCATGCACAGTGGCGAAGTCCGCACCGCGCTCCGAGAGGTTGCGGATGGCGCGGGCGACCGTCTCCGGAATATCGAAGAACTTGAGATCGACGAAGACTTTCTTCTGCTCGTGCTTGAGCCATTCCAGCAGCTCGAAGAAGCCTGGCGCCATGCACAGCTCCATGCCGATCTTGTAGAAGCTCACCGCGTCGCCGAGCGTGCCGACGAGGGCACGGGCAGCGGCAGCATCGGGCACGTCGAGGGCAGTGATGAGGCGGTCTTGTGTGGGGATTGCGTTGCGCACGAATCAATAACCTTGAAAGAGAAAATCGAGAGCGGCGACGAGTGCGCTGCGGTGGGCATCGAGCAGGGCAATGGGCTTGCCGAGCGCGCTCTTGGGGATGGACACCAGTTCTTCGGTCACCACGACCCGCGCCTCCCCGTTCACCTGCACCGGCACATGCAGCCCGCGCGTGATGGGGCCGTGGTCTTTCAGCCGCATGACGGGGGCGACCACCACCAGTGCCAAGCCATCCACCGAGTCGGCGCTGAGCACCACGAGCATGGGCGCATTGCGGGCGCTTGCCCCCTTGGGTTGCACCACGCTGAATCGCGGCAGCGTGACGAACGGTTGGCTGCTCAGTACCAAGGCGTCAGCCCCTTGTGCCACAGACCATCACGCTCGATGCGCGCATTGTGGTGCGCAATGGCTTCGGCGTTTTCGGCGAGCCAGCGTTGGCTATCGGCCTTGCGCAGACGCTCGGTCAGCGACTCTTCCAGCACGCTGGAAATATTCATGCCTTGCTCGCGCGCGCGTTCAATAAGGTCACCGCGCACAGTCACATTGAGGCGCTGCTTGCCCGCGTTATAGATCGCCCGCGGCTCTGCGATGGTCAGCTGCTGCGCGGCAGGCAGTTTGTAGGCTTTGCTCATGGCTGGATCCTGATGCGTCTGGGAGTGCGCATGATGATGCGCATCACTCATCCGCGCAAGGCCGTGTCAGCCTTGTCCGCATTGGGTGCGCCCACCGCCTTGAGTTCCTGCGCGAACAACTGCACGCGCCATTCCTCCAGCACCCAGCGAGCGGGGTGGAAGGGGCTGGGCAACTTGGCGATTCGGGGCACGAGTTGCTTCATCGCTTCGGCGTCTTTTGCGGGCTTCAGGGGCAGACGCTCCAGCCGCACCGCGAGGGCTTTGAGGTAGGTGAGCACCCGCGGCCACTGCGCGGCCGGGATGGCGGTGATGAAGCCGGGCCCGAGCAGCGTGGCCAGTTGCTGCGCGGCATCGGCATGGGCCTCCGGGTAGGGCTTGGCGATGGCGGCGATGCTGCGGCGCAGGCTCGTGGCTTGGGTGAGCCAGGCGGCTACTTCGTCCATGCGTTGATAGGTGAGCTGCGAGAACGCGCCGCGCTTTTCGAGTGCGGCCTGGAATGCGGCGGTGCTGCGCGGCAGGGTGTCGCCGAGCAGGGTTTCATCGGCACCGCGTTCGGCCAGGGCTTGAGCGAGCGCATCCACCGTGTGCGGTGTGCCGCTCAGGGCCAAGGCCAGCTTGCCCCTGGCGGATTTGGCGAGGCCGGTGACGCGATCGTTGAGCTTGAGCAGCAGCAGCGCGCGCAGGCCTTTTCGATGAGCTGCCGCAGCAGCATCGGCGGACTCGAAGAGGCGCAGGGCAATCTTGCTGCCTTCGACCGTGAGCGCGGGCACGGCGCGCGCGCCGCCGCTGACCGTGATGGCATCGGGCAGGTCGCCGAAGTCCCAGTCCAGCACGCTGTCGCGCACCCACTGCTGGGTTTCGGTTTTCTTCGCAGCGGCTTGATTGAAGGCCGTGCGGGCGGCACCAGAGAGTTGCGCGCGCAGGTCTTGCAGCGTCTCGGCCTCGCCCAGCACCTTGCCCTGTGCGTCTTCGGCCACGAGGCGCGGCTTGAAGTGTGCGGGCAGCTTGTCGGGGGCGAAGTCTTCGGGCCGCAGCTCGACACCGGTCATGGCCTTGAAGCGGGCGCAGATCGCATCAAGCAGCAAGCCCTTGGGCGGTGCGCTTTCGGCGATGGCTTCGGCGTATTGCGCGGCGGGCTGGCAGAGGCGACGCAGGTGCGTGGGCAGGGTCTTGATGAGCGCTTCGATCTTGCCGACAAGCAGGCCGGGCACCAGCCAGTCGAAGGCGGCGGGGTCGAAGGCGAACAGCTGCGCGAGCGGCAGGTGAAAACTCACGCCATCTTCGTCCGCGCCGGGATCGTGCTCGTAGCTCAAGGACACTTTCACACCGGCCAGCACGAGCTGATCGGGGAAACGGTTTTCGACATCGGCATTGGCACCCGGACGCAGCACGTCGGCCTCGGTCATCAGCAGGCTTGCGCCTTCAATGGAGGACGGCACGACGTTGGGTGCGACGGCCAGCGCTTGCGACACCATCGCGCCACGCAGCGCGCTCAGGCCATCCAGCGCGCGCGCTGCGGCTGGTGCTGATGGTGCGATGGGCGCAGCGGGTTTGGGCGCAGCAGCGCGCGGCAGCTGCGGCTGGCCGCGCTGCGCATGCAGCCATTGCTTGAGGCCCGCCACCGTGCAGCAGCCCTGCGGCAGTCGCGCGTCGTAGAAGGCGAACAACTGGGCATCGTCGGCCAGCAGATCAGGCCGGCGCATCTTCGCCTCCTTCTCGCGCACGCTTTCGATCAGCGCCAGGTTCTTCTTGAGAAAGTCCGGCTTGCCCAGAATCTCGCCGCGCACCAGCCCCTCGCGGATGAAGATATTGCGGGCGGCGATGGGGTCCTCGCTGCCGAAATGGCGCGCGCGCTTGAGCAGCGGGATGCCGAACAGCGAGAGGTGTTCGAGCGCGGTCACTTCGCCGCGCTGGCTGTCCCACTCCGGGTGTTGCAGCGCGCGCTTGATGAGGTGGCTGCCAACGTCCACCAGCCATTCGGGTTCGATCGCAGCACAGGTGCGCGCGAACACCTGGCTGGTGTGGACGATCGCGGCGTGCATCACCCATTGCGGGCCTTTCTTGGCGAGTGCCGAGCCGGGGAAGATCTTGAAGCGCCGTCCGCGCGGGCCGCCGTAGTCTGGTTTTTCAGGTGCCTTCACGCCGATGTGGTCGATAAGGCCGCTGAGCAGGGCCTTGTGGATCGGCACATAGAGTTCGTCGAGCGTCAGCTGCTTATGCTCGGACTTCGCAGCCTTGTCGTCGGCGAGATAGTCCACCACCTGCTTGTAGACCTGCGTCCATTCCTCCATGCGCAGGTAGCTGACGTAGTGCTCCTTGCACCACTTGCGCAGCGCGTTCTGCTTGGCGCCCGTGCTCACGTCCTGCCAGCGCCGCCACAGGGCCAGCAAGGTGAGGAAATCCGACTTCGGGTGCTTCCACTCCGCATGTTTCTGCCGCGCCTGCGTCTGCGCTTCGAGCGGGTTCTCGTGCGGATCTTGAACAGACAATGCGGCGGCGAGGGCGAACACTTCACGCTCGTATCTTTCGCCCTTGCCTGCGAGGGCGATGCGGGCGATGCGCGGGTCCAGCGGCAGGCGGGCGAGCTGACGGCCGAAGGGCGTGAGCTTTCGGTCTTCATCGAGCGCACCCACCACCTGCAGCACGCGATAGCCCTCGCTCACATGCCGCGATTCCGGCGGCTGCACCCAGGGGAACGCATCGACATCGCCCAGGCCGAGCGAGGCCATCTGCAAGATCACACCCGCCAGATTACTGCGCAGGATTTCGGGATCGGTGAACACCGGCCGCGCTGCGAAATCATCCTCCGCGTACAGCCGCAGGCAGATGCCGGGGCCGAGTCGGCCGCAGCGTCCCGCACGCTGATTGGCTGCGGCTTGCGACACCGCCTCGATCTGCAAACTCTGCACACCGCTGCGCGGATTGAAGCGGCTCATGCGCGCCGTGCCGACGTCGATGACGTAGCGGATGCCCGGCACCGTCACGCTCGTCTCCGCCACGTTGGTGGCGAGCACGATGCGCGGCGGGCCACCGGTGGAGAACACCTTGTCCTGCTGCGCCGCAGGCAAGCGCGAATACAAGGGCAGCACTGCCGCGCGCGGGAAGCGCCCGCCCAGCACGCGCGTGCAGTCGTTGATCTCGCGCTCGCCGGGCAGGAATACGAGGATGTCGCCATCCGGCGCGCGTGAGCCCCACAGCGTGTCGATGCCATTCGCCACCGCATCCTCGATGTCGGTGTTTTCCTCTGGCACAGCGTAGTAGTGATCGACCGGATAGGTGCGGCCGCTCACGGTGTGGATCGGCGCGCCGTCGAAGTGCTTCGAGAGCCGCTCCGGGTCGAGCGTGGCGCTGGTGATGATGATCTTGAGATCGGGGCGACGAGGGGCGAGGCGCTTCAGCCAGCCGAGCAGAAAGTCGATGTTGAGGCTGCGCTCGTGCGCCTCGTCGATGATGATGGTGTCGTAGGCGAGCAGCTCGCGGTCGTGCGAAAGCTCGGCCAGCAAAATGCCATCGGTCATCAGCTTGATGAGCGTGCGCTCGCTCACCCGCTTGTCGAAGCGTGTCTCGAAGCCGACCAGTTCGCCCAACGTGCAGCCCACCTCCTGCGCGATGCGGTTGGCGACACTGCGCGCGGCCAGGCGACGCGGCTGCGTGTGGCCAATCAGCCCACGCACGCCGCGCCCCAACTCAAGACAGAGCTTGGGCAATTGTGTCGTCTTGCCACTGCCGGTTTCGCCGCAGATGACCACGACCTGGTTGGCGGTGATCGCCGCCGCCAGGGTCTCGCGCGCCTGCGAGATCGGCAGCTCTTCAGGGAAGGTGATGACGGCAGGCTTGAGCGCCGCGCGGGCGGCAAAGCGGGCTTGCGCCTGGGTGAGGTCCTGTGCGAAGCGCGCGGCGTCGAGCGGCTTGCGGTTCTGCTGCGCGCGCTCGATCTGCTGCTGCAACCGCTGCGCATCACGGATGGTCAGCAGCGCCGGGTCGAAGGCAGCGCTCATGCGCCCGGCATCAGCTGGTAAAGCGCCTCGATCTCCACCGCCAATTCACGACGGCAGACGGTGCCGTGCAGCACCTGCGTGGGCGCAAGCGCGCTCAGCTGTGCGGCCAGTGACGTATGCGCGGCGGCGTCTTCAGCACGCGACCAGTAGAGCTTGAAATTGCGCGGCATCAAGCGGCTGGCATCGACGCCCGCGCGCTGGGCGGCAGCCGTCACCACGGCATCGAGATTGAGGCGCGCCTCGGCGAATTGCGCCGCCACATCATCGACATGGCAGCTCTCGAAACCGACGATGCTGGCTGTGCCCGACACGAACAGCCAGCCGCTATCACCTGCGCGCACCAGCGAGGCGCGGGCGAAGCTCGGCGGCTTTTCGCCGTAGTCACGCGGGTAGCGCCAGGCGCTGGTCTGGCGCGGATTCTCGATGGCGCAGGCCGCCGTGCGGCCGGCGAGTGCGAACACCTGCAAGCCAGCCGCACAGCCGATGGCGGTGGCAGCCGGCAGCGCGGCATCGAGCTGGCCCGAGGCGGTCCAGGCGCGGTGACGGCCGAGCGTGAACTGTCGGTAGCGCTCGGCATCGCCCTCGCCCTCGACGATGCCGCCGAGGTAGTTCCACAGGCGCCACCAGTGCGGTGCGCCACAGGCAAGGCGTGCGGCTTCGAGCTGGCGGTAGGCGGCTTCGGTAGCAGCGGCTGGGTCGCGGCACCACGTTGCATCGGCCACGACGAGATGCAGGAACAGACTCTCGCCATCCTCGACCCAACGCACGCCATCGAGCGTGCCGCTGCGCAGCGGTTGCGGGCTGCGCCACAGATCAAGCGCAGGCCCAGCGAGCAGCGGCAGCGGGATGTCGCCTTCTGCGCCATGCCGCAGGGCCGCCAGCAGCGGCGTGGAAGGCGCGGCGGCGGCGCAGTCGAACGTGGGCAGGCGCGGATCAGTCAAGCGAGGGGTGCCAAGCCAGTGAAGGCTCGGCGGCTTAGGGCTAGGGAGGCCGTGCATTGTCCCACGGCGCGGCTAGAATCGAGCCATAGCATCTGGAGGGAGAACCCATGCGCAAGTCATCCATCGCCGCCATCGCACTGCTGGCAGTCAGCCACATCGCCGGGGCACAGACCCCGACCCAGGAAACCGGCAGCGTCCAGGGTGGCGTGAGCGTGAAAATCCCCGACCCGGTCGCGGCGGCACAGACCATCTCGGTGGAAGGCCTTTCGCCACGCGAGACCGGCCCGCTCAACAGCACCGCGCCGGACTCCGGCCCGCAGCCCTGGAAAGATGTGATGGGCTGGATCACCCTGCAACAGGGCCAGTCGCCGGCCGAGGTGCAGGCCCTGCTCGGCCCCAGCTACCGCGAATCGGTGGGGGCCAAGGGCACGATCTGGACCTATCAGGACCAGAAGGCCCTGCTGTTCGGCAGCGTCACCTTCAAGGACGGCAAGCTGGAGAGCTGGAACAGCCCGCGCTTTTAGGGTGTGTTGACCTAGCCCAGCGCGGCCTCAAGGGCCGTCAGGCGCACTTCCAGGGCTTCGACGCGCGCCTCCAGCGTCGCGATGCGCTCGCTGCCCGCGCTCGTCGGGCGCTCGGTGGCCACCGGCAGGTCGCCCAGCACCGGCTCGCCACACAAGAGATGCGCATGGCGCACGGCAGACTGCCCCACCACGCGCGGCAGCGTCAGCACCAGGGGCTGGGCGCGATCAGCGAGGTCATCGAGTGCCGCCTGCACGCCCTCGACATCGGCAGGGCCATTGAGTGGTGCGGCATTGGCGCGCAGCTCGGCGGTGGTCTGCGCGCTGCGCAGCATCAGGCACAGCAACACGGCCTGGGTGGCGGGCTTGAGCAGCATCTGGTGCATGAAACGGCTCTTCCACTTGGTGGCCCGGCTGCTGCTGTCGTCACGCGAGACCAGGCTTTTTTCTTCGAGCGTGATCAGCGCATGGCCCACCTCGCCTTCGCTGAGGCTCATGGCCGGATTGCGGCTGCTTTTCTGGTTGCAGGCCGCCATCAGGCCGTTGACCGTCATCGGGTAATAGTCGGGCGTGGTCAGCGATTTTTCGGTGAGGCTGGCCACCACTCGCGCTTCGGCGAGCGTGAGCATCAAGGCACTCATTCGTCGGCCTTGATCAGCGCATCGCGCTTGGCAGCCACCGCCAGCAGCAGCTTGTCCCAGGCCTCGACGAACAGCTTCACGCCATCCACCACCAGCTGGTCGGTGGCCGCCTCGAACGGCAGGCCCAGCTCCTGCACGGCCGCCATCACCATCGCGGCGGTATCGGCTTTGGCATCGAGCGTGCGCTCGGCCTCGCCGTGGTCGCGGAAGGCATCGAGGGTCGCAGGCGGCACGGTGTTGACCGTCTGCGGGCCGATCAGCTGCTCGACGTAGAGCGTGTCGCGGAAGGCCGGGTTCTTGGTGCCGGTGGAGGCCCACAGCAGACGCTGCGGCTGCGCGCCCCTGGCGGCCAGCGCCTGCCAGCGCGGCGTGGCACTGAGTGCCAGAAAGTCCTGGTATGCCAGCTTGGCATTGGCGATGGCGATGCTGCCGATGAGGGTGGTGGCATCGCCGCCGCGCGCCGTCAGCTCGGCATCCATCACCGCGTCGATGCGACTGATGAAAAAGCTCGCGACGCTGCCGATGCCGTCGATGGCCTGGCCCTTGGCGACGCGATCTTCAAGCCCCTGCAAGTACGCTTCGGCGACCGCCACATAGGCCTTGCGCGAGAACAGCAGGGTGACGTTGACGTTGATGCCCTGCGCAATCAGCGCCCGCACCACCGGCACCCCGGCCGCGGTGCCCGGCACCTTGATCATCAGGTTGGGACGTCCGACGGTGTGCCAGAGACGCACCGCCTCGTCGAGCGTGCGGCGGGTATCGCTGGCGAGCCGGGGCGAGACTTCGAGGCTCACATAGCCATCACGCGCCTGGCTCTCGTGATGAATCGACCAGAAGGCATCGGCCGCCATGCGGATGTCCTCGATCGCCAGCAATTCCACCAGCTGTTCGGGGTCATGCTGGCCGGCCCGCACATGACCACCCAGCGAAGGGTCGTAGAGCGTGGAGCCGGCAATCGCCTTCTCGAAGATGGCCGGGTTGGAGGTCAGCCCGCTCAGGCCATCCTCGCGGATCAGCTTGGCCAGGCCATCCCCTTCGACGAGGTCACGGCGGATGTAGTCGAGCCAGATCGACTGGCCCTGTTCGGCAACGGCTTTGAGACGGCTCATGCGGGTTCACCAATGCAACGGGGGACAAAGCATAACGGCCTCGCAGATCAATCTTTGTTGCTGAGCAGAATCGAGTTGGCGATCCAGCTCAGCACGCCGAACACCAGCGCGCCAAACAGCGCGGGCCAGAAGCCATCGACATTGAAGCCGGCCAGGAAATAGGCGGCCAGGCCGAACATCAGCGCGTTGAGCACGAAGCTGAAGAGGCCGAGCGTGAGCAGCGTCACCGGCAGGGTGAGCAGCGCCAGCACCGGCTTGATGAAGGTGTTGATCAGACCCAGCACCACGGCGGCGATGAGCGCGCTGGTGAAGCTCACCACATGCACCCCCGGCACCAGATGCGCCACTGCCAGCAGGCAGAGCGCGTTGACGAGCCAGACCAGCAGCAGCTTGAGCATGGGAGTGTCCTGAACGAGTGAGGTGGCAATGATGCTCGGTCGCCCGGCTGAACGCGCGCCGAATCGTCATCAGTCCGCTGGCAGGCCCATTTTCGTTGGCACTGCAATTGCTTTAGTGTCTGCTCGTAGTGGCCGGATGCAGATGGGCTTCAAGCCTGCGCACCATTCCGGCAAAGGGTGAGGTTTTGCAGGGCTGGCAGCGAGCTGCCGGCTTTTGCAGTGCTTCGAGGCAATTTCAGCCGCGTCTTGGCCGCGGCAGGGAGTTCAAATAGATGGCAAGTGTGAGAAACCGGGAGCGCGAGTCCAGCGTCTTGCAGAACGCGACCGTCGCCGCCCTCGTGGCGATTGGCCTCTTGGCCTACCTGGTGTTCCAGACCCTGAGTTTCGACCAGGGCCTGCACCAGCAGCGGCTGGCGGCAATCCGCAACGTCAGCAGCCTCGACAGCGACATCAACCGCATCTTCATCAGCACGCTGGCGGGGGGCAAGGATCTTGAAGGCGAGGCCCGGCAGCAGGTGAGCCAGCAGATGACCACGGCCGTCAACGCGATGCAGGAGCCGCCGCTGCGGATGGCCAGCATCAGCCCGGAGCTGGGCACGGCCATGAATACCTTCATCGATACCGTGCTGCTCAAGTTCAAGATGGCCGACACGGTGACGGCCGAGCAGACCGAGCAGCTGCGCACACTGATTGATCTGCCCACCGCAGCCAAGCTGGGGGCGGTGGAGCAGGCCTACCAGAGCTGGTACCAGGCGCGCATCGACGACAGCAATTTCTATCGCACGGTGCTGCTGGGCTACACCGCCGTGCTGCTGGCAGGGCTGGGGTTTCTGGGCTATCGCCTGAGCCTGAGCTACACCGCGCTCAACAAGGCCAACGGCCGCCTGCGCGACGCCAACCGCACGCTGGAGTCGCAGGTGCAGGCGCGCACCAAGGACCTGACCAAAACGCTGAAAGACCTGCGCGAGTCGCAGGTGCAGCTGATCCAGTCCGAGAAGATGGCCTCGCTCGGCCAGATGGTCGCGGGCGTGGCGCACGAGATCAACACGCCGTTGGGCTATGCCCGCAGCAATGCCGAGATCGTGCGCACCTCGCTGGGCGACATCCGCCTGCTGTGCGAGTCGCAGGGCCGCGCGCTGGGCCTGCTCACCGCCGCCAACGCGAGTGAGGACGAGATCGCCGGCGCGCTGGCCGAGGCCGAGCAGCAGCGCCAGAACACCAACGCCGAGGAGCTGATGGGCGATCTCGACAATCTGCTGGGCGATGCCGATCACGGCCTGTTGCAGATTGCCGATCTGGTTTCGAGCCTCAAGGATTTCTCGCGCGTCGACCGCTCGCGCAACGACCTGTTCGACTTGAACGCCGGTGTCGATTCGGCGCTGAAGATCTGCAACAGCCAGCTCAAGGGGCGGGTCGAGGTGGTGCGCAAGTTCGCGACGCTGCCGGAGATCGAATGCTCGCCCTCGCAGATCAACCAGGTCTTCCTCAACCTCATCAACAATGCCGCGCAGGCCATCGCCGGCGACGGGGTGATCACCATCGAGACCGCCACCGAGAAGAACGGCGTGGTGGTGAAACTCAGCGACACCGGCAGCGGCATGAGCGAGGCGGTGAAGCAGAAGATCTTCGAGCCCTTCTTCACCACCAAGCCGGTGGGCCAGGGCACGGGGCTGGGGCTTTCCATCGTGTTCCGCATCGTCGAGGAACACGGCGGTCGCATCGCGGTGGAATCCACCGAAGGCATGGGCACCACCTTCAGCCTGCACCTGCCGCTGAAGCAGCCCGTGAAACTGCCGGTCGCCGCCTGAAGCCATGAACGCGACCCCCCAGAAAGCCCGCGTGCTGTTCGTCGATGACGAGCCGCGCGTGCTCACCAGCATGCGCATGCTGTTCCGCGGCGCCTACGACATGCAGTTTGCCGAGGGCGCGCAGCAGGCCATCGCGCTGCTCAAGGCACAGCCGGTCGATGTGATCGTCAGCGACCAGCGCATGCCCGGCATGACCGGCATCGAGCTGCTGCGCGAGGCGCGCAACATCAACCCGCATGCAATGCGCATCCTGCTCACCGGCTACTCCGATCTCAACGCCATCATCGGCTCGGTCAACGATGGCGAGATCTTCCGCTTCGTCAACAAGCCTTGGGCCAACGACGTGCTGGCCAGCACCGTCGCCAATGCGGTGGCCGCCGCCCGTGCCAGCCTCGCCATCAGCCAGCTGCCGGAGCCGGTCGCCGCCCCCCTCACCAGCACCGCACCGGCGCTGCTGGTGCTGGACGACGACGCCCAGACCGCGCCGCGCGTGCAGGCCATTCTCGGCGAGAGCTTCCGCGTGTTCAGCGCCCGCAGCATGGAAGAAGCGGTGGACTGCCTCGAACGCGAGCAGGTTGGCGTGGTGGTGTCCGAGAGCCGGGTGCAGAACCAGCCGGTGGTGAGCCTGATCAGCCTGCTAAAGCAGCACCAGCCGCAGCTGGTGACGGTGATCCTCACCGAGCGCGCCGATGCGGGTGCCGCCATCGAGCTGATCAACCAGGGCCAGATCTACCGCCTGCTGACCAAGCCGGTGCAGGAGGTGACCTGCCGCATCATGGTCAACTCCGCGCACAAGCATCACCAGAACCTGATGCGCAACCCGGTGCTGCACCAGCGCTACGAGGTGGAGAAACCGGCCGAGCCCGCACCCGGTGCCGCACCGCCGCCGACGCTGGGACTCATGGATCGAATCCGCTCGCTGCGCAGCTGGGTGACAGGGCGCTAACGCAACAGCAACACGCTGCCCACCAGCGAGGCGGCCACCCACCAGCCGGCCATCACATCGCTGATGTAATGCACGCGCAACACCACCCGCGAGCAGCCGATGAGCAGCGACAGCAGCAAGGCCGACGCGATGCCTGCCGAAGCCAGTGCAGGCGATGCATCGGCCAGCAGCAAGGCCGCCGTGCAGCCGTACAGCGTGCTGCCCATCAACGTGTGACTGCTGGGGAACGACGAGCCGAAATGGGTGGCGCTCGCGGCATCCGGCCGTACCCGGCGGGTGAGTTTTTTCAGCGTGGTGCCACTCGCACCCGCCAGCCCGCTGGTGAGTGCCAGCAGCAGCGCACCGAAGTCATCGCCCGCCAGCCAGAACAGCAGCGCGAACAGCACGGTGAAGCTGCTGACCAGCGTCACCGAGCCAAGTGCGGAGAAATCCAGCGCCAGCTCGCGCATGCGGGGCGAGTCGAAGTAGCGACCCAGCCCATGAAAGCGGCCCACCCCGCCGTCGAAGCGCCCACGCCGCTTGAGCTGCGCTGCCCACAGCAGCATCAGGCCCACGGCCACCAGCGGCAGCGCCGCCGCCAGCCACCAGCGCCACTGTGGGTCAGTCATGGTCAGGTCAGTCATGGTCACTATCTTGCGACATGATCCCCTGCACTGACTGAACCCGAAGCCCCCCATGCCCGCGCCCTGCCGTATCGCCATCGTCGCCAACAGCCAATCCGGCAGCACCGCCGCCGATGCCCTGGACCTGCTCAGCGCAGCGTTGCGGGCGCGGGATGCCACGGTGGAGCTGCATACCACCGATCAGCCCTCGCAGCTGCAAGCCCTGGCGCAGAAGGCGCGCGAATCAAAGCCTGATGCGGTGGTGGCCTTCGGCGGTGATGGCACCGTCAACACCGTCGCCAACGTGCTGGCAGGCAGCGATATCGCCATGGGCATCGCGCCGCGCGGCACCTTCAATTACGTGGCCAAGCAGTACGGCCTGCCGGACGCCCCGGATGCGATTGCCGAGCTGCTCGTCAGCGGCACCGCAAGGCCCATCGCGGCGGGCGAAGTGAATGGAAAACTGTTTCTCAACAATTGCAGCTTCGGCCTCTACACCGACGTGATCGAGGCGCGCGAGCGGCACAAGGCGGCCTGGGGGCGCTACCGGCTGGTGGCGGTGGTCAGCGCGCTCGCCACCGCGCTGCGCTCCACCGCACGGCTGCCGCTGAAGCTGGTGGGCGCTGAAGAAGGCACCCGCCACCATGGCCGCGCCAGCCTGTTCTTCGCGGGCGTGAACCCACGCCAGTTCGCCGACTCCGGCTTCGAGATTACCGATGCGGTCGAGGCCGGCGCGCTCGGCTTCGTGGTGGTGGACAGCATCAGCGCGGGTCGCATCGTGCAGATGCTCTGGGGTGCCGCCGCCGGCAAGGTTGAGAGCCTGCAGCACGTCACCGCCTTCACCGACCTGGCACTCCGCGCCGAGGTGCAGCGTCGCGTGCGACCGCTGAAGGTGGTGATCGACGGTGAGCTGCTGCGGCTGGCCTCGCCAATGCAGTTCCGGTATCGCGCGGCAGCGCTGCAACTGCTCATGCCCGAACCGGCGCCGGTTCAGCAAACTGCAACCTAGCCGCAACAGGACTTGCAGGGTTTCGTCATGCCCGCTGGCTACGGTCAGGCCTCACCCGATGGAGACCTCAACGATGCTGCCTGCTCGCCGCCCCCTGCTGCTGTCCATGCTGCTGCCGCTGACCCTTGCTTGCGCCGCCTGCGAGAACAATGAGCTCGCAGCCCCGCCCGATATCGTCACCACGCCAACGCCACCGTCGGCGCCCATCACCACGCCGGTGCTTGCCGGCCGCGCCGTGCTGCCGGCCGCCACCTTTGCCGATGGCCCCAAGTCTGGACAGTACCTGGGCGGCATCAGCTTCAACGGCCAGGCCGCCCCTTTCGCGCGCCAGCCGGTGCAGGGGTTTTCCGCCGTGCTGCCGGCGGGCAACGGCAGCTATTTCGTGATGGCGGACAACGGTTATGGCTCGCTGGAGAACTCCGCTGACTTCAACCTGCGCGTCTACACGCTGACACCCAATTTCAAGACTGCCAGCGGCGGCAATGGCGACGTCAGCATCGGCAGCTTCTTCGAGCTGAAAGACCCCAACCGTCGCATTCCCTTCGCCATCACCAACCACTTCAGCACCGACCGCGTGCTGACCGGCGCCGACTTCGACATCGAGTCGATGCAGCGCACGCCGGATGGCACGTTCTGGTTCGGTGACGAGTTCGGGCCTTTCCTGATCCACACCGATGCTTCAGGTGTTGTCCTCGATGCCCCCATCTCGCTGCCCGACTTCGAGAACAGCGGCAAGCAGATCCGCGCGCCGCAAAGTCCCCTGGCGGAGGAAACCAGCGCCCTGCGCATCATGAACGCCGCACGCGCCCATGCCTTTGCCAATGGCGGCACGCGCACGCCGGGCTTCTCGCCCTATTACGTCGAGCTGAAATACAACGTCACCAGTGGTGGGACGACTGCACGCTCGACGCCCGACCAGCACTACGCACGCGGCAGCAATCCGCAGCCGGGGCTGACGCCGGCAACCTCCGAAATCCATGATGTCGCATCCATCAAATCCGCCGGGTTTGGCGTGGTGCCGTACACCATCAACACCACGGCAGAAATGAACACCCTGCTGCGCGCGGGTGTGACCGGCATCATCTCGGATCGCCCCGATCTGCTGCTCGCCGCCGTCGCCGACTTCGACGCCAACAACGACGGCAGCAAGGGCGACTATCTCGACAGCGATGGCCTGATCGACCCGGCGAAGTTCGACGCCCAGGGCCATCGCGGTGCGCGCAACCTGCGGCCTGAAAACACCCTGCCCGGCTTCGAGGCCGCGCTCGACAACCTGATGACGACTCTGGAGACCGACACCGGCATCAGCAGCGACGGCGTCTCGGTGCTCAAGCACGACCCCTACATCGAGGCCGTGAAGTGCCGCCGCACCGACAATGCACCCTACGCCGCCGCCGACGAGGTGCTGATCAAGAACCTCAGTGCCGCGCAGATCCAGAGCACCTTCACCTGCGACAAGCTGTTCCGCGGTGCCTCGCAGGTCAACGACCCAGCGCTCTCGCCGGTGTCGGTGGCGCTGGCGCAGAGCAGGGGCTACAGCGGCCCCTACGTGGTGCCGCGCACGCAGGATGTTTTCGATCTCGTCGCCGCCTACATCACCTTCTACAAGACCGGCGCCGGCAGCAGCCATGCGCAGGCCGCGCTGCGGGTGAAGAATGCCGAGCGCGTGCGCTTCAACCTGGAGACCAAGATCAATCCGCGCAGCGATGCCGATGGCAAGGGCAACATCTACAAGGATCGCACCGTCGGCTTCGAGCCAATGGTCGATACGCTGAGCGCACTCATCGTCGCCAAGGGCATGCAGGCGCGCGCGGACATCCAGAGCTTCGACTTCCGCACGCTCATCCGCGTGCAGGAGCGTGTGCCGGCCATCCGCACCGTCTATCTGTTCGGCGATTTCCCCATCTACGGCGACGCCGCCAACAGCGACGACGGCACCAACATGCAGGGCGAGGGTACAGCCAACACGCCGTGGATGGCGGGCCTGCAATGGCCCTATCGCAGCACCGTCACCAGCAACGCCACCCGTGCCCAGCGCAGCGGCGGCTTCGAGGGCATGGCGATGTCGCCAGATGGCAGCAAGCTCTACCCGCTGCTCGAATCCCCGCTCACCGGGCAGGATGGCAAGACCCTGCTGATCAGCGAGTTCGATGTGGCCACGCGCACCTACACGGGCAAGCAGTTTCGCTATGTGCTGGAAGCGCGCGGCACCAACATCGGCGACTTCACGCTCTACAGCCCCAGCGAGGGCATCATCATCGAGCGTGACGGCAGCACGGGCGACATTGCGGGCTTCAAGAAGCTCTACCGCATCACGCTGGGCGCAGCCGGTGCGGCCGTTGCCAAGACCGAGCTGGTGGACCTCATCAACATCCCCGACCCCAGCGGCATCAGCAGCGGCGGTGCGGCGGGTGATGTGGGTCTGGGCATGCCCTTCCGCATGCCCTTCGTCACCATCGAGGATGTCTATGTGCTCGACGCCCGCACGCTGCTGGTGATGAACGACAACAACTATCCCTTCAGCATCGGCCGCCATGTGGGTGCGCGCCTGCCCGACGACAACGAGTTTGTGCTGGTGACGCTGCCCGCGCCGCTGACGCTGATGCGTTGAATGCGACAAACAAAAAGCCCGCCGGATGGCGGGCTTTTTTGTGGGTACTGCGCGGACTCAGACTTCCAGATAGTCGAGGATGCCCTTGGCCGCCTCGCGGCCCTCGAACACCGCCGTCACGACGAGATCGCTGCCGCGCACCATGTCGCCGCCGGCAAAGATCTTGGCGTTGGCGGTCTGGAACTTGTGCTTGGCCAGCACCGCGCCGTTGACCTTCACGCGGCCATCGTCGTGCAGCTTGAGTGCGTGTTGCGCGAACCAAGGTGCGGGGCTGGGGCGGAAGCCGAAGGCGATGACCACGCGGTCGCAGGGGATCACATGCTCGCTGCCCTCGATCACCTCCGGCTTGCGGCGGCCCTTGGCATCCGGTGCGCCCAGACGGGTCTCGACGAACTTCACGCCCTCGACTTTGCCGTTGCCCACCACGCCGACCGGGGCGCGGTTGAACAGGAACTCCACGCCTTCTTCCTTCGCGTTGGCCACTTCGCGGCGCGAGCCGGGCATGTTGGCTTCGTCGCGGCGGTAGGCGCAGATCACGCTCTCGGCACCCTGGCGGATGCTGGTGCGGTTGCAGTCCATCGCGGTGTCGCCGCCACCGAGCACGACCACGCGCTGGCCCCGCATGTCGATGAAGTCGGCTGCGTTGGTTTCGGTGCCCATCACGCGGTGGATGTTGCTGATGAGGAAGGGCAGCGCCTGCACCACACCATCCAGGTCTTCACCAGGGAACTCGCCCTTCATGGCGGTATAGGTGCCCATGCCGAGGAAGACCGCGTCGTAGTCTTTCAGCAGCTCATCAAACGCGACGTCCTTGCCGATCTCGGTGTTGAGCTTGAACTGCACGCCCTGGTGTTCGAGCACGGTGCGGCGGTTCTTCACCACATCCTTTTCGAGCTTGAACGGCGGGATGCCGTAGGTGAGCAGGCCGCCGATTTCCGGGTACTTGTCGAACACTACCGGCGTGACGCCATTGCGAGTGAGCACGTCGGCGCAGCCGAGGCCCGCAGGCCCCGCACCGATGATCGCCACGCGCTTGCCAGTGGGCACGACCTTGCTCAGATCAGGACGCCAGCCCTGCTTGAAGGCCTCGTCGGAAATGTATTTCTCGATGTTGCCGATACTCACGGCACCGAAGCCATCATTGAGCGTGCAGTCGCCTTCGCAGAGGCGATCCTGCGGGCAGACGCGGCCACAGATTTCCGGCAACGAGTTGGTCTGGTGCGACAGCTCGGCAGCCTGGAACAGATTGCCCTCCTCGACCAGCTTCAGCCAGTTGGGGATGTAGTTGTGGACGGGGCACTTCCACTCGCAGTACGGGTTGCCGCAGCTGAGGCAGCGGCCTGCCTGCGACGCCGCCTGTTCGGCGGGGAAGGCACCGTAGATCTCGCGGAAGTCGTGGATGCGCACCTCGGCCGGGACCTTCTTCGGGTCCTGGCGCGAGACATCCATGAACTGCATTGCAT
>JAZKFO010000028.1:0-16400 GCA_040386395.1 Pseudomonadota bacterium | reverse complement strand
AAAAAAATGTGCCGCAACTGCAAAGTTGTGCGTCGTAGCGGTGTGGTCCGGATCATCTGCTCGTCCGACCTTCGCCACAAACAACGCCAGGGCTGAAAAGCCTTAAGGTCTTGCAAGGCATCTCGGTTTTCATTAGACTCCGCGCCCTTTTTGAGGGTGCAAAGTAAGGAAGTGGCATATGGCACGTATTGCGGGCGTTAACGTCCCTGACAAGAAGCACACGGTGATTGCACTGCAGTCGATCTACGGCATTGGCGCAACCCGCTCCAAGAAGATCTGCGCGGCAGCCGGCATCAATCCTGCTGTGCAGATCCGCACCCTCACTGAGGGTGAGGTGGATCAGCTGCGTGCCGAAATCGCCAAGTACGTCGTCGAGGGTGACCTCCGCCGCGAAGTGTCGATGAGCATCAAGCGTCTGGTGGACATGGGCACCTACCGCGGCCAGCGTCACCGCCGTGGCCTGCCCATCCGCGGCCAGCGCACCCGCACCAACGCCCGTACCCGCAAGGGTCCGCGCAAGGCGACTGTCGCCTCCAACAAGAAAGCATAAGGATTCATCATGGCCGCACCCCAAGCCGCAGCCGCTGCAAAGCGGAAGAAAGTCAAAAAGAACGTCACCGACGCCGTCGTCCACGTTCACGCCTCTTTCAACAACACCATCGTGCTCATCACCGACCGTCAGGGCAATGCTCTGTCCTGGTCGACCGCTGGTGCCTGCGGCTTCAAGGGTTCGCGTAAATCCACGCCGTTTGCGGCGGGTGTTGCCGCTGAGCGGGCTGCGACTGCGGCCGCAGAGCACGGCGTGAAGAACGTCGAAGTGTTCGTCAAGGGCCCCGGTCCGGGTCGCGAGTCTGCCGTGCGTGCGCTTAACGCCGCCGGCATGAAGGTTTCCAACATCGTTGATGTGACGCCGATTCCGCACAACGGCTGCCGTCCCGCCAAGCGTCGTCGCGTTTAATTCAAGAGAAATATCATGGCTCGTTATATTGGCCCCAAGTGCAAACTTTCCCGCCGCGCCGGCATGGACCTTCTGCTCAAGTCCCGCGCCCGCAGCCTAGAAACCAAGTGCAAGCTCGAAACCCGTCCTGGTCAGCATGGTGCCGTCAAGCCGCGTCTGTCCGACTACGCCAACCAGCTGGCTGAGAAGCAGAAGCTGAAGCGCATGTATGGCGTGCTGGAGCGTCAGTTCCGCAACTATTATCTGAAGGCCAGCGGCACCAAGGGTGCGACCGGCCTCAACCTGCTGCGCTTCCTCGAAGCCCGTCTCGATAACGTCGTCTACCGCATGGGTTTTGCATCGACCCGCTCGGAAGCCCGCCAGCTCGTTGGTCACAAGGCCATTGAAGTGAACGGCAAGCCGGTGAACATTCCCAGCTACCAGGTTGCCGTCGGTGACGTGGTGACGGTGCGCGAGAAGTCGAAGGCGCAGCTGCGCATTGCCGCCTCGCTCACGCTCGCCTCGCAGGTCGGCTTCCCCGACTGGCTCGATGTCGATGAGAAGGGCCTGAAGGGCACCTTCAAGTCGGCACCTGAGCGCGGCCAGATCGTGCCGGACATCAACGAGAATCTGGTCGTTGAGCTCTACAGCAAGTAATAGGTTTGGTTTGTATCCAGGTTTGGCTGTTCGCCAGACCATGCAAGTTTTTAGAAAGGATTTTCAATGCAGGGCATCGTCAACGATTTGCTGAAACCGCGCACCATCGAAGTCGAGCAGGCTGGCCCCAACCGCGCTCGCGTCTCGCTGGAGCCGCTGGAGCGTGGCTTCGGCCACACGCTGGGCAATGCCCTGCGTCGCATCCTGCTCTCCTCGATCCCCGGTGCGGCCATCACGGAAGCACAGATCGAAGGCGTGGTGCATGAGTACAGTGCTATCGAAGGCGTGCAGGAAGACGTGCTCGACATCCTCTTGAACCTCAAGAATGTCGCCATCCGCATGCACTCGCGCGATTCGGCCACGCTAACCATTGCCAAGTCCGGCAAGGGCCCGGTCACCGCCGGTGACATCCAGCTCGATCACGACATCGAAATCGTCAATCCGGGTCTGGTCATCGCCAACCTCACGGGTGGCAAGCTCAACATGACCCTGCGCGTCACGCGCGGCCGTGGCTACCAGCCTGCGCTGGCTCGCCCGGAAGAAGAAGGCTCCGGCATCGGCGTGCTCAAGCTCGACGCCAGCTACAGCCCGGTTCGTCGTGTCAGCTACTCCGTCGAGCGCGCTCGTGTGGAGCAGCGCACCGATCTGGACAAGCTGATTCTCGACATTGACACCAATGGCGGCATCGACGCTGCCGAGGCCGTGCGCCAGGCCGCCCGGATCCTGCGCGACCAGCTCACCGTGTTCGTCGGCCTCGAAGCCGAGGAAGTGGTCGCTGCCATCAGCAACAAGAAGGATGTCTCCCCGATCCTGTTCCGTCCCATCGACGAGCTGGAGCTGGGTGTTCGTTCGACCAACTGCCTCAAGGCCGAAAACATCTACTACATCGGTGATCTGGTGCAGCGCACCGAGACCCAGCTGATGAAGACGCCGAACCTCGGCAAGAAGTCGCTCAACGAAATCAAAGAAGCCCTCAAGAGCCACGAGCTCGACCTGGGCATGAAGCTGGACAACTGGTCGTCGCCGAAAGCGTCGGCCTAATGCAAGAGTAAGGATCAGTCATGCGCCACAAAGTTTCAGGCCGCCGTCTCGGCCGCACCACCTCACACCGCAAGTCGATGATGCAGAGCATGTCGGCTGCGTTGATCGAGCACGAAATCATCCAGACCACCGTCTCTAAGGCGAAGGAGCTGCGCCGCGAGCTGGAGCCGCTGATCACGCGCGCCAAGGAAGACTCGCTGCACAACCGCCGCATCACCTTCGACCGCATCCGCAACCGCGATGCCGTGCAGAAGCTGTTCCTGGAGTTGGGTCCGCGCTTCAAGCAGCGTCCAGGTGGCTACCTTCGCATCATGCGCTGCGGCTACCGTGCTGGCGACGCTGCGCCGATGGCCTATGTGGAGCTTGTTGACCGCGCTGCGAAGGCCGAAACCTCGGCTGCATGACAATAAGCGCGGGTCTAAAAAACGGACGCTAAGGCGTCCGTTTTTTTTGGCTCTCGCTTCTGATTTTTCAAGCGCTCATTCGCCTGGCAGAAGGCCTTCATTGTAGGCATGCCGCTTCGCGTCAGGAGTCAGTTTTTCTAGCCTTTTTGATTGACCTGTCAACATATAAAAAATACAGTTCAGACAAAGGGCACAGCAATTTCAAAAACCGTTTCTTGCAGGAGAGAGCGGTCATCATTTTTGTCATGGACTGGCATTGATGTTGCTGTGTCAACCAAAGGGATTGAGGCCCATCGCCTCTTTCAAGTCCACATTCATTGGGATTCAAACATGAAACTTAGTATCGACGGGCGTTTGCGCAAAGCTGTGCAGGTGGCATTTGTTTCAGGCTTTGCAGCTGCGGCCACGCCTCTGTTCGCACAGGAAGCTCCAACTCCCATTGCCGCCTCGGAACCCGTTCCCGCAGCCCCCGCGCCGGAGTCGTTGCCCGTCGCCGCACTTCCCGTTGAGGCTGCACCGGTTGCGGCCAAGTCAGAAAAGTCGGTGAAGCTCGAGCGCGTTGAAGTCACTGGCTCGCGCATCCGCCGTGTGGATTCTGAATCCGCTGCTCCCGTCTTTACGGTAAGCCGCCAGGCGATCGAAAACTCAGGCGCTGCGACGCTGGGTGAGCTGTTGCAGGAGATGCCCTCGATTGCCGGTGCTGCAACCAACCCCCAGGTCAACAACGGTGGTGGTGCAGGTGACTCGACGATTTCGCTTCGCGGGCTGGGTACGGCCCGCACCTTGTTGCTGCTCAATGGTCGCCGTCTGATCACGCAGGACGTAAATGCTATTCCGGTCAACATCATCGAGCGCGTCGAAGTGCTGAAGGATGGCGCATCGGCCATCTACGGTTCCGATGCCATCGGTGGCGTCGTCAACTTCATCACCCGCAAGAAGTTCGATGGTGGTGATGTGTCCTACACCTACGGCATCTCCAAGCGTGACGATTCCGATCGCAACAATGCCTCGCTGACGTTCGGCAGCACGGGCGAGCAGGGCGACCTTCAGGTCGGCATCAACTACAACTCACAGTTGAAGATCAGCGCGGCCGACCGTGATTTCTCGGCTTTCCCCTACGGACTGACCCAGGGTCAGACCACGTTTGGCGATGGTGCGACTTCGCGCATCCTGACCGGCCGTTATGTGGTTTCGCGCGCCACGGCAACGGGTGGCAGCACCACGTCTCCGTTGAATTGTGGTGCGGCCAATAATCAGTCGCCCACTAGCACGAACGTGATCCTGACCCGCATCAGCACGGGTTCTGGCGAGCAGGCACCCGCACTGAGCGATTTCCGTTGCTTCAACGTCAATGTCGAGTCGTACAACTTCCAGGCGGAGAACGTGGTCTCCACCCCGCAGGAGCGCTTTGCCGCGTTCGTGACGGGCAGCCGCAACATTCTCGACAACCTCTCGGTATTCACCGAGGCGCTGTATCAGAAGACCGAATCGAACTTCCAGATTGCACCGATTCCTTTCGATGGCCGTGCCGCCGTGGATAACGTCGTGATCGACGCCGCCAACATCTACAACCCCTTTGGTCAAGACCTCACAGATTCACGTCTGCGCCTTGCGGCACTGGGCAATCGTGTCGGCAGCTTCCGTACCGACCGCATGCAGCTGACCGCGGGTCTGAAGGGTGACTTCCTGGAAGATCGCTTTGCCTGGGATGTGCATTACACCTACGGCACGGAAGAGCAGGTCAACACCAACATCGGCGATGTCTACCGTCCGCCGCTGAACGCCGCGCTGGGGCCTTCTTTTGACACCAACCCGGCTGCTGGCATCCAGAGCCCGGTCTGCGGCACGCCGGGTACCGATGCGGCCAATCCGTCGATGGGTGCAACCATCATTCCGGGTTGCGTGCCGGTCAACTTCTTTGACCAGCCCTCCGCTGCCCAGGTGGCTTATCTGCAGAGTGTCGCGCTGCCTGCATTGAACAACATCAGCCGCGGCGATCTTGCTGTCTTCGGTGCCAACATCAACGGCGATCTCGCCCAGCTGCCTGCTGGTGCCCTCGCGCTCGGAATTGGCTACGAGTTCCGCAAGGAGTCGCTCAAGTTCACGCCAGACTTCCTCACCTCGACCGGTGATGTGACTGGTGGGGCGAGCTCGCCGCTGGCCGGTGGCTTCGATGTGCAGGATTACTACGCTGAACTTGCCGTGCCGGTGCTGTCTCAGCTGCCTGGCGTGAAGTCACTCGAAGTCAGCCTGGGTGCCCGCTACAGCGACTACTCGACTTTCGGCGGCACCACCAATACCAAGATTGGTATCGAGTACCGTCCTTATGACGACCTGCTGATCCGCGGCACCTATGCGACGGTGTTCCGCGCCCCGACGATCTCCAACCTGTTTGGCGGCCAGTCTGAGAGTGCTGACACGATTGATGATCCCTGCGTTGGCTTCACTTCTGCCGATACGGATCCCAATCACCAGGCGGCCTGCAATGGCGTTGCTGGTGACGGCACCTACACCCAGACCGGTTATCAGACCACGGCCCTGGTTGGTGGCAACCCGAATCTAGATCCGGAAGAGGGCACGACCAATACCTTTGGCTTTGTCTACAGCCCGTCCTGGTACACCCCGCTGTCAATCACGCTCGATCACTTCGATTTCCATCTGAAGGATACGATCAGCGCCGTCGGTTCCAGCACGCGTGTCAACCAGTGCTATGACAACGGTCTGTTCTGTGATTCGTTCACGCGCGACCCTGATGCAACGGGTGGTGATGGTTCGATTCTCAACGTCGTCGACGTGACCGATAACGTGGGCATTACCGATACTTCCGGCTTGGATCTCAGCATCCGGTTCAATTTCGGCAAGACCCGGTTTGGTCGCATCGGCTACAACCTAGACACGACCTACATCTACCGCTATACCAACGAGCGTCTGGCGGGTGACCCGACCTCGCAGGTGCGCAATGTGGGAACGTTCGTCGATTCGTCCAGCGGCGGTGATGGCAACTTCCCGCGTTACCGCGCGATCTCCAACCTCAACTGGAGCCTCGACGGCTTCCGTGCGAGCTTGTCGTCGCGCTACATCCACAGCGTGACGGAAAGCCCCGCTGACGGTGGTGACCCGGAACTGCCCGGCTTCGTGACAACCCGCAAGGTTGAAGCCGTGCTGTATCACGATATCCAGGCCAGCTACACCTACAAGCCTGCGAAGATCGAGTTCGCAGTGGGCGTGGACAACGTGACGGATGAAGTGGCTCCGCTGATCTACAGCGGCTTCAACGGCACCACCGATGTGCGCACCTACGATGTGGTGGGCCGCGCGTACTACAGCCGCATCAAAATCGGTTTCTAAGATTTTGTTGTGTTGAAATCAGGCCGCGCAGCATTTGCTGCGCGGCTTTTTTGTGGACCTCATGCCAAAACTCAGCGATTACATACTCACTGCCGATCAGGTGCTGGATGCTGAAACCTGCCGTGAGCTGATTGACCTGTTCGAGAAGCAGTCTTCAGCCAAGCGCGCCAATGGTGCCGGGGTTCGCGCCGGGCTTGAAGAAAGCGCTTGGACGGAACTCGATCTGGCGAGGGCCAAGGTGCCTGCCTTGCAAGCCAAGCTGTTGGCCTGTGCCCGCCATGTGCATGCGGGTTACGGGACAGCGGTCAATCTGGGGCTGCCGCTGCCGCAGCCCAAGCGATATGCGGAGTGGGTGATCAAGCGCTATCTGCCCAACGGCAAGGAGCGCTTCCAGACCCACTTCGATGCGGTCAACGAGGTCAGCAACCGTTATCTCGTCTACCTCTGGTATCTCAACGATGTCGATGAGGGTGGCGAGACGGTATTCCCCGACATCGGTTTGCAGGTAGCGCCCAAGGCCGGGCGTTTGCTGATGTTCCCGCCATACTGGATGTATCAGCATGGCGGCCTGCCACCGCGCTCCGGCCCCAAATACATACTGTCCACCTATGCTCTTTTCTAGCTGTAACCCACGCATTCGGCTGTTGCTGCGGAGCAGTGCATGAAAGTCATTGCAGCCCTGCTCATCGTCTACATCGTCTGGGGTTCGACCTATCTCGCCATCCGCTTCGGGGTGGAGTTCACGCCGCCCTATCTGTTCGGCTGTGCGCGCTTCGTGGCGGCGGCCTTCATCCTGCTGGTCTATGGGCGGATGATGGGGCTCAAGCTGCCGGCCTCGCGCGCGGACTGGAAAGTGATCGTCATCACCGGCGTGCTGCTGCTGGTCGGTGCCAATGGCTTCGTCACCTGGGCCGAGCAGTGGGTGGACTCCAACCAGGCCGCACTCATGGTGGCGACCTCGCCGCTGTGGATGGCGGGTTTCGGCATGCTGGGTGCGCGCGGCGAGCGGCTGAGCTGGCTCAGCTGGCTGGGATTGTTCACCGGCTTCGCGGGCGTGGCGGTGCTGATGGGCGAGGGCCTGCTGAAGCAGTCGGCACCCACCAGCGCCTACCTCGCGCTCATCGTCTCGCCCATCTTCTGGGCGGCGGGCAGCATCTATGGCCGACGCCATCCACAGCAATGCGCGCCCCTGATGACGGCGGCGATGCAGATGCTGGTGGCTGGCCTCTTGATGGGCCTGATTGGTCTCGCCGCCGGCGAGCATCACCGCTGGCGCTGGACCGCGCAGACCACCTGGGCCTGGGCCTATCTCACCGTGTTCGGCTCCTGCATCGCCTATGGCGCGTATTACTGGCTGGTGCATAACGTCACGCCCGCGCTGCTCGGCACCTATGCCTATGTGAATCCGGCGATTGCGGTGTTCCTGGGGGCCTGGCTGGGTGCGGAGCACCTCAGCACCCTGCAACTGATCGGCACCGGCGTGATCCTGAGCGGCGTGGTGGCGGTGACGCTGGGCCAGCGGCTGACCGTGAAGCCACGCGCCGCCGCATGAGATCACTGCGCCATTGGCTGCTGCTGCTGGCCATCGGTCTGATGGCGGGTACCGCCGCCGCCGAGCAGGTGCTGCACCACGGCAACGGGGCCGAGCCCAACTCGCTCGACCCGCACCGTTCCGAGGGCGTGAGTGCCAACAACATCGCGCGCGATCTGTTCGAGGGCCTCACCGGCATCTCGCCGAAGGGCGAGGTGATTCCGGCGGCGGCGGAACGCTGGCAGGTCTCCGAGGATGGCCGCCGCTACACCTTCACCCTGCGCGAGCAGCTGCGCTGGAGCGATGGCTCGCCGCTGGTGGCAGCCGATTTCGTCGCCGGCCTTCAGCGCAGCATCGCCCCCGCCACCGGCAACCCCTTTGCGCAGATGTTGCAGGCCATCGAGCAGGCCGATGCGGTGTTGCAGGGCCGGCTGCCACCAAGCGCCCTGGGCCTGGCCGCACCCGATGCCCGCACGGTGGTGATCCGCCTCGAAGCCCCCACGCCCTATCTGCTGGGCCTGCTGTCGCATCCCAGCGCCTTCCCGGTGCATCAGCCCAGCCTGAAGGCATGGGGGCGTGATTTCGCCCGGCCCGGCCGACTGGTGAGCAATGGCGCCTACACGCTCAAGGACTGGGTGGTGCAATCGCAGGTCGAGTTGCAGCGCAATCCGCAGTACTGGGACCGCGCCCGCACCCGCGTCGAGCGCGTGTTCTACCACCCGACCGAGGACATCAGCAGCGAGCTGAAACGCTATGCGGCGGATGAGTTCGACACCACCTACGAGATCCCGCTGGTGCAGGCGAAGGCCGTGCAGCAGCGCCACGGGCCTGAGCTGCACATCGCGCCGTATCACGGCAGCTATTTCTACGGCTTCAACCTCTCCAGGCCGCCGTTCAAGAACAACCCCAAGCTGCGGCAGGCGCTGACCATGGCGATCGACCGCGAGGTGATCGTCGGCAAGGTGATGAACGGGCTGGCGCTGCCGGCCTACAGCCTGGTGCCACCCGGCACCTGGAACTACACGCCGCAGCGGCCGGACTGGGCCGCGTGGCCGCGCGAGAGAAAGCTGGCCGAGGCGCGCCGCCTGTATGCCGAGGCCGGCTATTCAGCCGCGCAACCGCTCACCGTCGAGCTGCGCTACAACACCCACGACGACCACAAGCGCATCGCCCTGGTGGTGGCGGCGATGTGGAAGCAATGGCTGGGTGTGGAGACACGGCTGATCAACGAGGAGTTCAAGGTGTTCCTGCAAAACCGCAAGCAGCATGCGGTGACGCAAGTGTTCCGCAGCGCCTGGATCGCCGACTACGACGACGCCACCAGCTTTCTCGACTTGCAGACCACGACCCATGGCCGCAACGATTCGGTCTACCGCAACCCGGCCTATGACGCGCTGCTGAAGCAGGCCGCCGCCACGGCCGACATCGCCGTCCGTCGCGCCCTGCTCGAACAGGCCGAGCGCCTGCTGCTCACCGATTGGCCGGTGCTGCCGATCTACACCTATGTCTCCAAGCACCTGGTGAAACCCTGGGTGGGTGGATGGCAGGACAATGCCTACGACTACCACTACAGCAAGGATCTGGAACTGCTGCCGCGTGCGGCAGGGGGCAGGGCGCCGTGATGCGTCATGCGCTCATGCGGCTGCTCACGGCGGTGCCGACGCTGCTGCTGCTGGTGACGCTCACGTTTTTCCTGATGCACCTTGCCCCCGGCGGGCCGTTCGACAGCGAACGCAGCCTGCCGCCGGAAATCGAGAAGGCCCTGGCGGCCGAATACCACCTCGATGAATCGCTGCCCAGGCAATACGCACGCTATCTCGGCAACCTGCTGCAAGGCGATCTGGGGCCGTCGTTTCAGTACGAGGGCTTTCGCGTCAGCGAGCTGATTGCCAAGGGCCTGCCGGTCTCGCTCACGCTGGGTGCGCTGGCCATGCTGCTGGCGCTGCTGGTGGGCGGTGCGATGGGCCTGGCCGCCGCACTCACGCATCGGCGCTGGCCCGACTACGGGCTGATGACGACCGCGCTCATCGGCGTCTCGGTGCCGAGCTACGTCGTCGCACCACTGCTGGTGCTGACGTTCGCCATCGGTCTGCGCTGGCTGCCGGCGGGGGGCTGGGTGGCAGGGCGCTGGGCTGACCTGGTGCTGCCGGTGATCGCCCTCGCACTGCCGCAGGTTTCAGCCATCGCGCGCCTGCTGCGGGGCAGCCTGCTGGAGGTCTTGCAGCAGCCCTACCTGCGCACCGCGCACGCCAAGGGACTGCCGCTGCGGCTGGTGATTTTCCGCCACGCGCTCAAGCCAGCCCTCATGCCGCTGCTGAGCTATCTCGGCCCCGCCACCGCCGGCATTCTCACCGGCTCGGTGGTGGTCGAGCAGGTGTTCGACCTGCCGGGCATCGGCCGCTACTTCGTGCAGGGCGCGCTCAACCGCGACTACACCCTGGTGCTGGGCGTGGTGGCGGTGTACGGGGCGCTGATCGTGCTGTTCAATTTTCTGGTCGATCTGGGCTACGGCCTGCTCGACCCGCGCATCAAGTCGGCATGAGTCCGGTGCAGCAGCTGTGGGCGCGCTTTCTCGAACACCGCGCGGCGGTGTTCGCACTCGGCCTGCTGGGCCTGATCGTGTTGGCGCTCTTCATCGGCCCGGCACTGTCGCCGCATGCGGTGGACAGCATCGACTTCGATGGCGAGTGGGCCACCGCCCCCAGCGTCGTCAACGCGCACTGGTTCGGCACCGACAGTCTCGGTCGTGATGTCTTCGTGCGCGCCTTGAGCGGCGGGCGCATCTCGCTGCTGGTGGCGTTTGCCGCAACCTTCGTCTCGCTGCTGATCGGGGTGAGCTATGGCGCGATTGCGGGCTACTTCGGCGGCGCGCTGGACGAATGGATGATGCGCGCGGTGGACATCCTCTACGCGCTGCCTTTCCTGTTCCTGGTGATCCTGCTGATGGTGCTGTTCGGCCGCAATGTGGTGCTGGTATTCGTGGCGATCGGTGCGATCAACTGGCTCGACATGGCGCGGGTGGTGCGCGGGCAGGTGCTGGCTTTGAAGCAGCGCGAGTTCGTGCTGGCCGCGCACACGCATGGCATGGGTAGCGCGGCCATCCTGAGGCAGCACATCGTGCCCAACCTGATGGGCGTGGTGCTGGTGACGGTGACGCTCACCATCCCGCAGGTGATCCTCACCGAGTCCTTCCTGAGCTTTCTCGGCCTCGGCGTGCAGGAGCCGGCCACCAGCTGGGGCACGCTGATCAACGAGGGCGCACGCGAGATGCAGCAGACGCCCTGGGCGCTACTGTTTCCGGCGGGCCTGATGGCGCTGACCCTGCTCTGCTTCAACCTCGTCGGCGATGCGCTGCGCGACGTGCTCGACCCGCGGGACTCGCCATGAGCGCGCTGCTGGAAGTCCGCGATCTCGCCATCACCTACCGCACGCGGCAGGGACTGCTACCGGTGCTGCATCCGCTCGATTTCACGCTGGCGGCCGGGCAGACGCTGGGCCTGGTCGGCGAATCCGGCTCTGGAAAGTCGCAGATCGCACTCGCGCTGATGGGTCTGCTGCCAGGCAATGCCGAGGTGCAGGGTCGCATCGTGTTCGAGGACCGCGAGCTGTTGGCGCTCAAGCCGGCTGAGCGGCGCAGCCTGCGCGGTGCGCGCATGGGGCTGATCTTTCAGGACCCGATGACCAGCCTCAATCCGCACCTGACCATCGGACTGCAACTGGCCGAGGTGCTGGAATTGCATCGCGGTGCCTCGCGCGCCACCGCACTCGCCGCCGCGCGGCAGATGCTCGAAGCCGTGCGCATCCCGCAGGCCGCGCAGCGCCTTGCGCAATACCCGCACGAACTCAGTGGCGGCCAGCGCCAGCGGGTGATGATCGCGATGATGTTGCTGGCGAAACCCCTGCTGCTGATTGCCGATGAGCCCACCACCGCGCTCGACGTCACCGTGCAGGCCGAGATTCTCAAGCTGCTGGCCCAGCTCAAGCGCGAGATGGGACTGAGCCTCTTGATGATCTCGCACGACCTCGGCGTGATGGCCGATATCGCCGACGAGCTGCTGGTGCTCTATGCCGGGCGCGTGATGGAGCGGGGCAGTGCCAGCGCGGTGCTGACGGCACCCAGCCATCCCTACACGAGGGCGCTGCTGGCCTGTCGGCCCAGGCTCGACACGCCCTGGGATCAGCCGCTGCCGACCATCGCCGGCCTGCCCGCACGCGCGGCACCGGCCATGCCGGGCTGCGTATTCGCCCCACGCTGCGCTGCCGTGCAGCCGCTGTGTCTGGAGCGGCCACCGGCGCTGCGCGAGTTCGGCCACGGCAGTGCGGCCAGCGCCTGCCACTTTTGTTGAGCGGCTGCACGCTGGCGAACAACTATCTGGCTTACCGCCGGGGGCATTTATTTTTGCAGCGCACGATTGCTGCATGACATAGCCGCTGCTAACGTCAGGTGAGGTCGCGCTGCAATCCGGTGCAGCCACTAGCGGCAATAAACACAGTGCAACTGCAATGACGGTTGCCCAGCGCGTGAGAGGAGTAGGTAATGGTTGTTACGAACAATTCCCTTTGGGGGCGGCTGCTATCCGTCTGCACGCTTTGCACGGCCTTGAGTCAGCCTGTTCATGCCATCGACTTCAAGCTGCCCTTCGGCGATGACGGCATTGAAGGTGTGCTCAACACCACCACTACCTTCGGCGCGCAGGTGCGCATGCAGGATCGCAGCGCCGACCTGGTGGGCAAGAGCAACATCGATCCCAATGTCTGCGGCCGCATCGGCATTGGCAACAACCCCGCGCCCACCGGCACCCAGGTGGTCGGCTCGCCGCTGTATCAATCCTGCCAGGGCCTGTTCCGCACGCAGTCTTATCCCGCCGCCCGGCTGGGCCAGGTGCCGGGCCAGTACTCGCTCAACTTCGACGACGGCAATCTCAACTACGACAAGCACGACCTCACCCAGGCGCCGCTGAAGATCACCCAGGACATCTCGCTCACCCAGGGTGACTACGGCTTCTTCGCCCGCGCACTGGTGTTCCATGACTTCGTCAACAACGGTCTGAAAGAGCGCCACCCCAACCAGCTCACCCTCGCCAATGCCTCGCGCTCCGGCTTTGCCGCGACGGCGCTCAACAACAATGGTCTGGCGCGCACCGACTCGGTGCCCTGCGGTGACCGCGTGCTGCCCGGCACGCCCTGCGGCCTGGTGTATGGCTCCGGCCAGGCTGAGCGCACCAAGCGCGACTCGGAAACGCTGCGCCAGATCGGGCAGGGCTTCCAGCTGCTCGATGCGGTGTTCTACGGCAAGGTGAAACTCGGCGAGGAGCAGGATCTCACCGTCAAGTTCGGCCGCCAGACCATCAACTGGGGCGAGTCGACGCTCTTGGTCATCAACTCCATCAACCAGGCCCAGCCGGTCAATGCCAACAATTTCCAGCGCACCGGCTTTGCGGTGGAAGAAGTGTTCACCCCGCAGACTTCGCTCTATCTCAGCGGCCAGCCGCTGGAGGGGCTGACCTTCGAGACCTTCTACCAATTTGAATGGTCGCCGGTGGAGATCCCCGCCAAGGGTTCGTATTTCTCGTTTGCCGATCTCGGCACCGACAACGCCGGCAGCTTTGCCATCTCCAGTTTCGGCGGCGCTGCGGAAGACCCTGATGGCGTCGGCTTTCTGCTCGACAACGCGCTCTCCGGCCTCACCAACACCAGCCTGCGCGTGCCGAGGCTGCGCGACCGCACGCCGAAGAACTTCGGCTTCACCAACCAGTACGGCGGCTCGCTCAAGTACTACGCCGAGTGGCTCAACAGCGGCACGGAGCTGGGCCTCTACTTCATCAACTACCACTCGAAGCTGCCTTACATCAGCGTGTTCGCAGCCGAAAACTCCTGCGGCCGCGACTCGCGCAGCTCCACCCAGTTCGTGATGGATTGCCCGGACCTGCCCATCCTCAACCAGGCCACAGACCCAAACAATCCGGCCGGGGCCACCAGCGACCCGATCCTGTTCGACACCGCCCGCATCCAGTTCGAGTACCCCGAAAACATCCAGATGGTCGGCTTCTCCTTCAACACCACCGTGGGTGATTTCTCGCTGCAAGGCGAGATCGCCTACCGGCCCAACCTGCCCTTGCAGGTGGATGTCGAAGACCTGGTGTTCGCCGCCTATGGCCCCACTCTAACCCGCTGCCACAACCCCGACATCAGCACCAGCAGCGCGGACAACCGCACTGGGGCCTGCGCGGGCACCGGCACGGCCAGTGGCAGTCTGACGCAGCCCATCCTTGCACTGCTGCCGCCCGCACTTTCCAACGCCCTGACCACTGCGGCGGCCAATGGTCCGGTGGGCGGCGTGGGCACCGACGAGAACGGCAACACCATGGTCTATCCCTCCAGCGACTATGTGTTGGATGCCGCCGGCACGCTGGGCAGCTATCGCGATACCTTCGACCTCGTCGTCGGCCACGGCGTGGGCTCGGCGCGTGCCTTCCCCAGCTTCGTCACCGCCTATCGCGGCGGCGCTGTGGGCGAGAACGCCGGCTCCGACCCCACCAGGCCCTACAACAACGACAACCCTGGCTACATCCGGGGTTACGAGCGCATGGAGGTCTACCAGTTCAATCTCGGTGCCACCCAGGTGCTGGGTGCCACCGACAACTTCATCGGCGCCGACCAGATCATCAACCTGTTCGAGGTGGGTGCCACCTGGGTGCCCGGCCTGCCGTCGCTGGATGTCTTGCAGTTCGAAGCGCCCGGCACGCTCACCCATGCCAGTGCCGGTGCCGATGGCAGTGGTGCCGACCGCTCGCGCCAGGCCTGCTCCACCAATCCCACCTGCTCGTTCGGCCCCGATGGCCTGCGGTTCAACCCGACCCAGGCAGATCTCGACCTGTATCCCGACAATTTCAGCTGGGGCTATCGCATCATCTCGCTGATCCGCTACGAGAGCGTGCTGCCCGGCATCAGCCTGCAGCCCATGATCATCTGGCAGCACGACATGAATGGCACCGCGCCCCAGCCGCTCGACACCAATTTTGTCGAAGGCCGCAAAAACGCCAGCGTCAACATCGAGGTGCGCTACAAATCGGCACTCTCCATCGTGCCGGGCTACACCTGGTTCACGGGCGGTGCCGATGGGGCCAACACCTACAAGGACCGCGATTTCGCCCAGCTCTACGTCAAGTACCAGTTCTGACACCCCGCGAAGTCGTGAACAACCCGTGACGACAGGCATGAGCCGCCGCTATACTTGACGCGATCAATTTCGACGTCGGTGCGCGGCTGTTTTCAAGTCCGTGCCAACAAGCCCAGCTCTCAGGATTACAGCAAGGACTTACCAGACATGAGCACTGAAAGTGCCATCAGCGGTGCCAACACCGGCACCAATGCCAATGTGGATACCAGCCGTCGCCGTTTCCTCACCCTGGCGGCATCGGGCATGGGCGTGGTCGGCGGCGCTGCCGTGGTCTGGCCCATCCTCGCCAGCCTGCGCCCCAGCGCCAAGGCCAAGGCTGCCGGCGCGCCGGTGGCCATCGACATCACCACCATCGAGCCGGGGCAGAAGTTCTCGACGCTCTGGCGCGGCCGCGCCATCTGGGTCGTGCGCCGCACGCCGGAGATGCTGGCGAGCCTCGACAAGGTGAAGGCCGAGCTGATCGACGCCGACAGCGCCTCGTCCGCCAGCCACGGCGGCATGCTGCTGCAGCCGGACTACGCCAAGAACGCGACCCGCTCGATCAAGCCGGAAGTGCTGGTGATGATCGGCTCCTGCACCCACCTGGGCTGCATCCCCAGCTTCCGCCCGGATCATCCGGCTGCCGACATCGCCGCCGACTGGGAGGGTGGTTTCTTCTGCCCCTGCCACGGCTCGCGCTTCGATCTGGCCGGCCGCGTCTTCAAGGGCTCGCCGGCCCCCGTGAATCTCGTCGTGCCGCCGCACAAGTACGCCAACGACAACACCATTGTCGTCGGCGAAGACCAAGCGGCCGCCTAACTTCTTCTACTTCGGAGTCCAGACTCATGGGCATTGTCGCCAACCCGTACAAAACGACCGGCTTTCTCGGCTGGATCGATGATCGTTTTCCGCTCACTAAGCTCTACCGCGATCACCTGAGCAACTACTACGCACCGAAGAACTTCAACTTCTGGTACTACTTCGGCTCGCTGGCCCTGCTGATCCTGGTCAACCAGCTGGTCACCGGCATCGTGCTGACCATGCACTACAAGCCGGGTGCGGAGACGGCATTCGACTCGGTCGAATACATCATGCGCGACGTCGAGTGGGGCTGGCTGATCCGCTACATGCACTCCACGGGCGCCTCGGCTTTCTTTGTCGTCGTGTTCCTGCACATGTACCGCGGCCTGCTCTACGGCAGCTACCAGAAACCGCGTGAGCTGATCTGGATCTTCGGCTCGCTGATCTTCCTGGTGCTGATGGCCGAAGCCTTCTGCGGCTACGTGCTGCCCTGGGGCAACATGAGCTACTGGGGCGCGCAGG
>JAZKFO010000027.1:0-12163 GCA_040386395.1 Pseudomonadota bacterium | reverse complement strand
GCCGCGCTCCATCTTGAACTGCTTGTCGGCGAACAGCGGCGTGAGGTTCTCGAAGGAAACCTTCTTGCGGCTGGCTTCTGGCGGCTCGTAGTTGATCTGGCTGACTTGCAGCAGGGCGAAGTAACGCTCGCCTTCCATTGGCGAGCGCACGCGGCCATGCACGGTGTCGCCGGTGCGCAGGTTGAAGCGTTTGACCTGGCTGGGGCTGACATAGACATCGTCCGGGCCGGCGAGGTAGCTGCTGTCGGGCGTGCGCAGAAAGCCATAACCACCGGCCTCGGTCACTTCCATCACGCCATCGGCCATGATGTGGTCGCCACGCTTCGCCGCCGCTTTCAGCAGGGCGAAAATCAGATCCTGCTTCTTGGTGCGGGCGATGTTCTCGAGGCCCAGTGATTCGGCCAGCTCCAGCAGCGCCGAAGCCGATTGCTTCTTGAGATCGGCGATGTGGATGATCTTCGGCGGTGCCACCGGCACTGGCGGCGGCAGCGGTGCCGCTGGTGCGCTGGCTTGCAGCGGCAGCCCGGCCTGGCCATTGACCGCGCCGTTGGCATGGGCGGGGGGACGACCGCGAGCACGACCGCGTGGCTTCGGCGCTTCCTCCGCATATTCGCCCGGCTCGTCGCTCATCTGCGGCGGTGCCGGCAGCGGCGCGTCGTAACCTGGGGGGATGGCCCCCGGCGGCAGCGGCTGACCGTTCTCGTCGAGGAAAACCGGCGGCGCCAGGGCGGCGGCGGCAGCGGCTTCCTGCGCTTGCAGCGCTCGACGGGCGGCGGCTTCTTCCTCGGCGAGGTAGTCCTCCACGTCCATCGGCAGGCCATGCTGGGCGTTGTTGTTGTGACGCGGCCCTTGATGATTCTGGTGGTTCTGCTGGCCCTGACCCTGCTGCCCCTGTCCGGGGCCACGGTTCTTGTGGAAGCGGCGGCGGTTTTTCATCGACGAAGGCGGAGGATTAGGCAAGGTGGGGGGTCACAAATGACGCGAGCTGCGTCTTGGAGACGGCACCCACTTGGGTTGCCGCAGGCGCGCCGTTCTTGAACAGAATCAGCGTCGGGATGCCACGAATGGCGAACTTGGCGGGCGTGCCGGGATTCTCGTCCACGTTCACTTTCACCACTTTGATCTTGCCGCTGTTTTCGGCAGCGACCTGCTCCAGCACGGGAGCGATCATCTTGCAGGGGCCGCACCACTCCGCCCAGAAATCCACCAGCACGGGGATGTTGGACTTGAGGACTTCGGCCTCGAAGGAATCGTCGGTAACAGCAGTGATGTGCTCGCTCATGGCGTCAGGCTCCGGTATGCGGGTGGGGGATGTGCGCGATTGGGGGGGATGTGCGCGAGACCAACATGTGGTCAGCAGCGACTTGGACAACCGTCGTAGCCGCGCAAAGCGATTGAACGTTACAGCAGGAGAGATAGCTTGCTTTGATGTCTGGCTCTTGAACACGCAGACCTGATGAGGCAGGAAGTCTGGCGGAGCCGTATAGTTGCGTTGTATTTGAATTGATCCCGCTGCCATTTGCAAGCCGGTCATTTGGATCGGCCCCGCAATCTCAACTCGACGTTAGATGAAACCTGACCACTTAAGCGACCTTACCTTCGCTTCGCTTGACCTCCATCCGCGCCTGCTCTCCGGCCTCGCCAAGCTCGGCTACGAGCACTGCACGCCCATCCAGGCGGCCTGCCTGCCGATGGCCTTGGCAGGCAAAGACCTCGCTGGACAAGCACAAACCGGCACCGGCAAGACCGCCGCTTTCCTGCTCGCCACCATGCAGCACCTGCTCACGCATCCGCCCAAGGGGCCTGAGGGCGTGCCGGCACCCGGTGCCTTCATTCTGGCCCCCACGCGCGAGCTGGCGGTGCAGATCTACAACGACGCCAAGCAGCTCGGCGTCGACAGCGGCCTGAAGATGACCGTCTGCTACGGCGGCGCAGGCTATGAGCAGCAGCGCGCGGAGATCGAGGCCGGCGTCGACATCCTCATCGGCACGCCCGGTCGTCTGATCGACTTCTACAAGCAGAAGGCCTACACACTCGCCTACGTCGAGTGCATGGTGCTGGACGAAGCAGACCGCATGTTTGATCTGGGCTTCATCGACGACATCCGCTATCTCTTCCACAAGATGCCGAAGCCGGCGGATCGCAAGAGCTATCTCTTCTCTGCCACGCTCAGCCATCGCGTGCTCGAACTCGCCTTCGAGCACATGAAGCCGAATGTGGAAAAGGTCGAGATCGAACCGGAGCAGGTGACGGCCGAGCGCGTCAAGCAGCAGATGGTGCATGTCAGCAACCACGACAAGCTGCCGCTGCTGGTCGGCCTCGTGCGTACGCTCGAAGCGACGCGGACGATGGTGTTCGTCAACACCAAGCGCGGCTGCGAGATGGTGGAGCGCGCGCTGGTGAAGAACGGCTTCACCGCTGCCACCCTGAGCGGGGACGTGGCGCAGACGCGCCGTCTCAAGCTCTTGCAGGACTTCAAGGACGGCAAGCTGCCCATCCTGGTCGCCACCGATGTCGCCGCACGCGGCCTGCACATCACCGGCGTCTCGCATGTCATCAACTTTGACCTGCCAAACGAAGCGGCCGACTACGTGCATCGCATCGGCCGCACCGCGCGTGCAGGCACCACGGGCGATGCGATCAGCTTCGTCTGCGAGAGCCACGCCTACTCGCTGCCGGAAATCGAGCACTACATCGGCATGAAGATTCCAGCCATCGAACAGACGGTCGAATCACTCAAGCCCGCCGACTACCTGGTGCCAGAGCGCCTGCCGCGCCGCGAGGACGACGGCAAGGGCCGCCACCAGAACCGTCAGCGCCGCCCCCCGCCGCGCCGCTACTAAATAGCTCGCGAGTCCGGCTAGCCGATCGGCAGCAGATCAGCGAGGCGGTCCACCGCCACGAACTCGCTGATCTCGCGCCGGGGCTGGCCTTTTTCCGGCATCGCAATCGCGCGGATCTGGCCGATGCCATAGCCCTGCGCACCGCGCAGTACTGGCAGGCTGTCATCGGCAAAGAAGGCACGCTCCTTCACGAAGGGGTGTTTGGCATTGAAGCCGGTCCAGAACAGCTGCGACTCCTTCGGCGCGCCGAAGTCGTGCGAACAGATGATCTGGTCGAAATAGTGGGTGAGGCCGGTGTGTTCCAGCTTCACCTGCCAGCTGTCGCGGTGGGCGTTGGTGGCGAGCCAGAGCTTGCGGCCTGAGTCGCGCACCGCGCTCAGAAACTCTTCAGTGCCATCCAGCACGCCGATGCGCTCGCGCGAGTCGCGCTTGAGACCCGCGATGTCGAGGCCGGTGATGCTGCTCCAGTAATCCGTGCAGTACCAGGGCAGCGTGTGTGCCACCTCGCTGAAGCGCGGTGCCAGCTCTGTCTCGGCCTCAATCAGGCTCAGGCTGCGCGCGGCGGCGTAACGTTCTGGCACATGCGTGCGCCAGAACCAGTTGTCGTAGGTGAGATCCAGCAGCGTGCCGTCCATGTCGAGTAGCACCCACTCGATGGACGACCACTGCAGGGCTGGGCTGGATATGGAGGCATGGACTGGCATTTGCCTATGATAAGACTATGAATACCCCTGCCCTGCTGGATGCCGTCGTCGCGCTAGCCCGCACGGCGGGCGATGCCATTCTCGATATCTATTACTTCGAGGATTTTGCCGTCGATCAAAAAACGGATGCCTCACCGGTCACAGCGGCTGATCTGGCGGCCCACCATCTCATTCTCGATGGCCTCACCGCCCTCACGCCCGACATCCCCGTACTCTCCGAAGAGGGCGTGATCCCGCACAGCTCGGCACGCGCGCACTGGACACGCTACTGGCTGGTGGATCCACTCGACGGCACCCGCGAGTTCATTGCGAAGAACGGCGAGTTCACCGTCAACATCGCCCTGATCGAAAACGGCCGCCCCGTGCTGGGCGTGGTGCTCGCTCCTGCGCTCGACCTGCTCTATGCCGCTGCCGAAGGTCGCGGTGCCTGGCGCGAGCAGGCGGAAACACGCAGCGTGCTGGCCGTGCGGCGCTGGCCGGCCCAGCCGGTGCTCATGCTCAGCCGCGCCCACCCTGACCCTCAAGCTGCCACCCGCCTCACCAAGCTCGGCGAGTACGAGGCCATGCAGGTGGGCAGCTCGCTCAAGTACTGCCGCATTGCCGAGGGCGTGGCCGATGCCTATCCCAAGTTCGCCAGCATCTATTACTGGGATACCGCCGCCGCCCAATGCGTACTTGAGCAGGCGGGCGGCGTGGCCTTGTCGCTCGACGATTTTCAACCGATACGCTATCCCTCCGGCAGCACCTTGCGCACGCCCGCCTTCATCGCCGCTGGTGATGCAACCCGCGACTGGCGCGAGTTGCTGACACCATGAGCCGTGCGGAAGTGCGCTCGCTGTGCAGCGAGCTCGGCATCACACCCGAATGGCTGAAGGTGCGGGGCCTGCCCTTTCACGTCGAAGCAAGACATCTGACGCCGGTTGGTCTCGGCACCGATGGCCGCGACAAGTTGCTGCACCGCCCCGCAGCACGCGCCTGGCTGAAGATGCGCGCGGCCGCGGCGAAGGACGGTATCGAGCTGCTTCTGGTTTCTGCCTTTCGCAGCTATGCCTTTCAGGCCGCCTTGATTCGCGGCAAATTGCAGCGCGGTGCCAGCCTCGATGAGGTGCTGTGCATCAATGCCCCACCCGGCTACAGCGAGCACCACGCGGGTCATGCGGTGGATATCGGCAGCGCCAACTGCGGGCCGCTGGAAGAAGCCTTCGAGCACACCGCCGCTTTTGCATGGCTCATACAGCACGCGGGTGCATTTGGTTTTGTGATGAGCTATCCGCGCGGCAATGCCGAAGGGTTTTTATACGAGCCCTGGCACTGGTGCTGGCGCGCGTCGCAACAGGCTTCGTCGCCAGAAGATGACGAAGACTAGGTGAGCTTGATCTCGGAGAAATCGCTCACTGCCGGGTGATGTGCAAAGGGCTTGGCCTTGGCATCGCGCAGCAGCTGCATCGTCGCCAATCCAGCCTGGCGCGCCGCATCCAGCTCCTCTCCGATATCGGAGAGAAACAGCACCTCCTCACCGCGCAGGCCGATGTCGGCCAGGATGGCGCGATAGGCAGCCGCCTCGCGCTTCGCACCGATGCGGGTGTCGTAGTAGCCGCTGAACAGCGGCGTGAGATCACCGTATTCGGTGTGCCCGAAGATCAGCTGCTGCGCCTCCACCGAACCCGACGAATACACGTAGAGCTGCAAGCCCGCGTCATGCCAGCGGCGCAGCGCCACCGGCGTGTCGGCATACACATGCCCGATCAGTTCGCCCGCGGCATAGCCCTGCGCCCAGACCATGCCTTGCAGCGCCTTCAGCGGCGTCGCCTTGCGGTCCTCGGCCATCCAGCGTTCGAGCACATCGGCGGCATCTTCCAGCGTCAGCTGACGGCCTTCCTCAGTGGCGACCGCATGCACATGCACCGCCACCTCAGGCCGTTGCGCGCAGGCCCGCAGGAAGCCACGCAGATGCAGCTTCGCGTAGGGGAACAGTGTTTGATGCACGAAGTCGATCGAGGAGGTGGTGCCCTCGATGTCCGTGACGATGGCCTTGATGCTCAAGCGCCAGCCCCGGCGTATTCGGGGAAGGACTTGCCAATCTCGTCGCCCGTGAAATGCCCCACCCAGCCATCCGGTTTGGTGAAGAAGCGAATCGCCTTGAAGAACGGCTTCGGCCCCATGTCGAACCAGTGCGTGGTGTTGGCGGGCAGCTCCAGCAGATCGCCTGCGGTGCAGAGCGTCTGGTAGACCTTGCCGTTCTTGCGGATGTAGAACACGCCGGCGCCATCAACGAAGAATCGGATCTCGAAGTCGTCGTGGGTGTGCTCGGCCAGAAACTTGCCGCGTGCGGTGGCGGCCATCTCGTGCGCCGGGTGCAGGCCCATCACGTCGACGCTCTGAAAACCGTACTTCGCATTGAGTGCGGCGACCGAACTGGCGTAGGCCGCGAGCACCGTGGCCTGGTCGGCGTCCGGGGCCAGCTTTTCATTGGCTGTCCAGCGCTCCATAGGCACGCCGATGGCGGCCAGCTCGCGCTGGATCACGTCGAAATCGCTGGTGTGCAGCAATATCTGATCGGGTGCGTTGTCGGGGGTGATGGTCAGGGTCGTCATAGCGAAAGCTCTCTCAGATGGCACTCCAGCATGAACTCGATGGCCTCGACACGATGCCGTGCCTCGGCCACATCCCGGCCCCACGCGTAGAGGCCATGACCGGCGATGAGATAGGCCGGCGTCGCAGGAAGCTTCACCATGTGGGCATCCACGGTCGCACTCAAGCGCGCAATGTTTTGGTCGTTGCCAAAGACGGGGATGATGACTTCGGCTTGCGGGTCAGGCGTGCCCGGCAGCACTTTCAGCAACTCGTAGTTGGTGAGCGCAATCTGCTCGAACCGACGCGACAGCAGCGTGTTGGCGGTGGTGTGGACATGCAGCACCGCCTTGGCCTCCGGCACGCGCCGATAAATCTGCATGTGCAGCAGGGTTTCGTAGCTCGCCTTGCGGCCGCCAGAAATGAACTGGTCGAGCGGCTTGCCATCAAGTGTCGCGACCAGAAAATGTTCCTCGCGCAGCTCGCCCTTGTGGTTGCCACTGGCGGTGATCAGCACCTGCTCGGCATCCAGCCGCACCGAGAAATTGCCGCCGGTGGCAGGCACCCAGCCACGGGCATGAAACATCTCACCCGCAGCAATCATCTGCTGGGCGAAGGTGGCGATGGTGGTGGCGTCGGTCATTGGGCGCGAAGGATAGGGCGCGCACGATGGCGCTTCAATGAATCGCGGCGGCGATCACACCAGAAACACCGCAGCCAGTGCGAGAAAAATGAAGAAGCCCATGCTGTCGGTGAACGCCGTCAGCAGCACGCTCGACCCCATCACCGGGTCGCGGCCGAAGCGTTGCAGGGTGAGCGGAATCAGCACGCCGGCGGCGGCCGCCACCCAGAGGTTGAGCAGTACGGCCACGGCAATCACCAGCGCCAGCGGCCCGTTTTGATACAGCGCCAAGGTCACCACACCGAGCACCGTGCCCCAAATCGCACCGTTGATGCTGGCGATGGCGAACTCCTTGCTGAACATCTTGCGCAGCTGCGTCGGCCCCAGCTGATCGAGCGCGATGCCGCGAATGACGAGCGCGACGGTCTGGTTGCCGGTGTTGCCGCCGATACTCGCCACGATGGGCATGAGGGCCGCGAGGGCGACGAGCTGGATAATGATGTCTTCAAACGCACCGATTACCCGCGAGGCGATGAAGGCGGTGAGCAGGTTGAGTGCCAGCCAGGGCCAGCGGTTTTTCGCACTCGCCATCACGGGGGCAAACAGGTCTTCTTCTTCGCGCAGACCCACTTGGCGCAGGCTCTCGCTTTGCGCACGGGCCTTGATGGCATCGACCACCGCATCCACCGGGATGCGCCCTACCACCTGCTTGTGCAGATTCACCACCGGCGCGCTGATGAGGTCGTATTTCTCGAAGGCGCTCACGGCATCGTCGATATCATCGCCGGTATAGAAGAAGGTCGGCTCGGCGGTCATCACCTCGCGCACTTCCTTTTCCGGGTCTGACAGCAGCAGCTGGTCGAGCGAGAGCACGCCGCGCAGGTGGCCGGCGCGGTCGATGACGATGAGCTGGTTGATCTCGGCCGGCAGCTTCTTCTGGCGGCGCAGCAGGCGCAGCACCGCCTCCATCGAGGCGTCTTCGCGGATGGAGAGAAAGTCCAAGTCCATCATCGAGCCGACGCTGCCTTCGGGGAAGGACAGCACCGAGCGCACCTCGGCCTGGTCGTCGCGGTCGAGCTTGAGCAGCACGGCCTGGCTCAGCTCTTCGGGCAGTTCGGTGAGCAGCTCCGCGATGTCGTCGCTGTCGAGGTGACGCACCACCGCCGCAATCTCTTCGGGCCGCATGTCGCCCAGCAGCGCCCGCAGCACGGCCTCGTTGGTTTCCAGCAGCACGGCGCCGCGACGGTCCGGTTTCACCAGCGCCCAGGCCGTCTGGCGCACGTCCGGCGGCAGGGCTTCGAGAATGAAGGCGATGTCGGCCGGGTGCAGCTGGGCCAGCTTGGTTTCGAGCGCGGCCTGCTGCTGGCGCGCGACAAGCTGGGCGACGACGTCCTGTTTGGAGACCTCGGAGCGGCTCACCAGCTCGCGCTCGACCTGCTGCCGCGTCAGGAGATCAATAATCTGCTCGCGCGCGCGTTCGAGGTGGCTGTGGTGCAGGCGCTCTTGCGCAGTGTCTGACATGGGAAACTCCGTAAACCTACTGCGCTCGACATTTTGCGTCTCGGCGGTGCTCGCAATCTTCACGGCCACCAGGCCGCTGCGGTTGCTGCGCTCCGGCGAGCCACAAGCTGCCATCGCTCGCTACGGTTTACAGAGTTTCCCACAGCCGCGCGATGCCCACAAAAAAGCCCGCATCGAAAGCGGGCCTTTTCATCGCGGAAGCCTTATTTGATCTTGGCTTCCTTGAACAGGACATGCTTGCGCACGACCGGATCGTATTTCTTGAACTCGAACTTCTCGGGCGTGTTCTTGCGGTTCTTCTTGGTCGTGTAGAAGTAACCCGTGCCCTCGGTCGAGACGAGCTTGATTTTTTCGTTGTCTTTTTTCTTGCCAGCCATTGCTGTGCTCCTTAGAACTTGCCGCCGCGAGCGGCGATTTCGGCAAGCACGGGCTCAATGCCCTTCTTGTCGATGATGCGCAGGCCGTGGTTGGACACGCGCAGCTTGATGAAGCGCTTTTCGGCCTCGATCCAGAAGCGGTGCGTGTGCAGGTTCGGCAGGAAGCGGGTGCGCTTCTTGACGTTGGAGTGGGAGACGGTATTCCCCACCATCGGCTTTTTGCCGGTGACTTGGCAGACTTTGGACATGGCTGTTGGACTCTAGGCCGTTACGTTCGCGGTGACGGCAAAACGCCGGACACACAAAAAGGGCGCGAAGGATAGCGGGCGGTCAAGGATTGCGCAACCAGTCCCGGCACGCGGCCTAAACCCAGCCGCGCAAGGCCAGCGAAACCGGCTCGCCCTCGCCCACCACAAAGTGATCCACCACCCGCACATCAATGGTCGCCAGGGCGGCCTTGAGGCGTTCGGTGATGAGGCGGTCCTGCATGCTCGGCTCACTGTTGCCTGAGGGATGATTGTGGGCAAACACCACGGCGGTCGCGCCCAGCCGCAGCGCGGCTTTCACCACCTCGCGCGGGTAGACCGCCGCCGCATTGACGCTGCCGCGCGCGATTTCCTCGGTGGCGATGAGTTTCAGCTGATTGTCGAGATAGAGGCCGATGAAGACCTCCTGCGGCTCTTCGCGCAGACGGGCGACGAGATAGCGACGCATGGCCGAGGGCTCGTTGAGCAGATCTTTTTCCGGCAGTTCTTCCGCCAGATGCCGACGCGCGAGTTCGAGCACCGCTTGCAGCTGCGCATATTTGGCCTGGCCTAGGCCCTTGGCGCGGCAGAAGTCCTTTTCACCGGCCTTGAGCAGCGCCCGCAGGCCGCCAAACTCGGCCAGCAAATCCCGCGCGAGATCGACTGCGCTGCGCCCCGCAATGCCGGTTCGCAGAAAGATCGCCAGCAGCTCCGCATCGCTCAGGCCTGCCGCACCGCGCGCCAGCAGGCGCTCGCGCGGTCGCTCGTCTTCGGGCCAGTCCTTGATGCTGCTCATGCCGCGCTCGACAGCGCCGGCGGCAGAGGGCAGTGCAGGCTGGCGCAGACCACGCGCAGCAACTCGGCCTCGCCGACGGTGACGCGGCCATCGAGCGCCAGCGTTTTCACCAGCGCCTCGATCAGCATCTGCTTGGCGAGCGGCATCAGGGTGTCGAGGCGATTCAGCGCGCCATCCAGCGTCGCAGGCCAGCCCAAGGGCAGCGCAGGCTGGCGAGCCGACTGCGGCCAGAGGTGTGACCAACCGGCTGCAAAGGCACGGCGCGCCTCGTCGCCGCGTGCCGTGCCGGCATCGGCGACCACGCTCAGCAGCAGGGCGATGTCATCCCCGAACTCGGCCAGCCGCCGCGTGCCATTGCGACTGCTGCTGGCGGGGCTGAGCCAGTCGCCCAGCTGCACCGACAGCAGGCGGGCGAGCACGAACTCGAAGGCGGCGATGCGGCCATCGACCTGCACCAGGGCATTGACGAGGGTTTGCAGGGCTTGCAGTTCGGCCGGCGGATGCTGGCGCAAGCTGGGAAAGGCGAGTGCTGCCAGCGGCAGGCGCAGCGCAGCGTGCAGGTTCTCGCTCTCGCGGTGCAGCCGCATCACCCGCATGGCCTCGGCCGCACCGCGCACGCTGCGGATGGCCGTGAGCTGGGTGGCGGCGGTCGCCTCGTCCCGATCAAGCAGCAGGGCCAGGATCAGCGCTGCCGCTTCAGCATCGGCCTGCGCCGCCTCGCGCAGCGACAGCGGGATGGTGGCGTTGAGCATCTCGGCATAGCGATAGTCATCTGCGCCCGGATGGCCGACCTGCGAGACCACGGCCGCTGGCGTGACGCCGCGTGTTGCCGCTGCCATGAACTTCACAGGGCCTTCGTCGCCGGCCTCGGAGAAATAGCCCGGCTGGTTCCACTCCATGGCCTGCGCCTTGATGGCCACCATCCTGAACTGCGGTTCAATGCGCTGGATGCGCTCCAGCAGCGGTGGGTGGGTGGCGAACAGCGCCGAGTAGCCAACGCCATCGCCGAACAGCATGTGGCTGATTTCCTCGCCCTTGGCCGCATCGAGCTTCGAGCCGGTGCCGATGCCCGCGATCTTCTTCAAGGCACCGGCGATGCCACGGGTCTGGCGGGTGAACTGCACGGCGCTGGCGTCGGCCAGGTATTCGCGCTGGCGCGAGAGGCGCGCCTTGATCAGCCGCCCGCACAGCATGCCGATGCCGCCCACCGCCATCAGGCCGAAGCCCGCCACTGCCAGTGTGGGCCCGCGCTTGCCGCCGCGCGGGGTGTTGTTGACGATCTCGCGGCCGATGAGGTGGATGACGAGCAGGCCGAAGATCAGGCCCATGAGGCGGATGTTGAGGCGCATGTCGCCGTTGAGCACATGGCTGAACTCGTGGGCGATCACGCCCTGCAACTCGTCGCGGCTGAGCTTTTCCAGCGTGCCGCGCGTCACCGTCACTGCCGCATCGGCGGGCGCATAGCCGGCGGCAAAGGCATTGATGCCGGCCTCGCGTTCGAGCACGTAGATTTCCGGCACCGGCACGCCGGAGGCGATGGCGATTTCCTCCACCACGTTGCGCAGCCGGCGCAGGCGCGGGTCGCGGGTATCGGGCGGCACCAGCACGCCGCCCAGGCTGGTCGCCACGGCACCCCCACCGGATTTGAGCTGGGCGATCTTGTAGAGGCTGCCCAGTCCGATCACCGCGGCCACCGCAGCGCCGACACCGAGCAGCAGGGGCAGATGCGGCAGCGTGGCGTCGGTCAGCGTCATCTGCTTGGCGGCACCGAAGGCGAGCGTGACCGCCAGGATGGCCACCACGCCCAGCACCGTGAGCAGCACCGAGCCCGCGAAGGCCCAGATCATCCAGCGTGATTGGGCGCGGGCCTGGGCCTGATGCTCGAAAAAGTTCATGGCGGCGCGGGCCGCGCGCGTCGCTTTAGAACTGCACCTTCACGACCTTGCGGGCGGCCGGGTCTTCCAGCTCCAGCGACTGTGCCGCCACGAAGCTGAACATGCCGGCGATGAAGTTGTTGGGGAACACCTCGCGCTTGTTGTTGTAGCCCATCACGCCGTCGTTGTAGGCCTGCCGCGCGAAGGCAATGCGGTTCTCGGTCGAGCTCAGCTCTTCGCTCAGCTGCATCATGTTTTCGTTGGCCTTCAGGTCAGGGTAGGCCTCCATCGTCACCTGGAACTTGTTGAGCGCCCCGGTGAGCGCGCCCTCGGCGCCGGAGAGATTCTTCATCGCAGCCGGGTCGCCGGGATTGGCCTGTGCGGCCTTGAGCGCCCCCAGCGCGCCACCGCGCGCGGCAATCACCGCTTCCAGCGTTTCGCGCTCGTGGGCGATGTAGGCCTTGGCGGTCTCCACCAGATTGGGGATCAGGTCGTGGCGGCGCTGCAGCTGCACATCAATCTGCGAGAAGGCGTTCTTGTAGCCGTTGCGGGCGGTCACCAGGCCGTTGTAGATGCCGATGACGAAGAACACCAGCACCGCGATGACGCC
>JAZKFO010000026.1:0-5402 GCA_040386395.1 Pseudomonadota bacterium | reverse complement strand
AGCGCCCGGAAGAAGTCACCGACATGCAGCGCACCGTGCGCGGCGAAGTGGTGGCCTCGACCTTCGACGAACCCGCATCGCGTCATGTGCAGGTGGCCGAGATGGTGATCGAGAAGGCGCGTCGCCTGGTCGAGCACAAGCGCGACGTGGTGATCCTGCTCGATTCCATCACCCGCCTGGGCCGTGCCTACAACACGGTGGCACCCAACAGCGGCAAGATTCTGTCGGGTGGTGTCGATGCCAACGCCCTGCAAAAGCCCAAGCGTTTCTTCGGTGCCGCCCGCAATATCGAAGAAGGCGGCAGCCTCACCATCATCGCCACCGCGCTGGTCGATACCGGCAGCAAGATGGACGAGGTGATCTACGAGGAGTTCAAGGGCACCGGCAATATGGAGATTCACCTGGAGCGCCGCATTGCTGAAAAGCGGGTGTTCCCGGCGATCAATATCAACCGCTCCGGCACCCGCAAGGAAGAGCTGATGGTGCCTGCGGCAGAATTGAATAAGGTCTGGATTCTGCGCAAGCTGCTGCACTCGATGGACGAGCTGGCAGCCATGGAATTGCTGTTTGATCGTCTGCGTCACACCAAGACCAATGGCGATTTCTTTGATTCGATGAAACGGAATTGAAGAACTACCAGCAATAAAAAACCGCGCCAAGGCGCGGTTTTTTATTTATGGCAATGCAGATTCAGATGGTGATACCAGCCAGCGAACCGTGCTTGGCTTTCCATTCAGCCACCCAGACCGGTGAACGGCCGCGACCAGTCCAGGTCAGGGCGCTGTTGTCAGGGTGACGATATTTGGCAGCGACGGTGCCTCGCGCTTTGGGTGCCTTGCCTGCCTTGGGCAGGGCGCTGACGCCGCCAAACTTCACCTCAATGCCGTATTTGCTGGCAATGGCGAGTATTTCCTGCTTGGCCTTTTCCTTGTCAGCCGACTGGCGGGCAGTAACTTCAGCCGCAGCGCGGTGCTGGAGTGAAAGCAGTTCATCGAGTGAGAGTTGGGCAAGTTCAGTCATTTTATTTTCAATTCGATTGGATCGCCTATATTGGCCTCGCCATTCTGACCTGTTTTGTCAATAAATAAAATAGAGCTTATTTTCCAATGTGTTCGTTGCTGCTTAAACCGGAATGCCGCAACAGGGCATCGACCTCCGGCTTGCGGTGGCGAAACTCGATGAAACTCTCCATGGCAGGCCGCGAACCACCGGCAGCCAATATCGAATCGCGGAACTGAATGCCGGTTTCAGCGGTAAACCCGGCTTCTTCAAATGCTGCAAAGGCGTCTGAAGAAAGCACCTCTGCCCATTTATAGCTGTAATAACCGGCCGAATATCCCCCGGCAAAAATATGGCCGAAGCTCCAGGGCATGCGATTGAATGCGGGCGGGTGAATCACTGCCACCTGCTGCCGCACGGCGTTCAGGGTGTCGAGCACGGTCGCACCAAGCGCCGGATCAAAGTCACGGTGCAGTCGCAGGTCGAACAGCGAGAACTCGACTTGTCGCAGCGTGGCGAGGCCGGACTGAAACTGCCGGTCCAGTCGCAGCTGCTCGATCATCTCGTCCGGCATCGCCGCACCCGTCTGCCAGTGACGTGCAAACAGCTTGAGCGTGGCCGGCTCGTAGCACCAGTTCTCCATGAACTGGCTGGGCAGCTCGACGGCATCCCACTCCACGCCGCGGATGCCGGCGAGCGCGCCCTCGTCCACCTGCGTCAGCAGATGGTGCAGGCCGTGGCCGAACTCGTGGAACAGGGTGGTGACCTCGTCGTGGGTCAGCAGGGCAGGCTGGCTGGCGGCGGGCGGGGTGAAGTTGCAGACCAGATACGCCACCGGCAGCTGCAGGCCATCGGCCAATCGGCGGCGGCCTGAGCACTCATCCATCCAGGCCCCGCCGCGCTTGGTTTCGGGGCGCGAATAGGGGTCGAGGTAGAAGGCACCCGTGGTCTGGCCCTGGGAGTCCTTGAGGGCGTAGACCGCGACATCGGGGTGCCAGGTTTCAACGCCTGGCAGCGGCTCGATGCGCGTACCGAACAGCGTGTGGATCAGGTCGAACAGGCCCTGCAACACCTGCGGGAAAGGGAAGAAGGGCCGTAGCGCCTCGTCGTTCAGGCCCAGCGTGGCCTCGCGCAGCCTCTCGCTGTAGTAGGCCATGTCCCAGGGTTGCAGATCACCGCAGCCATCGGCGGCAGCCAGCGTCCGCAACTCGGCCAGCTCGGCCAGCGCGCGGGGCTTGGCCCTTGCGGCGAGTTCGAGCAGAAAGCTTTCGACGGCGGCCGGCGACTCGGCCATCTTGGTGGCCAGCGAAAGCTCGGCGAAATTGCCGAAGCCCAGCAGCAGCGCCTGCTCGTGGCGCAGGGCCAGAATCTCGGTCATCAGTGCGCCATTGTCGTGCGCCGGGTCATGCGGGCCCTGGTCGCTGGCACGGGTGGCATAGGCGGTATAGAGCCGCTCGCGCAGGGGGCGGTGGCTGGCGCGGCTGATGACAGCGTCGTAGCTGGGAAAATCCAGCGTCAGCAGCCAGCCATCAAGGTTCTTCGCCCTGGCCTTGTCACGCGCGGCTTCGAGCGCGCTGGCCGTCATGCCGGCCAGTTCGGCGGCATCGGTGACCAGATGGCCATACGCCTGCGCGCCATCCATGACGTTCTCTTCAAACTTGGCTTGCAGCTCGGAGAGCCGCAGCGAGAGCGTCTTGTAGCGCTCTTTCTGCTCAGGCGGCAGGGCAATGCCGCTGAGCTTGAAGTCGCGCAGCGCGTCCTGCACCACTTTCTGGCGGCTGGGGCGGAAACCCGCAAAGGCCGGATGTGCGGCGATCTTCTCGTAGGCCCGGAACAGCGCCTCGTTTTGCGAGAACTCCACGCTGTATTCGGTCACCTTGGGCAGCGCGGCGTTGTGTGCCGCGCGCCATTCCGGCGTGCTCCAGACCCCGAACAGATGGGATACCGGCCCCCAATGGCGGCTGATCGCGTCGCTCATGCTTTCCAGCGGCTCGATCAGCGTCTGCCAGCTGGGATTGGCCTGCGTCAGCAGGGCGTCCAGCGCCTGGCGGTTATCGGCCAGTACCGCGTCGAGTGCCGCCAGCGTGGTGTCGGGCTTGAGCGTCGAAAAGGATGGAAAAATGAGCATGACCGGGATTTTTCACTCGAATAGGGAAGGCATGCAGCAAGCATGGTGTGCAATCAAGAAAGCGCAAGTGTCAGGCCTTCAAGAGACGGGATTGCCGTGACAGTTCAGCTGCATCCAATGAATCGGACAAAAAAATTGGATTGATCGAAGGCGATTCGCTTACCCAAGCAGAATCAACCAGTTGATCGCGGGCCCAGATCGTTTGCTTGCCGTCCTAAAAAGCGCAGCGGGCGCTGAAACCGCCAGCGGAAACTGATCTTGCTTACCGTTTGTTCATTTTCATTCCGCTGATCGGTTTTCGAGGTGCAAATCCACATCAACGGGCCTTCATCAATGTGTTTTGTGGTTTAAGCTATTGGCTCCCTTCGGAACAGTCTCGACGCCCTCCCCAAGGCATTTATCCCCACCGTCTCCCCAGACGGTTTGGACTGTTCCGCTTAAGCCCCTCGGCAACGAGGGGCTTTTTTTTTCACACTGGCATCGGTGATGCGAGCGTGATCGTAATCAGGTTTCGCCCGCTGAATCCGGAGATAACACGTGGCACTGAACTGGTGGCTGAAAATGAGTGTTCTGACCCTGACCACAGCCCTGCTCTCAGCCTGCACGGGCCAGAAGCTGCTCAACACCCTGACGCTCGGCACCGGCTACGCCAAGGCCGGCAACATCGTGTTCGACGAGGCAACCCAGCTGAAAACCGATGTCTACACCCCCAAGGGTGCCGCCAATGCGCCGGTGGTGGTGTTTTTCTTCGGCGGGCGCTGGAGCGAGGGCGACAAGAACCTCTACGAGTTTGTCGGAGCAGCGCTCGCCAAGCAGGGTTTCGTGGCGGTGGTGCCTGACTACCGGCTGTATCCGACGGTGAAGTTCCCAGCCTTCATCGAGGACTCCGCCAAGGCCGTTCGCTGGGCGCGCGACAACGCCGCCCGCTATGGCGGCGATGCCAACCGCCTGTTCGTCATGGGCCACAGTGCCGGGGCCTACAACGCCGCCATGCTGGCCACCGACGAGAAATACCTGAAGGCGGTGGGCGGCTCTCGCGCCTGGCTCAGGGGCATGGTGGGCCTCGCCGGGCCATATGACTTCCTGCCCTTCACCGATGCCGACATCATCGACATGTTCGGCCCGCCATCAGGTTACGAGGCGACCCAGCCGATCAATCATGTCGACGGCAAAAACCCGCCGATGCTCTTGATGCACGGCGAAGACGATGTCTCTGTGTTTCCCAAGAACAGCCGCAATCTCGCCAACAAGATCAAGTCCGCCGGCGGGCCGGTGGAGACGGTGTTCTACCCCAAGCTCAGCCACGCCTGGATCGTCGCCACGCTCTCCACGACCTTGCAGTACCAGTCCGATGTGATGCCCTACACCAAGGATTTCATCCTGCGCAAAAGTGGTTTGAAGCCCGACGTGGAGCCCACTGCCGAAAGTCTGCCGCGATGATCCGCCCCTACCGCGGCACGCTGCCCGTGCTGGGCGAGGGTGCCTGGGTGGATGAGTCCGCGCAGGTGATCGGCGACGTGGTGCTGGGGGCCGACAGCAGCGTCTGGCCGCTGGCGACGGTGCGCGGCGACGTGCAGCGCATCCGCATCGGCGCGCGCACGAACGTGCAGGACAATAGCTGCCTGCACGTCACCCACGATGGCCCCTACACGCCGGGTGGTGCCGGGCTGGTGATCGGCGATGACGTGACCATCGGCCACGGCGTGATCCTGCATGCCTGCACCATCGGCAATCGCGTGCTGGTGGGCATGGGCAGCATCGTGATGGACGAGGTGGTGATCGAGGATGAGGTGCTGCTGGCCGCCGGCAGTCTGGTCACTCCCGGCCGGCGGCTGGAATCCGGCCATCTGTATCGCGGCTCGCCAGCTGTGAAGGCACGGCCGTTGACGGCGTCGGAGCGAGAGCATCTGCTGTATTCGGCGACGCACTACATCAAGATCAAGAACCACTACCAAGCCGCCTGAGCTTGACGCCAGCGCGCAGATGGTGACGATGCACTGCTGCCTTTCCCTACCCCCAGTCATTCCGCTCAAACCATGACCATCAAACTCGTGCTGCTCCGCCACGGCCAATCGCAGTGGAATCTCGACAACCGTTTCACCGGCTGGGTGGACGTGGACATCACCGAGGCTGGCCGTGCCGAGGCCGTGAAGGCCGGTGAGCTGATGAAGGCCGAGGGCCTGCACTTCGACTGCGCGCACACCAGCGTGCTCAAGCGCGCCATCCGCACCAACTACACCGCGCTGGATGTGATGGACCAGATGTGGATTCCGGT